>JBOGHK010000045.1:0-25743 GCA_050744325.1 Acidimicrobiales bacterium
CATCGCCTCGGGCTCGGGCCGACGTTCGCGATTGCCTCGGGTGGACGTCGTGCCGGGTCCGTCTCGTCCATCTCGTCCGCCTCGTCCCGTCTCGTCCCGGGACGGCTGTCAGGTGGGACCGAAGTGGGGTGAGCGCTTCTCGACGAAGGCGCTGATGGCCTCGCGGATGTCGTCGGTCATCGAGGTCATGATCTGCGTGCGGTTCTCGAGGTCGATGCCGGCCTGGAGACTGCCCACCTCGAGCTGGCTCCACATGACCTCCTTGGTCATCCACACGCCGGTCGGGCTGTTGGCCAGGATCTCGTCGGCCACGTCGAGCGCAGCATCGACCGCGGGACGGCCCTCCACCACGCGGGAGACGATCCCCAGCCGGTCGGCCTCCGCGGCGTCGACGATGCGGCCGGTCAGCATCAGCTCGAAGGCCCGCGACGCACCGATGAGCCGGGGCAGCAGCCAACTGACGCCGATGTCGCAACCGGACAGGCCGATCCGGACGAACGCTACGTTGAACCTGGCCTCCGGCGCCGCCAACCGCACGTCGCAGGCCAGCGCCAACGCCAACCCTCCGCCGGCAGCCGCCCCGTTGACCGCGGCGATCACCGGCTGGCGCAGCGAGCGCAACCGTGGCACCAGTGCCGCGATGTGCTGCTGGCCGACCATGCCGGCCTCGACCCGCCCGAGCCCGTCGACCCCCGGTG
Source organism: Acidimicrobiales bacterium (assembly GCA_050744325.1). Taxonomy (GTDB): domain Bacteria; phylum Actinomycetota; class Acidimicrobiia; order Acidimicrobiales; family VFJN01; genus DASXTK01. The sequence continues at coordinate 699 of JBOGHK010000045.1, forward strand.
GACGGCCGGCGTCCTTGAGGTCCAGACCCGCGCAGAAGCCCCGACCTGCGCCGGTCAGCACGATCACCCGGGTGCCCCGATCCCGACCGACCTCGTCGAGGGTCGCATGGAGCTCGGCAACCAACTCGTGGCTCATGGCGTTCAGCCGCTCCGGGCGGTTCAGCGTGACAAGGGCAACCCCCGCACGCGGCGACGACAGCTCGACGGTGCTCATCCGTTCTGTGTACCGGATGTGCACCGATCCGGAGACATCCGGGTGCTCAGCGCGGCTCACCGGGTCCAGCGGACGAGGGCATCGAGGTGGCGGCGCATGCGGTGGCGGGCCAGGTCGAGGTCGCGGTCGACGATCGCGTCCACGATGCGGGCGTGGACGTCCATCACGTCCTGGGTCGGCACCGCGCCGACCAGCTCGGGCGGGGTCGCGCCGTGGAACCGCTGGAGCCGCACGAGCACCAGGACCAACAGCTCGATCACCCGGTTGCCGGTCACGGTGGCCAGTACGCCGTGCAGGTCGTGGCCCATCACCAGGAAGTCGTCGTGGGTGGCGGCCGCCTCGGCCTCCAGGGCCAGACGGAGCCGGGCCTCCCCATCGTCGTCCAGCTGTTTCATCACCAGATCGAGCACCGTCATCTCGACCGCGCCACGCACCTCCATCAGGTGCTGGGGCTGGATGCCCAACCGGTCGATCTGCAAGGCGACGGCGTCGGTGATGGCCTCGACGCCCGGCTCGGCGACGAACAACCCGCCACCCGGTCCCCGCCGCATCGACGCGACCTGGTGGTGCTCCAGCACCCGGACCGCCTCGCGCAACACCGCCCGGCTGATGTCGTACCGGGCCATCAGCTCGGCCTCCGAGCCCAACAGCCTGCCGACGGGCCAGCCGTTCCCGCCCACGTGGCGGAGGATCTCGCGGGCGGTCTGCTCGGCCCGCTTGGCGCTGCGCCCCACCACCTCGGGAAGGTCGGCCAGGTTGCGCCGCGACGGCCGCCGCGACCGCAGGTACTCGGCCTCGGCCAGCAGGTGCCTGCGCATCCGGCTGCGGGCCCGGCCGGGCTCGTCGGCGAGGATCGCCCGCACGATCGCGGCATGCGCTGCAGTCGACGCGGTGCGCGTCTCCTGCGACAGGGTCGACCCCGCCGGAAGGTACAGCAGCGTCGCCCGGTTCAACAGGTCGACGAAGAACGCCAGCGCCGGGTTGCCCGAGATCGTGGCGACCAGGTTGTGGAGCTCGCGGTGGTCACGGACGTCGCCTGCCTCCTCCCGCTCCACCAGGCCCCGCAGCTCGGCGATCTGCGCCTCGTCGATCCGCTCGGGCGCCAGCTCGGCCGCGACCTCCTCCAGCGCTAGCCGGGCCTCGAACACCTCGTCGATCTCGGCGCCGACGTAGTAGAGGTACACCGACACCGCATCGGTCACCGAGTCCACGGTCGGCGCCAGCACCCTCAGCCCGCCGCCGGGGCCCCGGCGCATCCTCGCCACGTGGAGGTGCTCGAGGAGGCGCACGGCCTCACGGAACACCGCCCGGCTCACGCCGTAGCGTGCGAGCAGCTCGGTCTCGGAGCCCACGATCTCGCCGCTCGGCCACCCCCGCTCGGCGATGTCGCCGACCATCTGGTCCGCCACCAACGCCGCCAGCTTGGAACCGGCCGGCCGTTCGACTGTCCTCGCCACGGATCCCGTCATGCTGCCTTCGCCACGCCGACCTCCGACCGAGCGCAGGCCCGGAAGCGGCCAGCCGGATAGAGGTTACCTTTCTACGGGTAGCCCGAACGGCACCTCCAGCACCTTCCGCGACCCGTGCCCGCCCGCCTCGGCGATCGCGCTGTCAGCGACGGCTGAGGACCGCTTCCTTGATCCGCCTTGCGGTCGCCTCAGGGTCCTCGTGTTCCCAGAATCGCAGCAAAACCCACCCCGCGCGAAGGAGCTGCTCGTCGGTGTCCCGATCTCGTCGCTGGTTACTGGCGATCTTCGCCGGCCAGTACCAGATGTTCGCGCGGATCTCCCCGCGACCGTGGGAGGGGCAGCCATGCCAGAAGCACCCGTCCACGAACACGGCGACCCGCTCCGTCGGAAAGACGAGGTCGGCCGCCCGTCGCAAGGCGGGCAGCGGGCGCCGGTGCACGAAGTAGCGGAGGCCCGCGAGCTCGGGAGCCGTTCCAGACCGACGTTGACGCTGCATGCGTCGACGGATGGCGTCGGAGGAAGCGAACGAGTCCTGAGGAATGGCTGGCGGGCTCGTGCTGGTTCCGCGACCATCGAGTGGCGCCGGTCTACTTCGGTGCCGAAGATGGCGCCGGGCGCCGGTACGGACTGCTCGTGTACCCGTTCACCACGACGCGACGGGTGACGAGGAACCGACCGCCTGACGAGCGACGTACCCAGATCCGGCTTGGCGACCCGGTTCGCGGGCGTGATGAGGAGAATCTCATTGCCCGAGACGTGGCGGGCGTCGATGTGACGCTGATTCTCGCTATCGACGCTGACGAAGAGTTCATCGTGGGGCTGGACCCGCTCGTTCACGAGGACCTCCCGATGGGGATCTCGGTCTACTACCGCGACCGTCACGTTGCCGCAGCAGCCCAACACGGTTGGGCGACGTGGGAGAGGGAGAAGAAGGGTGCGCGGCGCCGTCCCAGTTGGGAGGGTCTCGAGTCGCTCGTGGGATTCCGGGCGGACCGGTTGCTCGACTACGTGCGGTTCGAGGCCAAGGCAACGGCGCTGGGGTTGAACCCGGCGCTTCGCGGGAAGCTGGCCGAGACGTTCAGGACTCCCGAGTCTGAACCACACAACCTCGAGACCTTCTTCGGCGTCGACGCGGCGACGATCCTCGACATCGTCGAGACCAACTTCCGCCTCGGGATCGCCGTCAGGGGCGGCGTCGCGGAGCACCATCTCCATGCAGCGCTGGTCGCCGACCCGATCGTGGCGAGTGTCGAAGCGATCGACGCTGACGGGCAACCCGACTTCGACGTCTGTCTGGCCGATGGCCAGGAACTGCTCGTGGAGTGCAAGACAGCGAGCCACAGGCGCTACGCCAACGGCGACTTCAAAGTCGAGGTCCAGAAGACACGCGACTCCGGTGCTGGCCGCAAGTACACCTTCGGGCAATTCGACGTGGTCGCAGCTTGCCTGTTCGCAGCGACCGGCCTCTGGGAGTTCCGATTCCGTTGGAGGCAGGACCTGGAACCCTCGGCCGAGGACCCCGCTCGGATTTCCGCCATGCAACGCGTCGACGACGCGTGGCCGTCGTCATTCGACGACCTCGTCACGTCACGGTGAACCGGAGCAGTCGGCGGGGCGGTCCACGACCGCCGACCGCGCATGGTCCAGCCGGCAATGGCGCCGTGCAAGGCGTGTGGAGAAAGATCAACGGGCCGTCGGAGCCGGCGGTGGCCGAGATCGAGGGGGATCAACCGTGACCGACCAGCCCATGCGCATCGCGGCATCCTTGGCCGATCCTCCGCCCGGCCCCGACGCCTTGAGCCAGCTGCGTGAGCAGATCGAGGCCGCTGCGGCCGACGGGTTCGCATCGGCGTGGATGCCCCACATCTTCGGTCTCGACACGCTCACGGCGCTGGCCGTGGTCGGAAGCCAGGTGCCAGGGATCGAGCTCGGTACGGCTGTGGTGCCGACCTATCCGCGGCATCCGGCTGCGCTCGCACAGCAGGCCCTCACCACCCAGGCTGCGCTCGGTGGGCGTCTGGTGCTCGGCATCGGCCTGTCGCACCAGATCGTGATCGAGGGCATGTTCGGCTACTCGTTCGACAAGCCGGCCCGTCACATGCGCGAGTACCTCGCCGTGCTCGTACCGCTGCTGCGGGAGGGTCGCGTCAGCTTCACAGGCGAGACGCTGCGGGCCGAGGTCGGCCTCAGCTCACCTCGTGAGCACCACGTGCCGGTGCTGCTCGCTGCTCTGGCCCCGCAGATGCTGCGGCTGGCGGGCGCGGTCGCCGACGGCACGATCCTGTGGATGACCGGGCCGGAGACGATCGCGGGTCACATCGTCCCGAACCTGACCAAGGCGGCCGACGCCGCCGGCCGGCCGGCCCCGCGGGTGGTGTGCACGCTGCCGGTGTGCGTCACCGACGATCCCGACGGTGCCCGCGAGCGGGCCAACCACGTGTTCTCGATCTACGGGCAGCTTCCGTCGTACCGGGCGATGCTCGACCTCGAGGGCGCAGTCGGGCCGGGCGACGTCGCGATCGTGGGCGACGAGGCGACCGTCGGCCGCAGGATCGGGGCGCTCGCGGACATCGGCGTCACCGACTTCGCCGCAGCACCGTTCGGGAAAGGCGACGACGCGGACCGGACCCGTGCCCTGCTCCACGAGCTCGTCACGGCCCCGGTGACGCTGGCCGACGACTGATCGAGGTGCCGCTCCACGCGACCGCCGGTCAGGAGCAGGCGGACACCGCGTCCATGACGAACCCGGGAAGCGGGGTCGAGGGATCCTGGGCGATCGCCGACTCGAACTCCTGGTACTGCTCGTACGGCACGCTCTGGACGACGCCGTTCCACGCGCACTCGCACAGCGAGTTGCTCGCGCCCGGATAGGTCGCGCAGGTGGTGATGAAGTTGGCCCGCGTGGCGTCCGTGTAGCCACTCCCACCACCCTCACCCGCACTGCCGGCACCGCCAGCGCCGCCGGGAAGCGCCGGCGCGTCGCCCTGGCCTTCCCCTGCGTTGCCGAGGATGCCGCCGTCGTCGTCGCCACAGGCGCCGCCGATCAGGGCGACGGCGATGGCAAGGACAAGGATGCGTCTACGCATGGAGTGCTCCTAGAGCTCTAGCTGTCGTGTGTCGTCGCGGCAGCCTCCCGGTGCGGACCGTCAGATCGGGGCCTCACCCTGCCGTCTGTCGTCGATCGGGACGACGGGCGACCATAGGTGGCGGCCTGTTAGCGGCTCGTTAGCCCGCCTGAGATCTGGCTGAAGAGACTGGGACCGCCGCGGCGCCCGCCGGCGATTGCGGGGTGGGGGGTCCGATGGAACAGCCGCCGCGCATCCTGGTCGTCGATGACGACCGCACATACCGGGACCGGGTCGTCGCCGCGCTCGACGCGGCGCGCTACGCGACCGCGGCCTGCGGGTCCGCCCAGGAGGGGCTCCGGCTCGCCGGGCGCTTCCTGCCGGATCTGGTCGTCATGGAGATGATCCTGGACGGCGAGGTCGTCGGTCGGGAGCTGGCGCGGCGGCTGCGGAGCCGGGGCGACCCGCTCCTGGTGTTCGCGACGCTCCAGACCGATCTCAGGGACCGCCTGGCCGCGCTCCGCGCCGGCGCCGACGACGTCCTGGTGAAGCCCTTCGCGGTGGACGAGCTGATCGCCCGGGTGCATGCGGTGCTGCGTCGCGGCGGCCGGTTGTCGTCGCTGGTGCTGGAGGTGGGGCGCCTCGTGGTGGACGAGCCGGCGCACCGGGTGGTGTGGGCCGGTGCCGAGGTCCGCCTCGGCGCCCGGGACTTCTCGCTGCTCGCGGCGCTGGCCCGCAACGCCGGCCGCGTGCTGTCCAAGGCTAGGTTGCTCGACCTGGTCTGGGGCTACGACGTCGTGGACGAGAACCTCGTCGAGGTGCACATCAGCACCATGCGCCGAGCGCTCGGCCCGGAGGCGGCCCGGTTGATCCATACGGTGCGCGGCGTCGGCTACGTGCTGCGCGACGACACCGTGGACGACGAACCCTGGCGGTGAAACCACCGCTGGCCGTGGGCGGTCGGCCGGTAGCTTGGCGCCGTGCCCGGGACCGACGACCGCCTCCGGTTGACCTACCCCGAGGCGTTGCCGATCACCGCGCAGCGGGCATCGCTGCTCGAAGCCATCCGCGACCACCAGGTGGTCGTGGTGGCCGGCGAGACCGGCTCGGGAAAGAGCACGCAGCTCCCCAAGCTCTGCCTGGAGTTGGGGCGAGGCGCCGAGCGGCTCGTCGGCCACACCCAACCACGCCGCCTTGCCGCGCGGACCGTGGCCGCGCGCATCGCCGAGGAGCTGGGCACCGAGGTCGGCGACCTCGTCGGCTACAAGGTCCGGTTCTCGGACCAGGTGGGCCAGCGGACCATGGTCAAGCTGATGACCGACGGCATCCTGCTCGCAGAGCTTCGCAGCGATCCTCAGCTCCGCCGGTACGACACAATCATCGTCGACGAGGCCCACGAGCGCAGCCTCAACATCGACTTCCTCCTCGGTTACCTGAGCGACCTGCTGCCACGCCGCCCGGATCTCAAGGTCGTCGTCACTTCGGCGACCATCGACACCGAGCGGTTCGCCGGCCACTTCGCGGCGCCCGTGGTCGAGGTGTCCGGCCGGGCCTACCCGGTGGAGGTCCGCTACCGGCCCATCGGCGACACCGTCCCGGGCAGGACTGCCGACGACGATGGCGACGACCCCGGCCCCGGATCCACCGCCCCGCCCCGCGGCGTCGACCAGGTCGACGCCATCCGGCTCGCGGTCGACGAGCTGCGCGGCGAGGGGCCGGGCGACATCCTCGTGTTCCTGAGTGGCCAGCGCGAGATCCACGACACCGCCAGGGCGCTGGCCGAGCTGGAGCTGCCGGGCACCGAGATCCTTCCGTTGTACGCCCGGCTGTCGGCCGCCGAGCAGCAGCGGGCCTTCCGCCCGGGCCGACACCGACGCCGCATCGTGCTGGCGACCAACGTGGCGGAGACGTCGATCACGGTCCCCGGGGTCCGCTATGTGGTCGACACCGGGACCGCCCGGATCTCGCGCTACAACCGGCGGACCAAGCTGCAACGACTGCCCATCGAGCCAGTGAGTCAGGCATCGGCCAACCAGCGCTCGGGGCGGTGCGGCCGGGTCGCACCCGGCATCTGCCTTCGCCTGTACAGCGAGGACGACCTCGTCGCCCGGCCGGAGTTCACCGAGCCCGAGATCCTGCGCACCAACCTGGCCTCGGTGATCCTGCAGATGACCGAGCTGGGGTTGGGCGACGTCGAGTCGTTCCCGTTCATCGACCCGCCCGACGCCCGGGCCGTGCGCGACGCGGTCGCCCTCCTCGTCGAGCTCGGCGCCCTGTCCCCACAGATGTTGAGCCGTGCGGACCGCCGCAGCCGTGGCGGTCCGGTCGACGGTTCCCGGGAGCGCCCCGCCCTCACGTTGACCGACGACGGTCGGCGCATGGCACGCCTGCCGGTGGACCCCCGCTTCGGGCGGATGCTGCTCGCAGCGGAGGCCAACGGATGCCTACGCGAGGTGACGGTCATCGTGGCCGCGCTGTCGATCCAGGATCCGCGGGAACGGCCCGCCGGCCAGGAGCAGGAGGCCGACGAGCTGCACGCCCGGTTCGCGGTGCCGGCCTCCGACTTCCTGGCGTACCTGAACCTGTGGGAGCACCTCGCCGCCGAGCAGCGGGCACGGTCCGGCAACGCGTTCCGCCGGATGTGTCGGGCCGAGCACCTGAACCACGTTCGGGTCCGCGAGTGGCAGGACCTGGTCCGCCAGCTCCGCGAGGTGGCACACGAGCTGCGACTGCGCCGCAACGACCGGGCCGCCGAGCCCGACGCGGTCCACCGGTCGCTGTTGGCTGGCCTCCTGTCGCAGGTCGGCATGTGGGACCGCGCCACCCGCGACTTCCGCGGTGCCCGGCAGGCCCGGTTCACGGTCGCGTCCCGCTCGGTGATGAGCCGCAGCTCGCCGGCATGGGTCATGGCCGGCGAGCTGGTCGAGACCGGACGGCTGTGGGCCGGGATGGTTGCCCGGATCGACCCGTCGTGGATCGAGCCCCTGGCCGGGCACCTCGTCAGACGCCACCACGGCGAGCCGCGCTGGAGCCGGAGCCAGGGGATGGCGGTGACCGACGAGCAGGTGACCCTCTACGGCCTGCCGGTTGTGCCGAGCCGGACAGTGCCCCTCGAACGGATCGACCCGACGCAGACCCGAGCGATGTTCGTCGACCATGCCCTGGTGGCAGGCGACTGGGACGACGACGGTCGCTACCCGTTCGCCGAGGCCAACCGGCAGATGCTCGACACGGCACGGGGCCTGGAGGCCAGGGCCCGACGATCCGACCTGGCCGTGGGCGACGAACGCCTCGCCGACCGGTACGCCGAGCGGGTGCCGGCCGACGTCATGTCGTCCCGCGCCTTCCACCGCTGGTGGAAGGACGCGGCGGGGCGCGATCGGGACGCGCTCACCTTCACTCTCGACGACCTGCTCGGCCGCGACGCCGCCGCGATCGACACCGCCGGCTTCCCGCTCACCTGGGCCCAGGACGACCTGGTGCTCGACCTGTCATACGTGTTCGAGCCCGGTGCCGACGAAGACGGCGTCACCGTGCACGTCCCACTGGTCGTGCTGCCCCGCCTGGCGGGGTCGGCCAGCCTTGACTGGCACGTTCCGGGCCACCGCCTGGAGCTGGTGACCGCACTGATCCGCACGCTGCCGAAGCCGATCCGTCGAGCGCTCGCGCCGGCGCAGGGGCGTGCCGAGGAGGCGCTCGACGGCCTGGCATCGCACGACGGTCCCCTGCTCGACGTACTGGCCCGGCGGTTGGGGGTGCTCGCAGGCACGGCGGTGACTCCCGCCGACCTCGACATGGGCCGCCTGCCACGGCACCTGCGGCTGCGGTTCAGCATCGAGGACGCCGACGGTGCGGTCGTCGGCTCGGGCCGCGACCTGGGCACGTTGTCCGCGGCGTTGGCCGAGCGCTCCCGGCGGGCCGTCGCGGCTGCCACCCCGGGCCAGCCCGAGCGAAGCGGGCTACGAGCATGGCCAGGCGGCACGCTGCCCCGGGTGATCGAGACCGATGTGGGCGAGGGTCCGCGGGCGATGGCCTATCCCACCCTGGTCGACGAGGGCGAGACCGTCGGCGTGCGCATCGTGACCAACCCCGCCGACCAGGAACGGTCGATGTGGGCCGCCACGCGCCGGCTGCTACTCCTGGCCGTGCCCCGGGCACAATCCCAGGTCGAGCGGCGCCTGCGCGCCGAGCCCGGGCTGGGTGCCGTTGGGCGGCGGGCACCCGGACGGGCCGTCGGGCTGACCGACCTGGCCGCCGACTGCGTCACCGGCGCCGCCGACCGCCTCCTCGCCGCCCGGGGCGGCCCCGCGTGGGACGAGGAGGGCCACCGCCGGCTGGAACAGGCCGCCGGCGACCGGCTGGCGCTGCTCGCCGTCGCCGCCGCCGCGCAGGCGGCCGGCATCGTGATCGCGGCGTCCGCCCTGGAGGACCGGCTCGGCAACGCCCCGCCCGCGCTGGCGCCGGCGATCGCCGACATCCGCGACCAACTGTCGCGCCTGGTCCACCCCGGGTTCGTGACCGCCACCGGGCTCACTCGCCTCCAGCACCTGGCCCGGTACGTCGAGGCCATCCGACTCAGGCTCGACAAGCTCCGCGAGCGGCCCGACCGGGACCGCGACCTGATGGCCCGGGCGCGAGCGCTCGAAGCCGCCTACGACGATCTCGTGGCCGGGCTCCCTCCGTCCAGGCGTAGCGGTGCCGACGTCGGCACCGCCCGCTGGATGCTCGAAGAGCTGCGCGTCAGCCTGTTCGCCCAGGTCCTGGGCACGGCCCGACCGGTCAGCGAGCAACGCGTCCGCCACACGCTCACCGCGCTGGCATCGGCCCACGGGAGTTGACCGACCTTGGTCGATCGAGCGCTTCCGATCCCGCGGGCACGCGGCTGATCGGACCGACCAGCAGGGGCAGCGACCGCAGGGGCGACGCAGGCCTTTCGAACGACATCGAAAGGGTTGCCTGCCGGTAATCGAGCCGGGAGCATCGTCGCCACCGGCAAGTCGAGGACCGGGAGGTCGAGACGTGAGACGACCGCGCCACGCCCGGCGTCGCAGGCCAAGGGCGAGCTGACCGGTTTGCTGAGCATCCACTTCACCGCCGAGGACCTGGCCCGGGTCCATCTCGACACGTCCTGGGGCCCACTGGTCGAGACCATGTGCAGTCTGAGCGTCCTGCAGCGACGCACCTCTCGATCCCTGGTCGACGGGTGGCGGCGAGGCGTGCAGAACCAGGTCTCCGACCAGGTACGCCCCCTCCTGGCCCTGGTGCAGGAGGACTCGTTCGTCGACCTGTTCACCCTCCTCGGGCCGAGCCCATCGATCCACGAGGCCACCGACCGGCTTCTCGGGTTGTCGGATCGTCACCTGCGATGCGAGTTGGAGCCGCTCCGTCCCGTCCTGAGCGAAGCGACCTCGTGGACAAGGGCGTGGCTACGTGACCTGTACCGGGGCGTGCGCGGGGCGCGCCAGTTCCTGGTGTCCTCGCTCGGCGGATACAGCGCGACGGCGATCGAGCCCTACTGGAGTCGCATCCAGGCCCAGCTGGAGAGCGAGCGGGCGATGCGTGGCCGCCTGATGACCGACGGCGGGGTGGACGAGCTGCTCGGGAACCTCGCCCCCCGCATCCGCTGGCAGCCGCCCGTGTTGGAGATCGCACGGGCTGGGCCTCCGGTGGACGTCGCGGTTGCCGGTCGTTCGCTGGTCCTGGTCCCGTCGGTGTTCGCCGACCACGTCGGGTTCTACGAGAGCGTCGTGGACGAGGCGACCCCTGCTCTCCTCGTCTACCCCGCACGGTACGACCCGGGGGCGGCCATGCGAATGTGGGCGCCGGCCGATACAGGCCGACCACTCGAGGCGTTGCTGGGGCGTACCCGCGCCGCAGCACTGGAAGCGATGGCAGACGGCTGCTCGACGAACGAGCTGGCACGCCGGATCCACGTCTCGGCCGCGACAGCGAGCTATCACGCCAGCGTGCTCCGGAACGCCGGCCTGGTCGCGACACACCGTAACGGCACCGCGGTCCAGCACTGCCTCACCGAGCTCGGAGCTGGTTTGCTCCGCAACGGGTGTGCTCCCGTGGTCGAGCCGTGCGAGACCTCACAGGCGTAGGGGCATCGTCACCGCGTTTCGAGCGTCCGCATACGGCATTTAGAGCAGAGCCGAAGGGCTTGTCCACCCTTCGTACCAGCCGGACTATGAGCGGATGATGCGATCACAGACGTCCACATTTGCCCGTGCTCTTCTGGCGCTACTGCTCGCTGGGATGACAGTGATCCTGGCTCCATCAGCTTCGACTGCTGCTGAAGCACAAGCGCCTGAAGGGGGCACGACGATGGCTCCGGCGCTCGACATCGAGCCTCAGTGGATAAAGGAGGCGAGAGGCGGTCGCATCAACGGCGACCTCAGGCTCCAGAGTCGTGGCTCAGAGACTCGGGTCGTGTGGGGATTCTACGTTCGCGACATCGCCCGGGACGGCTACTGCGTGTTCGCGCAGGTCGTCGTCAAGATCAGCTTCGCCAACGACGACGAGATACGAGGCCCCAACGCCTGCGGCGTCGGCACTCTGATCGAGTGGGAAGGGGCCAGCGGCTGGCATGAGAGGGTTACGGGCGCCCAGGTCAACCTCTGTCGTGACGTCCCCCGCGCACCCGATCATTGCACGGAGGTGTGGCCGGGCTAGCTCACGGTGAGCCCACCGTCGTCTCGGCGGTGGGCTCAGGGCTCGGTGGTGTCGAGCAGGCCGAGGTCGAGGGCTCGCAGCACGGCACGGGTGCGGTCGCGGACGCCGAGCTTGAGCAGGACGTTGGAGACGTGGTTCTTCACGGTGCCGGGGGCAAGGTGGAGGGCCGAGGCGATCTCGCGGTTGGAGTAGCCGGCAGCGACCAGTCGCAGGGTGTCGAGCTCGCGGTCGGTGAGCGGGTCGGGGCGACCGATGCCGGAGACCTCGGTGGTGCGTTCGGACGCGGCGCGTAGGAGCCGATCGGTGAGCGCGGGTTGGAGGAGGGTCCCACCGGCGGCGACGGTGCGGATGGCACCGACGAGTTGGTCCAGGGTGACGTCCTTGAGGAGGTAGCCCCGCGCGCCGGCCCGCAGGGCGTCGAGGGCGAGCTCGTCGTCGTCGAAGGTGGTGAGGACGAGGACGGGGACGTCGTCGCCGCGCGCTCGGAGCGCGTTCAGGGTGGCGATGCCGTCGCGGCGTGGCATGCGCAGGTCGAGGAGCAGGACGTCGACGTCGCAGGCGTCGAGGACCGCGAGCGCCTCGTCGCCGTCGCTGGCCTCGGCGACGACGTCGATCTCGTCGCTGAGCGCGAGGAGGCTGCGGATGCCCTGGCGTACCAGGGTCTGGTCGTCGACGACCGCGACGCGGGTCACGGGACCGGCACCCGGGCGTTGACCGCGAAGCCGTGGCCGGCTGCTGTCTGGACGGCGACCTCGCCGCCGAGCTGCTCGATGCGTTCGCGCAATCCGGTCAGGCCGTTGCCAGGGACGAGCTGCGCGGTGCCGCGCCCGTCGTCGCGGGCGTCGAGCCGCACGCCGGCATCGTCGAAGACGACGCTGATCGTGAGGTGGTTCGCTCCGGCGTGTCGGAGGGTGTTGGTGACGACCTCTTGGACGCAACGGACGATGGTCACGGTGTGGGCCTCGTCCAGCGGCGCGCGTTCGTCCACGGTCAGCTCGACGGCCAGTCCTGGCAGGTCGGCGACGAGCTCGCGCAGGATCGCGTCGAGGTCGCCGGCGCCCGTGCGCATCTCGCCGACGGCATCGCGCACGTCGCGCAGGAGGTCCTTGGTGATGGTGCGGGCCCGGGCGACGTGCGCGATGGCCTCGCCGTCCCGGTGGTGCGAAGCGACCTCGAGCTCGAGCGCGAGCGCGGTCAGCTGGTGGCCGAGGACGTCGTGGAGGTCACGAGAGATGCGCAGGCGCTCGGCGGTGCGCGTCGACGCGGCGAGCAGGACGCTGGCGGCGCGTAGCTCGACATGGGCCGCGGCCAGCTCGGCGCTGGCGGTCACGGCGCGTTGCTCGCTGCTGACGACCACCACGGCGAAAGCCTGGAAGCTGGCGTAGACGGCGGTGGACAGCACGACCTGCGATGCGGATCGCCCGTCGAGGGCTGTGCCCGCCGCGACGAGGCCGGACTGGACGACCACGACGGTGAGCGCGGCCCTTGCGGTCAAGGTGTACGCAGCGGACGCCGCGGTGACGACGAACAGGACCACGGTCCAGCCGAGCCCCGGTGCGGCCAACCAGGCGCCGGCCGCGGCGACGAGCTCGACGGCCAGCAGCCGCCGATCGGTGGCCCACCGTGGTCGCGAGCCGACGAGATCGGCGTCGAGGACGAACGCCGCCACGTACAGCCCGTACGCAGCCCACCACAACGCCGCAGGCACCTCGTGGACCGCCGATCCATCGACTGGCCCGGCGACGAGCGTGCCGACGCCCACGGCCACCGTTGCCATCAGGCCGGCAGACGCGCTGAGGCGGTGCTCGTGACGGCTCTCCACGGAATCGACGTTACTGACGTGGCCACCGCACGGCCTGTGCCAGAAGTCATGGATCCAGAACATGACTTCCGGCACTCGTCACGCCGGGGCGGTCTCCGTACCGTCGTCTTCATACCGTCCGCCAAGAGCAGGGAGCCGGAGATGGCCGTGCTGGAGATGCAATCGGTTCGCAAGGAGTACGACAGCGTCGTGGCCCTCGCCGACATGGACCTGCGGGTCGAGCGCGGTCAGATCGTCGCTCTGCTCGGGCCCAACGGTGCGGGCAAGTCGACGGCGTTCGAGCTGCTGCTCGGCCTGGTCCGACCCACCGGTGGCCAGGTCGCCGTCCTCGACCAGCCGCCCGGTGGGGTTGTCCTTCGCCGCGTGGGTGCGATGCTGCAGTCCGCCGGGCTGCCCGAGCAGCTCACTGTGCGCGAGGTCGTCCGTCTCATAGGGCGCAGCTACCCGGCGTCGTTGCCCCTCGACGAGGTCCTCGGACGGGCCGGGTTGACCTCGCGTGCGACGCGCATGGTGACCGCGCTGTCCGGCGGGGAGCGCCAGCGGCTGCAGCTCGCCATGGCCATCGTCGGGGCCCCCGAGGTCTTGCTGCTCGACGAGCCCACCGCGGCCATGGACGTGGCCTCCCGCCGCGCGTTCTGGGACCAGGCCCGAGCCAGCGTCCGCGATGGCGCCACGATCCTGTTCGCCACCCACGACCTCGTCGAAGCCGCTGCCGTCGCCGATCGCGTGGTGGTCGTCCACCACGGCCGGGTCATCGCCGAGGGCACCCCCGACGAGCTCACCGACCGCGGCGGCCAGGACCTCGAGGACGTGTTCCTCGCTCTCACCGAGGAGACCAGCGAAACGACCACCGATGGAGGATGGCGATGACCACCATGACTGCCGGCCCAACCCACCGCACCACGAGCATGATGCAACCAACCCGCCGAACCGGGACCCGCCCGAACGGAGGCCACCTCGGCCTCGTCGCGCTCGCCGCCTGGACCGAGCTGCGCTCCAGCGCCCGCAGCGCCGAGTTCACCGTCGGAGCGATCGGGATCCCCTTGCTGCTGTACACGATGTTCGGTCTTCCCAACCCCAACGAGCTCGACGGCGGCACCACCCTGCGCACCGCGATGCTCGTCTCGCTCAGCGCCTACGGCGTGGTCTCCCTGGCGATCTTCAGCTTCGGCGAGAACGTCGCCAAGGAGCGCGGCCGCGGCTGGACCCGGACGCTGCGGGCCACCCCGCTGCCGACCAGCACCCATCTCCTCGGCAAGACCGCCACGGCCATGGTGCACGCCGTGCTCATCGTCGCGGCGATGAGCACGCTCGCAGCCACCGCCGGAGGCGTCGACCTTCCCGCGAGCACTTGGGCCGCGTTCGGGGCGACGATGGTCGCGGGCGTCGTCGCCTTCAGCACCCTCGGCTTCGCGATCGCGCTGCTCGCCCGGCCTAGGGCGGCGACGGTCATCACGAACCTGATCTTCCTCCCCCTCGCGTTCGCGTCCGGGTTCTTCGTCCCACTGTCGGAGCTGCCGGCCACGATGCGCACCATCGCTCCGTGGCTCCCGACCTTCCACTTCGGCCAGCTCGCCTACCGGATCGTGATGCCCACCAGCGACGTCGAGGACCTCACCGGCGTCGCGACCGGCTCCATCGCCACCCACCTCGCCTGGGTGACCGCGGCCACTGTCGCCCTCGCCGGCCTCGCACTCCTCGCCGCCCGCCGTGAAGCGGTCACCCGCCGCGGCTGACCAGGATCGACGATGGCTGCGACGGCCCGTGCGCCCGATCAGCTCGGTCGTCGACGCCCGGGCCAGCTCCACCGCGAGTCCTGCGAGCAGCTCGGCAGCCGTGTCGAGGTCGCCGACCGCGAGCGAGGCCTCGGCGCGGAAGGTCTCAGGCCACGCCAGGAATGCCATCCATCGACACAGCCCGTCGGTGCGGATCCGTCAGGTCAAGGCGATGCGCTGCTGGTGGACTGCCGCTGTCGGAACGCGGCAGCCTTGACCCGGTTCTGGCAGGCCGTCGAGCAGAACAACCGACTGCCGTTCTTGGACAGGTCGACGTAGACCCGGTCGCAGCTGGCGGCGTTGCACACGCCGACCCGCGCGGCGTGCCCTGCACCGATGAACCGGGCCAGGCCTTCGGCGCAGATGGACGTCGTCATCGGCACCAGCGCGGCGTCCGAGGAGTGGTGGTGGACACGCCACCGACCGTCCTCTTTGGCAAGGTGCGGGTGGGCGGGGTGGGCCGCCAGCATGTCGTTCAGCCGGGCGGCCGCGGCATCGACGTCGTCACGGTCCAGCTCGTCGAACACGCCCCGGAGCTGCTCGGCGAGAACGACGAAGCCGGGCACGTCCTCGCCGCGCAGCATCGCCGCCGACGTCGGGTCGGTGGAGAGGACCTGCGCCATCGCCTCCAACCGATCGCCCGTCGGCGCCGGCCGGCCGAAGGCGTGGCCGATCGCCAGCGCGTTGACGATCGCCAGGGCGGTCAGCAAGCCACCGTCGTCGTAACTATCTAACTGCACTTGACCAGTCGCCTCCGGTGTCGTACCCTCATCACTGGCAAACCACGTTACACCAGTCGCAGAGATTCCGACCGGACGTCAGGGACCGGCACTCGACGAGACCAAGGAGTACGCCATGGCCAAGGCACCGCCACACCCGGATGCAACCCGCATCGGCCCCGGCACCCACCACGGGCAAGACGCCAGCATTCCGGCGGCGCGACCGGAGACCGGTGACCGGCCATGAACCGACCACATCCAGCGGGCGACCCGCCGGCCGACGCATCCGCCGGACCGCTCCCCGCAGCCGCCGACCGGGACCTCGACGTCCCGCCCGCCATCCTCGACGAGCTGCGAGCCATCTGTGCTGGGCTCCCCCAGGCGCTCGACGAGCCGGCCTGGGCCGGGACCCGCTGGCGGATCGGTACGCGGACCTTCGCCCACGTGTTGATGGTCGTGGGAGGGTGGCCGCCTGTGTACGCACGGGCGATCGGCAACGACGGCCCGGCCTGCGTGCTCACGTTCCGGTCGGCAGGCGACGACCTCGAAGCTCTCACCGCCATCGGCGATCCGTTCTTCAGGCCTGTGTGGGGCACCAGGTGGACACCCCACGTGATGGGCACGACGATCACCGCCGATACCGACTGGGACGAGATCGCCGAGCTGATCACCGAGAGCTTCCGCCTGCTCGCCCCCAAGAGACTCGCCGCCCAGCTCACAGACCGTCTGCCGGCGCGAGCCGACACGGATGACACCGATGCCGGCGCCTGATGCCCTCGTGCCGTTCGTCGCCCTGTCCGTGGCTGTGGTCGCAACAGCCACGCCAGAAGGAAGGAATCATGACCCTCACCCAGTACTACGTCGCCGCCACGGTCGACGGCCTCATCGCCGACGAGGAGGACTCCCTGGACTGGCTGTTCACGGCTCGCAGCGAGGAAGGCGGCCCACCGAACTACGCCGAGTTCATCTCCGCTGTCGGCGCCATTGCCATGGGATCCACCACCTACGAGTGGATTCTGCGGCACTCGGCAGCCACGTCGGGCGATTCGACGCCGGTCACCTGGCCGTACGACCTGCCCTGCTGGGTGTTCACCCACCGTGACCTGCCGCGTGCGTCCTCAAAGTCGTCGATCGTCTTCACCAGTGACGACGTCAGATCCGTCCACGCCGAGATGACCGCAGCGGCAGGTGACCGCAACGTCTGGATGATGGGCGGCGGTGACCTGGCCGGCCAGTTCGCCGACGCCGGCCTCCTCGACGAGCTGATCTTGGCCATAGCCCCGACCACGCTGGGCGCCGGGGCCCCGCTACTGCCTCGACGCCTACCCCTCAGGCTGGAGGACGTCCGGAGAAGCCTGGACTTCACGTGCATCCGTTACACCGTGGTGCGGTAGCCACACCCACCACCGTACGGATCCGGGCCGCCGCCCGATTGCCGCCAGTCGTGCTTGCAGTAGGTACCGCTGGAACCTATCCGTGCCATGACTGCCCGGTCCGAGTCGCTCAGAGCGTCACGCAGGAGTCGCCTCGATCACCCGGTAGTCGAACGGAGGGAGCGGCTCGCCGATACTGGCCAGCTCGAAGGCGGCGGCGTCGAACAGGCGTTGGAAGTCCTGCTCCGTCCGCTCCCGGCCCCCGGTGACCACCATCATCAGGACGTCGACGAGCAGGGTTGGCGCGTCGCGGGGAGTCACCACCTCGGGCAGCATCCGTTCCAGGATCAGCACCCGCCCGCCGGGTGCGACCGCGGCGCGGAGGTTGCGCAGGATGGCGGTGGCCCGCTCGTCGTCCCAGTCGTGGAGCACCTGCTTCGCCAGGTAGGCGTCGGCTCCCGTGGGGACCGCTGCGAAGAAGTCGCCGGTGACCACGCGGCCCCGGTCGGCGACCCCGGCAGCTTCGAGAGTGGCAGGCGCCGACGTGACCCCCGAGGGGAGGTCGAACACGATGCCCTCGAGGTCCGGGTAGGCGCGCAGAGCCTCGGCGATCAGCGTGCCGTCGCCGCCGCCGACGTCCATGACCGTTCCGAAGCGGGCGAGATCCGAGCCGGCGACGAGTCCCGGGCTGGCGTCGCGGGTGTGCTCGGCCATGGCCCGGTTGAACGTCGCCGACTCCTCGGGATGGCGGTCGTAGAACTCGATCCAGGTCATGCCGTGGGCCCGGTCCCACCCCGCGTCCCCGGTCCGCACGCTGGGCACCAGCTCGCCCCAGCTCCGCCAGTTCTCCGGGCCGCACAGCATCCGGCCCACTTCAGCCGCCTGTTCCGCGCCGCCTACGGTGCGCCTCCGACCCGGTACCGCGCGGTGGCCACCGCCCGCGAGGCGTAGCCGCCTCCCTCCTGGGCATCCTGGAGTTCCAGCGTGCGACGCAGGCGTGGAAGTGCGCGGGACTCGACGCGGCCGCCCTAGGTGCGACCCTCGCCCATCGTCGGTCACAGGACCTCGTCGAGCCGCCAGAGGCGGTCGTCGGCCAGGAAGACGACGTCGGCGCCGACGGCGACGGCGGAGACGGGCCGCTCGACGCTGGGCTCGACACCCTCCAGCACGGCCAGCACGTCGACCGTGCCGGCCTCCACGTCGACCACGGCGATCGTCGGGTCGTCGTCGTCCAAGCCGACGGTCAGCAGGCGCCCGCCCGGCGCGGTGGCGACGGGAGTCACGGCCAGCGGGTCGACCCCGGGTGAAGGATCCCCCACCGGTTGGACTTCGGTGTCGTCGAGGACGTGGAGCTGGTAGCCGGCCGAGGTGTCGGCCACGAACGCCACCCGGTCGTCGGGGAGTCGCAGCAACGCCACGACCGGCCCGAGTGGCTCGTCCGCCACCACCCGCGCCCCTGACCCCTCCGGACCCAACAGGGCCACGATGTTGCCCGCCGGGTCGACGGCGTCGATCCGCGCCTCGTCCCGACTTCCGACGACCATGGAACGATCCTCCGCCATAGCCACCGCGCCGACGGCGAACGGGACCTCGACCTGGAGATCGAAGGTCTCGTTGTAGTCCCGGGCGACGAGCCGCCAGGCCACGGAGGCCTCGTCGGGTGCGCCTTGCGCTACCGCCATGCCCCCGGCGGGGCTGATCCCGACCACCGTCGGCCCCTGCACCGCGGAGCCAGTGCTGGCGTAGCCGAGCCGTTCGATGCGACCGTCGCTGGCGGCGTCGACGAGATAGTCGAGCTCCCGGAAGAAGACGTAGAAGTGGTCGTCGGCACCAGCCGACACCAGCGTGGCCTGGTCCACGGGCGCCTGGTCCAACATGGCGTCACCGGGTGCCAGCTCCCCGAGCGGTGTGGCGCCGCCGGCGGCGAAGACCTCAGCCTCGTCGATCCGTTCCGAGCCGGTCCCCTCCGAACCGGCCTCATCAGAACCGACCCCCTCCGGGTCGTCCTCTTCCGGGTCGTCACCGCACGCCGCGGCCAACTGCAGGCCCAGCAGCAAGGCGGCGGCGATGGCGAGACGGGGGAGACGTTCCGGGCCCAACCACGCTTACGGTAGCTATCGGGACCTCCCGCAACTCGGCACAGCTGCGCCTCCGCGCATCGTCGGGCGAGGCCGGCGAGTAACAGGCCACGTCGGTCCAGGAGTGCGGGTGCTTGTGGCACGACCGGGGCGAGCGGTCAGAATCGGGCGGTGAGCGAATCCGGCAGCATCACGACCAGCGACGGCGTCACGCTCGGCTACCGGCGGGTCGGTGCCGGGCCGCCGCTGCTGTTGGTGCACGGCGGGGCCACGGACCATCGCTGTTTCGATCCCATCCTCGACCTCGTTGCCAGGCACTACACCGTGACGGCGTACGACCGACGTGGCCGGGGGATGAGCGGGGACGGGCCCGATTACTCCCTGGACCGGGAGGCCGCCGACGTCGTGGAGATGGCCCGCGTCACCGGAGGTGACGAGCCGGTGGCTCTGATCGCGTACTCGTACGGCGCGCTCGCCGCCCTGCGCGCCGTCACCACCCGCCGGGTGCCGGTGCGATCGCTCGTGGCCTACGAGGCGCCGCTCGGCGTCCCCGGTGTGATCCCGGCGGCCGGCGAGGTCATCGCCCTCGTCGACGCCGGGCGCTACGACGAGGCGATCCGGTTGTTCGTGTCGTCTACGTTCCACCTCAGCGACGGCGTCGTCAACGCGATGACCGCTCACCCCATGTGGCAGGTGAGCCTGGCGGCGGCACCCACCGCGCCACGGGAGCTGACCGCGGCTCTCGCTGCCCGCCTCGACCCTCCCGCCGTGCCGGTCCCGCCCGTGCGGTACCTCGTGGCCGAGGAGGGCGGCAATCCCGCGTTCCGCGAGGTCGCCGCCCTCGTCCAGGGCACCATCGCCGGCGCGGACGTGGCCACGGTGCCAGGCCTGCCCCACTTCGCCATGGCGACCGAGCCCGCTGCGTTCGTGTCCCGAGCGCTCGAACACCTCCAGCGACACGCCTGAACCGAGCCCTGGTGGCCGCGTTGGCGAGGGGTGCCAGCGTGCCGATGGCGTTGCGGAGGGCCTGGTTGACTGCGCGGATCGTCACCGGGCTCGGCACGTTGCGGTCAGGGGTCGATGCGCAGGTCCCGGGTTGTCGTGCCACCCGACCCCGCCGCTGTGAGACGCCAGGTCTCGCCGTCGTCGTCGACGCAGGTGCTCGCTTGCCCATCGGCGGGGACCTGCTCGGACGACCCGTCAGCATGGCCGAGCGTGACCGTCGTCGCCTGGCTGGTGGCCCAGCTGAAGCGGGCGATCGACGACCCGCGGCCACAACCCTGGTCGATGTCGACGTCGAACGAGTCGACGACCGGGGTTGGCGGCCCGGTGGTGGTCGTCGGCGCCGTGGTCGGCGTCGGGGTGGTGGGTGGTGCGCTCGTCGGGGATGCCGTGCCCGGGCTGCCGGCCGGCGCGGCCTCCGTCGTGGTGGTAGGTGCCGTCGTGGTTGATGCCGTGGTGGACGACGCATCGGGGTTCGTCGTCGTGCTCTCGAAGGCGGCGCTGGCCGAGGGATCGGGCTGCGGATCGCGAGCGTCGGCTGCGGCACCACCAGCATCATCGCGGATGATGAGCAACGCGGCCACGCCGGGTAGCAGCACCAGCGAGAGTCCCGCCACGACGAGCACGAGCGTCTTCCACGCCGTCAGGTACGACGCGGGCTCCGTGTCATACTCGGTCTCCGCCGCGGCCGGGCGAACCAGGTCGCGGGCGTTCATGTGGCGTGCGACGCCGTACAGAGGCGTCGGCGTCACCGGGGCCTGGGGCTTGTCCGGCGCTGTCACGGACTGTGGCCGCCGTGGCGGCCGGGGCATCGGTGGGGTGGTGGGCTGTTGGCGAGCCACCCGTCGGGATCCATCCCCCATCGCGCGACTCTCCTCGCTGTCGCAGCCCTCCCTGTTCCCATCGCCGACATCTCAGCACAAGTCGAGGCGATGTCCGCGGTCCCGGGGGTGTGATGCGGGTGCGCAGGGTGTCGCGTTCGCCGTGTCGTCGTCCTCGCCTGCAGGCTCGGGGATGGCTTGTCGCCGACGACCGAGCACCCGGCGTGTCTCGTCGAAGGACGTTCCGATCTCGCGCTCAGCGAGGTCGACCGTCTCTTTCAGCAGGGCCTCTACCGCAAGGACGCGTGCGGCGAGGTCGCCCATCCACGGTTCCCCGAGGCGCTCACCGAGGTCCCGTGGCGCGAGCGGGAACCGGGCGACTGTCGCCTGCTCCCACTTCATCAGGGGGTTGGCGAGCAAGACCCGGTTCAGACCGTGCAGCGTGCCGAGGACGCTTCGCACCGCCCGACCGAGCACCCCATGGATGGAGACCGTCGAGCGCCGACCGAACCCGCTGCCGCGACCGCCGCTACCTTCGGATTGCTGGCGTAGACCGCAGAGGCTCGCCGAGCGACATCCATCCGCCAAGCCGAGTGTGAAGACGAGATGCCCGGACCGTACGCCATCGACCGCGGCACGGTCTGGCCGCACGTGGCCTCGACGTCAGGTTGGTCCGCAGGAAGGCCTCGATCGGATGCATCGCATGAGCGATCACGCTGCAACGGCTGCTGATCGCGCGGGCAGACTGTGGCCGAGGACCTGTTGGCCATGTTCCGTCGTCGCCCACCTGCCGTGCCGGTCGGCACCTATACGACCTGGTCGTGGCCGCCGACGCCGACTGGGTACGCCGAGATGCGGTGGACGGTCGAGCCGCGGACAGACCCCACGCCTGTGGGCTACTTCTGGAGCCACCAGGTGGCGCTGGTGGGCGGTGAGGCCGCCTATTTCGGGCTGCAGACAGTGGGCTCGGAGCCCGCCGGCAAGATCGCGATCTTCTCGGTCTGGGGCGGGATCGACGCGGAGGGGCCCGAGTACGCCGCGCCCTTTGGCGGAGAGGGCACCGGGATGACGGTCAGGATCCGCTACGGATGGGTGCCGGGTCGCAGCGAGCGCTTGGCCCTGCGAGCCGACGGTGACGGCTGGTGGCGCGCCGAAGTCGAAGACCGGCCGGTCGGCCGCATCCGTGTGGAGGCGGCGTGGCGGAGCTTGGCGTCGACGTCGATCATGTGGACCGAGCGCTACACGCCACCGCTGCGCACGTGCGCCGACATGGGCCATGCCGTTGCCTGGTTCGGTACGCCGCTGGCCGACGGTGGCGTGGCACCACGGCGCCATCACAATCGCCTGGGCGCCAACTGGGGCTGCCCCGGCTCGTCGGTCCGCGACGTCGACGGCGGCGTCCTGCAGGTCATGGGCGCGCCAGGCTGAGCGGCGCAAGGGGTCCGGCCCGAGGCAGGGGTTCGATCTCCGCCGTCGGTCGGGCGAGGCACTTAGGATGGCGGCCCGTCCCGGCTGCTGGTCAGGGCGATCGTGAACAGACGCCGACAGAGGGCAGGTTCAGGTACGCCATGGGGGATCGTCCGTCGAAGGCCACCGGCGATGACCGCGGCCCCATCGAGATCAACAGGAACGTCGCGCACGCGGTCCGGATCTACGACTACCTGCTCGGAGGCAACGACAACTTCGCTGCAGACCGCGCGGCCGCTGAGGCGATGGCGGTGGCATACGGCGGGCTCGACAATGCCATGGCCTACGCGCGGGACAACCGTGACTACCTGAACCGAGTCGTGCACTACCTGGTGAACCAGGCCGGGCTACGGCAGTTCCTGAACATCGGCATCGGCATCCCGAGCCCGGAGAACGCCTACGCGCTGCCTCAGGCGCTGCCTCAGGAGACCCGCGTCGTCTACGTCGATGACGACCCGCTCGTGTTGGCCCATGCCCACTCACTGCTGCGTCGGGACCGTGAAGGCGCAACCGACTTCTTCGAGGCCGATCTGCGCGAGCCGGAGTCGATCCTCGAGCGGGCCCGGGCCACCGTCGACCTCGCCCAACCGGTGGCGATCGTGGTCACGAACCTGCACTTCGTCGGCCCCGACGACGACCCCTACGGCATCATCGGTCGGCTGGTGGAGGGCGTTTCCCCAGGCAGCCACCTCGCGATGTGCCATCTGTCCAACGACCTCCAGACCGCCGAGCGGACCGCGGCCCTCCAGCAGCTGAGTGCGGCCACACGGGAGACCTTTTCCTTGCGGTCCCACGACGAGGTCGAGAGGTTCTTCGCCGGCCTCGACCTCGTGGAGCCGGGCGTCGTCCAGATCGCCCGCTGGCGCCCGACGGAGACCGGGCGGGAGTCCGCGGATAGCGGGGTGGCGCCGTTCCACGGAGGCGTCGGCCAGAAGCCGTGATCGGCGCCACCGCTCGCCAACGGCGACAGCGCCTCACCCGGAGGCATGACCCAGTCAGAGGCACCGAGTCGGCCAGACCGCTCACCGTTCCGATTCGGAGGATGGGCAACGCTTCGTAGACCGAGCTGGTGCGGGCCAAGGCATAATCGCTGACGTGCGTCTGGGCATCGCCCACCATCTCGGCTGGGCCGTGGCCGTCACCGCTTCGGCCGACCACAAGGTCGTGGACCGTAGGCGGATCGAGCTGATCGAACCCGGTATGCCGACCGCACCAGTGCACCACGAAGGCAAACCGCTCGACGACGCCGCCACTGCGGTGCTGGTAGCACAGGTGCGAGCGTCGGTGGTTCGAGCGACGTCAGATGCAGTGGACAAGCTCGTAGCCGCATTGCCCGAGCCGATCGTCTCGATGTCGCTCCGAGCCTGGTCGCTCGACTTCCCCGAAGACATCGCCGTCCAACGTCGCGCGCCATACGAGGCCCGCGCCGACTCCATCATGTACCGCCAGGTGCTGGCTGAGCTCGCACGCGCACGCGGCTGGGATGTCCATCTCTACGACGCCAAGGACGTGGAGGGCCGGGCGGCCAGCAAGCTGGCTGAGCGGGCCGACGAGATCCTGCTCGGGCCGCGGGCAACGATGGGTCCGCCCTGGGCAAAGGACCATCGGATGGCGCTCGCTGCGACGGTCGTGGCCGGCGACGACGGCACCGGGCGCTGAGCCTCTGACCGGCCTGGCGAGTGGCGAGCGCTGCGCGCGACAACTACTGCCCCCATCGGTGACTGGCCTCAGGGCACAGTCAGGCGCACAGACAGCCAGGGCGGGAGATGGCTGCAGCGGGTGGCGCAGCCGCCCCAGGATTTCGACCGAGGCGGTTCAGGCACCCGCACGGGTGAATGTCACATGCGTGACTCCGCTGGGCGAGGAGGTGGCCTCGATCTCGTAGTTCTGCTCGAGGCCCTCCAGTCCGTCCCAGAGACGTACGCCACGGCCGAGCAGGATCGGGACGACCACCACGTGCAAGTGGTCCACGAGCCCAGCAGCCAGGAACTCGCGGATCATGGTGGGCCCCCCGCCGATGCGTACGTCCTGACCGCCGGCCGCCTGGCGGGCCGTCTTCAGCGCCTCGGCAGGCGGAGCGTCGATGAAGTGGAACGTCGTGCCGCCCTCCATCTCGATCGACTCGCGCGGGTGATGGGTGAGGACTAAGGTCGGTGTGTGGAACGGCGGGTTGGGGCCCCACCAGCCCTTCCACTCCGGGTCCTCGTGCCATCCGGGCGGACCGAACTTCCCGGCACCCATGATCTCGGCGCCGATTCCGGGACCGTGCTGTTGGGCGAAGGCGTCGTCGACACCGCCGCTACCGCCGAGCTGGCCGACCATCTCGTGCCAGAACCGGGTGCTGAACATCCATTGGTGCAGCCTCTCGCCGGCGTGCCCGAACGGCGCATCGTGGCTCTGACCTTCGCCGGTGCCAAAGCCGTCGAGTGAGATGGAGAAGTTGTGGATGCGGGCGAGTGACATGGCTGGTGATCCTTCGGTCATCCGGGGCGACGCCCGGGGGTCGGAGGGAACGGAGGCTGCGAGTCGGCTATCGATTCGGGCAGCGACTTCGAGGTATCCGGC
>JBOGHK010000046.1:0-60463 GCA_050744325.1 Acidimicrobiales bacterium
GTCCTCCTGCCGAGGCTCCCCCGCGGCAGGAGGACCACCCGGATGATCAGGTCAAGCGGAGCTCACGCCCTGGAGTTCACTCCGGGCCCCGACGGTGGCGAGAACCGCAACGGATGAACGCCGGTTCGCAGCGCTCCGCTCCACTCCTCAGGTTGAGCCGGTGAGTGCAGCAACCACGCGCTTGGGTCTCGGGGCGCTGAAGCTCGGCAGGGCCAGGACGATCGACGACCCGTCGGTGAACCGCACCTCAACCCGCCGCCGGAGGAACCCGCGGGGCCGCACCCGCGCCCCAACCACGTCGCCGAGGTCGACGGCATCGACCACCGAGAACCGGTCGTCCATGCGCCACAGGCCGCGCCGCACCAGGAGCAGGCGCCGGTCGCTGACGATCAGCATGTTGGCACCCGCAGCCAGTCGGTTGAACGCGTGCTCCACCCGGCGAGCCAGCGAGCCGCGGGGCCCGGCGCAGGTCCTGCCGCCGATCAGACGCTCCAACCAGCCGTCGAGCGAGAGGGAGTCGACGGCCGCGATGAGGGCGAGCGGCGACAGCAGGGTGAAGAAAACGACCCTGCGGAGGGTGGTTCGGGTGCCGGCGGCCCAGATCCGGTCGAGCCAGCCTGGCGTCTCAAGCTGGATCGGCTCGTGATCGGCGCTCGGGCCGGTGTGACCGAAGGCGTGGTCCACGTCGCCGGCCTCGCGCCAGGTCTCGCCGACCGCGAGCAACGACTCGAGGGCCTCGGCGTCCCCGTCCCTCAGCCAGTGCTCCCCCAATCGACCCCCAACCGCGTGCCTCACGCACAAAGCTAGTGGGACAGGTCAGGTGAGTGCGTGCGACCGCTGGTGGGTCAGCGGGCCTCGCGTCACCTGGCTGACAACAGGCGGTCCACGAAGCGATTGCGGAACTTGTCGGTCGGGTCGTACCGCTGGGCTACCTGCTCGAACTCCGCCGCGCGCTCGTAGCCGGCCATGATCTCCGGCGGGGCCACCGTGGTCAGCTTTGCCCAGTGCGGCCGGGCGCCCATCGGCATCAACCGCTCTTCGACCGCGGCGAGCACCGGCATGACAGCCGCCGCATCATTGACCCAGGTGAAGTGGAACGTGACCGAGTCCCGGCCGTAGGCGGGGCTCAACCACAGATCGTCCGCCCGGACCGTGCGAACCTCCGCGATGTGGAGGACCGGCGCTACACGATCGGCGACGCTACGGATCGCGGCGAACGCGGCCGGTGCCGCATCGCGCGGCACGAAGTGCTCGGACTGCAGTTCGTCCCCGGCGCTCGGGGTCAGATCAGCTCGGAAGTGCGGCAGGCGTTCGTGCCACGGACCGGCGATCCCCAGCTGCTCGGTGCAGGACTCGGGTGGCATCCCGGGACACGGGTGCATCGGGCGCTGCGCCGGCGCACCCCCAGCCCATGCTGCCTCGGGCTGATCGGTCCGTTGCTTGAGCCACACCATGGCTTGGCCGCTGCGCCAGTCGGTGAACACGCTGACGCTGTAGGCCGCGCCGAACACGTCGTCCAGGTGGCCCGCCACCTCGTCGAGGGGAACCCCGAGGTAGACCCGCTGCGCCACGTCGAAACTGGGCTCGATGTCCACGGTCAGTCGGGTGACGACGCCGAGGGCGCCAAGTGCGACCACCGAACCGGCGAAGCTGTCGTGGTCGCCGTCTCGGCGTAGCTCGACCAGGTCGCCGTCCGGGCCGACGAGCTGCAGAGCGGACACCGAGGCGCCTAGGACGCGCTGGGTGTCGCCCGACGCGTGTGTACCCGTCGCGCACGCCCCGCCGACCGAGATGTGCGGCAGGGAAGCCAGGTTCGCCAGAGCGAAGCCGGCCCGCTGCAACTCGAAGGCGACCTCGGCGTACCGCAGACCGGCGGCAACCGTCACGGTCGAGCTCGCCGCGTCGACCTCGACGACGGGCGGCAGGCCGTCCAGGCACACCAGGTCGTCGGAGGTATCGATGATGGGACTGAACGAATGGCCGCTGCCCAGCGCCCGGATCCGCCTGCTGTTCCCGACGATCCGCCGCAGCTCGTCCATCGACTGCGGCCGATGCACCTGGGCGGCCCCGAACCTGATGTTGCCAGCCCAGTTCGTCGTTGGGACACGAGACGACGGCATGCACACTCTCGTTCGCTCGGCAGGCGGCTCGAAGGCCGTCACGTGGTGGGGGTGGTTCGAGTGAGCCTCGACGGTCCCGCTACTGGTCGAGGTCGACGACGACCTTGATGTCTTGGTCATGGCGCTGCAGGGCGGAGGGCCAGTCGGACAGTGAAACCCGCCGGGTGACGAGCTGGGCCAACCAGCCCCGGTCGGCGCGGGCGAGGGCTTCGACGGCGGCGTGGTAGTGGTGCGCGTTGGCGTTGACCGACCCGAACACCACGACGTTCTCGAGCACGAGCTCGCGGTTGAGCGCGCCCGCGTCGATGCGAAGGTGGTGTCCACCCGACGACACCCCGGTGAGGCAGACGATCCCCGCCGGGGCGGTGCGGCCCAGTACGTCCAGGACGACCTGGCCGACCCCGGTGCACTCCACGACGATGTCGGCGTCGACGCCGACATCGCTGGCCGACCCGGAGTGGTAGGTGGCCCCCAAGGCCCGTGCCAGCGCCGGCTTGGGGCCTTCGGTCACGATGTCGAGGACGTGGACGTCGTAGCCGCGTTGGGCGGCGAGCAGCGCGGCGAGGAGCCCGATGGGCCCGGCGCCGGTGACCAGCACCCGCCGGGGGGACCACGCGGCGCGAGCACCGATGCGGTCGATGTGGTCCCAGGCCTTGGCCACGACGCTGGTCGGCTCCACCAGCACCGCCAGGTCGCCGACGGTGGTGGGCACGGCCACGGCGGCGTCGGCCGCGAGCACAAAACGGCCGGCGGCGAAGCCGTCCAGCTCCTTGATGCCGTGCTCGGTGTAGCGGCCGTTGCGGCACATGTCCCACTGCCCGACGGCGCACGCGGGGCACGGCACGGGGTCTGGCCGGCGGACCATCCCCACGACCCGGTCGCCGGGCGAGAACCCGACCCCGTCTGGGGCATCGAGCACCTCGCCGACCGACTCGTGGCCGAGCACCAGCCGATCCCGGCCCGGTGGCGCCCAGCCGTAGGTGCCCGCGACGATCTCGCGATCGGTGCCACAGACCCCCACGGCCAGCCCCCTGACCAGGAGCTCGCCCGCACCAGCGGACGGCTCGTCCCGGTCCTCGAGACGGGCCGAGCCGGCCACGCCCGGCGCCACCGTCAGCGCCTTCATCGCGGGCCATGCCGTTCGGCCGTCGCTGGCACGTCACCGGGGTGGCCAGCGGACGGCTCGTGCTCCTCGCTGCGGCGCTGCGCCGGTCCTCCGCCGAGAGCCAGGTTGCGGGCGGTGTTGACCAGCGGGAGGTGGGAGAACGCCTGCGGGAAGTTCCCGACCAGCCGACCCGCCGCCACGTCGTACTCCTCGGACAGGAGGCCGACCTCGTTGCGCAGCGCCAACAAGCGCTCGAAGGTCTGCCGTGCCTCGGTGTGGCGGCCGTCGAGCGCGTAGTTGTCGGCCAACCAGAACGTGCACGCCAGGAAGGCGCCCTCGCCGGGCGGGAGGCCGTCGACGCCGTCGTGGCGCTGGGTGTAGCGGTGCACCAGCCCTCCCTCGCAGAGCTCCCGCTCCATGGCGGCGACCGTCCCTCGCACCCGCGCGTCCCCGGCCGGCAGGAACCCGACGAGCGGCATCATGAGCAGGGCCGCATCGAGCTCGGTGCTGCCGTAGGACTGGGTGAAGGTCTGCCGGTCGGCGTCCCACCCCTTGTCGAGGATCTGTGCTCGGACCTCGTCGCGCAGCTGCCGCCATCGGTCCCCGGGCCCGTCGAGACCGAAGTGCTCCACCGCCTTCACCGCCCGGTCGGCAGCGACCCACGCCATCATCTTCGAATGGGTGAAGTGGCGGCGGGGGCCGCGCACCTCCCAGATCCCCTCGTCGGCCTCGTTCCAGCGCGACTCCAGGAACTCCATCAGCGCCCGCTGGAGGCCCCACGAGACCGGGTCGGGCGGCACACCGATGCGGCGGGCCTGATGAAGGGCGTCCATCACCTCGCCGTACACGTCGAGCTGGAACTGGTCCACCGCGGCGTTGCCGATGCGGACCGGCCGAGCGCCCTCGTAGCCCGGAAGCCAGTCCACGTCGAGCTCTGGCAGGCGTCGCTCGCCGCCACAGCCGTACATGATCTGCATGTCGGCCGGGGAGCCGGCGATGGCGCGCACCAGCCAGTCACGCCACGCCTGCGCCTCGCCCTCGTAGCCGGCGCTCATGAGGGCGTAGAGGGTGAAGGTGGCGTCACGGAGCCAGCAGAACCGGTAGTCCCAGTTGCGGACCCCGCCGAGCTGCTCGGGGAGTGAGGTCGTCGCCGCCGCGACGATCCCGCCGGTCGGTGCGTAGGTGAGAGCCTTCAGGACGACCAGCGACCGCACCACGGCGTCGCGCCACTCGCCCTGGTACGTGCACCGGGACACCCACGCCTCCCACCAGCGCTGCGTATCGGCCACCGCCCGGGCGGCGTCGATCGTGGGGCCGGGCGGTTCGTGGGAGGGATGCCACTCGAGCACGAACGGCACCTGCTCGCCGGCCGCGACCTCGAAGTCCGCCACGGTGCGCGACGCCTCGTCCCGGGTCGCCACCGGGGTGTCCAGCACCAGCGCGTCCGGGCCGGCGACGACGTACACCCGCCCATCCAGGCCCCGGACCCACGGGACCGACCGGCCGTAGTCGAACCGGACGGTGAGATCCATGCTGACGGGCACCCGTCCCGACACGCCCTCGACGACCCGGACAAGGTCCGGGTCCCGCTGGCGAACCGGCATGCAGTCGACGACGCGCACCGTGCCGTCAGCGGTCGTGAAGGTCGTCTCCAGCACCAGCGAGTCGCCCCGGTACCGGCGAGCCGACGCCAATCCACCGCCGGTCGGCCCCAACCACCAACGCCCGTGGTCGCCGTGCCCGAGCAACGCGGCGAAGCACGCGCCCGAGTCGAATCTCGGCAGGCACAGCCAGTCGATCGACCCGTCGCGGCCGACGAGCGCCGCCGTCTGCGTGTCACCGATGACTGCGTAATCCTCGATCCTCACATCGTCCCCTGACAAAGCCTCTTGATGTGTCCCTGAGACCCGAGCTGGAGTGGCGGTCCCGGGGGCAAGCCCGCTGATGGGTTCGGCACGGCGCAAGCCGCCCCACCAGAGTCGCGCGGCAGAAGCGTGTGCCGCGACGGATGGCAGGATGGGCCGATGAGCGACGCACCGGGATCGCGCCGTGCCACCGTCCACGACTTGACCGTCGGCTACTACGGCGAGGCCAGGCTCACGATCACCCGGATCAGGCGACGTCGACCCGGGTGTCGAGGCGACCGTGGGCGGGTCAGGCGAGTCCGAGGCGCCGGAGCTGGTCGTCGGGCGCCTCGATCTCGACCAGCGCCGTCCGCAGCAGCTCGGCGGCGTCGCGCTGGATGGCGCGGGCCCCGGGATCCGCGGCCAGGTTGTGGTGCTCGTCCGGATCGTCGTCGAGGTCGTAGAGGTGGTGTCCGGTGAAGCGTCCACGGGCCCAGTAGGGCACGGCGTCAGCGGCGGCAAACGGTTGGCGGATGACCGGGACCTCGGATCCCGGCATGACGTCAAGCTCCGCCCGCTTGTCCGGCCGCGGTAGCCGCAGGTCGGGGCGACCGGGGATTGGCATGGTGGACCACCGGTTCGACCACAGGGACAACGGCCGGTTGCCGTCGACCGGCGCTCTGGCGTACGTGATGCGGCCATCGAGGACGTGGACTTCCCGGCCCCAGATCCCGGTGAGGGCCCAGGCGCGCACCGAGCTCGCCGCGCCCTCCAGCAGCGGGACCAGAGATCGGCCATGGGTGCGGTGCTGTGGCTGGACGTCGAAGACGTCGGCGACGGTCGCGAACAGATCGACGGTGGTGGTCAAGGCGTCGAGCCGGCCGGCTGGCCGGCCGGGCCATGCGACCAACAGGGGGATGTGGCCCATCGTCTCGTAGACCGGGACGCCCGGCTTGCCCCAGATGTCCCGCTCACCGAGGTAATGGCCGTGGTCTGTGCACACGATGACCGCGGTGTCGGCCCACAGCCCGGTGGCGTCCAGCGCGTCGACCACCCGACCGAACCAGCGGTCGATCATCGACAGCTTGGCACCGTAGTTGGCACGGATGTGCCGCCCCGTCCGCTCCTCGAGCAGGCCTCTGGCTACGGCGTCGACGGCATAGGGTGGCCAGATGACCTTCGGGCCGTCCCAGCCCGGGTCGTAGAGCGAGGCCCATGGTTCTGGGGTGTCGAAGGGTTCGTGGGGGTCGAACTCGTCCACCAGCAGGAAGAACCTCTCGTGGTGCAGCGCGTCGGCCTCGAGCCAGCGTGCGGCGGCGGCCATCGTGCGTGGCCCGGGGAACTCCGACTCCTCGCGGAACCAGGTGCGCGAGCGGTCGTACGGCATCGGCACGCGAGCCGGGGCCGCAGGCAGTGCCGGCGCACCGGCCCAACTCGGATCAGGCCGAGTCCGCCACGGGTCCCCCTCGTGGCCTCGCAGGTAGTCCCACGCCGTGAAGTCCACGTGGTAGTTCTCGCCACCGGCCTCGAACAGGTGTGGATGGTCCGACACCAGCATGGCGGTCACGCCGCGGTCGCGCAGGTCGTGGGTGATGGAGTCTTCCCACACCTCTATCGACCCCCACGGTCTCCACAGGAAGTCGAGTGCGCCACACAACAGGTCGTGCCGTGCCGGGATGCACGGCAAGGACCCGGTGTAGTGGCGATCGAAGCGCACGGCCCGCTGGGCGAACCGGTCGAGCTGTGGGGTCTCGAACTCGTCGCCTCCGTACGGCCCGATCAGGCGGCGGTTCAACGAATCCAGCAGCACGACGACAACGTTCCGCGGTGACTCCACCGCTCGGACTATGGCAGGTTCTTCTGTTGCTGCCACGCCCAGCCGGAGTCGGCGGGGGTCCGGACGTCGTCATCCCGATGGGATGACTGGTCGTCGGCGGAGGTCATTCGGTGGCGATCGCGGCGAGGATGTCCATGCGGGCGGCTCGGTGAGCCGGACGAAGCGCGGACAGCACGCCCGCGACGGCACCGAGCACGAACATCGCGGCCAGCGACACGGTCGGAACCGCGAACGTCCCCAGGCCCTCGCCGGCCAGCGCCGACACCAGCGCCCAACCGAGGAACAGGCCCAGGCCCAGGCCGCCGACCGTGCCGAACAGGGCCACGACGATCGCCTCGCCCCGCACCATGGCCCGGACCTGGCCCCGGGTCTGGCCGATGGCCCGCAGCAGGCCGAGCTCCCGGGTCCGCTCGTGGATCGACAGCGACAGCGTGTTGGCGATGCCCATGAGGGCGATCACTATCGCCAGGATCAACAACACGTAGACCACGGTGAGGATCACGTCGATCTCGGCGGCGATGGAGTCGGTGAACTCGTCGATGGTCTGCACGTCGGGGGCGCCGAACTGGTCGGCCACCCGCTGCACCACCCGCTCGCCCTCGGCGATAGACACGCCGTCGGCCAGGGCGATCGCCATGTTGACGTCGGCGGGACGGGAAGTGTGGGGCAGGTAGTCGTCGTGGTGCAGCCTGATCCCGCCGCCTCCCTCGGACAGATCGTCCGCCTCGAAGATCGCTCCCACCGTGGGCTCCTCGGTCACGCCGTCCGGGTAGACGACGGTCACCGGGTCGCCCAAGGCCAGCCCGTGCTCCTCGGCGTACTCGGCCGAGACGGCGACCTGGTCTGGTTGGACGTCGCGGAGCGACCCGTGCCGCATGTCGAGGTTCTCGACCGCCTCGATGGTGGCGGGGTCGAAGGTGCTGACCAGCATGTCTGCGCCGTCGATCCGCGCCGGCCCGCCGCCCCCGGGCGATGCCGCCGCGACCTCGGGCAGCTCGGCGATGGCCGGGGCCAGGTCCGTGCTGAAGCCACCCGAACCTTCGCCGATGATCACCAGCTCACCGGCGAACTGCTCGTCCACCGCGTCGTTGATCGACTGCTTGAGCGAGGCGGCGACGACGGCGAACAGCGAGACCACCGCCACCCCCATCATGAGGGGAGCGGCGGTGCCCGCGGTGCGTCGCGGGTTGCGCATGGCGTTCTGCCGGGCCAGCACCCCGCTCATACCCCGCCACGCCGCCTGCGGGCCGCCGAGCAGCGCGGCCACAGGACGAGCAACGACAGGTCCCAGCACCACGACGCCGACCAGCGTCGCCAGCGCCCCCAACCCGGCGGCCTCGATGGCCTCGCCGGTGGCGCCGACGACGGTCAGCCCGACGCCTGCCCCGGTGAGGACCACACCGGCAACAGCCCGCCGCGAGGAGACCGCCGACCGGTCGACGGCGAGGTCGCGTAGCGCCGCCAACGGCGGGACACGGGAGGCCCGGACCGCC
Source organism: Acidimicrobiales bacterium (assembly GCA_050744325.1). Classification (GTDB taxonomy): domain Bacteria; phylum Actinomycetota; class Acidimicrobiia; order Acidimicrobiales; family VFJN01; genus DASXTK01. Next base: position 8,400 of record JBOGHK010000046.1, read on the forward strand.
GGCGCCAGGCTCGCCACCAATGCGGCAGCGACGCCGACGACGAGAGCGATCACCACCGTGCCGACGTCGAGAACGAGCGAGGATGCGGGCGTGGCTAGGCCCAGGGCGTCCATCAGTGCGAGCAGGCCCGCCGCCAGCCCCATGCCGACGGCGATGCCGCCCACCGACGCCAGCAGGCCCACGGCCAGCGCCTCGGCGGTCACCGAGCGCAGCACCTGGCCCCGGGAGGCCCCGAGGGCCCGGAGGAGAGCCGACTCGCGGGTGCGCTGGGCCACCAGGATCGAGAAGGTGTTGTAGATGGTGAACGTCGCTACGACGAGGGCGACGAAAGCGAACGCGATCAGGGCCTGCTGGAAGCTCTCGTTGTCGTCCCCTTGGATCTCCTCCTCCATCTCGCGGATGAGGTCGGCGCCGGTCAGCGCCTCGACACCGTCGGGGAGCGCGGCGTCGAGACGGCTGACGAGCTCGGCTGGGCTCACCCCGGGCTCGGCGGCCACCGCGATGCTCGACACCTTGTCGGGCTCGGGTATGAGCACCTCCTCGGCGAAGTCGGTGGTGAAGCCGGCGTAGGTGGCCGAGCCCTGGCTGTCGGCGCCGCCGAACGTGGCCAGGCCGACGACGGTCACGTCGACCGGGTCGGGCGTTCGCACCACGGTGCTGTCACCGACCGCCAGGTCGCCCTCCTCGGCCGCCGCCGTGTCGATGACGACCTCGCCTGCAGCAGCGGGGGCCCGGCCCTCGACCAGGTCGTACGGGTTGAGCCGGTCGTCGGTGATCCAGTTGCCGGCCACGGTCGGTGCGCCGTTGCCGCCGATGGGGTCCCCGTCGGCGCCGACGATGCGGGCGTCGTTCTCGATGCGGGGGACCACGGCGGCGACGCCGTCTACCGTGGCGATGGTGTCGGCCAGCGAGCCGTCGACCAGGCTCCGCTCGTTGACCTCCTCCAGGCCGACCTCGTTGCTGGAGCGCACCAGTGCGTCGGTGCCGGCGTTGGCTTCGGCGATGATGTTGGCGAAGCCGTCGGTCAGGGTGCGATAGAGCACGAGCGTGCCCGTCAGGAACGCCACACCCAGCAGCACCGCCGAGCCGGTGCCCAGCAGGCGCCGCTTGTGCGCGGCGATGGTCTTGAGGGTGGTCCGCCACATGTCAGCTCCCCAGTGCCTTGATCGTGTCGAGGACCCGGTACGCGGTCGGGTCCGCCATGTGGTCGACGACGCGGCCGTCGGCGAGGAACACGACGGCGTCCGCGTGGCTGGCCGCCACCGGGTCGTGGGCGACGACCACGACGGTCTGGCCCAGGTCATCGACGGCGCGGGTCTGCGTGGCGGCGGGTGAAGTCGACATGCCCCCATCGTCCTGTCGGACTGCCGGGATGGTCGTCCTCCGGTAGGAGGATTCGGCCCTACTCCCTGCCCGTCCCGCTACGCCCAGCCCGGCCGGACCAGGCCCGACTCGTAGGCGAAGACCACGAGCTGGATCCGATCACGGGCACCCAGCTTCACCATGGCCCGGCTCACATGCGTCTTGGCGGTGAGTGGGCTCACGAACAGGCGCTCGGCGATCTCGTCGTTGGTCAGCCCCTCGGCCACCAACGCCATGACCTCGCGCTCCCGTTCGGTGAGGTCATCGAGCGCCGGTGCACGAGGAGCCTCCCGAGTCCGGGCCGCGAACTCCCGGATGAGCCGGCGGGTCACGCCCGGCGACAGGAGGGCGTCGCCGGCAGCCACGGCCCGCACCGCCTGGACCAGCTCGGCCGGCTTGGTGTCCTTCACCAGGAAGCCGCAGGCGCCGGCGCGGATCGCCTCGAACACGTACTCATCGAGCTCGAAGGTGGTGAGGATCACGATGCGCACGTCGGCCAGCCGGTCGTCGGCGGCGATCGTGCGGGTGGCCACCAGGCCATCGGTGCCCGGCATGCGGATGTCCATGAGCACGACGTCGGGTCGGTGGCGTCGGGCGAGCTGCACCGCCTCGTCGCCGTCGCCCGCCTCGCCGACTATCTGGATGTCGTCCTGGGCGTCGAGCAGCGCCCGGAAGCCGGCCCGCACCAGCGCCTGGTCGTCGGCGAGCAGCACGCGGATCATTGGGTTCCAGTGTGCAGCGGGAACCGGGCCCGGACACGGAACCCCCGACCGTGGCGGGGGTTGGCGTTGAACATCCCGCCCAGCGCGTGGACCCGCTCCCGCATGCCGGTGATGCCCCGACCGACACCGTCGTCCTTCCTGGCGTCGTCGCTCGGGCTCCCAGTGGTGGAGCCGGCGCCGCGGCCGTCGTCGTCGACCTGGACCACGAGCTCCGTGGGGGCATAGACCAGGCGGACCGTCGCCCGGACATCCTCGCCGGCGTGGCGCACGACGTTGGTGAGCGCCTCCTGCACGATCCGGAAGGCCGCCAGGTCGACCCCGGAGGGCACCGGCCGGGTCTCGCCATCGACGGCCAATCGGATCTCGAGGCCGGCGGCTCGGGTCCGCCGCACCAAGCCGTCGAGGTCGCCGACGCCGGCCGTAGGAGAACGTGGTGCCCATCTCCTCTCCTCCCCGTCTCCTTCTCCACCGACGCCCCGGCTCAGCACGTCGAGCACCGAGCGCAGCTCCCCGAGAGCCGCCTCGCTGGCCTCGTTGATGGCCTGCAGGGCGGGACGGGCCTGCCCGGGTCGTTCGTCCAGCAGGTGCAACGCCACCCCGGACTGCACGTTGATGAGCGAGATGTTGTGGGCCAGCACGTCGTGGAGCTCGCGGGCGATGAGGAGTCGCTCCTCGCTGGCGCGGCGTCGGGTCTCCACCCGCTGCATGTCCGCCTGTTCGGCCCGCCGTTCGACCTGGACCCGAGCGAAGACGGCACCTGCGGCGACGAGCGGCAGCCAACCGAGGTTGACGGTGGCCTCTATGAGGTTGCGTTCCTTCTCGACCTCGTCGGGGTTCACGTACGGGAGCAGGATGAAGGCCACGAAGGCGACCGCCAGCGCCCCCCAGGCGAACGCGCGCCGACCCACGAGGATCGCGCCCAGCAGCGCGATCCCGAAGGCGGGGTATCCGGCCGGCCCGCGAGGGTATCCCCTGGCCGCGTAGGCCGCGGCGGCGAGGAAGGTGACGAGCAGCGTGGCCTCGGGCCACCGCCGGCGCAACAGCAACGCCACCGGTCCGACGGTCAGCGGGATGCAGGCCACGACGTCGAAGTCCCACGGGCTGGGCTCCGACCGGCTGTAGTCGATCGTGCCGAAGATCTGGACGAAGGCCACGACCACGACGAGCACCACGTCCCGCACCTGGGTCCGCCATCCGTGGGTCGGCGCGAACCAGGTCGGCCACCACCCGCCGTCGAGGCCGAGGTCAGGGCGCGTGGTCCCGGTGCGTTCGATCGTGGCCACCGGAGCACCGTACGTCGCCGTTCTCGGATCAACATCCTCCCCGGGGAGCACCCTCGCCTACCGCGCCCGCGGTATCCCGGCCGTCAGCTGCGTCCACCCGCCTTCGGGCTCCCCCGCAGTCACAAGTGCCTACCAAGCCCCGCACGAGCCACTGACACGGAGTTCCGTGTCGCGTCTGGACACGACACCTGGTCAGGCGAATCGCCAGGAGATAGCGGGTGGTTCAGCGGTTGCGGGCAAGGTCGAGCAACTCGGCCACGCCCAGGACGCCGGCCCAGTAGTCCAGGTGATCCTGGTCGATCGCATCGCCGCCGACGGCGAGGACGGTGGCGGCATCGTTCAGCTGACGATCGGAGCCGCTCATCGCCGTCCATTCGGAGCAGCGCGGCGCGCCGGTCGGCGAGTGGGCCCAACCGTTCGGACGACACCGGCTGAGGAGGAGGAATGCGGGCCGACGTCTCGGTGTTGGAGGCGTCCGTTGATGTCGAACGCGCGCTGGAGACCCACATGCGCCTAGCAGGCAAGCTTGACGACGTCCGCCGTGCTCACGTCGAGGGGCGGATGCAGACGAACCTGATGGCCTGGCTGACGACGATCAGCCCGTCAGGTCGGCCCTATTCCGTCCCCGTCTGGTTCCTCGTCCAACACGACGACACGATCCTGATCTACAGCGAGCCGGGCAAAGCGAAGCTGCGCAACATCGACGCGAACCCTCACGTCGCACTGGGTCTCGACGTCACAGACCTCGGCCGCGACGTCATCCGCTTCGAAGGCACTGCCATGCACGTGCCGGACCACCCACCGGCCGACGACGTGCCCGCCTACCTCAGCAAGTACGTCGAACGCATCGGCGCCATCTTCGGTACCCCCGACCGTTTCGCCCGTTCGTTCTCCGAAGCCATCCTCATCACCCCCACCCGCCTCCACGCCTGAGACCTCAGGCTCCCGGTCGCAGGGCCGCCGATCAGGGTGCGCGATGCGACGTACCCCGCCGGGTTCGCCGGAGGTTATACTGATCGGTATGACCTCTAAGGTCGGGCCCAAGGGGCAGGTGGTCATACCCAAGGACCTCCGCGACCAGCTAGGGATCGAGCCGGGCGACGAGGTGGACTTCTGGCTCGACGGGGATCACGTGGCGGTCCGGCGAGCCGGACTTCGGCGACCGCTCCGCGGGCGATTTGCGGGAAGCGGGCTGAGTACGGAACTCCTTCGGCAGCGAAAGACCGATCGACAGCACGAAGACACCCGTTGACGACCGTTCTCGACTCCTGGGCAGTCATCCGCTACCTCGAGGATGCCGCACCGGCGGCCTCCGAGGTCAGTGCCTTGCTCGACGGGCAACGCCCGATCATCAGCTGGATCAACCTGGGCGACGTCTTCTATGTGGTGCGCCGCCTCCACGGGGAGGGCCAGGCGGCTGAGACCGTGCGCGACCTCCGGGACGTCCTGGACGCTGAGCTCCCGACAGTTGAGCGCGTACTCGCCGCCGCACGGATCAAATCCGACCATCCGCTCGCGTACGCCGGTGCCTTCGCCGCTGCCACAGCCGTAGCGCATGACGCCGAGCTCTGGACGGGAGATCCGGAGCTACTCCTCAAGGGATCAGCGTGGCGGTGGCGCGATCTGCGGCCTAGCTGAGTGGACTTCCTCGGATGGCCGTCGCGACGCCGAGGTCGGCGAGCGCGTCGGTCGCCACCAGATCGGTCGGCGGTCGCGGTCCCGGGGTGATTAGCGGCAGCCGGAACGGACGTCCACCCGCCGCAGGGTGGTCCGAAGGAGGTCGTGCCAGGAAGGGTGGCAGCATGGGCCGATGAGCGACGTACCGGGATCGCGCAGCGCCATCGTCCGAGTCTTGGCCGCCGGCTACTACGGCAAGGGCGTGGCCAGCACCGTCGGGTGGATCCGGGACGGCGATGTGTGCGTCGTCGTCGATCCTGGCATGGTCCGTGACCGGGCCGTGATCCTCGATCCGCTGATGGCGCTCGGTGTCCGGCCCAGCGACGTGACCGACGTCGTGTTCAGCCACCACCATCCTGACCACACGCTCAACGCTGCGCTCTTCCCCGATGCCCGGTACCACGACCACTGGGCGATCTACCAGGGCGACGTGTGGACCAGCCGCGACGCCGAGGGGTTCGAGCTGTCACCGTCGATCCGGCTGATCCGGACTCCCGGCCACTCGGCCGAGGACATCACGACACTGGCCCACACGGGCGACGGCGTCGCCGCCTTCACGCACGTGTGGTGGAACGGCGAGGGGCCAGCTGAGGACCCGTACGCGGACATGGAGCAACTCCACCAGAGCCGGGCACGAGTGCTGGCTGTCGCCGACCTGGTCGCCCCTGGTCACGGCCCGGCCTTTGTCCCGTCGGACGCCACCCCTCGCTGACCAGCCTGGCGTACCGGCGGCGGCAGGCGACCGCCAGAGCCCGGCGATGCCTCGTAGCGTTGGTCAGGTGCGGTCGGTCGCGAGGCGGGGGGTGCGGTTCGAGCCACCGTCCATTCGGCGCGTCAGCCTTGTCCGACGCCGGCTCGTCGAGCGGCTGTGGGGCCGCTTCAACGTGCCGGTCACCGTGGTGGTGGCGCCGGCGGGGTTCGGGAAGACCACGCTGCTGGCTCAGGCGGTGGCCGAGAACCGCCTCGCTCCCCGTGGCGTCGATTGCTGGTTGACGTGCGACGCTGACGACGCGGCGGCATCGTCGTTGGCCGAGGGATTGTGCCGGGCGATGGGCATCCCCCCACAGGGGAGCCTCGGGGATGCGACCGGTATGGCCGACGCCGTGGCCGAGGCGATGTGGCATCGCTCACCCGACGAGGTGGTGTTGGTGCTCGACGACGTCCATGAGATCGCCGAGGCTTCGCCGGGGGCTGAGGTGCTGGCGAGATTGGTGGCCGAGCTGCCCGGCAACGGCCATGTCGTGCTGTCGGGACGTCAGCTTCCACCGCTGGCCCTTTCCCGGCTCGAGGTGCAAGGGCAGGTTCTCCACCTGGGAGAAGCGGACCTGACCTTCACCGAGGACGAGCTGGCCGAGTTCGCGGCACAGCGGAGAGTGAACCCAGCGCAGCTCTCGGAGTCTGGGGGTTGGCCGGCCTTGGCCGAGCTCGCGGCGAGCGCTCTGGCTGGGATCGAGGCGACGTTCGTCTGGGAGGAGGTCCTGTTGGGCATCGAGCCCGATCGTCGTCGTGACCTCGCCCTACTTGCCCACATCGATGCGTTCGACGACGAGCTGGCACGCGCCGTCCTGGGCCGTGACGCCGATGTGGCCTCCCTCACCGCGGATCTTCCCCTGGTCGCGGCAACATCCAGTGGTGGCTGGCAGATTCACCCGCTGTGGCGGCCTCATCTCGCCAAGACGGTGAGTGCCGCTGAGCTCGCCGAGGCGCGCCGACGTGCCGGGATCGAGCTGGCCAAGGCCGGCGATGCCGCGGCCGCGGTCCGGCTCCTGACCGACGCTGGCGCGTGGCACGACGTCACCGGGGTCGTCACCGATGTGTTCGTCGGGCCTGGTCCGCCGGTGGCCGGCGACGTCGTGGCGGCATGGTTGAGTCGTCTGCCGGGGAGCATGACCGAGGGACCCTTGGCGCGCCTGCTCGGCGCGGTCGCCGACATGGTGACCGACCCTGACGCCGCCACCCGCAACCTCCAGGCGGCAGCAGAAGCATTCCGACGAGAGGACAACCCGTCGGGGGAGCTGGCCTGCATGGCGCAACTGGCCCGGGTGGCCTGGGAGCTCGAGCATCCCGAACGTCTGGCCGGCCTCGTGGCCCGCCTGTTGGAGATGGAGGCGCTGGGGCACGACAAGGTGGTCCCGCTGGCCGCGTTCGGGAGGGCCATGATCGCCCACGTGCTGGTCGACTGTGAAACGGTGCTCGGCGAGCTCGACAGCATCCCTGCGGGTTCACTGAGCGAGACCTGGCAGAGCGCGGCGGACGCGCTGAAGTCGGCGTCGTTGAACCACCTTGGACGCCCCGTCGAGGCGTTCGAGGTCGCCGACCGGGCATGTGGCTATGCGAGCCCGCTCTACGCTCCGATCGTCGAGGCCGCCCGGCTGCTATCGCTCTGGTTCCTCGGTGGCGTCGATGAGGTGCTCGCCGAGCTGCCTCAGTTCGTGGACCGGACGGCCGCCACGGGGCTCAACAACTTCTCCGCGTGCATGGCGGCCTACGGCTCGATCGTGTCTGCGGCCGCCGGCCAGACAGATCAAGCCGTGCGGTACCTGGAACGGGCCCGTCGCATCCCCGCCACACCAGATGTTCCGGTGAACGTCGTGAGCCTCGAGATGGCCGAAGCGATGCTGGCGGTGGCGTCGGGCGACGAGCCGAGGGCGGGTCGGGTGCTCCACGACTACGTCAAGCGCTCACCACCTCTTGGGACAGGCTTGGCCGCACATTTCCAACAGCTCATGCTGCCGCTCTGGTACGTGCTCGTCCCCGATAGCCGGCATCAGTGGGACGACGCCACGCTCGGCCCGTGCCACACGACGGCGCGGGACTTGGCCAGGGCCCTTGTGGCTGTGCGGGAGAGCGGGCGACTCCCCTCCGACGCCCCCGAGCTGCCCGCACCCGAGCTCGTGAGGGGCTTCCTGCCGTTGCCTTGGGCGACCGAGTTGGCGCTGGCCCACATCGCCGTCCGGCGCCAGGCGGGGTGGGCGCTTCTCGATGCCCTCTGGCCCCAGGCGCAGTCGCATGTGCGAAGCCATGCCGACGACGTCGAAGCACCACTGAACCGGCCTGCTCGCGCCACCCTGGCCCGGCTACCCGTTCCGCCGGCGAGCCGCTTCGAGCTCACGTTGCTCGGACCAGTCGAGCTGCGGCGCGACGGAGCGTTGGTCGACGCGCCGGAATGGGGGCGGGAACGGGTTCGCTCGCTGCTCGGACATCTGGTCCTCCACCGACCCGTCAGCCGCGAGCGGGTCGCCAACGACCTGTGGCCCACACTCGACGCCGACGCCCAATCGCGCAATCTGCGCGTCACCCTCACGCATCTGCTCCGCGTCCTGGAACCCGAGCGCAACGAGCGGGACGCCTCGTTCATCGTCCGATCCCATGGCACCGGCCTCCAGCTGCACCGGGGCGCATGGCTCCAAACCGACATCTGGCTCTTCGACGAGCTCGGGCAGCGCGCCACCGAAGCTGAACGCCAGGGGATCCCGTCGGTCGCCCTCAATGCCATGCAGCAGGCCGTGGAGCTGTGGCGCGGCGACCCCAGCGAGCTGGCCAGCCATCACTGGGGGCTTGCCGAGGTCGAGGAACGTCGCCTCCGCCTGGTCCGCCTGGCCACGCGGGCAGCCGAACTACTCCTGGCACGCGATCAACCCGACCAGGCTCGACAGCTCGGCCAGATAGCCCTTCTCGTCGATCCCTGGTCCGAACGTTCCCATCACGTCGTCGTCGCCGCCCACATCGCCATCGGCGACAGGCGAGCGGCCCGCCGCGCCATCGAGCGATACCGCGCCACCCTGATCGAGCTGGGCATTGCCCCAGCTGACACCACTCGCAAGCTGGAGCATCTCACCCACCTCATACCCATCCCCACATAGCTGTCCTGGGACGTCAGCGGGCAACGTCGTAGACGAGCTTCTGGATGCCGTTGCCGTAGGACTCGTTCTCGAGCAACGTCAGCATCTGCTTGTCCTTGTCGGTGTCACTGAACATCCGCTTGCCCGCACCCAGCAGCATCGGGAACACCAGAAGGTGATACCGGTCGATCAAGCCCGCGTCGGACAGGTTCCGGCCGAGAGTGGCACTGCCATGGATGATGATCGGACCGCCCTCGGTCCCCTTCAGCGCGGCAACATCGTCGAGAGACCGCAGGATCGTGATCTCACCCCAGTTCGACACCAGCTCGTCCTCACCGAGGGTCGTCGAGACGACGTACTTCGGCATCACCTTGTAGTCGGCGAACTCCTCCATCTCCGGCCACACGGGAGCGAACACCTCATAGCTGACCCGGCCCAGCATCATCGCCGAGGCCTCCTTCTGCTCCCTGCCCTTGATCTCGTACACGTCCTCCAAGAACTCGATGTCCTGGAAGGTCCAGCCAGAGTTGCGGTAGCCCGGCTCGCCACCAGGCGCCTCGACGACGCCGTCGAGGGAGACGAAAGCGGTGTAGATCAGGGTGCGCATCGATGTGTCCTTCGTGATGGTTGCAGGAGCTCCAAGAACGCTGGAGTGACGCGGTCGGTCTAGCCGTCGGTGGGCGACCTCGTCTTGAACGAAAACGACAGTGGCAGACGCTACCGGCCGGGAAAAACCGCGGCAGCAACCGGCAGGTACTACACCTGGGGTACGGCTGGCGCGCGGGTGCGCGCCAGCCACCGACACGGGGAGGAAGGCCAGTGAAGAGAGCTCGCATCAAGGTCGCGTGCGCCGTTGCCGCCGTCGGTGTGGTGGGGGTGGGAACCGTCGCCATGGGCTCCGGCAGGAGCGATCGGGAGACCCTCAGTGGATACGAGGAGGTGCCGGCCCTCTCCACGCCCGGCGTCGGTGATTTCCGGACATCCATCTCGCGGTCGAGGGACGAGATCCGCTACGAGCTGAGTTTCAGCGACCTGGAATCGGATGTGATGCAGGCCCACATCCACTTCGAGAACGCCACCAACAACGGGCCCATCGTCGTGTTCCTGTGCACGAACCTCGACAACGGCCCGGCGGGCACGCAGGCCTGCCCCACTGCCGGCGGGACCATCCGCGGCACGATCCGGCCTGCGGACATCGGTGCCGGAGCGGCCGCGCAAGGCCTCGACGCTGGCGAGTTCGACGAGTTCGTGCAGGCCATCCGAGCAGGAGCGACCTACGTGAACGTCCACAGCGTCGGGCGTCCGGGCGGCGAGATCCGCGCCCAGCTCGAGGACGGCCACGACCACGGACGCGACTGACAGTCGCACGCTCGATCGTGCTTGGCCGCGGACTCCTGGCTCGCGCGTTCCGTGAGCCGGTGTCCGCGGCCACTCAGGTGAACTGTCCCATCAGCGCCTGGAGCTGATCCATGACCGGTTCGATCTCGCGTGGGATCGTGCAGCTGTCGGCTGTGACCTCCCACTGCTCGTAGGTCACCGAGTAGACGATTGCGTCAGGGCAGAGGTCCTCGACCTCGGGCCGGGCGGGAGCCGACTCGAAGTCGGCCTCGTCCAGCAGGTCTCTCAGGTCGTCGAGCTCGTCGGGAGCGAGGGTGTCCTCCTCGACGCGCGCCTCCCGGTCGGTGAAGTGCACCTCACCAGCGTCGAACACGACGAGGCCACCGACGCCCCTCCCGTCGATACCGCCGGAGGTCGCCAGCTCGACGAGCACGTCCGAGGCACCGTTGTCCGGATCCTCGGGCTCGGTCGTCTCGGTGGTCTCGGTGGTCTCGGTCGTCTCGGTCGTTGGTCCCGGCTGCCCGGTCGCGTCGTCGTCCGAGCCGCACGCGGACAGCACCAGCCCCGCTGGCACCAGTAGGACAAGCAGCCGCCGTCCTACCGACCGTCTCCCGCGAGTCGAGCTGGTTCTCATGTCATGCCTCCTGACGGCCCGAAGCGGCGTTGCCTCAAGCCGGACCCTCACCAGACGACGCCGGGCCACCGCCCGGTTCCCGCTGTGCCGCACCACGGTCGCCGAGGCGGCATCGACAGCGACGAACCAGCTCAATCGAGGCAGATCACACGGACGTTGGCGACACCGATGACCGGGATCCCGCGGGCCTCGAACTCGCCACGGGCGAGCTCGGCGTTCTCCTCGCTCTCGAAGTAGACCGCGACGGCGGCCCCGGTCCGGCCGAGGGCATCCGCGGCGCCGAGGTCGCAGCTCAGGCCGCCCGGGCTCACTGTGTACCCGACCGATTCGGCTGCCGCCTGGGCCTCGCCGATCGACGGATCGTCGAAGGAGTCCGCCACCGCCAGGTAGACCGCCGACGCACTGCCGCCCTGGATCGAGACGTCGATCTGCGGCGGGAACCCCGGCGTCACGACCGCCCCCTCCGCCTCGCCCTCGCCGGAGCCACCACCGACGTCGACCGGGTCGGCGAGCCGGTCGACGACCAGTTCGACCTGCTGCAGCACCGCACCGATGACCTCACGATCATGGGCCAGTTCGGTGTGGAGACAGCGTTGGGCGTTCAGGACGCCGGGCAGGGGGACGGCGGCCAGGACGTTCCCGGAGATCCTGCACTCGATCACCTTCGGCGGCGCCGAGTCCGGCACCCGTCCGCTCAAGGCCGATCCTCTCAGGACCGCCAGGTCCCCGGCGGCGAGCGTCACACCCGGCAGCGGACGCAGCTGCAGGTCACCGGCGACCCGGAAGGTCGGCACCGATCCCGGCCACGACGGCAGGGCGGCGATCTCACTCGAGCCCTCCATCAGCGCCGTGCCTACAGGCGAGCTCGGGACCCCGACCACGCTGCAGCCGTCGCCACCGGATTCGAATGCCTCCTGGGTCCTCTGTGAGCAGTGCTCCAGGACGACCTCGGCCAGGATCCTCAGGCTCGGAGCCGGCGGCCCACCCGGGCCGAGGTACGCATTGAGGGCAGTGAGAATGCGCGACCCCTCGAACGGCGTACCGATCGTGGTCACATGGGCGACGAGGCTGGCCACGCCGGACTGACCGAGGGCGAACTGTATGGCCAGGCCGCCCATCGAGTGCGCGACCAGGACGACCTGGTTGCCGGACGCCTCGTGCAGGCACCGGATCGCTTCGGCCAGCGAGGGGCCGATGCGCCGGTCGGTGACCCAGTCGATCGAGGCATCGCTGTAGTCGAAGGCCCACACGCTGGTCGCGGGCAACGGGCTCGATCCCCTGCGCAGCGCGCCGATGCTCTGGGCGAGGGTGGCGCCGCCGCCGGCCGCCTCGGTCGACCACATGCTCGCGGCGCTCGTGATCCCGTGGACGAACACGACCGGCACCGTGCCGTCGGCTGCTCCGTTGCTCACGCCGCCCGGCACCTCGAGACGGCCGCCGCCGCAGTCGGTCTGCACCGTTGCCACTGCCGCAGCCGCAGCCGGCGTCGGCGAGCCCGACGGCGAACCCACCGGCGCCACCGGCAGGATCGCCACGACGAGCGCGGCGAGCAGCGCCGAGTGGCGGCGGGCCCGGACGATCCCCTGTGACCTGGACATCATCCGACCTCGGCCGCGAACACGTAGCTGACCAGCCACTCGCCCTCGACGTCGACGAAGCCGACCTCGACCGGCATCTGCTCACCTTCCGGGAGGACCAGGATGCCCATCGCTCCCCCGAACCCGTCGATCTCCGACCGCCAGCCGTCGTCGTCGAGGCGCAGGCGCGACCCGGGTGGCAACACGGACTGCTCGCCCTCGCCGGCAGCCATGACCTCCACCCCTCCGGGCGAGAGCACGTCACGTTGGGCCTGAGGCCCTGCGGCCAGGGCCTCCACCGCGGACACCACCTCCGGGGGCGGGGGCCCGCCTGGCGCCAGGAAGCCCTCAGACCCGTCCGACCCGGAGGCGCCGTCCTCCCGGAGCTGGAGGAATGCCACGAGACCCAGGGCCAGCAGCACCAGCACCGCCGCGACAAGACGGAGCAGGACAGGCCCACGGCTCCCCACGGTCGCCGCCGCCTGACGACCTGTCGAGGTGTGCGCTGTGCGTTGCATGGATGATCCTCCGGAGAGCGCCGCCGAATCGGTTCCGTCTCCGGTCAGGCGTGACCCCGCCGTGCCACCCCGATGGCACACCGGGCCATGATTCAGCGCGGCCCCGCCCGCAACCCTGTGGTCACCCGAGGTCGTCGTAGTAGGCCTTCTGGGCCGGGTAGTAGTCGTCGAAGTCGGGGAACGGCAGCTCGTCGCGTGAGCTGACGAGCCGGTCGAGGTACCACTCCCATCCGGGGCCGATCGAGCCCACGTCGACCCCCGCGTCCAGGTGGTGCACGAATGTCAGCACAGTGACGCCGTCGTCGTGGGCCAGCAGGGCCTCCAAGTGCCAGGTGCCGGCCTCGTCGACCGAGCTCACGGCCAACCGACGAGGCGGTTCGCAGGCGTCGATGGTCATCTCGCCTTCTGGGGCACCTTCCTCGCCGACCAGCGTGTAGCGGATCGTCTTGCCCGGCCCGGCGTCGCCGGTCCACGACGCGAACCAGCGCGCGGTGCGCTCGGGCTCGGTGATGCTGGCCCAGACGTCGTGAATGCTGGCCTGGAAGGACCGGGTGAGCACGAGGTCGCGACCGTCGGCGGTGCCGATCAGCCTTCCGGTGGGTGTGGGGGTCATGCGGTCCTCACTTCGTCGTTGTCCGTGGCTCTGTCGGCACGCACCGCACGGCGATCTCGTCGTGTGCGGCGCACCTCGGTCTCCAGCGCGTCCAGCCGGGTATCCCAGCCCGCCCGCAGCGTTGCCAACCACGCATCGACCGGAGCCAGCGGCTCGAGGTCGAGGCGGTAGACGCGCTCACGCCCGCGGACCTCGTCATGCGCGAGGCCGTGCTCGCGCAGGATCCGCAGGTGCCGGCTGATGGCGGGGCGGCTGATGTCGAACTCGGCCGCGATCGCCCCCGCGGTCCGTGGCCCACGCTTCAACAGACCCAGGATCTCGCGTCGCACGGGGTCCGCGATCGCACCGAGGACGTCCATCGCTCAAAATGTAACACATCAGTTACGCATTCGTGCCGCACGGCAGCCGGGCCGCGCCCGAGCCCAGACCCGGGCCCAGGCCCGAACGCAGCCGGCCTGACAGACTGAGCTCGTGATCGCGTGGAGGAGGCTGGGGCGGGTCCGGTTGGCCGCGCTCGCCGGCGCAGCCGTGTTGACGCCGGTGGTCGCCTGGTCGGTCCTCGACGACGACCCGAGCCCTGCGCCGGCCTCGGCCAGCGGGCGACCGAGCAGCGAGCCGAGCGAGCCGACACCATCGGCGAGCGCGAGCACCACCGCCGCGGCCACCATCCCGCCGACCACCACGACGACCGCTGCCCCGGCGCCACCCGACTGCCGGACGTTCCCCGCCGACAGCCACTGGCACGCGACGGTCGGCGACCTGCCGGTCCATCCCCAGAGCGCCTCGTATGTCGCCAGCATCGGGCCCGAGGTCGAGGTCAGGGCCGACTTCGGCGCCGGCACCTGGGAAGGCGGGCCGATCGGCATCCCGGTGACCGAGGTCGAGGCAGGCCAACCGGCGGTCGATGTGTCCTTCGATTACGCCGACGAGAGCGACCCGGGGCCTTATCCGATCCCGGGCGACGCCCGCATCGAGGGCGGACCGAACAGCGACGGCGACCGCCATGTCCTGGTGCTCGACCCGGCCGGTTGCCGGCTCTACGAGCTGTGGAACGCCCATCCGAGCGCTGCCGGAACGTGGCAGGCCGGATCGGGCGCCATGTTCGACCTGAGCTCCCACGCGCTGCGTCCGGCAGGTTGGACGTCGGCCGACGCCGCTGGTCTCCCCATCCTGCCGGGCCTCGTCCGCTACGAGGAGGTCGCGGCCGGACGGATCGACCACGTCATCCGGATCACGGTCCCGGCCAGCCAGAACGAGTATCTGTGGCCGGCCAGGCACGCGGCCTCCGAGAGCAGCGACCCGTCGCTGCCACCGATGGGCCTGCGGCTGCGGCTGCGCGCCGACGTCGACCTCTCCGGGCTGGCCCCGCAGGCGCGGGTCATCGCCGAGGCGATGAAGACCCACGGCGTCGTCGTCGCCGACAACGGCTCGGCCTGGTACGTCAGCGGAGAACCGGACGAGCGCTGGGATGACGACGCCCTCCGCACCCTCGGCCAGCTGACCGGCGCCGACTTCGAGGCGGTCGACGCCGCTTCGCTGATGGCCGACCCGGACTCGGGCCGTGTTGCGGGCTAGGTGCCTGGTGTCCCGGGCCGCCGTCGGCGGTGTCCCGGGCCGCCGTCGGCGGTGTCAGACGACCGTGAGGGTGACCTCGATGTTGCCGCGGGTGGCGTTCGAGTAGGGACAGACGGTGTGCGCGTCCGCCACCAGCGCCTCGGCTGTCGGGTGATCGAGGGCGGGAGCGTGGACGTCGAGCTCGACGGTCAACCCGAAGCCGCCCTCAGGGGTCGCGCCGATCCCGACGCTCGCCGACACCTCGGAGCCGCTCACGTCGAGGCCCTGTCGCTGGGCGACCACCTTCAGCGCCGAGTGGAAGCACGCGGCGTAGCCGACGGCGAAGAGCTGCTCAGGGTTGGTGGCACCGCCCGGACCGCCCATCTCCTCGGGGATGCGAAGGTCGAGATCGAGCCGGCCGTCGTCGGTGGTGGCGTGGCCGTTGCGTCCGTCGCCGGTGGCGTTCGCCGTGGTCGTGTAGAGCACGTTCAGTTCGGTCATCGGCCTCTCCAATCAGCGATCAGGTTGTAGCACGCAGCGGCGGGAACCGTGTCCGACCTGCTCGTCGACCCGGTGCTCGGGGAACGACGACCGGGAGACCCCGGCGTCCGGGGTCGGGCGACTACGATCCGTGTCTGGCATAGGGGGCCACCCGTGACAGACCGCTCGTGGGACGAGGTCGACATCGACACATCGGTGGCCCATGCAGGGCGCATGTACGACTACATGCTCGGGGGAACGACGAACTTCGCGGTCGACCGCGAGGCCTGCACCGAGGCCAACCGAGACTTCCCCGGCGGGATCGAGGCCGCGAAGGCGGGCCTGCGAGCCAACCGCGACTTCCTGGGGCGGGCTGTGCGCCACATCGCCGAGGCCGGTGTCCACCAGTTCCTCGACCTCGGCACCGGGATCCCCAGCGACGACAACACCCATGCCGTCGCCCTGTCGGTCGCCCCGGACTCCCGGATCGTCTACGTCGACAACGATCCGATCGTCCTGGCCCATGCCCACCAGTTGCTGCAGAGCACGCCCGAGAGCGCGACGTCGTATCTGTTCGGCGACATGCGCGACGTCGAGACCGTCCTGACCCGAGCGTCGGCGACGCTGGACTTCACCCAGCCGATCGGGCTCATCCTGGTCGCGATCCTGCACTTCGTCACCGATGACGAAGACCCCTACGGCCTGGTGTCCAAGCTGATGGACGCGGTGCCTTCGGGCAGCTACCTCGCCGTCTCACACCTCGCGGGCGACATCATGGCCGAGGAGATGGAGGCGCTCTACAGCCGCATCAGCGAGCGCACCAAGGAGACCTTCGTGCTGCGCAGCCGCGGCGACGTGGCCCGCTTCTTCGACGGCCTCGACCTGGTCGAGCCTGGGGTGGCGCTGGTAAGCGACTGGCATGTCGACGCGCCCGGGGCGATCGAGCTTCCGGTGTACGCCGCTGTCGGCATCAAGCCGTAGCTCCCGGGCGAGTCACTCCGAGTCACGCCGAGGCGCTCCAGTCGAGCGACAGTGACCAGGCCGTCGGCCGCCGTGTCCGACGCCGCACCGGAGTGCGCGGACCGCCTGGGGACCCCGGTGCGGGCGCGTCGAGCCTGGCGACGGTCGGTAGCGTTCGCCGGTGGATCTGCTCGACACGCTGCGCACGACGGGGGCCGTCCGCGAGTTCACGCCCGATCCGGTGCCCGACGAGGTGGTCGCCCGGGTGCTCGACACCGCCCGGTACGCACCCAGCGGCGGCAACCGCCAGGCGTGGCGGGTGGTAGTGCTCCGCGACCCCGAGGCGCGCCGCCGGGTACGCGACCTCTACCTGGCGGACTGGTACGAGTACGTGGCCATGACGGTGGCCGGTCTCACGCCCTGGGCACCGATCACCGACCGCGACACCGAGGCCCGGGCGGTCGCCTCGGCACCCACGTTCGCCGCGCGGGCGTCCGACGGGCCTGGCGGGTTCGCCGAGCACCTCGACCAGGTGCCGGTCCTGTTGGCGGTGTTCGCCGACCTGCGCGCCATCGCGGCCGTCGACCGTGATCTCGCTCGCTACACGTTCGCGGGCGGCGCCTCGATCTACCCGTTCGTGTGGAACCTGCTGCTCGCGGCCCGGGCCGAGGGGCTCGCCGGCGTTGTCACCACCATGGCCATCCGCCAGGAGGCCGAGGTCAAGGCACTCGTCGGAGCGCCAGAGGAGCTGGCACTGGCCACGATCGTGGCGTTGGGCCACCCCGTGCGCCAGCCCCGCCGCCTGACACGGGCGCCTGTGGACTCGTTCGCCACCTACGACCGCGTCGACGGCCCACCGGTCGTGACCTCACGGTCGTAGCCCGTCGAGCACCGCATCGATCGCGAGCCCCCAGCGGCGGTCGACCGACGCCCTCGTGGTGCCAAGCCGCCGGGCGGACTCCGCCGCAGCGAGTCCCTGGGCCAGGGAGACCAGGACGTGGGCGACGTCGGTGGCGTCGCCGGCGAGCACGCCCCCATCGAGCGCACGGCGCACATGCCCGACGACGAGCTCGCGCACCGCTCTACCCGCCTTGAGCTCGGCAGGTCCAGGGTCGAAGTCCGCGAACGGACGCGAGAACATCACGTCGGCGAGCACGGGGTTCTCCTGCACGAACCTGCGGTACATCACTGCGACCTGCACGAGGTCTTCTCGCGCATCGGCACTCGGCTGCAGCTCGTCGAGGTAGCGCCGCAGCATCCGAAAGCCCTCGAAGAAGACCTCGCGAACAAGTCCGGCCTTGTCGCCGAACAGCTCGTACACCGCCGGCGTCGAGGTCTGTGCCTCGTGCGCCACCTTGCGGGTGGTGAACCCGGCGACACCCTCGCTCGCGAGCGTCTCGACCGCAACCTGCAACACGCGGTCACGGAGCTCAGGCGTACGTTGCTTCGTGCGGGGCACCGCCGAACCCTATTGACCTGCCGGCGACTGCTTCCGCACCCCAGCGAGAGCCGTCACCGCGTGACCACGAGCTTGATCGTCTCGTCGAGGTACTGGCCGGGGGCATCCTCCCAGTCGATCACCCGAGACGTCACGTCCGCTGGCGAGAGACGGCCGCTCGCGATCAACGCCGCGACCTCGGGGAGGAGCGCGGCGGAATGAGCACGTCCGATCTGGAAGCGGATCCCGAGGGTGTAGAGCCTGCCGAGCGGCACCATCGGCGCCGGCTCGGCGTAGTACGAGACGCTGTGCAGTATCCCCTCGGGCTTGGTCGACGCGAGCGCGTAGGCCAAGCCCTGGCTGGTGGTGCCGCAGTCGACGACCAGCGGCCACCGGTCGATCCGCCGGCCGAAGGCGGTGGGGACGGCTCGGGACCCGAGCGAGCTGGCGCACTCGAGGGCGGCGACGTCGTCGCTGGCGAAGGTCACCGATTGAGCACCGAGGGCCACCGCGGCCTGGGCCGCGTAGAGCGCGATGCTGCGATTGCCGTGACAGACCACCATGACGTCGGCCCCTGGCTGCTCGGCGAGGTGGGGGGCTACAGACCGGTAGCCGTCGAGGACATTGTCCGGGACGCTGGCGAGGTCGACGGGATCGACGCCCTGCGACACCGGCACGAACATCGCGTCTGCATGCGGTACGCACACCAGGTCGGACAGCATGCCGCCGTACTCGGCGCCAGACAGCGACCGCATGCCGTAGTCGGACAGGACCGGATAGTTGTCGCAGTTGGCGGTGTGGCCGGCGCCGCAACTCGTGCACTGTCCGCAACTGACCTGGAACGAACAGAGCACGAGCTGGCCGACCGTGACCGCGCGCACCTCCGGCCCGAGCTCGACGACCTCGGCAACCGCCTCGTGACCGACGGCGAAGCCGGCAGCGCCCGTCGGACCGGCCGCGACCAGCAGAGGGTCGATCTCACATCGAGCGACGGCCACCGGCCGGACGAGGGCGCGGCAGGCAGACCGAGCGGAATGGGTGCTGGAGGTGAGATCCTCAGACCCTGTAGTTCGGTGCATGCCCGGTAGAGGACCCGCTCGAGCTCGTACGCCGTGGGGACGCCGTCACGGCGCCGGTAGTCGGTGAATGACCCGTCAGTTGCCTCGTAGCAGTACAGCCCGACGGCGTCCACCACCTGTGCCGCCGTCTCGGCCCACCGCACGACAGCAGCGAAATCCGTAGCGCTGATCACCCGAGCGGCAAGGAAGAAGTAGATCCGCGGGCGGCTGCCGTGCAGCCACGTCGACAGGTCGCCACCACCGGCGCCTCCCGCAGTAGGAGCCTGGCCGAGGATCGTCAGCCGTCGCGCGGCCTCGCCCTTGAGGTCGATCGACTTGAACGCCAGTTCCTTCACCCGCTTGTTCGTGTCGGCGGAGCCCGCCCTTCCGGCAGCCTTCTCGCCCGGACTGTTCGCGTGCTTCGAGGTGCCCATCATCTTCGCTTCGAGGAGGAACTCGATCTCTCGGTCTTCGTCGCCCGGGAAGACGCCGTCCAGGTTGTGTTCGGGGATGATCAAGCCAGGCACGCTGCGACGTACATAGAGGGTCTCAACGCCTGAGCACCGCTCGAGCAGGAGAGCGACGACGTTGTTGAACCAGTCGCCCTTGCCATTCTGAATCGCGGCGCTCAGGTCCTTGCTCTGGGTCCGCTTCTCGGGCTCGCTTCCGTCGAACGCCAGAGGTAACCCAGCGTCGAACGCCGACATCGCCGCCAGGAAGTCGCCTTCGACCTGGTTCCAGCTCGTCGCACCCGACGACTCCATTCGGTCGTACATCTGCCGGAGCGGACCGCAGTAGGGATTCGCGAGGAGGACAGCCCGCGGGCCGAGCGGTGTGACACGGGGGGCCGGCATCGCGTCTCAAGCCAACTTCTGCGCCTGAACGCCATAGATGCGACGGGCGACCGAGGTCGCTGCCTCGACGTCGCGGGCCCGGAAGGCGTCGACCAGTGCCCTGGCCTCGACGCATCCGATCGAGTCGATGGCAGGCACGCGGATACGGCGCAGGTACTGAGCCTGGAACCGGTAGCAGCCCCCTCGCATCCGCACGCAGTAGGCGCCGACGAACAGGTTGGCCACGTCGGATAGCAGGATCCCTCCGAGCACCTCGAGATCCCAGGCATCCGAGACCACGGAGTAGAGGTTGTGGTGGGGATAGAAGCGGCCTTCGTCGAACACTGGATGGGCACGCGCCTTCATGTCCGGCAGCATCAACTTGGGTCGGTCTTGCAACGACGGATTGACCCTGTCGATCGTGCGGTACCACTGTTCGGGCCGTCTCCGGGCGACATGCCTTCCGCGGAGCCGGTCGGCATGTCCCTGCAGATGACCCTTCAGGCGCGGGAAGGCATCCAGATCGACGAGGCCGTCGTGACCCCACGGGTTGACGAGGTACGAACCGCTCCAGTCGACCTGGCCACTGACGATGTCGTTCGCTCGCAGGAGCGGCAGCAGCCTGCCAGGCTCGACCAGCGTCGGATCGGTCGTGATGTAGACGTCGTCGCAGCCGGTCGCGACGCCGATCCCGACCCGCGTCCCCGTCCGGGGGTCCTCCAGAGGCGGGAAGCGCCGTTCGAGGTCCGCGATGAGCGCGAGCTGCGACGGAGTGCCGGTCGGCCAGAGGTCACGCCCCTCGAACCACTGGTCGACTCGTGATGCTTCGTAGGCGGCGCCGTTGGCCACCTTCGCCCGCGACCCAGACGCCCAGGCCGACACCTCGACCGCCGCCGACCCGTCGAAGCCGGCCCTGGCGTCGACGATCGTGGTCGCCTCCTGGGCCTGGTTCCGAAGCACCACGACAGCGGGATAGGCCGACACGTCGGCCTCGAACGCGTCGACATCATGCATCGAGACGACCGTGTCGACGGCGTAGCGGGAGCTCACGAGACGGCGAAGTTCAGCCCCGTACTGGTTGCGCATCCAGCGATCTGCGCAGATGAAGCCGAGTACCCCACCCTCTCGCAGCAAGGAGAGGCCCATCTCGAAGAAGCCAACGTAGACGTCCGCCCGACCGCGCATCGTCGGGCAACGTGAGCGGTAGGCCCGCATGCGGTCGTCGGCCACCGACTCGAGTCTTAGGTAAGGCGGGTTGCCAACCACCACGTCGGCGCTGGCCTGCTCATGTGGGTGCAGCAAGAAGTCGGCAGTGGTGACCCATGCCGACGAGAGCCCGTCCGCAGCGACCAGGCCGACCCCGGCCTCCTGCAGCCGCAGAGCAGCAGCCTTCCTGGCCAACGTGGCGTTCGCGTCCAGCAGGTCGTACGCGCGAATCGCGCCACCGAGCGAGTCGAGCGGGCGACCGTACCGCCCGGCGGAGTCGACCAGTCGATCGACGATCGGCCCCAGGAAGGCGCCGGTGCCACAGGACGGTTCGACGAGGACGAGGCTGCCGAGGTCTCGGTCGGCGGTGTAGCCGACAAGGTCGAGTATGAAGTCGACCACCCACGGACGGGTGAAGACCTCGCCGTAGTCGGCGCCGGGAGCATCGCCGGTATCAATCGTGGCCATCGACGCCCCTGGGAACGGAAGCTGAGACACGATCACCGTCGACCCCTCTGATAGACTCGAACGTATGTTCGATGACTCTAGCGGATGTGACCGGCCCCGAGGTGCCCCCGACGTGCACTCCCCGACGGTAACCGCGCCACGGTGGCGGGCCGTGGATCCGGCCCTGGCCGGCGGCGGTCGATGGGCGAGGTAGCGTCCGATCATCGGGACCATCCGGACGGAGGGCGACGGACGTACGTCGGAGACGTCGTTCGAAGAGCGGGGCCGCGAGCTGGACCGCACGCTCGACGTGTGCCAGGCGCTCTGGCGCGGTGGCCCGACGCCCGGCACCGATCCCGAGGTCGCCGCAGCCGTCGAACGGGTCTGGTGCGAGCCGAAGCCGCTCCAAGCGGGCGGGGTGCCGCTGTGGATCAGCGGCCGGATCCACGAGCGAACGCTCCGACGGATCGTCCGCTACGGCGACGGGTGGATCCCGTGGGGCGAGTACCGCCGCGACGTCGTGCCCGGCATCCGCCAGGTCCACGATGCGCTCGACGCCGCCGGGCGGGATCCCACACGGTTCCAGGTCCGGGGCACTCTGCCCGTGGCCTTCCACCGGTCGGGCGCGGTCGACGCCGAGCGCACCATGGAGGGTGTCCCCGCTCTGGTGGAAGCGGGCGTCACCGACTTCGGGCTGGCCGCGGCGTTACCCCGAGCGCGGGCCGAGCTGGTCGACCTGCTCGTTCCTCTGGTCGACGAGCTCGCCCGCGTCAGCGGTCGACCTCCGACCGACCCGATGCCCGCGGCGAACCCGGTCGGACGCATTCTTTGACCGTCGATGGTTGGTGAGGAACCACCTCCGGTCAAAGAATGCGCCGCTCCCGGCCCGCCCAGCAGCCCGCAGCCCGCCCAGCAGCCCGCAGCCCGGCCGGCCCCGCAGCCCAGCCGGGCAGTTGGCCCGCCCGTCAGCCCCAGCGGGGCTGCTCGTCGGGGTTGATCCCGAGGCTCAGCTTGCCGACCAGCTCGTGGGTCAACATCGGGTTGCCCGGGTGGAGCCGGCCCAGCCGGGCGTCGCGCACCAGCTGCTCCAACCGGGTCCGCTTGAAGATCCCGGCGCCGCCGCTGACGTCGAGGGCGGTGTCCACCACCGACCACGCCTGCGAGACCACGTGGTGCTTGCAGGCCATGATCTTCGCCGGCCACTGCATGCCGTGGTCGACGCCCGCCCTCCAGTCGTCGCAGACCCGCTCGAGGTGGGCGCTGGCGGCCTCCAACGCGATCCGCATCTCGGCCACCCGGTGCTGGACCTCCGGGTGGTAGGCCATCGAGCGGGTCAGCGCCAGCGAGGTCCGCTTCGGCAACTTGGCGACCACCTCGTCGAAGGCCCGCTGGGCGACACCGAGGTAGACGCCGGCGAAGCCGAGCAGCGCCCACGCGAACAGGCCGACGTGGAAGGGGCCCGCGCCGGCGAAGCCCGCCGGGCACACCATCGCGACGTCGCTGTCGGGGATGAAGGCCCGCTCGATGATCGTGTCGTGCGATGCCGTCGCGCGCATGCCGAGGACGTCCCAGGTCTCGTCGATGTGGTAGCCGGACGACCCGCGGTGCAGGAACCCGTGGACGACCTGGGGCGCTGTGGGGTCCGAGGTGTCCATGGCGTGCAACCCGAGGTAGGTCCACACCGGCGAGAGGCTGCCGAAGATCTTGTGTGCGGTGATCTCCCAGCCGCCGGCGACCCGCTCCGCTGATGCGGACGACAGCAGCACCGGGACGTCGTTGCCCGCCTCGCCGTGGCCGGCGGCGAGGATCTCGCCCTCGGCAGCCTTGGCCAGGATCCACTCCCCACCCGGCGCGCCCATGCGTCGGAGGTCCGCCGCCATGCCGACCCAGTAGTGGTGCATGTTGACGCCGAGCGCCGTCGCCGGCGCGTGGTAGGCGAGGCGACGCTGCAGCTGGTTGACGGCAGCCAGCGACATGCCGGCACCGCCGAGGTCCTCGGGCACGGTGATGTTCAGGTAGCCGCTTGCCTGCAGCTCCTCGAAGTCCTCGTCGAAGAACCGGTTCTCCCGGTCGTAGACGGGGGAACGCTCGTCGAACCGGGCAAGCATCTCCTCGGTCAGCACGTCGGCGCCGAGCTCAGTGGTCGTCATGGATCCTCCTGTCCGCCGCAATCACTAGTCGCCGACCGTACGTTTCGAGGCGGATCGCCCACATGACCAGGACTGATCTTTGTCTCCCCCGATGGCCTGCCGAATCAACTAGTCAGATCTGACTAGGCGGCGAGGCGTACCATCCCTGCATGGGCGCGACCACCTCGGCACAGGTGCCGCTTCCCGCGGTGCTCGGTCTCGACGCCGAGTTCCCCTACGTGGCGCGCAACGAGCCGTGGGCGTCGCTGACTCACGCATGGGCGCTCGCGTCGACCGGTGGACGCAGGGTCGTGTTGGTCGGCGGCGAGGCCGGGTCCGGGAAGACCCGGCTGGTCACCGAGCTGAGCTGCTGGGTGCACGACCAGGGCGGCGCGGTGATGTACGGCGCGTGCAGCGAACAGCCGACGGTGCCCTACCAGCCGTTCACGATGGCGGTCGACCAGCTGATGACCGGCCTCGACCGGTCCAGACGTACCGGGCTGCTCCGGGGCCGCGGCCACGACCTGGCACGCCTACTCCCCCGGCTGACCGACGACCTCGGTGAGGAGCCCCCGGCCGTCCGCTCGTCCGACCCGGAGGCTGAGAGGTTCCACCTGTTCAGCGCCATCACCACGCTGCTCGCGGCGGTGGCGTCCGACCAGCCTCTCCTGTTGGTGCTCGACGACCTGCACTGGGCTCGACGGCCGACGATCGAGCTCCTCGACCACGTGATCCGCAGCCCGGGCGCGGTGCCGATGGCCATCGTCGGCACCTACCGGTCGACACCGTCCGAAGTCGGCGAGGACTTCAAGTCATCGCTGCCCGACCTCAGGCGCCACGCCGGGGTCGGCCGGCTGGTGCTCGGCGGCTTCGACCGCGACGGCGTCCGGCGGTTCGTCCGGGCCGCGGCCGGTCACGACCTGGCTCCGGGTCTCGAGCCGGTGGTCGAAGTGCTGTCGGACGAGACCGGCGGCAACGCGTTCCTGCTGGGCGAGCTGTGGCGCCACCTTGTCGACGCTGGCGACGTGGTGCAGGTCGGTGGTCGTTGGCAGGTCGCGCGCCCGTTCGGCGAGGTCTCCAGCCCCGAAGGCGTGCGGGAGGTCGTCGCGGCCCGCCTCGCGCGGCTGCCGGGCGAGACCCGGCAGCTGGTGCACCTGGCCGCG
Source organism: Acidimicrobiales bacterium (assembly GCA_050744325.1). Classification (GTDB taxonomy): domain Bacteria; phylum Actinomycetota; class Acidimicrobiia; order Acidimicrobiales; family VFJN01; genus DASXTK01. The sequence continues at coordinate 33,234 of JBOGHK010000046.1, forward strand.
GTGGTCGGCACGAGCTTCCGCATCGACGTGCTGGCTGCGGCAGCGGGGGCGGACGCGCGCCAGGTGCTGACGCTGCTCGACCCGGCGGTGCGGGCGCGCATCATCGCGGAGGGCGGTCCGGGCGAGCATCGGTTCGTCCACGTCCTGGTCCGCCGAGCCGTGGTCGACGCTCTGGGCGCCGGCGAACGCCGGACGCACCACCTCGAGGTCGCCGTGGCCGTCGACCGGCTCGACGGCGACGCGGCCGTCGCCGACGTCGCCCATCACATGCTCGCCGCGGTGCCCGTGGTCGAACCGGAACGGGCCGCCGAGGTCGGTCGCCGGGCAGCAAAGGCGGCGCGGCGGGCCGTGGCCTACGACGACGCGGCCCGGCTGCTCGAAGCGGTGCTGCCGCTGACACCACCCGATCGTCGTCGCTGCGAGCTGCTGCTCGAGCTGGCCGACGCCCGCATGCGGGCGGGCGACGTCGCGGCCGCGCAGGACCGCTGCCTCGAAGCCACCGAGCTGGCCCGGGCGCTCGACCTGCCGGACCTCGTCGTCGCGGCTGCGCTCGCCTACGACGACGCCAACTGGCGGGCCGCGCTCCACGGCGACACGGCTGCCGAGCTGCTGCGGGCCGCGCTGCCGCTGGCCGCCGAGCCGGCGGTGGCGCTGCGGGTCCAGGCCGGCCTGGGCCGCGCCCTGTCGTTCTCCGGACGCGGCGCCGAAGCCGAGGCCGTCGCCGAGACCACCATCGCCGCCGCCCGTGAGCTGGGCGATCCCGAGACGCTGCGGACCGCCTACGGCGCCGCGCTGTTCATGCCGTGGACGCCCGACAACCTCGATCGGCTACGCCAGCACACCCGCGAGCTGATCCAGGTGGCCCGGGCCGAGAACCACCTCGAATGGGAGCTGGGTGGGCTCAACAAGCTGCTGTTCGGAGCGATCATCGCTGGCGAGCTCGACGAGGGCCGGGCCATCGCCGCCCGCCATCGGGCCCTCAGCGCCCGTGTCGGCCAGCCGTTGTTCCAGGTGCTCGACCTGCAGGCCCATGCACTGCTGGCCATGGGTGAGGGTCGCTTCGCGGACGCGACCGCCTCCGCCGAGGAGGCCGACGCGCTGGCGGGCTTCCTGTCCGGCAACGACGCGGCCGGTGGCTACGGCGTCCAGATGTTCAGCATCCGGCGAGAGCAGGGACGGCTCGACGAGTCCCGCCCGCTGGTCGAGGCGGTCGCTCGCTTCGACCAGGCCGGTGCCACGTGGCGGCCGGCGCTGGCGGTGCTCTACGCAGAGCTCGGCCTCCGCGTCGACGCCGCGCGCGAACTGGACTACCTGGTGGCCGACGGGCTCGCTGCCGTACCCCGCGACTCGCTGTGGTGGGGCTCGCTCAGCTACCTGGCCGACGCGTGCGTCCTGCTCGGCGACCGCGACGCCGCGGCGGCCATCTACCGCGAGCTCGCACCCGCACGCGGGCTGGTCGTGCAGATCGGCAACCTGCTGGCGGCCTACGGTGCCGTCGACCGCTACCTCGGGGCGCTGAGCGCGCTGCTGGGCCGCGACCGCGACGCCGAGGCCCACTTCGAGTCGGCCATGCGCATCGATCGGCGCACGGGGATGCCGGTGTGGCTGGCCCGGACGCAGGCCACCTACGGTCGCTTCCTGGCGGACCGTGCCCGGCCCGGCGACCCCGAGCGGGCCACGGCCATGCTCCGGGCGTGCCACGAGGTCGCGCGGGGCTGCGGCATGGCGCGGCTCGCTGCCGAGTCCGGCGAGCTGCTGGACCGGTTGTCGGCGACACGGCCGGTCGCAGCCACCGCCACGGCATTAGCCATGGCGGTGCCGCGCCCGGGCATCGGGCTCACCCCCCGGGAGCTGGCCATCCTCCCGCTGCTGGCGGAAGGTTGCACCAACCGTGAGATCGGCGAACGGCTCCACATCAGCCAGCACACCGCCGCCAACCACATCCGGTCGATCCTGAGCAGGACCGGCTGCGCCAATCGCACCGAGGCAGCGGCCTGGGCGCTGCGGCAAGGACTGGTCGGCGACTGAGGAGGCCGCCGGATCAGCGGCGGCCGGCGGCCGCGACGATCTCGTCGGGCTGCAGCTCGCTGACCGGCACGATCACGTCGGCCGGGATGCCGTTGCGCCGCGCCGCCTCGCGGATCGCCTCGACGTTCGGCGCCTCGTACAGGCAGTAGGTCTTGCGCTTGTCGGCACTGAGGAACGAGTACACCCAGCGCACGCCCGCATCGTCGTTCACCGCCCTGATGCCGAGCACGTCGTCGGCCCCGAGCTCGAGATCCTCGGCGAAGTTCCGTTCGACCAGAAACAGGGGCATGGAGACACCTCTTTCGCCCGCCGACCGCCCTCACTACAGAGGCGTGACATCGACGTGCCAAACGGTGGCACGCGATGTTCGGGGACACGGTAGCGAGATGCTCCGACCTGGAGGCATGACACCGCCGTCATCACGGTCGTCACCCAGCGGGCAGCACGGTGCGGCCGAGCGGAGGGTTAACTACGGGCAGGAGACGATGCTGCACGATGGCCCCTGACCTCGACGACGCCAGAGAGTCGTTCGGCCGCCGAGCCTGGGCCGACGCCCACGCCGGGTTGACGGCCGCCGATCGGGACACGCCGCTGGGCGTCGACGACCTCGAGCACCTCGCTGTCGCCGCCTTCCTGGTGGGCAAAGACGTCGAGAGCACCGATGCGTGGGCGCGTGCCCATCATGCGAGTCTCAGCCGAGGCGATCGACTGCGAGCTGCCCGGTGTGCGTTCTGGCTGGGCGTCTGCCTGCTCATCGGCGGCGAGGAGGCCCGGGCGGCGGGCTGGTTCGGCCGGGTCCGCCGCCATCTCGACAACCTGCCCGACGACTCCGCCGAGGTCGGCTACGCGTTGACCACCGACGCGCTCGTCTGCCTGTTGACCGACGAAGCAGGCACCGCCGCCGGCACGTTCGAGCAGGTCATCGAGATCGGCGAGCGCTTCGGCGACAGCGACCTGGTGACGCTCGCCCAACTCGGCCACGGCCAGGCACTGATCGGGCTCGGTCACACGACGGCGGGAACCGCACGCCTCGACGAGGCCATGGTCGCCGTCACCGAGGGCGAGGTGTCGCCGGTGCTCGCCGGGCTCGTCTACTGCGCTGTGATCGACACCTGCCAGCGGGCGTTCGACGTGCGACGGGCGAAGGAGTGGACCGGGGCGCTGAACCAGTGGTGTGCATCTCAGCCCGACCTGGTCCCGTATCGTGGCCAGTGCCTGATCCACCGCGCCCAGATCCTGCAGATGGACGGCTCATGGCCCGCCGCCATGGAGGAGGCGCAGCAAGCCTGCGACCGGCTCGACGGCCGACCCGCGGTCGGCGACGCCTACTACCAGCGGGCCGAACTGCACCGCCTGGTCGGGGCGTACGCCGATGCCGAGGACGGCTACCGCCGGGCCAACCGATGGGGCCGGACGCCGCAGCCCGGCCTGGCGATGCTGTGGCTGGCGCAGGGCCGGGTCGACGCGGCAGACGCCGCGATCCGCGGCGCGCTCGGCGAGGCACTCGGCATCGTCGAGCAGCCGAGGCTGCTGGTCGCGCGAGCCGAGATCGCACTGGCCACGGACGACGTTGCGACGGCCCGAACGGCGGCGGACAGGGTCCTGGCCATCGCCCGTGACCTTGGCGCTCCGTACCTGCTCGCCATGGCGGGCGGCGTGGACGGCGCCGTGCTGCTCGCGGAGGGCGACGCGCCTGCCGCCCTGGCCACGCTGCGCCACGCCTGGAAGGCCTGGCACGAGCTCGCGGCGCCCTACGAGGCTGCACGGGTCGGCGTCCTCGTGGCGCTGGCCTGCCAGGCGCTGGGCGACGGTGACACGGCGGAGATCGAGCTCGATGCCGCGCGTTCGATCTTCCGCCAGCTCGGTGCGGCACCGGACCTCACGCGGGTCGAGGCTCTGGCGGAGACGGAGACCGCCAGGCCGGCCGGCGGCTTGAGTGCTCGCGAGCTCCAGGTGCTCAGGCTGGTCGCCACCGGCACGACCAACCGGGAGGTCGCGGCCGCCCTGGTCATCAGCGAGAAGACCGTGGCCCGCCACCTGAGCAACATCTTCACCAAGCTCGGGGTGTCTTCGCGAGCAGGCGCCACGGCCTACGCCTACCAGCACGACCTGCTCGAGACCCGGCCGTAGTACACAGATCTACACAGATCTACCCACTCGATCCGGGCTGCTCGTTGGTGGTTTCGGCCGATGCGGACGTCGCCGGGGCGCACGTACCTTCCCCACGAGGCATGCGCACGGGCATCGTCACCCTGGTGCCCGCACGAATGCCGTCAGGACGTCGGTCCGCGAGACGAGCGGGAGGTAGGTCCCATGACCGCACGAACCCATGTGGTCGACGACGTGCAGGTAGCTGCAGGAGACGTCGCTCGTGCCCGGTTGGTCGCCACGCTCCCCGTCACCGACAGCCGGCTCGACATCGCCGGCGTGTCGACCGCCGTGCTCGAGGGCGGCCACGGGCCACCCGTCGTTCTGCTGCACGGGCCCGGCGAGTACGCGGCCGGAGCCGCACGCATCATCCCCGAGCTCACGAGGACCCACCGGGTGATCGCGCCGGACCTGCCCGGACACGGCGCCTCGACGGCGCCCGACCGCCCGCTGGACGGGGCCCAGGTCTTCGCCTGGCTCGACGAGTTGATCGACGCGACGTGCCCGTCGCCGCCCGCGGTGGTCGGACGGGTGGCGGGCGGAGCCATCGCGGCCTCGTTCGCCGCCGATCACGGTCGACGGCTCGACCGGCTCGTGCTGGTGGACACCTTCGGCCTGGCCGAGCTCCGTCCGACGGCGCGCTTCGAGCTGGTCCTGACCCGCTTCCTCGCCCAGCCGGGCGACCACACCTACGACCGGCTGATGGCGGAGTGCCTGTTCGACGTGGACCGGGTGCGCGACGAGGTCGGCGAGCTGTGGGAGCCCCTCGCGGCATACGCGATCGACCGGGCTCGGTCGCCGGGCGTGCAAGCTGCGGTAGGCGCGCTCATCGGCGAGTTCGGGATCGCGCCGATCCCACCGGCGACCCTGGAGCGCATCCCGGTCCCCGTCACGTTGATCTGGGGCCGTCACGACCTCGCCACCCCCCTGGAGGTCGCCGAGGCCGCGAGCGCCCGCTACGGATGGCCGCTCCAGGTGATCGAGGACACCGGCGACGACCCGTCCCTCGACCAGCCCGATGCCTACCTGTCCGCCTTGCACGCCGCGCTCGGCGACACATGACGCTGCACGACGATCGGAGGGAGCAGTGATGACCACGACCATCGAGGAGACCAACGGTGACTTCACGGCGGTGCGGGCGCTGGGCCGACAGATCGCCGCCCGTGCCGACGAGATCGAGCAGGCCAGACGCCTACCCCGCGACCTGGTCGACGACCTCGTCGCCGCAGGATGCTTCCGGTCGCTCGTGCCGCGCACCTACGGGGGGTCGGACGTGGGCCTGCCCGCGCACATGCGGCTCCTCCGCGAGCTGGCGCGTGCCGACGGCTCGGTCGGTTGGACGGTGATGATCGGCAGCTCGGCGCCGGCGATCCTGGGGTTGTTGCCGCGGGAGACGCTCGACGCCATCTATGCCGCGGGGCCCGACGTCATCCTCGCCGGCGCCTTCAACCCGACCGGCATGGCCACCCCGGTCGACGGCGGGTACCGGGTGACCGGTCGATGGTCGTTCGCCAGCGGGTGCCAGCACGCCGACTGGTTCATCGCCCACTGCATCGTGGACGACGGCCGGGAACCTCCGTTGCGCATGGCGGTGCTCCCCGCCGACGTGGTCGACATCGTGGACACCTGGCATGCGGCGGGCCTGTGCGGCACGGGCAGCCACGACTTCACGGTCGAGAACGTGTTCGTTCCCGACGAGCGGACGTTCTCGGTCGTCGAGCCCCAGGCCGCCCTCGACGGGCCACTGTGGCGCGTGCCGGAGCTGTCGGCGTCGACCCTCCTGCTCGGTGCGGTCGCGCTCGGCATCGCCCAGGCAGCGGTGGACGACGTCGCCGATCTCGCGACGGGCAAGGTCCCCACCTTCAGCGCCACGACGCTGGCGGCGAACCCACTGTTCCAGAACCAGTTCGGCCAGACCGAGGCCCGCCTGCGCGCCGCGCACGCCGCGCTCTACACCGAGGCCGAGGCGGCCTGGGCGCTGGCGGTCACCGGCTCACCGTTCACACCCGAGGTCCGGGCACGGATCAGGGCCACGGCGATCCTCGTGCTCCAGATGGCGGTGTCGGTCGTGGACGTCGCCTACACCGCGGGTGGTGGCAGCTCGTTGTACTCGAGCAGTCCCCTCCAGCGCCGGCTGCGCGACATCCGGGCGATGACCCAGCACTTCGCGCTGAAGCCCGACACCTTCACGCTCATCGGGGCGGTTCTCACCGGCCAGGAGGCCGACCTCTCCTTCCTGTAGCCGGCTCACCCCGCTACCGGGGTCGAAGGCCCCCGAGGCGGTCGGACACCAGGCCCGCCAGCACCATGGGTCGGGCGGCGAAGTAGAAGTGGCCGCCAGGCAGCACGCGCAGGTCGAAGGCCGCGGTGGTGTGGACCGCCCACGCCGCGGCCTCCGTCTCGGTGGTGAGCGGGTCGGCGTCGCCGATGGACGCCCAGATCGGCCAGGTGACCGGCGGACCGGGCTGCCACTCGTAGGTCTCGATGGCCCGGTAGTCGCCGCGCAGCGCCGGGAGCATCATCTGCTGGACGTCCTCGTCGTCGAGCAGCTGCGACGGCGTGCCCGCCAGCCGGGCGACCTCGCGCAGCAGGCTGCGGTCGCCGCCCCGGTGGACGTGCTCGTCACGCCAGGTCGACGGGGCGCGCCGCGCCGACGCATACAGACCGAGCGGCGTCCGTCCCTGTCCCGCCAGCCTCCGGCCGACCTCGTAGGCCACGATCCCACCCATGCTGTGGCCGAACAGGGCGAAGGGACCGTCGAGCCAGCCCTGCAACTCGGGCGCGATGGCGTCGGCGAGCACCTCGACGCTGTCGATGCACGGCTCCGACAGCCGATCCTGACGCCCGGGATACTGCAGCGAGACGACGTCGATCGACTCGTGCAGTGCGTTGGCCAACGGCGCGTAGTACGTCGCTGCCCCACCGGCATGGGGAAAGCAGACCAGGCGCAGCGGACCGGCCGACGCCCGCAACCGCCGCACCCACAGAGAGCTCTCCGCCGTCGCCGCCGCCATCCGCTCTGTGTACTGCGATCCCGGGGCCTCCGGCCAGACGGTGGGAAGGGGCACGTGCCGACGAGGCCGGCACCTTCACGGTCGCGCGGTGGGCGGCGGAGGGTACACAGGACGGTGATGATCGAGGGTGTTCTCACGACCGGGGCGGTGTGGGCCGAGGTGCGGGGCGCGCCGCCGGAGGGTGGGCTCGTGCCGGGCGAGGAGGCGTTGGTCGCTCGGGCCGTGACGAAGCGACGCCGGGCGTTCGCTGCCGGCCGCTCCTGCGCCCACCGGGCGCTCGACGAGCTCGGCGCGCCGGCCGGTCCGGTCCTGTCCGGGCCGGGGGGCGAGCCGCTGTGGCCCGAGGGCGTATCCGGCAGCATCACCCACTGCGCCGGCTACGCCGCGGCGGCGGTGGCGTGGGCCACCGATGTGCCGACACTGGGCATCGACGCCGAGCCCCACGGGCCCCTTCCCGCCGGGGTGCTCGACGCCGTCGCCCGGTCCGAGGAGCGGGCGCGGATCCGCAAGCTGGCCGAGGACCACCCCACCGTCCACTGGGACCGGGTGCTGTTCAGCGCCAAGGAGTCCGTCTACAAGGCGTGGTATCCCCGGGCGCGCCGGATGCTCGGCTTCGAGGACGCCGACGTGACCATCGGTGGGGACGGCACGCTGACCGTCCACCTCCTGGTGCCCGGGCCGCTGGAGGCGCTCACGGGCCGCTGGACCGTCGCCGACAGCCTGGTCCTCACGGCGACCTTGCGCGTCCTGTGACCAGAACGGGCTCAGGCGGCGGGCTTCGCGACGGCCAGGCGAGCGTGGATCTCGAGGCTCAGCTGCTTGATCGTGGGATGGTCGAAGACCAGCGTCGCCGGCAGCCGCAGGCCGGTCACGACGTTCAGCCGATTGCGCAGCTCGACGGCGGTCAGCGAGTCGAACCCCAGGTCCTTGAACGCGCTCTCGACGTCGACCGCGTCCGGACGGGCGTGGCCCAACACCGCCGCGACCTCGGCCCGGACCACGTCGGCCAGGACCCGCAGCCGCTCGGCCTCGTTGGACGACCCCGCCATCCGGCGCTCGAACTCCGAGCGGTCGATCATCGGACGGCCCGAGGGCGCGACCGCCTGCCGTGTCGACGTCCCGGCCAACCGCTGCCACAGGGCGGCCATCGGCCCGCCTCGAGCGGTGTTGCGCAGCGCCGGCATGTCGATGCGGACCGGAACCAGGACCGCCCGATCGCCGTAGACGCCCGTGTCGAACAGGCCGAGGGCCTCGTCGCTGGCGAAGGGCACGAAGCCCGACCGCCGCAGGCGCGCCTGGTGTGCGTCCTCGAGCTGGCCCGTCGTCCCGCTCGCGGGCTCCCACTGGCCCCACGCCAGCGACAGGCCAGCCAGTCCGAGCCGTCGCCGGTGCTCGGCCAGCGCGTCGAGGAACACGTTCGCGGCCGCGTAGTTCGCCTGGCCGGCAGCGCCGCTCACCCCCGACGCCGACGAGAACAGCACGAACGCCGACAGGTCGAGGTCACGCGTCACCTCGTGCAGGTTCCAGGCACCGATCGCCTTGGGCCTCACCACTCGCTCGACCCGTTCGGGGGTCAACAGCGACACGACCCCGTCGTCGACGACGGCAGCCGTGTGGATGACGCCTCGCAGCGGCCGGGGGCCGGCGCCGATGTGGCCGACCAGCTCGGCGAGCGCGGCCCGGTCGGCGGTGTCGCACGCGGCGACCGTGACCTCGGCGCCTGCCGCCTGGAGTCCTGCGACCAGCTGGTCGGCCCCCGGCGCCTGACGGCCCTGGCGGCTGGTGAGCACCAGGCTGCGCACGCCGTGGCGCTCCACGAGATGTCGCGCCACCAGACCGCCCAGGGTGCCCGTGCCTCCGGTGATCAGCACCGTGCCCTGCGGATCGAAACCGGGGCGGGTCAGCACCAGCTTGCCCACCTGGCGAGCCTGGCTCATGAAGCGGAACGCCTCGCGGGCCCGGCTCATCGGCCAGGTGCGCAACGGCGCGTGCTGCAGGGAACCCTGCTCGAACAGGCCGACGATCTCGGTGAGCATCGCGCCGATCCGCTCGGGCCCGGAGCCCGACCCGGTCATGTCCAACAGGTCGAAGTTCCGATAGGTGACCCCCGGGTGCGCCGCGGCCACCTCGGCGGGATCGCGGATGTCGGTCTTGCCGACCTCGACGAACCGGCCACCCGGCGCCAGCAGGGTGAGCGAGGCGTCCACGAACTCGCCCGTCAGCGAGTTCAACACCACATCCATGGGCCGGTCGGTCTGCAGGTCGAACGACCCGGCGAACCCGAGGTCGCGTGACGAACCGATCCGGGCCGGGTCGACGCCCAGCGCCGCCAGCGCATCCCACTTGGAGGGGTGGGCGGTGGCGAACACCTCGGCACCGAGATGCCGCGCGAGCTGCACCGCTGCGGTGCCGACACCGCCGGCCGCGGCGTGGATCAGGACCGACTCGCCCGGCTGCACATCCGCCACCTGGACCAGGGCACGGTAGGCCGTGAGGAAGACCGACGGCACCGCCGCCGCCTGCGTGTACGACCACCCCGCGGGGATGCGGACCACCAGCCGGTGGTCGGTCACGGCGATCGCGGCGTGGGGCCGGCTCAGCAGTCCCATGACCCGGTCGCCGACCTCGACGCCGGCGACCTCGGCACCCACCTCGACGACCACACCCGCGCCCTCGCCCCGCGGTGTGCCGCCCGGCAGCCACTCCTCACCCGGCATCATCCCGAGCGCCACCAGCACGTCACCGAACTGGAGGCCGGCGGCCTGGACCGCCACCCGGATCTGGGCCGGCAGCAGCGGTGCGGTCGCGTCGCCGCCGGCCGGCGCCAACGCCAGGCTCTCCAGCACGCCCGGGGTGGCGAGCGCCAGCTCCCAGTCGTCCGACGGTGGCGGCGGCGGCAGCGCCGGACGGACCAGATGGCGCCGCCAGAGCTGCCCGCCACGCACGGCGACCTCGCTCTCGCCGCTGGCCACCGCGGCCACCAGCATCTGACCGGGCGCCTGGCCGACGTCGGCGCCCGAGTCGACGTCGACCAGCACGAACCGGCCCGGGTTCTCGGCCTTCGCCGAGCACACCAGGCCCCAGACCGACGCCTGGGTCAGTGCCGTCACCGAGCCGGCGGCGGTGTCGTCGTCGCCCACCGCCACGGCGCCCCGGGTGACGACCACCAGTCGCGACCCCGAGAACCGCTCGTCGGCCAACCATTGCTGTGCCCAGTCGAGAGCGCGGTGCAGGCCCGATCTCAAGCCCGCGACCACGTCGTCCTCCGGGGCGCAGACCACCACGACGACGTCGGGCAGGACGGCGCCGGCGTCGACGGCGGCAGCCAGCGTCGCCAGGTCGGGATAGGGCCGGGCGGTGAGCCCGGAGGTCAGCAGGCCGAGGTCGTCGGCACCCACCAGCGACCACACGCCCGTCGGCGAACGCGCGGCGACGCCCGCCTCGATCGGCTCCCACTCGACGACGTACAGCGGGTCGCCGACCGCACGCGCCGACGCGAGATCGGCCGGCGGCTCGCGCAGCACCAGCGACTCGACCGCCACCACCAGCTGGCCCAGCTCGTCGGCCAGCTGGACCGCGACCGCACCCGGCCCGGCGGCGAAGGGGCTCGATCCGAGCGACGGTGACGGCGACGGCGATTCGGCCGATTCGGCCGATTCGGCCGATTCGGTCACGTCCGACGCCGGTCCGGCCGCGACCGTGAGCGGGCTCGGGCCCGGGAGGCCGGCTGGCAGCGTGAACGACTCGTCGGCCACGCGGAGCGGTGTCGGCTCGCCGGCCGGAACGTCCGGCGGAGGGGCCGCCGTGTGCAGCGGTCCGGGCGCCGCGGCGATCGTCTCGTCGTCGCCGAGCGACTCCAACCCCTGGCAGGGCACCGCTTCCAGCTGCCTCGGCTCGTCGGCGACCCCCTCGACGGGCCGGGGCTGCGCCGCGGGAGTCAACCGCACGCGCAGCACCCGAGCCGTCGTCGCCGTCGGCGCGCCGACCGTGACCCCGGTCCAGGCGAACGGCAACAGCGCCCTCCCTGTGCCCTCCTCGGCTACGGCATCGGCCAACACCGCCAACGGGTGCAGCGCGGCATCGAACACCGCCGGGTGCACGCCGAACGCGTGGCCGTCCGCGTGGTCGTCGGGAAGGGCGACCTCGGCGTAGACCCCGTCGTCGGTGCGCCACACCGCCCGGACGCCTCGAAAAGCCGGGCCATAGGCCAGGCCGACCTCGGCGAACGCGTCGTACAGTCCCTCTATCTCGACAGGATCGGCGCCCGGCGGCGGCCAGTCGGCCCCGTCGCCTCCTGCCCACTCGACCATCGCCGGGAGCGCAGCGGGGACATCGGCCGCCGAGTGATCGGGCGCCGCCACACCGCTGGCGTGGCGCACCCACGGTTCGCCCGGGCCCGGCCGGGCGTGGACGGTGACCTCGCGCCGGCCTGCGTCGTCGGCCGCCGCGAGCTCGACCTGCAGGTCGACGCCGTCGGCCTCGGGCAACACCAGCGGTGCCTCGACCACCAGCTCGTCGAGCCGCCCGCATCCCAGCTGCCGACCGGCAGTCGACGCGAGCTCGACCAGCCCGGTGCCCGGCATCAACACCACGCCCGCGACGGCGTGATCGGCGAGCCAGGGTTGTGCCCCCAGCGACAACCGGCCGGTGAACACGACGGCGCCCGAGCCGGCCGACTCGACACCCGCGCCGAGGACCGGATGCTCCACGGCCATCTGGCCCAGCGCGGTCGGATCGGAGGCGGCCAGCGACAGCGTCGGCCAGAAGCGCTCGCGCTGGAACGCGTAGGTCGGCAGGTCGACCAGCTTGGGAACCGACGAGGCCGAGAGCAGCGGCGACCAGTCGACGGCGAAGCCCCGGACCCACACCTCGGCGAGGCTGCGGACCAGCGCGGCGGTCTCGTCGCGGCCTCGGCGCAGCGTCGGCAGGCAGGCGACGTCGTCGACGGCGCCGAGGTTCTCGTGGGCCAACGCGACGAGCTGCGCGTCCGGGCCCACCTCGACAAGCGTGGACACCCGCTCGGCGACCATGGTGGTGATCGCGTCGCCGAAGCGCACCGCCTGGCGCGCGTGGCGCACCCAGTAGTCCGCAGTCGCGACCTCGTCGCCCGCCAGCTGCCCGGTCACGTTCGAGACCAGCGGAACCTGGGGCGACCGATAGTCGACGGAGGCCGCGACCTCGCCGAGCGCACCGAGCATGCGCTCGACCTGGGGGGAGTGGAAGCCGACACCCACCCGCAGCCGCGTCGCCCGGCGCCCCCCGGCCCGCCACCGGTCGGCCAGGTCGTCGACAGTGGCGGCCTCGCCAGACACGACCACCGAGGACGGGCTGTTTAGCGCGGCCAGCGATACCCGATCCTCCAGACCGGCGATCAGCTCGGCGGCTTCGGCCTCGGACGCCTCGAGCGCCGCCATCGCGCCGTCGGCCGGCAGTGCCTGCATCAGCCGGCCGCGGGCCCCGACCAGCCGGCAGGCGTCCTCCAGCGAGAACATCCCCGCCACGTGCGCCGCCACCAGCTCGCCGATCGAGTGGCCGGACACGACGTCGGGCCGGACGTCCCACGAATCCAGCAGCCGGACCAGCGCGACCTCGACAGCGAACAGGCCCGCCTGGGTGAAGACGGTCTCGTCGACCAACGATGCCTCCGGCGACCCCTCGGCAGCGAGCACCACCGACCGGAGTGACTGACCGAACGGCTGCCCGAGCGGCTCCTCGAACGCGGCACATACCTCGTCGAAGGTCTCGGCGAACAGGGGGAACGCGTCGTACAGGCCTCGACCCATGCCGGCGCGCTGTGACCCCTGACCCGAGAACAGGAACCCCATCCGCCCAGCACCACCCCCACGCACCCGCCCAGCCACCACGCCCGCGCCCGCCGCCGTCTCACCTGCTGCCAGTGCCTGCAGGCCCCCCTCCGCCGCATCCCGGCCGGCAGCCATCACCACCCCTCGATGCGCCAAGGAGGCGCGGGTCCTCGCCAGTGACCACCCGACGTCGGCCAGGGACTGCCCGGGCTGCGTCAGGAGATGCCGGGCCAACCGGTCGGCCTGTTCGGCCAACGCCTCCGGTGATCCGCCGGAGACCACCAGCGGCACCGGAACGGCAGACGCGTGCGGCCCCGCCTCCCCACCCGGCGGCCCCCACAGCGAGCGGTCGTGGTCAGCGGCCGGCGGTTGCTCGAGGATCACGTGCGCATTGGTGCCGCTGATCCCGAACGACGACACCGCCGCCCGCCGGGGACGGCCGCCCGGTGTCGCCCACCGCCGAGGCTCGGTCAGCAGCTCGACCCGCCCGGACGACCAGTCGACATGAGGTGACGGCTCGTCGATGTGCAGCGTGGCCGGCAGCTCGCCGTGGTGCATCGCGAACGCCATCTTGATCACGCCCGCCGCGCCTGCCGCCGCCGAGGTGTGGCCGATGTTCGACTTGACCGACCCCAGCCACAGCGGCCACTCCAGCGGCCGGCCCTGGCCGTAGGTCGCGAGGATCGCCTGAGCCTCGATGGGGTCGCCGAGCACGGTGCCGGTGCCGTGGGCCTCGACGACGTCGACCTCGTCGGCCGAGACCCCTGCGCTCACCAGGGCTTGGCGGATCACCCGCTGCTGCGCCGGGCCGCTCGGCGCCGTCAAGCCGTTCGACGCACCGTCCTGGTTGACGGCAGAGCCGCGCACCAGCGCCCAGATCTTGTGGCCGTTGCGCTGGGCATCGGCAAGCCGCTCGAGCACGAGGACCCCCGCGCCCTCCGACCAGCCGACGCCGTCGGCACGCGCGGAGAAGGGCTTGCATCGGCCATCGCTTGCCAGCGCCGGGAAGGCCGCGAAGAACAACGGCGTCGTCATGACCGTCACGCCCGCGGCCAACGCCAGGTCGCATTCGCTCGACCGCAACGCCTGGCTGGCCAGATGCAACGCCACCAACGACGACGAGCACGCGGTGTCCAACGTCAGCGCCGGCCCCTCCAAGCCGAGCACGTAGGACACCCGGCCCGAGACGACGCTGCTGGCGAGTCCGGTCAGCCCGAAGTCGCCGGCAGCCCCGTCCTTGCCATGGTCGAGGAGGCCCATGTAGTCGCTGCCCATGAGCCCCACGAACACGCCGCTGTTGGTGCCGCGCATCGACGTCGGGGGGAATCCCGAGCGCTCCAGGGCCTCCCAGGTGACTTCCAGCAGGATGCGCTGCTGGGGATCCATCGCGATCGCTTCCCGCGGCGACACCCCGAACATCGGGGCGTCGAACTCGCCGGCGTCGTGCAGGAACCCGCCCCGCACACCCGACCCGTCGTCGCCGAGCCACGCCTCCCAGCCCCGATTGGACGGCGAAGGGGTGATCGCATCGCCACCACGGTCCACGAGGCTCCAGAGATCCTCCGGCGAGGCCACACCCCCGGGGTAACGGCAGGCCATTCCGACGATCGCGATCGGTTCGGGGTCCCCCAGCTCGAACTCATGCAGCCGCTGCCGGGCACGATGAAGATCGGCCGTCACCCGTTTCAGATAGCTACGCAGTTGCTCAGCTGTCGCCACTTTGCCTGCCTCCGCCTTATGGCCTGTCGAGGCCGGTTGCCATCACCTCATCTCATTCCGCCCATCAAGCATCCTTCAAATCACCTTTGAACGTGTTGTATCAGGACCCGATGGCCTTATACAACGACACTTCTGTTTCAACTGATGCGACCGCCAACTGACCTAAATCACGGCCGCAAGGTTGCCTCTCAGTACCCTTGACCGGCAGGTTCTAATCGTGTACGACTGGCTACGAACCGTAGAGGTGGAGGTGTCTGGGAGGGGACCATCGGACGAGCTGCCCGTTGATGGGCTAGGGGGTAGTGCAGTGAGCACGGCGGGGTGGCGCGTACCAATCAACGTCAAGCTGCTGGCGATCCTGGCCGTCCCGGTAGTCGGTTACCTCGTCCTGGCCTCCACGGCCGTGCTCCAGGCCAAGCAGGCCGCCGACCAGATCAGCGACCAGGCCAGCCTGCTCCGCATGGCCGTGGGGCCGACCAGCCTGACCACCAGCGTGATCGACGAGAGCACGATCACCAGCCTCGAAGCCGCCGAGCTTCAGGACGATCTGACCTTGCGGGTCGGCAGTTCTGCTGAGGCCCGGCGCGCCACAGACGAACAACTGGCGGCACTGCAGACGCTCACCGCGGACAACAGCGAGGCGGGCGAGACCTTCGGGACCGCGGTCGACGACATGGCCGGTGCACTCGACGACCTGCGCGCCGACGTCGACGCCGGCCGCGAGGACCAGGCCGCCCTCTCCAACGGCTACGACGAGCTCGTCAACCAGCTGATGGACGCCAACGCGGTGGCGGTCGACCGCATCGACGACGCCGAGCTGTGGCAGGGCGCGATGCTCAGCGAGCTCGCTACCCGGCAGAAGGACGCCCGGGCGGTCCTGATCGACTCGCTGATTTCGGTAAGCCTCAATGCGAATAGCACCATTAGCCCAGAGCAGACCGCCGAGATAGGTCGAGCACTCGGCGCGTACGAGACTCGGGATGCAGCAATACGGGAGCTTGCAACTGGGCCATATGCGAGAGCACGGGGCGCGCTGATCGAAGCGCTCGATGCCGCAGACCTCGCCGCACTAGCCAGAAATACCCTCGACAGCGGGCAACTCGACTCGGCTGAGCTGTTCGACGTCGCTTCCTACAAAGGCGGATTCGTCTACGACGTCCCCAGCGGCGACTACATCCACGACTACTTCCGGGCGAGCATCGTCGAGATCCTCGACCAGGACGCCAGCCAGCGCACCGCGTCGGCAGCCCGGGCCGTCCGCACCAACATCCTGGCGGGAGTCATCGGCCTCGTGGTCACGGCGGGCATCACCTGGCTGGTGTCACGGTCCATCACGCGGCCCCTGCAGTCGCTGACCCAGCAGGCCATGGACACGGCCACCTACCGACTGCCGGGCACCGTGCAGAACATCCAGCAAGCCCCGCTCGGCGAGAACGTCGCCTGGCCCGAGATGGAGCCGATCACCGTCCAGACCAACGACGAGGTCGCAGACGTCGCGCATGCGTTCAACACCATGCAGCAGTCCGCGCTCAACCTCGCCGTCGAGGAGGTCCTGTTGCGGCGCCTGGTGACCGACAGCCTCGTCACGCTCGGCCAACGCAACCAGGACCTCCTGGGCCGCCAGCTCGACTTCATCACCGACCTCGAGCGCGACGAGGCCGACCCGGAGACCCTCGCCGACCTGTTCCACCTCGACCACCTCGCCATCCGGATGCGCCGCAACGCCGAATCGCTGCTCGTGCTGGCCGGGATCGACCCGCCACGCACGTGGCTCGGGCCGACCCCGATCACCGACGTCATCCGGGCGGCGCTCGGCGAAGCCGAGGAGTACAAGCGGGTCAGGGTCCACGACGTCGAGGGGGCCACGATCGCCGGCTTCGCGACAGCCGAGCTCACCCACCTGTTGGCCGAGCTCATCGAGAACGCCCTGCGGTTCTCGTCGGGCGGTCGGCCGGTGGTCGTCAACGGGCGCCACCTGGCCACCGGTGGCGGGCTCGCGCTGGCCGTCGAGCTCCCACCACCGGGGCTCGACGAGGAGCCGGACGCCGACACCGGCGACGACTACGAGGGGCCGCTCGACCGCTCGCTCATGCTCGGCGAGGAGCTGGACGTGCTCGGGCACGGGGTCGGAGGGCCGAGCGAGGGCTACATCATCACCATCGAGGACTCCGGGATCGGCCTGTCGGAGGACGAGATCGAGGCTGCCAACCGGCGGCTTACCGGTGAGGACACGCCGACCGAGGCGCCGTCGAGGTACATGGGTCACTACGTCGCCGGCAAGCTCGCCGCGCGGCACGGCATCACCATCCGGCTCCAGAGCAACGCACCGGGGGACGGCATCACCGCGACGATCGAGCTTCCGGCCGCCGTCCTGACCACGGAGATGCCGGCGGAGACCCACACGGACCTGCCGCCGGTGCCGCGCACCAGGCCTCGCTCGGTCTGGACGGTCCCCACCGAGGAGATGCCCTCACCCGACCTCAAGCTGCTGGACCTGTCGGCGCCGGTGTCGCTACCCGGGATCAGCAAGCCGTCCGAGCCCGATGACACCCCGAGCGACACCCCGAGCCACCGAGCCCACCGCAAGCCCCGGAAGCGCAAGATCCGGGCGCTTCCCGCGAGCAAGCTGCCGGTGCCTCCCTCGCCGACCGAGCCCCTGGTCATCCCACCGGCCGACCCGGACGCCGACCCCGACCAGGCGGACGAAGCGAGCTGACGGGGACCCCGAGGGTTTCTCGTCGTCGCCCCACCCCGCCACGCAACTGGGGCTCGTAAGCGTTGCGAGGCACCTCGCGTCACGGGGAGGGGCCAAGCTCCTGGTCGATGAAGGCCAGGAGCTCGTCGTCGTCGGCGGTGCTCAGGTGGTCGCCCACGTCGATCTCGGGGCGGTCGCCTGCTGGCAGGCGGGCGAGCAGGCGGCGGAGCGCTGCCGCGACCTCGGCGACGACCTCGTCGTCAGTCGCCGTCGACGCGAGCGCGGCCTCCACCCCGGCCAGGTGATCCAGCACGTTGGTGGCGGACGACCGGGGCGAGGGCGCCAGCCGCCGGGCCAGCTCGCGGCTCAGAGCCACCGGCGTCGGGTGGTCGAAGACGAGGGTCGCCGGCAGGCGCAGCCCGGTCATCGCACTCAGCTGGTTACGCAGCTCGACGGCGGTCACCGAGTCGAAGCCGAGATCCTTGAACGCGCGGTCGGGCTCCACGCCAGCAGAGCTGTCGTGGCCGAGCACTGCCGCCACCTCGGCCAGCACCACGTCGACGAGCGCTGCGCGATGGTCGGCCTCGCCCAATCCCGCCAGGCGGTCGACCAGTGCCGACGTCGTGTCGTCGCCCCTGCGGCCGGCCGTGGCATCGGCCGCCAGCGCCCGGGCGACCTCCGGGACATCCTCGATCAGCGGCCGCCGCCGTGCCGCGGCGAAACCGGGGGCGAACCGCTCCCAGTCGAGGTTGGCGACCGCGGGACAGGCGTCGTCATGACCCAGCACCTGCTCGAGGGCCCGGATCGCCTGGTGCGGTGGCATGTCGCGGACCCCTTGACGGCGGAGCTGCTCGCCAGCGGATCCGTCGACCATTCCTCCACCCGACCACGGTCCCCACGCCACCGACGTGGCTGGCAGGCCCAGCGCACGACGCTGCTCGGCCACCGCGTCCACGAACGCGTTCGCCGCGGCGTACGCGCCCTGGCCGCCACCACCCCACACCGCGGCACCTGACGAGAACAGCACGAACGCGTCCAGGTCGGCGTCAGCAGTCAACTCGTGCAGGTGCAGCGCTCCGAGTGCCTTCGCCGCCGACGCCTCGACCAGGTCGCCCGGATCCATCTGCTCCAGCGGGCCCTCGACGCTGACCCCCGCCGCATGGACGACGATCCTCAATGGGCTCAGAGCCGGCACGCTCTGCAGGACCTCGGCGATCGCCGACCGGTCGGCGACGTCGCAGGCCACGACGGTGACCTCGGCACCCGACGCCTCGAGCTCTGCCGTCAAGGGGGCGGCGCCTGGCGCATCGGGACCCCGCCGGCTGGTCAGGATCACGCGTTCGACCCCGGACGCCGCCAGCCAGCGGGCCACATGTCCTCCGAGCGCGCCCGTCCCACCAGTGATCAGGGCCGTGCCCCGCCGGGCCGCGATCGTGCTCGCGGCGGGACCAGGGCCTTCCCGGCGCGTCGCAGCCGCAGCACTGCCGGCCTCCGATAGGGGGTCCTCCCGCGGGGTCGTGTCGATCGGGCCTGCGGTGGGTTCGGAGCGCTCCGGCGGGACGGGCGTCGACGTCCTCACCAGCCGGCGGACCAGCACGCCGTCGGGGCGTACGGCCACCTGGTCCTCGCCGCCGGAGGCGGCCAGAACGCTCCACAGCCCGGCGGCGGCGTGGTCGTCGAGGACCTCGGGCAGGTCGACCAGGCCGCCCCAGCACTCGGGCATCTCCAGGCCGACCACTCGCCCAAGACCCCAGACCTGGGCCTGCATCGGCTGCGGCGCCGAGCCCTGCCGGGATGACCCGTGCGTCCGGACGCCGCCACGGGTGACGAGCCACAGCGGACCGGCGAGCCCGAGGTCCGTCGACGCCTGGACCACCGCCAGCGTGCCGGCGAGCCCGACCGACGCTCCTGCCGTCGCGCCGCTGCGTCGCAGTGGCGTCGTGTCGATCCCCACCAACGACACCACGCCGGCGAGAGCCGCGCCTTCGGCAGTGCCGGCGATCTGCGCCGCGACGGTGGCCCGGTCGGCGTCGGCACCGATGACGACCGGGACGACCTCACCGCCATGGTCGGCCAACGTCCGGGAGCACCAGGCCACGACGTCGTCGTCCACGGCCTCGGAGGTCATCAGCAGCCACCGACCCGTCGGCTCGAGGTCGCTCGACCGCGGGACGAAGGACTTCCAGTCGATGCGGTAGTGCCACGTCGCCGGATCGCTGCGATGGCCTCGTGGTGGTGCGACCGTGGGCCAGTAGCGCTGGTGCTGGAACGGGTAGGTCGGCAGGTCGACGACCTGGGGGCTCGTGGCGACAGCGCCGAGCAGCGCTCGCCAGTCGACCGGTGCGCCGCGCACCCAGGCCTGTGCCATTGCAGTGACGAGGACGCCGACCTCGTCGCGGGTCGGGCGCATCACCGGCACGGCGGGGACGTCGTCGAGGGACTGTCGGGCAAGGGCAGCGAGCTGACCGTCCGGGCCGACCTCCAGAGCCGTGGCGATCTCGCAGCCGGCCATCGTCTGCACGGCGTCGGCGAACCGCACCGTGCGCCGCGCTTGAGCGACCCAGTGCTCCGGGCCACACACCCCGTCGACGAGCCGCCCGGTCACGGTGGACACCCACGGCAGGGTCGGCGGGCGGACGTCGATCGTCGCTGCCACCTGCTCGAAGTCCGCGAGGATCGGGTCGACCAGCGGCGAGTGGAACCCCCGGTCGGTCGCGAGGCGGGTCGCCCGCCGGCCCGTCGCCTGCCAGCGTGCCGCCAGCTCGTCGACGGCGCCGACCTCGCCGGAGATCACCACCGACGACGATCCGTTCACCGCCGCGATCCCCACCTGACCGCCATGGCCGGCCACCAACCCGGCTGCTTCTGCCTCCGTCGCCTGCAGAGCCGCCATCGCCCCCGGCGGCAGACCCTGCATCAACCGGCCCCGGGCGGCGACCAACCGGCAGGCATCGTCGAGGGACAACGCTCCCGCCACGTGCGCCGCCACCAGCTCGCCGACCGAGTGGCCGAGCACCACCGCTGGCGAGACGCCCAACCATCCCAGCAGCCGCACCAGCGCTGCCCCGAGCGTGAACAGCCCGGCCTGCACGAACACCGTCCCCCAGGCTGGTTGGGTGGCGGCAGCGCGGTCGCCGTCGAAGATCACCGAGCGCAGCGACCGGCCGTCGAGCTCGGTTGCCAGGTGTCGGTCGAGCAGTGCGACCACCTCGTCGACGGCCGCGGCGAACGTCGGGAACCGCTGGTAGAGGCCGCGGCCCATGCCCACCCACTCCGAACCCTGGCCTGAGAACACGAAACCTACGGCGCCCTCGCCCACCACCCGACCGGCCACGAGCCGACCGGCCCCCGTGGCACCAGTCGCCGTCGCACCGCCCGCGACCGGACCACCCGCCAACTGACGATCTCGCGGAACGGTGGCCAGCTCCTGCAGCCCGCGACGGGCGCTCGCCCCATCCTTGGCCACCACGACCGCCCGATGGTCGAGCGCGGCCCGCGACGTCACCAACGACCACGCCAGGTCGGGCAGGCCGATCCCGGGGTTCGCCTCGACGTGGTCCGCGAGGCGCACCGCCTGCGCGGACAGCGCCTCGGCCGACTCCGCCGAGACCACCAGCGGCAGCGGCATCCGGGGCTCGGTCTGCTGACCCGAGGCCATGGTGCCCACCACCGAGGGCCTGGGGTCATCCTGCCGACCGCCGGGCACCATCGCCTCCGGCTCGTCCCGGTGATCACCATCGCCCCGGGTTGGCGCTCCCTCGCCACGGCCCGGCGCCTGCTCCAGGATCAGGTGGGCGTTGGTGCCACTGATCCCGAACGACGACACGCCGACCCGCCGGGGCCGATCCCCGGGTGTCGTCCAGTCCCGCGCCTCGGTGAGCAGGTCCACCGCCCCCGTCGACCAGTCGACGTGGGGCGAGGGCTCGTCGGCGTGCAGCGTCGGGGGCAACACCCCGTGACGCAGGGCCATCAGCATCTTGACCACACCGGCCACCCCGGCCGCGGCCTGCGTGTGTCCGAGGTTCGACTTCACCGACCCGAGCCAGAGCGGCGCCTGACCCTCACCGCGGTCCAGCCCGTAGGTCGCCAGGATCGCCGCCGCCTCGATCGGGTCTCCCAACCGGGTGCCGGTGCCGTGGGCTTCCACCGCGTCCACGTCGGAGGGCACCAACCCCGCCGCCGCGAGCGCCCGGCGGATCACCCGCTGTTGCGAGCCGCCGCTCGGTGCCGTCAATCCGTTCGACGCCCCGTCCTGGTTCACCGCCGAACCCACGATCACACCCCAGATCGGCCGCCCCTGGGCCACGGCGTCCGACAGCCGCTCGAGCACGACCATCCCCGCGCCCTCGGACCACCCCGTCCCGTCCGCCGCGGCGCCGAACGCCTTGCACCGGCCGTCGGCCGCCAGCCCGCCCTGCGCGGCGAAGTCCACGAACAGCTGCGGGCCGGCCATCACCGTCACCCCTCCGGCCAGAGCGAGCTCACAATCCCCCGCCTGCAGCGACCGGCACGCCAGGTGCAGGGCCACCAGCGACGACGAGCACGCCGTGTCCACCGACACCGCCGGCCCGACCAACCCCAGGACATAGGCCACCCGACCCGACGCCACGCTCCCCAGGCCGCCCGTCAGGCCGAACGCCTCGCTGCGCGCCGCGGCCAGGTCCGGTCGCACGAGGGCGTCGTAGCCGGTGCTCGCGACGCCGGCGAACACCCCGGCATCGGCGCCGCGCAGTGACGTGGGGTCGACCCTGGCGCGCTCCAACGCTTCCCATGAGGTCTCGAGGAGCAGCCGCTGCTGTGGATCCATGGCCAGGGCCTCGCGGGGCGACACCCCGAACAATCCCGCGTCGAACCCTGCCACCTCGTCCAGGAACCCACCGCGACGCGGGAACTGCGGGTGCGACGGTGTCCGAGAGAACTGCCCGTCGCCGTCCGCGGGGAGCAGGGTCTCCCACCCACGGTCCTCCGGGAAGTCCGAGATCGCGTCTCTGCGCCCGGCGACCAGGTCCCAGAGGTCCTCCGGCGACCGCACGCCACCCGGCAGCCGACACGCCAGGCCCACGATCGCGACCGGTTCCGCACGGCCTCCGTCGGGACGCGCGACCGTGCCCCGCGCCGGCGCCGTCGTGCTGGCCCCGGGCCTCTGGAGGGGTGCACCCTCGGGACAGTCCTCGGGCACCGCGACGTGCTCGGACGTTGGGCGGGACGAGAGCTCGACGGCCAGCTCCGCGGCCAGCTCCCGGGGCGTCGGATGGTCGAACACCAGCGTCGCCGGCAGAGGCAGACCGGTCAGCGTCTGCAGTCGGTTGCGCAGCTCGACGGCGGTCAGGGAATCGAAGCCCTGGTCGCGGAAGACGTCGTCCGGGTCCACGGCTCCCGGCACGGAGCTGTGCCCCAACACCGTGGCGGCCTCGGAGCGGACCACGGCCAGCAGGGTGCGCTCCACCTGCTGCCGGTCCAGTCCGCCGAGCTGCTGGGTCAGGTCGTTCGCCGCCCCGTTCCCCGTCCCGACCTCCGACGGCGTCGAGGACGTCGTCACACCCACCAGACCGCGCCACAACGCTGGCCCTCCGCGCGACCGGACGGCGTCGCCCAACGCCGGGACATCCAGGTCCGCGGGCACCACCGCGGCGTCGCCGTGCCGCAGCGCGCGGTCGAACAGTCCGAGCCCGTCGTCGGTCGCGAGCGGCCGGAACCCCGACCGCTTCAGGCGGGCCATGTCGTGCTCGCCGAGGTGACGGGTGATCCCGCTGGCTTCGCCCCACACACCCCAGGCCAGCGACACCGCCGGCATCCCCGAGGCCCGCCGGTGCTCGGCGAGCGCGTCGAGGAAGGTGTTCGCCGCCGCGTAGTTGGCCTGGCCTGCCGCGCCGACGGCACCAGCGGCGGACGAGAACAGCACGAAGGCCGAGAGGTCGAGGTCCCGGGTCAGCAGGTGCAGGTTCCACGCTCCTGCCACCTTCGGCGCCAGCACCCGCTGCAGGCGCTCGGGGGTGAGGGCCGCCAGGACGCCGTCGTCCAGGGCCCCCGCCGCGTGGACCACCGCCCGGAGCGGCGCGGTGGCCGCGACCGTCGTCAGGACGGAGGCCAGCGCCTCCCGGTCGGTGACGTCGCAGGCGGCGACCGTTGCCTGGGCGCCCAGCTCCGTCAGCTCGGCGACGAGGTTGGCGGCTCCGGGTGCGTCCGGACCACGCCGGCTCACCAGCAGCAGGTGGCGTACGCCGTGCTCGACCACCAGGTGCCGGGCCAGGACGGCCCCCAGCCCACCGGTCCCGCCGGTCACGAGCACGGTGCCGCCCGTGCCCAGGCCCGGCACGGTGAGGACGATCTTGCCCACGTGGCGGGCCTGGCTCATGTGCCGAAAGGCCGTGCCGGCCCGGCTCATGTCGCATCGGGTGATCGGCGGATGGCTGAGCGTCCCGTCCTCGAACAGCCGCAGGATCTCGTCGAGCATCTCGGCGATCCGCTGCGGGTCGACGTCGGTCAGGTCGAGCCTCCGGTACTCGAGGCCGGGATGTTCGGCCGCGACGGCGTCGGGATCGCGAGCGTCGGTCTTGCCCAGCTCGACGAAGCGACCGCCGGCGGCGAGCAACCCGAGCGAGGCGTCGACGTAGTCGCCCGCCAGGGAGTTCAGCACCACGTCGACGCCACGCCCGCCCGACGCCGCGCGGACCCGCTCGACGAAGGCCAGGTCGCGGGACGAGGCGATGTGGTCCGCGTCGACGCCCAGCGAGTGGACGGCAGGGTGCTTGCCGGGGCTTGCCGTCGCGAACACCTCGGCCCCGAGGTGGTGGGCGAGCTGGACGGCGGCCATCCCGACACCGCCGGCGGCTGCGTGCACCAGGACCGACTCGCCTGGACGCAGGGCGGCGACGTCGACCAGCGCGTGGTAGGCGGTCAGGAACACCGCCGGCACCGAAGCCGCTTGCGCGTCCGACCAGCCGTCGGGGATCGGCGCCACCATCCGGTGGTCGGCCACCACCGACGACGCGAACGCCCCGGGGAGCAGACCCATCACCCGGTCGCCGACCGTGAGCCCGGCCACGCCGGCGCCCACCTCGGTGACCACTCCGGCGCCCTCGCCGCCCAGACCGGTGACACCGGCCCCAGCGCCGCCTGCACCTCCGTCGCCCACGCCGGTGTCACCGGCCCGAGCGGGCACCATGCCCAGGGCGACGAGCACGTCCCGGAAGTTCAGGCCCGCAGCCTGGACCGCAACCCGCACCATGCCTCGGCCCACAGGCGTCGAGCGGCTCGGACGTGCTGGTGCGGCGACGGGTACGAGGGCCAGGTCGTCCAGCACGCCGGGGGTCCGCGATCGCAGCCGCCAGGAACCGGACGGGACCGGCGACCCCGACGCCTGGGCCAGCCGGCGACACCACAGGTGCCGGCCCCGGACCGCCACCTCGGCCTCGCCACATCCGACCGCCATCAGTAGCAGGGCCACGGATGTGTCCGGCGTCGTGCCGTCGGTCTCGGGATCGAGGTCGACCAGGGTGAACCGGCCGGGGTTCTCGGTCTCGGCTGAGCGCACGAGGCCCCACACAGGCGCCTGCACCAGGCCGCCGCGGTCGGCGATGCCGCCGTCCCCACCTCCGTCCGCCGTGGCGATGCCTCTCACGCCGGGGCCGACGCCCGTGGCGATGCCTCCGACTCCTGGGCCGGTGACTGTCACTGCGCCGCGGGTCGCGACCACCAGCCTCGACCCCAGCAACCGGCCGTCGGCCAACCACTGCTGGAGCCAGCTCAACATCTCGGCCAGTCCCGCCCCGACGTCGTCCACCACCCCCGCCGCACCGGACGCCATGTCACCGTCGGCGGCGAGCGACCGCCGGGGCGCGAGGGTGACGACGACGTCAGGTGGGTGCGCCCCTGCATCCAGGGCCTGGACCAACGAGGGGAGGTCGGGGTGCCAGTCGATGGTCATGTCAGCGGCGGCGAACTGTCGAGCGAGACCTTCGCCTTCCTTCCGGCCGCCGACCACGGCCCACCGCCCCACCGGGGGCAACGCCTCGACGTCGTCGGCCAGCGGTTCCCAACGCACGGTGTAGAGGGAGGCTCCGCCCGTCCGAGCGGCGCTGGCGGCGTCCCACCCGGCCGGCGGCGTCCGGAGCGTCAGGGATTCGGCCGAGAGCACCAACTGGCCCGTGGCGTCCGCCACCTCCACCGTGTACCCGCCAGTCGTCGTCTCCGACGGAGCGACGCGAACGCGCCACCGTCGGGCATCCGAGGCATGCAGGGACACACCTGTCCAGGCGAACGGAAGGCGTAGCGCAAGGCCGCTGTCGAGAGGCCCCCCGCCGTCGACTGCGGCCGCAGCATCGTCGGGAGCAGCGACTCCGTCGGGTCCGGGGGCGGTGTCGGCGCGGAGCGGGGCTCCGAGCACGTGCAGGGCCGCGTCGAGCTGCGCGGGATGCACCCGGAACCCGCCACCACCTGGCAGGGCGTCCTCAGGTAGAGCCACCTCGGCGTAGAGGACGTCCCGCTCCCGCCATGCTGCCGCCACACCCCGGAAGGCTGGGCCGTAGCTCAGGCCAGTGGCCGCCAACGCGTCGTACAGCCCATCGACGTCGACGGGGCTCGCCCTCGTGGGTGGCCAGTCCTCGTGAACGGCCGCCCAGTCCGCTGGCACGGGGCCGCGTGCGCCGCCACGTGCCGTGGGCACCACCACGCCGGTCGCGTGGCGCGTCCAGGCCTCGGTCTCCCGGCGGGCGTACACCACCAGTCGTCGCTGACCTTCGGCGTCGGGGGCACCCACGTCGACCTGGACGTCGACGGCCCCGACCTCCGGCAAGGCCAACGGCAGCTCGATCACCAACTCGTCGACGCGGTCGCATCCAACCTCCCGCCCGGCCCAGAGGGCGAGCTCGACGAACGCCGTGCCCGGCACCACGACGGCGCCCGAGACCACGTGATCGCCCAGCCAGGGATGGGAGCCGACCGACCAGCGACCGGTGAACACCAGGCTGTCGGTGCCCGCCATCTGCACACCCGCGCCCAGCAGCGGATGGTCGGGCGCCACCTGGCCCAGGTCGGTGGGGTCGGTCGCGGCCCTGGGCGCAGGTGTCGGCCAGTAGCGCCGGCGCTGGAAGGCGTAGGTGGGGAGGTCGACGATCTCGGACCTGTGAGGACCGAACACCGGGCCCCAGTCGGCGCTGGCGCCGTGGACCCAGGCCTCGGCGAGCGCCGCGACCCTGCTGGCCGGCGTACCGTCTCCCTCGGGCACGACGGCGGGGTCGCCGCCAGCCCGACCGGCCGCACCCGACCCGGCGGCGTTTCTGACCCCGCCCGACACCACGTCGACCACCGGACCACTGACGGCCTCACCCGAACCAGCGGCCCTTCGGACACGGCCCGACATCAGGTTGGCCGCGGTCTGGCCAACGGCCAGCGCCCGGAGTCCGGCCACCGCGTCGGTCTCGTCGGTAGCCACGACCACAGCGCGGTGGTCGAGGGCTGCCCTCGACACGACCAGTGACCAGCCGATGTCCGCCAGACTCGGCCCGCCGTGCGCTTCGACGAGGTCGGCGAGCCGGCCTGCCTGCGCGGCGAGCGCTCCGGCGGACCGGGCCGACACCACCAACGGCACCGGCCCGCTGGCCGGTTCGCTGTCGCCCAGGGTCGGGCCACCGGCCGGTGACCCCGCCGGCTGGGGGGCCTCCTCGATGATCACGTGCGCGTTCGTGCCACTCATGCCGAACGAGGACACTCCCGCCCGCCGCGGCCGACCCCCCGGCGTCACCCAACCACGCGCCTCGGTCAACAGCTCCACCGCACCCGACGACCAATCCACATGAGGCGACGGCTCGTCGGCGTGCAACG
>JBOGHK010000047.1:0-141553 GCA_050744325.1 Acidimicrobiales bacterium
GTGAACGTCGTCGCGTTCATGCCTCCCCGCTCAGAGGGCCGCTCGGGCCACGTCGTCCGTACGCCTGCGGCTTCGGACGACTCAGATGCCGATGCGCTGCGCGAGCAGCTCGCGGTGGTACGTCGGGTCGCCGAGGAAGATCTCCGACGACTTGGCGCGCTTGAAGTAGAGGTGCGCCGGGTGCTCCCACGTGAAGCCGATGCCGCCGTGGATCTGGATGTTCTCCGCTGCGGCGTGGAAATACGCCTCGGAGCAGTAGGCCTTGGCCAGGCAGGCCACCTCGGGCAGCTCGTCGTTCAGCTCGGCCGCGCACCAGGCGGCGTAGTAGGCGGCCGACTTCGCCGACTCGACCTCGAGCAGCATGTCGGCGCACTTGTGCTTGATGGCCTGGAACGAGCCGATCGGCCGCCCGAACTGCACCCGGTCCTTGGCGTACTGCACGGCCATCTCGAGCACGAACTGGGCCCCGCCGACCTGCTCGGCCGCCAAGGCGACCGCGGCCAGGTCGAGCACACGGCTCAGCACCTCCCAGCCCTGGCCGTCGGTGCCCACCAACGATGCCGGGACGCTGGCGAGCTCGAGCTTCGCCTGCTTGCGGGTCTGGTCCATCGTGGACAGCGCCGTACGGGTGAGTCCCTGCGCGTCGCCCTCGACCCGGAACAGCGAGATGCCCGCATCGGTGCGCGCCGCGACCAGCACCAGGTTCGCGAGGTGGCCGTCGATCACGAACATCTTGGTGCCGTCGATGCGCCAACCGTCGCCGTCGCGGCTCGCGGTGGCCTCGATACCCGTCTCGTCCCAACGACCGTTCGGCTCGGTGAACGCAACGGTGGCGATGGTCTCGCCCGAGGCGATTCCCGGCAGCAGATCCTTGCGGGCGTCGTCGTCGCCGGAGTGGAGCAGCGTGTTGGCGGCCAACACCACCGACGAGAAGTACGGGGCGCACAGCAGGGCCCGACCCATCTCCTCGAGCACCACGGTCAGCTCGACATAGGTGAAGCCCTGACCTCCGAACTCCTCGGGGATGATCAGCGACTGCAAGCCCAGCTCGTTCGCCATCTGCGCCCAGACCGCCGGGTCGTAGCCGTCGGTCGTGTCCATCAGCTGACGGACCTCGGCTTCGGGTGACTTGGACTCGAGGAACTGCCGAGTGATCCGGCGGAGCTCTTCCTGCTCTTCGGAGAAGGCGAAGTTCATGCTCGAACCCTAGGACGGTGCCACCGGCCGCACCACGGAGCGTGTGTACACGCGTGCTACAGTCGGATGGATGCCGGACCCGCGGGACGTCGCTCTCAGCCGGGTCGGCATCCGCGAGCTGCGCAACCAGGTCGCAGCGGTCGTCCGGCGGGCGGCGCGGGGCGAACGCCTGGTGATCACGGTCGACGGCGTGGCCACGGCGCAGCTCGGTCCCCTCGCACCGACCGGCGCCGTCACGCTGGACGACCTGGTGCCAGCGGGGCTGGTGCACCCGCCCGCCCGCGTCGACCGGCCGCGCACGCCTCCGGACGCCGAGGATGTGGCCGTCGACATCCGGCCGGACGACGTGCTCGACGACCTCAGGGGCCGGTGACCTGTGACCCTGTTCCTCGACACCTCGGCCCTGCTCCGGCGCTACGTGCACGGGCCCGGGCACGACCTGGTCGTCCAGGCGATGGAGCGCGACCCGGCGTGGTGCGCCTCGGCGCTCTGCCGCAGCGAGACCTTGCTGGCGCTGCACCGGCTGGCCGCCACCTCCAGCCAGCACCAGCGACTGTGGAGCCGGCTCCGCGACGACTGGGACGCGTTCGTCGTGGTGCCCGTCGACGATCGCTGCCTGGCACGGGCGGTCGAGCTCGGCGCCACCTACGGGCTGCGCACGGTGGACGCGCTCCACCTGGCGGCGGCCGACCGGCTCCCCCGGCCACTGACCTATGCGACCTTCGACCGCCGCCAGATCCCCGCCGCCGCGGCGCTGGGGTTCGAGGTGCGGTCCCCGGTCGAGCGATGAGGCGAGCAGGGCTGCAGCGATTCGACCGCTACGGTGCCTGGGCGTGAGCCAATTGCCCCCGATCGAACCCCCCGACGATCCGTCCGGCACGCCGGCGGGCCCGGGGCCAACTCCCCCTCCGCCGCCGGAGGCCGCCGGCTCGGGTGCG
The DNA here is from genome assembly GCA_050744325.1 of Acidimicrobiales bacterium. Taxonomy (GTDB): domain Bacteria; phylum Actinomycetota; class Acidimicrobiia; order Acidimicrobiales; family VFJN01; genus DASXTK01. The sequence goes on from JBOGHK010000047.1 coordinate 2,136, forward strand.
CCGCCTGGCACGCCGCCTGGCACGCCCCGTCGGCGCCGCAACACCCCCCTGATCGTCGTGGCCGTCCTCGTGGTCGTGGCCCTCGTCGCTGGCGCCGTCCTCCTGCTGGCCGGTGGCGACGATGACGACGACCCGACCGAGACCGCGGACACCGAGGAATCCGACGGCGACGACTCGGGCTCAGAGAGCGAGCCCGGTGGCGATGGCGACGACCCGGGGTCCGACAGCGAGCCCGGTGGCGATCCCGAGGACGCTGCGGCGGCCGAGGCCGTCGTCGAGCAGTACTTCCAGGCCGTTCTCGACCAGGACTGCGAGGCCATCTTCGACACGGTCACCGAGGCGACCTGGAGCGACGACGCCGGTAGCGCCGACGAGGCCGTCAGCCAGTGCGAGGACGCTGTCGAGGCCGGCGAACTGGACATCGAGGGCGAAGCCACGCTGGACGACCTCGAGGTGATCGACCAGGACGAGGACAGCGTCACCTTCGAAGCCACAGAGACCATCAGCGGTGAGGAGCTCACCGAGTCCTTCACCGTGGTCGTCGAGGACGGCGACTGGAAGATCGACCTCTCCGACGTCTGACCAGTGGACGGCGCAGGGTCGGGCGGCCAGAGCCCTCGACCCCGCCGCTGTCCCTCGGGAGGATTCACGCCATGACCCTCCATCACTCCGACACCGGCTGGGAGATCCACAAGGTCGTGGTCGGCCCCGTGGACAACAACGTGTTCATCCTGCGCTGCCGCCAGACCGGCGACGCTGTCCTGCTCGACGCCGCCAACGAGCACGACCGGCTGCTCGAGCTGTGCCGGGCGCTCGGGGTCCGGTCGGTGCTCGAGACCCACGGCCACTGGGACCACATCCAAGCGGTCCCGCAGCTCCGCGACGCAGGCTACGAGGTCCATGTCACCGCCGAGGACGCCGACCGGCTGCCGTCCTACGACCAGATCCTCGACGACGACACGGTGATCGAGGTGGGCCGGTTGCAGCTGCGGACGATCCTCACGCCCGGCCACACGCCGGGTTCGATGTGCTTCGCCCTGGAGGGTGCTCCGGTGCTGTTCAGCGGCGACACCCTGTTCCCCGGCGGCCCGGGCAACACGTCGTTCCCGGGCGGCGACTTCGACACGATCATCCAGTCGATCGATCGCAACCTGTTCACGCTGCCGGTGGACACGCTGGTCCTGCCCGGCCACGGCGACGACACGACGATCGGAACCGAGCGCCCGCACCTCCAAGAGTGGATCGACCGGCGATGGTAGGCCCCGGAGGGTCCGCTTCCTGATGGCCCGGCCCCTGCGGTACGACCAACGCCCCACCGACGACACCCCTCGCCATACCGCCGACCTGCCACCCACCCCACAGCGCGACCGCAACATCCCGGCCACCGCGTGGATCGAGGCTCCCGACGAGCTGCGCCAGCTGGGCATCGACCTGCCCGGGCAGCCCGTCGCCGAGTACAAGCGCCGCATCGGCCCGTGGCTGCTGTGGCGGGCCGGCCCCGCATCAGGTGGCGACGCACGCTACTGGGCGGGTCTCGCCGACGATCCGTCCGAATCCCACAGCTTCCGTCTGTTCCCCGACGGCAACGGCACCGGTACCGGCCCCAGCGGCTCGCCCCACGCCCGCTTCCGCACCTGGAAGGAAGACCTCCGCGACTACACGTTCTGACCTGCGGATTTAGGTCGAGGGGTCGCCCAATGTACGGGTGACATCCACGGGGCCGACACCGCGTGCCACGCCGGCGTCACAAGTCTGGGACTGCAGGTCACGCCTCCTGGTCGTGGAGCAGACGCCGCGACACGAAACAGCGGATCCCGTTGCCCGAGATCGCCGACGGGGCGGTACCACCATTCGGGGCCGCCGGCCCCGGCAACTGATCGCCGGTTCGTCGCGAGATCCCGGTGCGGGTGTTCGAAGGGCGTTGGTCTCTGCCACCAACTGGGTGCGACGCCACATCCGGGGGCAGCCGTTCTTGGCGGGCTGTGCGGTCACCCTGCTGGTCGAGCTCGTCCTGGCGATCGGCGTCGCGCTGATCACAGAGCCGATCGAGGACTTCGATCTGGGTGACGGCCAGGGCGTCGATGGTCGGCCGCGCAACTCGTGTGCCGGGTCGGAGGATGCACTGATCGTGGCCGCGACGACCGGCGACACCGACGCCGTGGAAACCGAGATCGAGGCGGGCGCCGACCTGAACCGTCGAGTCGCGGGCGTGACGCCCCTGTCATGCGCCGCTGGCGAGGGCGACGCCGACGTCGTCCGTCTCCTGCTCGACGCCGGGGCCAGGCCAACGGCCGCTTCACTACGGGCCGCGCTCCACATCCTCAGCGACGCCGGACCCTGCGGCGATGAAGGACCGGGCGAGGTATACGAGACCACACGGCTGCTGCTCGAAGCCGGCGCCAACCCGAACGTCGCGTGGCTGGACCCGTCGCCACTGCTGTGGGTCGGGTGGGAGGGCCGGGAGCGATTGACCGACCTGCTGCTCGCCCACGGAGCGGACCCCAACCGGGGCGGACAGGTCGACAGCGTCTTCATCATCGTGGCGCTGGTCGACCTCGGCGGTTGCCAGGACGCCGTGCCCACGAGCGTGCTCTCCGCTCTGCCAACTCCCCGCGGCGACCAGGTAGCCAACCTCCCACCCTTGGTCGCAGCGGCATGGGCAGGCCAGGTCGGCTCCGCGCTCCGGCTTCTGGATGCGGGTGCCGACCCCAACCTCGCCGGCGATCAGGCCTTCACGCCACTCCTCGCTGCCGCGGCTCGCGGTGACCAGGTGATGGTCGAGCTCCTCCTCGCCCACGGAGCCCAGCCTGTCCCCATGGTCAGAGACGGGGTCGTCACCCCCGCGGACATCGCCCGCCGTGGCGGTCACCACGAGATCGCCGACCTCCTCGACGCGTCCGGGTGACTGTCCACCGGCGTCCCGCTCGACGACGCCGAGCCGGGAGTTCTCCAGTCGCTCGGCGACCCCAGCTCACGGCACACCCCCGGCCGGCCTGGTTCACATCCGGCCCAGGGTGATCATCAGAGCGGGCGGGACGAGGGAGAGCCAGGCCAGGACGTTGACGAGGTTGATGGCGCGCTGCTGTCTATGGACAAGGTCGCGGTCCTCGTCGGGTAGCTCGACACCGCCCTGGCCGATGATGTCCCGGGCGGCGAGGGTGAGGGCAGGGTGGAGGAGACCGACGACGGCGACGAGGACGGACCGGCGCAGGTAGCGCACCGCCGAGGGGACATCGAGCTGGTGATCGGGGTGGCAGGCTGCCCAGCCGAGGAGGATGACGTACCCGAATCCCAGGTAGTAGACGACCACGATCTCGCTGGTGCCGAGCAATGTGTTGTCCTTTCAACGTGGTGGCTCAGGGACACCGAGGCTGATAGGGAGCCGCCGGGCGATGAACCGGGAGTTGGCGGTGAGGAGGGGGCCGAGCACGGCGAGGACCAGGACGTAGGCCGCGACGAAGGGACCGATGCGAGCGTCGAGTCCGGCGGCGATGGCGAGGGTGGCGAGGATGAGGGAGAACTCGCCCCGACCAAGCACCGTGAGGCCGATGTTGCTGGCGGCGAGACGGCCGAAGCCGTTGAGGCGAGCGGCGATGATGCCTGCGGCCAGGTTGAGCAGCAGCGACACGACGACCGCTGCGGCAACGGGAACAGCGATCGAGCCGATCTCACCGGGATCGATGGTGAGGCCGAAGGCGAAGAAGAACGCAGCCGCGAAGGCGTCACGGAGCGGTAGGACCAGCCTCTCGATTCGTTCCGCAGCCGTGGTCTCGGCCAGGACCAGACCCACGCCGAACGCGCCGATGGCGTCGGAGACTCCCAGCTCGGCGGCGATCCCGGCGACGAGCACCGCCAGGCCGACGAAGCACACGGTGAGCGTTCGTCGTCGGCGATGTCGATCAACCGGCTCGCCAACGCCGTCCCCCAGCGGGCGGTCGCCGCCAATCCCAACAGGAACCCGAACGCTGCGAGGAACTGGAGGAGCGCATCACCGACACCGCTGACTTCGCCCAGGACTGGTTGCAGCAGCGCCAGGTAGAGGGCCAGGAAGATGTCCTCGACCACGATGATGCCCAGGATCAAGGTGCTCTCCGGGTTGGCAAGCCGTCGCAGCTCGATCAAGAGCTTGGTCACGATCGCTGACGACGAGATCCCCATCGCGCCCGCGATTACCAGCGCCTCGCTGGTTCCCCACCCCAGGACGACACCGAAGAGCAGGCCACCACCGACGTTGAGCGCGAGGTACATGGCGCCGGTGAGCAGCAGCCGCCGACCCCCAGCGACCAGGTCACCGAGCGAGAACTCCAGACCGAGGTGGAACAGCAGCATGATCAGTCCCAAGGCGGCGATCAGCTCGAGCTCCTCGGGGTGCTCGATGACGACCAGACCGGGGGTGTGGGGGCCGAACAGGACCCCGGCGGCCATGAACAGGGGGATCGTCGGCAGGCCGACCCGCCGACCTAAGCGACCGAACAGCCCAGCCGCCAGGAAGGCGCCGCCGACGCCGAGGAGCGTCTCACCCACCGGGGTCCACCACATGTCGCCGGAACCGAGATAGGTCCTCCTGCCGGCCGATGACCACGAGTTGGTCGCCAATTTCCAGGCGCTCAGCGGGGTCTGGAGCGATCAGCGGGGTCTGGTCGCGCAGGATCGCGGCGATGGTGATCCCGGTCTGGCGCCGGATCTCCAACTCACCGATCGTGCGGCCCGCGCCCCGGGCGCCGGGCTTCGAGAGTGACCCAGTCGATGAGCAGGCCACCGATGACCTCCTCGATCTCCTCGACGATGGCCGGCTTGAAGTACGCCCCGCCCAGGACGGCACCGAGCGTTCGGGCCTGGGCGTCGCTCAGCGTCATCACCGCCCGCGGTTCGTGGCCACCTTCGGCGAACACGTACAGGTCACGACGACCGGAGTGATGGACGACCACCACCACCCGACCGCCGTCGACGGATCGGAACTCGTAGCGGTGACCGATCCCAGGCAGCGCCTGTTCGACCACCCTGGCCAGCGGAACGGGACTGACGGATTCGTCGTTCATCGGGATTTCCTCGGCTGGTGCTTGGACGTAGACAGCCCGCTCCCATGGGCGGTCGACCACAGCGACCGGCATTCAGGCCGGCGCAGGGCGACAGCCGACGGAGCGCGAAGAGGCGCGGCAAACCACACGCCACGAGGTCAGGGAAGGAGACCGAGCTAGACGACGGCCGGAGGCGCCCGAAGCGGCGCCATCGCGGAGCGCTGCATCGGTGGAGCCAGACGGCGGTCCGGGCGGGTCACGCACCAGAACCCCGCAACGGCGACAGCCAACCCGGCCGCCAACAGCGCCTCACTGCCAAGAGCCAGCTTGATCGGCCCAGCCCGCAGCACGGGCGCTGTGTCGACCAACGCCCGACCCCGCACGGCCACCGGCGCTACGGCTGCCGGAGCCGAATCGACCAGCACCACCGCCGGCCGATGATCACGCGACCGGACCTCGCTGAGGCCCAGGTCGACGCGGTGGAGGAAGACGCCAAACAGCACCGCGAACGCGGCGCCGACAACTGCGATCCTTCGCCCGGCGACCGACATGCAACCTCGACGCTAACCGCGACCCAGGCGAGCGGCGCCATCGATGTGATCCCTGAGCTGGCCTGGGAGACCTCCGCGACGCTACGCGCTGACTGCTGCCTGCTGTTCGGGCGTGTCGGCGGGGCGGCGGCCGGCGCGGTAGGCCAGCCATGCGCCCGCGGCGAGCACGAGCACGACGACCGGCCAGCGGATGGTGCCAGCCACCCCGCCCTCGGCCAGCACGGTGCGGACGTTGACGGCGACCAGCAGGGCACCGACAGCAACCCCCAGGCGGGCGGGCTGCACCCGACCCACGAGCGCCGCAGCCACCGGGGAGGCGACCGCTCCGCCGGCGAGGAGCGCCAGCACCAGCGACAGCTTGGCACCCTCCTCGCCGTCCAGCCCGAGGATGAACCCGGCACTCGCGGCCAGGGTGACCAGCAGCTCCGCGGCATTGACCGAGCCGATCACCACCCGCGGCTCCACCCGGCCGGCAGCCAGCAACGTCGGCGTCGCGACCGGGCCCCAGCCGCCACCGCCCACGGCGTCGAGGAACCCACCTCCGAGACCAAGCGGCGCGAGGGCCCGCGCCCGATGGCTGCCCGTTCGCGGCCGTCCGCCGTCGAGATGCCCTCGCAGTGAGCGGGCTACGACGACCGCGCCGAGCCCGACCAACACCACCGCCACCGCCGGTTCCAGCCAGTCCGCAGTGACCGAGCTCAGGAACGTCGCGCCCGCGAAGCCGCCGACTGCGCCGGGCAGCCCAAGCCGCAGCACCAGGGGCCACGAGACGTTCCCGAACCGCCAGTGTGACGCCCCTGAGGTGATCGCCGTGCCGATCTTGGCGAAGTGCACGATGGCCGACGTCGAGGCCGGCGCGACGCCGTTGGACAGGAGAACCGTGCTGGCGGTGACGCCGAACGCCATTCCCAGGGCTCCGTCGACCAGCTGTCCGAACACACCAGCAAGCACGCAAACGACGAGGGTCGGCACCCGTGGTCCTCCGTCTGTGTCGCAGCCACGCCGACTATCCCAAGCTTTCCCATCAAGCTAGTCGGAAATGCGCGGAACTCTCCACGTCGACCTTTTCTCCTATCCGCGTAGTGCGAATAGACTGGGCCGCATGCCCGAGGCGCCCGTCGCATTCTCTCCGCTGTTCCAGATCGACGACCTGCACGTTCGAGTGTCCGATCCCGATGCGGCGGGCGCTGCCGGTGCCGACGGTGACGCGATCCTCCGGGGTGTCGACCTGGCCATCGGGTCAGGCGAGGTCCATGCGCTGATGGGCCCGAACGGCTCCGGCAAGTCCACCCTGGCGAACACGCTGCTCGGCAGTCCCGAGTACGAGATCGTGGCCGGGTGGATCCGGTTCCGGGGCGAGGACGTCACCGGCTGGGACACCGATGTCCGCGCGAAGGCCGGTATGTTCCTCGCCTTCCAATATCCGCAGGCGATCCAAGGTGTGTCGGTGATCAACTTCCTCCGCCAGGCCCTCTCGGCCCGCAAAGGCATCGATCTCTCGGTACTCGAGCTCCGGTTGGCCATCATGGAGTGGATGCAGCGCCTCGACATGGACCCGTCGTTCGCCGACCGCTACCTGAACGAGGGCTTCTCCGGCGGCGAGAAGAAGCGCAACGAGATCCTGCAGATGGCGATCCTCGAGCCCGACGTCGCGATCCTCGACGAAACCGACTCCGGACTCGACATCGACGCCCTCAAGGTCGTCGCCGCCGGCGTCGACGAAGTCCGGAAGGATCGCCCCGAACTGGGCATCCTTGCCATCACCCACTACCAGCGGCTGCTCGAGTACCTCCAGCCCGACCAGGTCCACATCCTGATCGACGGGCGCATCGTGGCCTCGGGCGGGCCCGAGCTGGCCGATCAGTTGGAACGGGAGGGTTACGACGCATGGCGCTGACAGTCGACGGTCAGACCAACGAGCATCCCGAACACGTGGACGTCGCCACGGCGCGCAAGAGGTTTCCGATCCTCGAGCGGCCGGTCAACGGCCGCCGGCTCGTCTACCTCGATTCTGCGTCGTCCTCCCAGAAGCCGACCTCGGTGATCGAGGCCATGAGCACCTACTACGAGACCACGCACGCGAACGTGCACCGGGGGGTCTACGCGATCGCCGAAGAGGCGACCCGGCAGTACGAGGCGGCACGGGCCAAGGTCGCCCGGTTCATCGGGGCGCCCTCGGCAACCGGCGTGGTGTTCTCCAAGAACGTGACCGAAGGCATCAACATGGTCGCGCAGAGCTGGGGGCGGGCCAACCTCCGGCCCGGTGACGCCGTGCTGCTCACCGAGATGGAGCACCACGCCAACCTGGTCCCGTGGCTGATGATGGCCGAGCAACTGGGCATCGAGCTGCGCTTCCTCCCGGTCGGCGACGACTTCCTGCTCGACGATTCCGAGCTCGACCGTCTGGTCGACGGCGTGAAGCTGGTCGGTGTCAGCGCGGTCTCGAACGTCCTCGGCACGATCACCCCGTTGGACCGGCTGCGCGACGCCGCGCACGCCGCCGGCGCGCTGCTGCTGGTCGACGCCGCCCAGCACGTGCCGCACCTGCCTACCGACATCGAAGCGCTGGGCTGCGACTTCTTCGGCTTCACCGGCCACAAGATGCTCGGCCCCACGGGCATCGGGGTGTTGTGGGCGCGTGAGGACCTGTTGGAGGCCATGCCCCCGTTCCTCGGCGGCGGCGAGATGATCCGCGACGTCCGCCTCGATGGCTTCACCACCAACGACATCCCCTGGAAGTTCGAGGCTGGCACCCCCCCGATCGCCGAGGCCATCGGGTTGGCCGCCGCGATCGACGAGCTCGAAGCCTTCGGCATCGAGGCTGTCCGGGCGCACGAGGTGAGCCTGACCAGCTATGCGCTGCGGACGCTGACCGAGCGCCTCGGCGACGACCTGCGCATCTTCGGCCCGTCCGAGCCAGCTCAACGGGGTGGGGTGGTGTCGATGGCGCTGCGCGACATCCACGCCCACGACGTGTCTCAGGTGCTGGACGAGCACGGCGTCTGCGTGCGCGCCGGCCACCACTGCGCGAAGCCACTGATGCGCAAGCTCGGCGTCACGGCCACGGCCCGCGCGTCGTTCTATGTCTACAACGATCGCGACGACGTGGACGCTCTGGCCGACGCCCTCGAAGCGACGCGAGACTTCTTCGGCGTCTGAGGAATCGAAGGGAACTCCCCGCCATGCCCGGTCTCGAAGACCTCTACCGCGAGATCATCCTCGATCACTACCGCAACCCCCGGAACCGGGGCGAGCTTCCGGTGCCACCCAGCACCCGCGTAGAGGGCTTCAACCCGCTGTGCGGCGACGAGATCATCGTCTACGTCGACATCGACGGCGGCCTCGTCCGCGACGTGCGGATCAATGGCCAGGGCTGCTCGATCAGCCAGTCGTCGGCGTCGATGATGTCGGCCGCGGTCAAGGGCAAGACCCTCGACGAGGTGCGGGCGATGTCTCGGGCCTTCAAGGCGATTATGTCGATCCACGAGCAATCACTGGACGACGCCCGCGACGACGGTGCAGGGTCGGCCGACGGTTCCAACGGTGCCGAGTCGACCGAGGACGTGAAGCTCGGCGACCTCGAGGCTCTGCGCGGCGTGGTCAAGTTCCCGGTGCGCATCAAGTGCGCCACGCTGTCCTGGATCACCCTGCTCCAGGGCATCGACCAGGAGCAGACCTGACCACTATTCACCGAGCGCGCCGTTGATCGCGGTGGCCAGGGCGAAGCACTTCTCGGTGATGCCGCCCTCGCTGTGGCTAGAGATGTCGACCACCACCCGGTTCCACGAATTCGACCAGGTGGGATGATGGTCGAGCTTCTCGGCCTGCAGAGCGACCATGGTCATGAAGCCGAAGGCTTCGACGAAGTTCCGGAACTCGATCTCTCGATGGAGTTGACCCTCGACCAGGCCCCAGCCGGGAGTGTCCGACAGCCGGGCTTCCGCTTCGTCGTGGGAAAGTCGTGTCATACCGTCATTCTGGCGCGTCAGAGCCGACGCCTGCTGCTGCCTGCACCAACCGGTCGCGCAAGGCTCCCACCGCCGGCGGGATGGGGTCGCCGGCCACCACCACCTCGACCTGCCGGGCACCAAGGTCGGGGCACGGCGCCGCCCACAGGCGCGGGTTGGCGTGGGCGCCCAGCGTCGACCGGGGCATCGCAGCAACCGCCAATCCCGCCGCGACCAGCGCCTGCTGGGTCACGAAATCGTCGGTCGTGAAGGCCACAGCGGGTTCGAAGCCCGCACCCCGGCAGGTGTCGACCAGGTGGGCGCGACAGCGGTCGCATCCAGCGACCCAGGTCTCGTCGGCGAGGCGCGACAACCGCTGACGCTTGGCGCCGGCGGCTGGATGCCCGGAGGGGACGACGATGTCGATGGGATCGTCGCCCAGAGCCGTGACGACCAGGTCGCGCTCCGGCGGCGCCGCCACCTCGGGGTAGCGGAAGGTGATCGCCAGGTCGACCTCGCCGGCCCGCAGCGCGGCGAGGGCCTCGGGCGGCTCGAGCTCCTGCAGCGTCACCTCGACCGCCGGGTGGTCGGCACGCAGCGCCGCGAGCGAGCCGGGCACGAGGGTGGCGGCTGCGGTGGGATAGGCGGCGACCCGCACCCGGCCGGCGTGGAGGCCCGCGATGGCGGCTACCTCGTCGCGGGCTGCGGCAAGGCGCGACAGGATCGCGTCTGCATGTCCGGCCAGCGCTAGGCCGGCCTGGGTCAGCCGGACCCCGCGGCCGTGGCGGATGACCAGCGGCGTGCCGACCTCACGCTCGAGCTCGGCGACGTGGTGGGCCACGGCCGGCTGGGTGTAGCTCAGAGCCCGGGCCGCCGCAGCGAACGAGCCTTGGCGGGCCACCTGCTGGAAGACCCGGAGGCGGTTGGTGCCGAGCATCATCCCAACCTAGACCCAAACCGATCTTTCACTTTGCCAAAGTCATACATACCTTGTCTTGATGACGTCTCAGCCTCAGGGTGGGAGGTATGCCGCCCCAGTTCGCCCCCAGCACCACCTACCTCAACACGGCGACCTACGGCCTCGCGCCTCAGGCCGTCGCCGACGCTGTCCTCTCCGCCGAACGCGCGCGCCAGAGCGGTTGGCTCGATCCGCTCGACGTCGACGACGCCATCGCCGCATGCCGAGCGCTGTTCGGCCGGTTGGTGGGCGTCCCTGCCGAGCGGGTCGCCATCGGCTCGCAGGTGTCCCAGCTCGTGGGCCTGGTGGCCGCATCGCTGCCCGCCGGCACCACCGTCGTCGCCCCCGAGAACGACTTCACCTCGGTGCTGTGGCCGTTCCTGGCTCGTGGCGACGCGATCCGGGTGCGGCTGGTGCCGCTCGACCGACTGGTCGAGGCCATCGACGCCACCACCGACGTGGTCGCCACGTCGATCGTGCAGTCGGCGGACGGTGCGACGGTCGACCCTGTCGAGGTGATCGGGGCCGCCCATGCCAACGGGGCTCGGGTGGTGCTCGACGCAACGCAGGCCGCGGGCTGGCTGCCGCTCGAGGACTGCAGCGACGTCGACTGGCTGGTCTGCGGCGGCTACAAGTGGCTGCTCGCACCCCGCGGCACGGCGTTCCTCACGGGGACCGACGAGGCGCTCGGCGGGCTCCCGGCGTGTGCTGCGGGATGGTACGCCGGCGAGGACCCGTGGGAGTCCTGCTACGGCGGCCCGCTACGGCTCGCCGGGGACGCGCGGCGGCTCGACGTCTCGCCCGTGTGGCCGGCCTGGCTGGGTCAGCGTCCGGCGCTGGAGCTGCTGGCCGCGACCGGGATCGACACGATCCACCAGCACAACCTCGGTCTCGCCAACCGCCTGCGCGCCGGGCTCGGGCTCCCGCCCGGACGTTCGGCGATCGTCGCGGTCGACGCGGCACCCGGCACAGCCGACCGGCTGCGGGACGCCGGCGTCATCGCTTCGATACGAGCAGGACGCCTCCGGCTGTCGTGCCACCTCTACAACACCGACGCCGACGTCGACCGAGCCCTCGACGTCCTGACGCCGGTCAAGGATCTCGGACTAGCCGTCGCCGCACCCGGCTGACCTCGTCCTCTGCACGGAGATCCCGGCGTTCCTTGCCAGATCGAGTACACAGAACGGAATGGCACTCGAACGCGGTCGGCTGGTCGAGCTGGTGACGGGCATCGTGGGCGAGCCGAACGTGCTCACCGGCAATGCGATCAAGGACGACTACAGCCACGACGAGGCCCTCACCGCGATGGCACAGGTGCCGGTAGCGGTGGTGACGCCCGCGTCGACCGCCGAGGTGGCCGGTCTCCTGCGGGTGGCGAACGAGAGCCGTGTCCCCGTCACAGCGCGCGGCTCGGGCACCGGCATGTCCGGCGCCTGCATCCCGCGGGCCGACGGCATCGTCGTGTCGTTCGAGCGGATGAACCGCATCGTCGAAGTCGACGAGGACAACTTCGTCGCCGTGGTCGAGCCGGGCGTGCAACTCGACCAGCTCGACGCCGACCTGGCGCCGAGGAGCCTCGTCTATCCGGTGTTCCCCGGGGAGAACAGCGCCAGTCTGGGCGGCAACGTGAACACCAACGCCGGCGGCATGCGGGCGGTGAAGTACGGCGTGACCCGTCACCAGGTGCTGGGTCTCGAGGCCGTGCTGCCGTCGGGCGAGGTCATCGCCAGCGGCGGCAAGGTGGTCAAGGTGTCGACTGGCTACGACCTGACCCAGCTGATCGTCGGGTCGGAGGGCACGCTGGCCCTGGTCACCAAGGCCTATCTCAAGCTCTATCCCCGGCCCGCGCACGCGGCCACCGTGCTGGCGCCGTACGCCACCCTGGAGGCCGTGACCGAAGCGGTGCCACGGGTCGTCGCGAGCGGTGTCGGTCCACTGATCCTCGAGTACATCGACATGCTCACCATGGCTGCGGCCACCGCCTACGTCGGGCTCGACCTCGGGATTCCCGACGACGTGCGGGAGCAGGCGCTCGCCTACCTGGTGGTGGCCCTCGAGGACACCCATCCGGACCGGCTGGAGGAGGATACCCAGACCGTCAGCGAGCTGTTGGCCGGGCTCGGCGCCATCGACGTCTATGTCCTGCCGCCAGCAGCTGCGGGTCAGCTGATCGAGGCGCGCGAGAAGGCGTTCTGGGTGGCCAAGGCCAACGGCGCGGACGACATCGTCGACGTGGTGGTGCCGCGCGCGTCCGTGCCCGCGTTCATGCGCGAGGTCAGCGAGATCGCGTCGGCCAGCGGGTCGTGGATCGCCGGATGCGGCCATGCGGGCGACGGCAACGTCCACCTGGCGGTGTTCCAGAAGGACGCCGAGGTCCGCAAGCGCGTCATGACCGACCTGTTCCGGGCGGGGATGGCCCTGGGTGGCGCGATCTCGGGCGAGCACGGGCTGGGCCGTGCGAAGACGGGCTATTTCCTCGAACTGGAGCAACCCGCCAAGATCGACCTGATGCGCCGGATCAAGGCGGCGTTCGACCCTCACGGGATCCTCAACCCGGGCGTCATCTTCGACTGACCGGGCGTCGACCGACCCGACTGGATGGCACGACCATGAGCGAGATGAACGGAGCCCAAGCACTGATCCGCACGCTGGTGGCATGCGGCGTCGACACGTGCTTCGCCAACCCGGGCACGTCGGAGATGCACTTCGTCGCGGCCCTCGACGCCGTCCCCGAGATGCGTGGGGTGCTCGGGCTGTTCGAGGGGGTGGCGACCGGTGCGGCGGACGGCTATGCCCGCATGGCCGAGCGACCGGCCGTCACGCTGCTCCACCTGGGGCCAGGGCTGGGCAACGGAGTGGCCAACCTGCACAACGCCCGCAAGGCCCGGGTCCCGATGGTCAACGTCGTGGGCGACCACGCCACTTACCACAAGCAGTACGACGCGCAGCTCGAGTCCGACATCGAGACCGTGGCCCGCAACGTGTCGCCTTCGTGGGTCCGCACGTCGACGTCGACCGCAGCGGTCGGCCAGGACGCCGCCGACGCGGTCGCTGCGGCCACCGCTCCGCCCGGTCAGGTTGCGACGCTGATCCTGCCGGCGGACGTCTCGTGGTCCGAGGGTGGCGAGGTGGCGGCGCCCGTCGAGCGCACGGTCCGGGCCGAGGTTCCGACCGAGACCATCGACACCGTCGCGAAGGTGGTCCGGTCGGGCGAGCCCGTCGGGCTGCTGGTCGGGGGCTCAGCGCTGCGGGAGCGGGGACTGATGGCCGCCAGCCGCATCGCCGAGGCGGCCCAGGCCAAGCTGCTCTGTGAGACCTTCCCCACCCGCCTGGAGCGTGGGGCTGGCCTGCCGGCCGTCGAGCGACTGGCCTACCTGGGCGAGTTCGCACTCGGGCAGATGGCGGGCCTGCGGCACCTGGTCCTGGTGGATGCCAAGGCACCGGTCAGCTTCTTCGCCTATCCCGACAAGCCGAGCTACCTGGTGCCCGAGGGCTGCGAGGTCCACGTCCTGGCGGGTGGAGGCGACGACGTGGCCGGTGCGCTGGAGGCGCTGGCCGAGGCGGTCGGCGCACCGTCCGACGCTGCCGCGGTGCAATCGGCGGGACGGCCGGCGACCCCGACGGGTGAGCTGACCGCCGACGCCGTCGCGCAGGCGGTGGCCGCGCTGCTCCCGGAGGGCGCGATCGTGTCCGACGAGGCCAACACCTCCGGCCTGATGGCGCCGCAGCACACGACGGGCGCTCCCCCTCACGACTGGCTGTGCCTCACCGGCGGGGCCATCGGCCAGGGCCTCCCGCTCTCCACGGGAGCGGCCGTGGCCTGCCCGGACCGCAAGGTGATCAACCTGCAGGCCGACGGCAGCGCCCTCTACACGCTGCAGGCACTGTGGACCCAGGCCCGGGAATCGCTCGACGTCGTGACCATCCTCTACAACAACCGTTCCTACGCGATCCTCAACATGGAGCTGAACCGCGTGGGTGCCGAGCCTCCTGGCCCCAAGGCCAGGTCACTGCTCGACCTGTCGCAGCCCGACATCGACTTCGTCGCCCTGGCCCGGGGCCTCGGGGTGCCAGCGCATCGGGCGACGACAGCCGACGAGCTGTCCGACCAGCTCGCCAGGGCTCTGATCGAGCCCGGCCCGGCGCTCATCGAGGCGATGGTGCCCTCGTTCCTCTAGTGCTGTGGTCACGGCACTAGTCCTGGGACGTCTGTGACGGCTCGCGCTTCGCGCGCGCTCGCGGGAGGACCGAGAGCCACAGGACGGCCGCGCCGATCACCACTGCCAGGACAGCTTCGAGCACCAGCATCAACAGCACTATTCGTAGTGATAACACAACCTAGAGTGCGAGGAAACCACCCCGGCACAGCGCGCCATAAGTGTCACACCCACTGAGGATGATCATCCCCATGTGCGCAATGTGTGACGGAGCAACCCACGAAGAAGTCCTCGCCGACACCCACGCCCGGATCGAGCGATTCGGCTTCACCCTGCTCGGGGTCGAGCCCGACCAGGATCATCCGCCGTGGCTCTACACCATCGGGCTGGTCGACAACTTCGACCACCCCGAGCTGTCCATCCTCGGCGCGCCGCTAGGGTTCAGCGCAGCGGTGCTCAACCACTGGGCCAGATACGTCATCGATGGCCATCTGCTCGCCGACGGCGAGACGGGACAGATCACCGGTATGCGGTACTCCGACGACGAGACCACCGTGGCCAGCGACGTGATCTTCCACATCGACGCCGTCGACGAACGGCTCCTGCATGCCGAGATGTTCAACCAGTGGCATCAGTACTACCTGTGGCGAGGCGGCCTGGCCCCTCCGCCTGAGGCCCTCGAGCTGATCATCTGCGGTGCACAGCCCGACATCTTCACACCCGGTCGAGCCAACCGCGCCGCCCGGCGCGCCCGCGCCCGCCGGAAGCATCGTCGTAGCGAGTGGGGTGTCTCATGATGGCACCGTGCACGCCACCCGGGTCGCCTGGCACCGGGCTCCGATCCATCGGGGCTAGGGCTAGAGCGGATCAGCCACCAGCAAGGTGATCGCCGAAGGGATCGACGATCGGCGGGCGGTCGGGCGCAAGGCCCTCCTTCGCGGCCTCCACCTCGCCGGCCAGCTCGACCCCGAGCAGCCCGACATAGCCGTGCTCCTCCAGTTCCTGGGCCAACTCGGGGCCTCCGGACCGCACGATCGTGCCTCTCGCCATCACGTGCACCTGGTCGGCGCGAAGCTCATGCAGCAGTCGGCTGTAGTGGGTGATGGCCAGCACGCCCAGCCTGGTCGACTCGGTGGCTGCTTCGATGCGGCGCGAGCACGCCCGTAGGGCGTCGACGTCGAGGCCCGAGTCGAGCTCGTCCAGTACGGCGATGCCCGGTGACAGCACCGCCAGCTGTAGGGTCTCGTTCTTCTTCTTCTCGCCGCCCGAGAGGTCGACGTTCAAGGCCCGGCTCAGCAGCCGAGTGTCCAGGTCGAGTTGCTCGGCCTCGGCACGAATCCGCAGGTCGACGTCGAAGGGGTCGTGTCCCGTCGCTGCAAGCGCATGGGTCAACAGATCCTGCAGCGATACGCCCGGCACCTCGGTCGGATACTGCATCGCCAAGAACAGGCCTGCCTGCGCACGCTCGTAGGGGGTCATCGCCAGGACGTCGTCGCCGTCCAGGGTCACGGTCCCCCCGAGGACCTCATAGCCCGGTCGGCCCATCACGACGTGGGCCAACGTCGACTTGCCCGAGCCGTTCGGGCCCATCACTGCGTGCACCTCGCCCGAGCGGACGGTCAGGTCGACGCCGCGCAGGATCTCCTTGCCATCGACGCCGGCCCGCAGGCCTCGGATCTCGAGGACATGTTGGCCGCTCACTCGACCACCACCACGATGTCGCCGTCTTCCACGCGCACGTCGTAGGTCGGCACGGGCCTGGTGGCCGGCAGGGTCAGCGGAGCACCAGTCTCGACTGAGAACTCACTGCCGTGCTTCCAGCACTCGATCGTCTTGTCGCCTTCGTGGATCTCGCCCTCGGCGAGCGAGTAGTTGGCGTGCGAGCAGCGGTCGCCGATCGCGTACACGTCGTCGCCGAGCCGGACGACCGCGACGCGGTGTCCAGGGATGTCGAACCGCCGGGCCGTGCCCGGCGCGAGGTCGTCGAGCCGACAGACCCGCTCCTTGCTCATGCTCCTACCACCTCGTGGACCGCGTCGCGGCGTTCGAACTTCGTCGCGATGGTGCGAGCCAGCAACGGCGCCAGGCCGGGCACCGGCAGCTTGGCAAGCACCTCGGTGAAGAAACCACCGACGATCAGCCGTTCGGCCACGTCGGTCGGCAGCCCCCGGCTCTCCAGGTAGAACCGTTGCTCCTCGTCGATCGGGCCGACCGCCGAGGCATGGCTGCACCGCACGTCGTTGTTCTCGATCACCAGGTTCGGGGTGGTCTCAGCCCAGGCCTGCTCGGCCAGCTTGATGTTGCGGTTGGTCTGGAAGGCGTTGGTTCCCCGAGCCCCCTTCCCCACCCGGATCAGGCCGGTGTAGATCGACCGCGACCGCCCACCGACCGCACCCTTGAACAGCAGGTTGCTGGTGCAGTCCGGTGCGACGTGCTCCTGGAAGGTGCGGAAGTCGAGGGTCTGGTCGCCCTCGCCGAAGTAGATGGCGTCCAACTCGCCCGACGCCCCGGGCCCGACCATGCGGCAGTCCGTGCGCAGCCGGGCGTAGTCGCCGCCGAAGCCGACGCTGGTCGAGCGCAGCGTGGCCTCGGCCTCGACCCGCGACGCCTGCAGCCCGATCTGCCAGGTGCTCAGCCCCAGCTGCTGAACCGTGACGTGGCCGACCCGCGCCGCACGCTCGGCCACGATCTCGGTGACCGGGACGACGAGGTTGCGCTCGGCACCCGAGGCTTGCACCTCGACCACCGAGACCGAGCTGTCCTCGCCGGCATGCACGACGAGCCGAGGGAACGTGGCGACGCCGTCACCATCGGTCACGTGCACGACGACGACCGGCCCGTCGAGCACGACGCCAGCCGGCACCCGCACCGCGACCAGGTCCACCATCCCGGCGTCATTGAGAAGGGTGAAGGCGTCTGCCGTCTCCGAGCCGGCGAGCGCCGTGCCGAGCAGGCGCGCCTGGCCGTTGCCGTCGGTCAGCGGGCCGACCCGCAGCCCGCGGGCGGCCACACCCGACGCGACCGCCAGGTCGACGACTCGTCCGTTGCGCACGACCACGGTGGCGACCCGGTCCGGGATCGCGTCGACCACCTCGTCCGCCCCCGACGGGAGGCCCGCGGCGTCCGAGGCGGGAGCCGGCGAGAACTCGTCCAGATCGAGCTCGTCGACGCGGCTGTACTTCCACACCTCCTCCTCGGGGGTGGGGAGCTCGACATCGGCGAGCGCCGTTGCAGCCTCGGCTCGGCGGGCACGCAGCCAATCGGGACCACTTGGGTTCGCTGCGACGACGTCGGCGATGAACGTACTCAAGGTGCTCAGGTCGGATCCTTAGCTCGGGAGGAGATGCGGCTAGCGGCGACGGCGCCAGCGCTTCCAGCGCGACTGGCCCTGGCCGCCTCGGGACCGATTGGCCTGGACGTCGGCCAGCACGCTCGGCCCGACCGAGTTGATGACCTCCTCGGCTTCGTCGAGCAGCTTGGCCACCGAGTCGTCGCCGCGATCCAACGCGTCGAGCGGCTCGTCAGGCGTGGCTGGGGTGACGAGCGTGCCGTAGCTCCAGTTGACGTCGGCCATGCGCCGTTCGTAGCGCGGGCAGTCCGCCGGACACCGCCACGGCGCCTCGGGTGCAAGGTCGAGGTCGCACTTCCGCACGGTCTCGCCGTTGCGATAGGTGCGAGATTCGAAGTGCTTGCAGTCCTGGCGCATCGGCACCGCACCAGTGTGCCAGGAACTTGCACTTCAACAGACAACACTCGCGCCGCTCACCCCACCGAGCCCTCCATCTGCAGCTCGATCAGGCGGCTCCACTCGACCGCGTACTCCATCGGCAGCGTGCGGGTGACGGGCTCGATGAACCCGTTGACGATCATGCCCATGGCCTGCTCCTCGGAGAGGCCGCGGCTCATCAGGTAGAAGAGCTGTTCGTCGGCGACCTTGGACACCGTCGCCTCGTGGCCGATCTGGGCGTCGCGCGAGCCGATCTCCATGCTCGGGAAGGTGTCGCTGACCGACTCCTCGTCGAGGATCAGCGCGTCACACTGCACGTGGCTCTTGCAGCCGTAGGCATCGTCCTCGACCCGGACCAGCCCGCGGTACGAGGTGCGGCCACCGTCCTTGGAGATCGACTTCGACACGATCTTCGAGGTGGTCTCGGGAGCGGCGTGGACCATCTTGGCCCCCGCGTCCTGGTGTTGGCCCGGCCCGGCGTAGGCCACCGACAGCACCTCGCCCGACGCCTTGGGCCCGACCATGTAGACCGCGGGGTACTTCATCGTCAGCCGGCTGCCGATGTTGCCGTCGATCCACTCCATGTGGCCCTCGGCTTCGACCCTGGCCCGCTTGGTGACCAGGTTGAAGACGTTGGCCGACCAGTTCTGGATCGTCGTGTAGGTCACCCGGGCACTCGGCTTGACCACGATCTCGACCACCGCCGAGTGCAGCGAGTCGGTCGTGTACACGGGCGCCGAGCAGCCCTCGATGTAGTGCACCTTCGCGCCTTCGTCGGCGATGATCAGGGTGCGCTCGAACTGGCCCATGTTCTCGGCGTTGATGCGGAAGTAGGCCTGCAGCGGCATCGAGACCTCGACGCCGGGCGGCACGTAGATGAACGAGCCACCGGACCACACGGACGAGTTCAGCGCGGCGAACTTGTTGTCGTTCTTGGGGATCACCGTGCCGAAGTAGGGCTTCACGATGTCGGGGTACTCGCGCAGGGCCGTGTCCATGTCGCAGAACACGACGCCCTGCCGCTCGAGATCCTCGCGATTCCGGTGGAAGACGACTTCGGATTCGTACTGGGCTGTGACACCGGCCAGGTACTTCCGCTCGGCTTCGGGGATGCCGAGCTTCTCGTAGGTCTGCTTGATCGCGTCCGGCAGCTCGTCCCACTCGTCGACCTGACCCTCGGTGGGCTTGATGTAGTAGTAGATGTCGTCGATCAGGACGCCGGACAGGTCGCCACCCCAGGCCGGCATGGGCCGCTTGTCGAAGTGGCGCAGCGAGTTGAGACGGAAGTCGAGCATCCAGTCGGGCTCGCCCTTCATCCACGACATCTCGCGCACGATCTCTTCGCTCAGGCCCTTGCGGGGCTTGAACACGTAGTCCTCTTCGTCGGACCAGCCGAGCTTGTAGCGTCCCAGGTCGAGATCGGTGACAGCCATGGGCATCCCTTCGGGGTGCATCCCGTCGCGTCGAGAATTTCTCCTATGGCGATAGTAGCAATGCCCCTCGGCGGCTCCACACCTCGGGGCGCCGCGAATCCGTCAACCGTCGGCGTAAACCTCACCCTGCGCACGCACCAGATCCAACAGGTCGCCCATCGCGACGTTGGCGTCGATCAGGTGCATCCCCCACTCCGGCGTAAGGTCGCCGCCGATGTCGTCGGCGCGGGGATCCGCCGGGTCGCCGTTGACCGTCAACGACAGGTACGAGAACTCGCCGTCGTCGACGCACTCGGCATCGACGAAGTCGGGATAGGTGACGAACGGCGTGGTGATCTCGGCGCTGCGAGCCGGGTCGCCGAAGGGCTGGGCACCGGTGACTCCCCCGATCAAGCCACCTTCCGGTAGCTCGACGGCGAAGTACGGCTGGAGCGCTGCGGAGCCGCCCTCGGGGCTCGCGGGGTTGACGCATGCGGCCCTGCCCTCGCCGTCGCGTGGGCGTCCGAAGAGGCTGTTGTCCGGCGGCGGGGCCGTCGACCGGAACGATGCGTACGACACCACGCACCCGATCTGGTCCTCGGAATCGCACAGCGGGACGTTCTGGAAGTCCCCACCGACGACCTCGCCCTCGGGCACGGCGACCGTCGAGCCGAGCAGCAGGGCCGACACCATCCGGTCGCGGAGCAGCGGCTCGTCGTCGATCTCCTCGGCGACCAGCCGGTTGAGGTGCCCGGCCCCCTGCGAGTGACCGACCAGCACGAAGCCGCGGCTGTCGCTGTCGTTCGCGACGTAGTGGCGGAACGCGTCGACGACGTCGTCGTACGCGATCTGGCGCGGGTCGACGCCCTCGGGCGGCTCGCTGCCGCCGATCATCGACAGCGTGACCTGCCGGTAGATCGGCGCGAACACCCGGCAGGCGCCGCTGAGTCGGGCGGCCTGGTTGTACGCGGTGAAGATCTCGGACCCCTCCGCCACCTCGAGGTCGCTGTTCGGCGACTCGTCGAAGCTGACCGTGGGATAGACGTAGAAGCAGTCGATCGCAGGGTCCTCGGCGACCTCGTGCGGCTGGACCTCGGTCGACCCGTCGGCGAAGACCGCCGTGGCGTCGAGGTCGCGGGAGCAGACGTCCTCGTCGAGACCCGGCTTGCACAGCCAGTTGGCCTGGTCGGCGTAGAGCTCGCTCTGGTAGTCGGCGTAGCCCTCGGGTAGCTCGGTCTCCTCGGCCACGTCGTCGGTGGCGGCATCGGCGTCGGCCGCGTCAGCGCCCGTGCTGTCGGCGTCGTCGTCGTCGCCGCTGCAGGCCACCGCGGCGCCGGCCAAGCCGGCGACGGCTACGAAGGCGATGACGAGACGTGTCCCAGCGGCAGGCATAAGGCAAGTGTATTAGCAGACCAGGCACCCGCCGGTAAGCTCCCGCGTCGCATGGCGGCAACCAGCGCGACGACGGGCCCTCGGCGTCGGTCAAGCAGCGGCTCGGTGGCCGAGACGCGCGAGGCGATCATCCGTGCTGCCGAGGAGCTGTTCGCTGCCCGCGGGATCGACGGCGTCTCGTTGCGCGAGATCAACCGGGCCGCCCAGCAGAGCAACACCGGCGCGGTGCAATACCACTTCGGTGACCGGGACGGGCTGGTGCGCGCGGTCATCGCCAGACATCGCCAGGACAGCGAGCCCCGCCGCCACACACTGCTCGACCAGTACGAGGCAACAGGCAACGAGGACCTCCGGGCACTTGCTGAGGCCCTGGTCCTCCCCATCGCAGCGAAGCTTGCAGACCCCGACGGCGGACGGCAGTACCTCCAGATCGCTGGCGAGTACTACTGCCGGCCCGCCTCGCTCCGCGAGCTGATCCCCGAGCGCACGCCCGGCAACAGCATGGAGCGCTGGAACAAGCTTCTGGACGCGGTGGTCCCGCGGGAGACCAAGACCACGTTGCGCTCACGGGCAGCCACCATCCGCTTCGTCTTCGTCGAGTTGGCACGCCGGGCGGCGGCACCGACCCGCCCCGACGATCGGCTGTTCATCAGCCACCTCGTCGACCTGGTCACCGCTCTGCTGGCGACCCGCCCCTCGGAGGCCACGACCCGACTCCTCCGGCAGCGAACGACCGACGCCAGAGGGCATTAATACAACTGTTTGCCAACCGCGAACGATTGCTGTAGAGATGGGCAGGTTGTCGAAAGGGGGGCGACATGTCCGACCAAACCTCACCTCGTTCGCGCCACAGCCTGCTGCGGCGGTTCGCCGGGGTCGCCACGCTGCTGGCCGTGTTGCTGACGACGGCAGCCGCCACGCCCGCAGGTGGCGAGGCGGCACACCCCCGCCACAACCGGCTGCGACCGGTGATCTTCGTCCACGGAGGCGCCGGATCAGGCGCGCAGTTCGAAACCCAGGCCATGCGGCTGACCAGCAACGGGTACCCGGCGAGCCTCATCGCGGTCCACGAGTACGACTCGACCTTCGGGCTCAACACGATGGAGCAGGTCTGGGTGGGGCTCGACACCTTGATCGCCGACCTGCTGGAGAGCTCTGGCGCCGATCAGGTCGACCTGCTGGGCCATTCGCTGGGCACGACCGTGTCGCACGGCTACCTGAACAGCTCGCCGGAACGCGCGGCCACTGTCGCCAACTACGTGAACATCGACGGACGGACGGCCACGGCGCCACCAGGCGGTGTCCGGACGCTGGCGGTGTGGGGCGAAGGCGATCAGACGCGGCAGATCGTCGGTGCGCAGAACTACTACGCCCCCGGCCAGGGCCATGTCCAGGTGGCGACCGCGCCCGAGACGTTCGCGCAGTTCTATATGTTCTTCACCGGCCGCCGCCCCCGCACCACCGACGTGACCCGCGACCGCGACGGCCGGGTCCGGCTGGCGGGTGAAGCCAACCTGTTCCCCAGCAACGTCGGCGCCGAGGGAGCGAACTTGGAGATCTGGGAGGTCAGCGGGCGCACCGGTGAGCGCCGCGGCCATCGCCCTCGCGCCACGTTCGACATCGGCCCCGGTGGATCGTGGGGGCCGTTCCGCGCCCACACCCGCAAGCACTACGAGTTCGCGCTCGTCTGGGGACCGGGGGAGACCCACCACTTCTACTTCCAGCCGTTCCAGCACGACGACCACCTGATCCGGCTGCTGACGTCGGTGCCGGGCACGGGGCTCGACGTCCTGATCGATGAGAGCGACCGGCACATGACGTTCACCGTCACCCGGTACAAGGAGTGGTGGGCGGACCAGGGGGCGCACAACGACCGTCTGGAGATCGACGGCGTGAGCGTTCTCAACGCCGCCAACTCGCCCCGGACCAAGCGGGTCAACGCGATGTTCGTGTTCGACGTCGGTTCGGACGGACTCACCGACCTGACCGCGCCGCACCCGGTGCTGTTCAGCCTGCCGTTCATCACCGGGATGGATGTGTTCGTCCCGGCAGTCGAGCCACCGGACCGGACCGTGCGGGTGGCGATGACCGCCCGGGCGAGCCACGGACCCACCGTGGTCGTCAACGTCCCCGACTGGGCCTCCTCAGGCCACCACGTCACGGTGCAGTTCGCCGACTCATGACCCGACCCCCGAAGGTGGGGTGAACCGAACCCTGCGTTCGGGGGACCGTCCGGTTGGACCCGTCGTGGCCAGGAGCGACGATGGCGCCATGAGCCGCTCTGTCGCCACGCTCGCCCGAGAGGTGCTGCGCACGCCGTTCAGCCGCCGGGCCCGGTCCGAGCAGGCCTACCTGTTGGTGAGCTGCATGGTCACCGGGATGGTCGCGGTCGCGACGGTCTTCCTGCTCGTGATCGGGCTGAGCCTGCTCGTGTTCTGCGTCGGCGTGCTCGTGCTCGCGTTCGCCCTGGTGTTGATCCGGTCGTGGGGTGACCTGCACCGCAGCCTGGCGGCGGCCATGCTGGACGAGCACATCCCCGGGCCACCCATCCACGAGGTGCGGCCCGGCCTCGTCGGCTGGCTGCGCTCGATCTTCGGCGACGGCCGCAACTGGCGGACTGCCGCCTACCTCGTCGTCAGCCTGCCGCTGCACGTGCTCGGCACCTACCTCATGGTGATCGGGTGGGTGGTCGGGTTGATCGGCGTCACCTACCCGGTCGTGTGGCAGGTGTTCGACCCCACCAATACCGACGCCGAGGGCCGCGTGCGCCACTCGGGCATGCAGTTCGGCGACACCTACGTCGACACCTGGCCCCGCGCCGTGCTGGTCGCGCTGGCTGGTGCGACCGTCGTCCTGGCCATCCCCTGGGTCGTGCGCGGAGTGGTCAACCTCGACCGGTTGCTGATGCGGCCGTTGCTCGGCCCGTGGCGGCTGTCCGAACGGGTCCGCGACCTCGAACAGACGCGCAGCCGCGCCGTCGACGACGCAGCCGCCGCCTTGCGCCGCATCGAGCGGGACCTCCACGACGGGACACAGGCTCGGCTCGTCGCGATGGCCATGCAGCTCGACATGGCCAAGGAGGCCCTAGCCGACAACGCCGCTCGCGGCACGACCGACGACGCCGACTCCGCCGACCTGGGACGCGCCCGCGATCTGGTGGAGACCGCGCACCGCAACGCCGTCGAAGCCATCACCGAGCTGCGCGACGTCACCCGCAACATCCACCCGCCGGCGCTCGACCGTGGGCTCGACGCGGCCCTCGCCACGCTCGCGGCACGTGCACCCGTGCCCACGCGGCTGCGCACAGACGTCCGCACGCGTCCGACACCGGCGATCGAGACCATCGCCTACTTCTGCGTCGCCGAGCTGCTGACCAACGTGGCGCGGCACAGCCAGGCCACCGAGGCCACCGTCCGGGTCACCCAGGGCGACGACGCCGCGGGGCTGCGGATCACGGTCGGCGACGACGGCGTCGGCGGCGCTTCCATCGCCGAGGCGCGAGGCCTGGCCGGCCTCGCCGAACGGGTCCGCACCGTCGACGGCCGGCTGGACATCGCCAGCCCGCCCGGCGGCCCTACCCTCGTCACTGTCGTCCTACCGGCCAGCGCCTAGACCCGACCCCCGCCGTGGAGCCCATCACCCCTCCCACACCAGACCCTCCGACCCCGACGCGCATCGTCGTCGCCGAGGACGCGGTCGTGCTGCGCGAGGGCCTCGTCCAGCTGCTCGACAGCCGCGGCTTCGCGGTGCTCGCCGCCGTGCCCGACGCCGACACCCTGGTCGCGGCAGTCGACGTGCACCGCCCGGATGTCGCCGTCGTGGACATCCGGATGCCACCCACGCACACCGACGAGGGGCTGCGGGCAGCAGTGGCGCTACGGGCGGCGCACCCGGAGCTGGGGGTGCTGGTGTTCTCCCAGTACATCGAGACGCGTTACGCCACCGAGCTGCTCGCGAGCGGCGCCCAGGGCGTCGGCTATCTGCTCAAGGATCGGGTCGCCCACGTCAACGAGTTCGTCGAGGCGCTGCGGCGCGTCGCCGCCGGGGGCACGGCGCTCGACGCCGAGGTCGTCACCCAGCTGTTCGGCGCCACCCGGCGCACCGATGGCCTCAGCCGGCTCACCCCACGCGAGCGGGAGGTCCTGGCGCTCATGGCCGAGGGACGCTCCAACCAGGCGATCTCCGAGTCGCTGGTGGTGTCGTACCGGGCCGTGGAGAAGCACGTCGCCAACATCCTCATGAAGCTCGACCTGCCCCCGTCCGAGGCCGACCACCGCCGTGTCCTGGCGGTCCTTCGCTACCTCGACGGGTGATGCCCGCGCCCAATGGGCTCGGCCCGAGGGCACGGGCGGACATGGTGACGCGCGGCGGGTAACTTGAGCACGGTGAGCCAGTTCGGGCTTCTCGGTGCCCCACACGAGGCAACCGCCTCGACGCGTGGGCGGGTAACCCGGGCTGCCCGCCGCGGGAAGCTGGCTGCGGCCGCCGGGCTCGCTGCGGTCACCAGCTACGTGTACCTGGTCGATCCCGACAAGGGCGGCGCCTATCCCCTGTGCCCGAGCCGGACGCTGCTCGGCATCGACTGCCCGGCCTGCGGGGGCCTGCGCGGCACCAACGCCCTGCTCCACGGCCAGGTCTCCGAGGCACTGGACCACAACGTGCTGCTGCCGGTCTACCTGGCGTTCATCGCGGCCGCACTCGGGTTCTGGCTCCTCCCGCTGATCGGCCGTCAGCCTCGGTCCGTCCGCCCGCCACGGTGGCTGCTGGTGGGCATCGTCGGCGTCCTCGCGGCGTTCACGGTGGCGAGGAACCTGCCGGTCGCGGGGTTCGACTTCCTGGCCTCCGAGGCCTGAGACACGGCGCAGCTCGGGGCCGTCCGGCCCAGCGGAGCACAGTCGCTATCGGCCGGGGTGCCCGAGGCTCACGAGGTGAACGAGCCGTACCCGCCCCGGAAGAAGACCAGCGGCCCGCCTTCGTGGCTGACGCCGAGGTCGAGCACCCGGCCGACGACGATCCAGTGGTCGCCGGCTTCGTGGACGGTGTCGATGTCGCACTCGATCCACGCCAACACGTCGGTGATCACAGGGGCGCCCGTGGCACCGGCGGGTCGGTAGCCGATCCCTGCGAACTTGTCAGGTGCCTTCGACGCGAACACCCGGCTCACGCCCTCCTGGTCGTCGGCAAGGATGTTGACGACGAAGTGCCCGGCCTCCGCGATCTTCGGATAGCTGGTCGAGGTCCTGCCAGCGCAGAAGGCCACCAGCGGCGGATCGAGCGACACCGAGAAGAACGACCCCACCGCCAACCCGGCCGGCCCGTCCGGCGTGGCCGCAGTGACGACGGTGACCCCGGTCGGAAAGTGCCCGAGCACCTGCCGGAAGTGAGCCTCGTCGACCGTCGGGGATGCAGACCGGTCCGCGTTCATCCGCCGACCCTATAACTGACACACCGTCAGGGTCACAGCCCGAGCGCCCTCGGCGATCAGCAGCGGCCGGCCGCACCAGACCGGCACCGAGCTCAACCTGTCGCCCCTCGCGGCACTAGCTGAAGGACAGCGTCAAGCCCTCGTAGGCCGAGAGCACCTCGTGCAAGCGCGTGTGCTCGGCCACGGTGCGGGCATGGGCGAGCAGATCGTCGAGCTGCTCGTCGCCGTGCGCCGGGTCGTGGTGGAACAGGGCCAGCCGCTTGGCGCCGGCGGCCTCGGCCACGAACACGGCGTACTCGATGGTGCAATGGCCCCAGTGGCGCTTCTCGGCGAACTCGGCCTTCGTGAACTGCGCATCGTGGATCACCACGTCAGCCCCGTCGCAGAGCTCGAGCACCTCGTCGGTGACCCGATGCGTGCCGTCCAGGGGCATCTGGTGGTCGGACAGGTAGGCGACCGAGACGCCGCCCATCTCGACGCGGTAGCCGTTGGTCGGGCCGCAGTGTGGCACCGGCCGCACTCGGACCTTTGCCCCGTCGAGCTCGATGTCGGCGTCGGTCGCGTCGTAGAAGGCGATCTGCCCGCGCAGCTCGTCGAGGGTGACCGGGAAGTAGGGGGGGCACACGAACTGCTGGAACGCCTGGGCCAGGGAGCACATGTCCTGCCCGGGACCGTAGACCTCGAGCTGGGCCCCTGGGGCGAGGATCGGAGCGAAGAACGGCAGCCCCTGCACGTGATCCCAGTGGAGATGGGTGATCAACGCGGACCCACGGAAGCTGCCGTCCCGAGGCAGCGTGAGCCCCCACTGACGAAGCCCGGTGCCGAGGTCGAGCACGATCGGGTCGTGGCCGGGTGCTTCCAGGACGACGCACGACGTGTTGCCGCCGTACCGGCGGTTGTCGTCACATGGGCAAGGCGTCGAGCCTCGCACTCCGTAGAAGGAAAGGTTCAACAAGGGTCCCCCGGTGTGCACCCTTCGTGTCGAGCGACGTTACCCAACCCTTCATCCCACCATCCTCGAGTGTGACCACAATCACTCGCTGCGGCCATGCGGCGACGGAGCGCTAGCGCCCTACAGGCAGCAAATCTTCAGCTACTCCACGGTGCCGTTGACGATCGGGACGTAGGGGCGACACGCCATGCCGCGCAGGCCGGGGCAGGGGGCAGGGCTCGGCGGCGCGGGGACCTCCAGGTCGACGACCGGCAGCACCACCCCCGACGGCGTGTCCGCACCCCAGCCGACCCGGTAGCCGGTCTGGCCGTCGACACCCGCGGGTGGCTCGAAAGCCCAGGTCAGATGATTCCGGCCCGGCGAAGAGATCGTGACGCGCAGCCGCGAGCCCGCCCGGAACACGTGGGCCATCGTGGGGATGTCGATCATCGCCTCGACGAGCTCGTCCTCGGGCAGTGCCGCGTAGGCGGCCTCGGTGAAGGGGTGGACGATCTCGAGGTCGTCGGAGCGATCCTCGTCCACGGCCCGATGACCCAACCGCAGCCAGCCGTTCTGGACCAGGTACTCGATCCCGTCGGGCCGGACCTCCGAGACCGTGACCTGGACGTCGGCATCCGCCGCATCGGCGCCCACCCACAAGTCGAGGTAGCCGGACCCGGCAACCACGAGATCCTCGTCCAGTGCCGGGGTCTCGTAGGACAGCGCGGTGCCGTCGGGGAACGCCGTCCAGTCCCACGGCTGCACCGCGGTCAAGGTCTCGTAGTCGCTCGACAGGACGGTGCCCGCCGCATCGGGGTCGAACCGGAACGTGTCGACACCGTCGTCCTCGTTCTCCTCCGACGACAGGCGGCCCTGGCCTCCGAGGTAGAACACGGAGGCCTGGGCGTCCGATGGTGGCCACGACGAGAAGCTGGTCTCGAAGGTGCCGCCCGGCTCGCCGAGCTCGTTGGCGCCCTGGCCGTTGCCGAACACGACGCGGATCGGGTCCTCCTGCTCGTAGGCCTCGAGGGCAGCCTCGTAGTCATCGCCGAACTCGTCGTACAGCCGGTCCGGCAACAGGTCGCCGTCGGCGAAGCCGAACGACTCGGCCACGAGGTCGCCCGCGACCCCTCGGACCAGATCGGGCATCTGGGGCACGCGCTCGGCGACGTACAGCTCCAGGAACTCGTAGAGCTGCCCGACGTTCATGGTCGAGTAGCCGTCGGGGTGGCGCCCGTTCCACAGACCGATGCGCAGGGTGCGGGCCCGTTCGAACTCGTCGAGCATCGCACCGAAGAACGCACCGGTCTGCTCGTCCTGGAACGCACCGGTGAGGAACACCGCGGTGTCGACGCCCTGCACCAGCTGGCGCAGGTCGCGGGCGTCGGCGTCGTCGGGCCGCATGTCGAGCGCATGGGTGAAGGCCGCGAAGTCCAGGCTCAGGCCATGGTCGACGACTGCCTCGGCGCAGGTGTCGTCGCCACCGTCGATGCGGGCCTGCACCCACTCGGTGCCGCCCGCCCCTGACGCCCGCTCGCGCTCGGCCAGCCACTGGCGGGTGAAGCCGCTGTTGTAGATCCCGCCGGGCCAGGCCTGCAGCCACGAGTCGGCGATGACCGACTGGGCGGTGACCGCCGCCAGGCTCGGGGGCGCGGTCGATGCCGTGTAGAGCTGGCTGATGCCGGAGTACGACAGGCCGACCATGCCGACGTGGCCGTGCAACACCCACGGCTGGCGGGCGACGGTCTCGACGACGTCGTAGCCGTCGGCCTGCTGAGCCGGGTTGAAGGTGTCGAACACGCCGCCCGAGCAGCCGGTCCCCCGCATGTTGACGCTCACGGTGGCATAGCCGAACGAGCGGGCCAGCCGGGAGCCCGCCTCCTCGGCGTCCGGGTTCGAAGGGCCATAGCCCGAGTACTCGACGACCGTGGGCCACGGGCCGTCGCCGTAGAGGCTCCGGTCCGGGAACCGCACCATGGCACTGAGCTGCACACCGTCGCGCATCTCCAGGTACTGGAAGCCGTCTTCGAGCGCCGCGCCGTCCACCGGTTGGCCGGTGATGTCGAGCTCGACCCCTTCGAGCTGCTGCGACTCGTAGAACGCTGCCTCCGGCACCTCGTCGCGGTCGAGCACCTCGAAGGGCTCGGAGGCCAGAGCGGGATCGGCGTCGTCGTCGCGCAGCAGGTAGGAGCCGGGGTCGAGCGCATGGCCGGTGGACGCGCCCTCGGCCACCGCTTCCTCAACGGTCATCTGCGGATCGTCGAGGACGTACGCGAAGTGGGCCCGTCCTGTGGCGTCGGCGACGTCGGTGGCCACCATCTCACCGCTCGAGTCGTAGAGGCTGAGACGCTGGTCCGGGTCGGCGCCGGACACCGTGACCAGCTCGACGCCGGGCTGGATCGTCCAGTCGGCCTGCTCGGTCTGCTCGCGCAGCTCCTGGAACGCCGACGGCTCGTCCTCGCTGGTGCACCCGGTTGTCGCGGCGGCAAGCACGAACGCCACCGCCAGTGCGCATCCGGACCGCCACCGCATCCGGCGATCTTGGCGCAGATCCTCGACGAATGTCGATCACGCGCGTTATAGATCGCCGTCGGCCCGGTGGTCCTCAGGTCGTTGGTCGGCGGTCGACGAGGCGGCGCAGTGCCCGCGCGTTGCGGACCGCGGCACCGCCGCGGTCGTTGTTGAAGAACACGAACACGTCGGCCTTCTGGGGCCAGTTGTCGCGGATTCGGTCCAGCCAGGTGCGGAGAGCCTGGCGACCGTAGGACGGCCGCGGGGTGGCCGTCCCCTCGTGGAGGCGGACGTATCCCCACGACGCCGTCGCCCACGTCGGCGTCACCGGCCGGCCGCGACGGTCGGCCCAGATCAGCGCGGCGTCGTGCCCGGCCAGGAGGTCGCGGACCTCGTCGCTCCACCACGAGTCGTGCCGAGGTTCGACGGCCACCCGCACGCCGGTGGGGAACGCCCGAAGGCACTGTTCGAGCCTGTCGGGCTCGGCTCGCAGGTTCGGTGGGAGCTGGAGGAGGAAAGGCCCCTGCCGGTCACCTAACCCCGCGGCCCGGTCGAGCAGCCGGGCTACGGGCTCGGCCGGGTCGGCCAACCGCTTGACGTGGGTCAGGTAGCGGCTGATCTTGACCGCGACGACGAAGCCGCCCGGCGTCTGGTCGCGCCAGGAGGCGAACGTCTTCCGCTCGGGGAGCCGGTAGAAGGCGTTGTTGACCTCGACACACCGGAACTCTTCGGCGTAGCGCGCGAGCCACGACCGCTGCGGAACACCGTCGGGATAGAGCACCCCGCGCCAATCGCGGTACTGCCAACCCGACGTCCCGATCCAGATGATGTGCCTCGGCCTCCTCCGAGCCGCCGGCTGCTACAGCTCGACCGGCACGCCGACCAGTGAGCCGTACTCGGTCCACGACCCGTCGTAGTTCGCTACCCGCTCGTAGCCGAGCAACTCATGGAGCACGAACCACGTGTGGGCCGAGCGCTCGCCGATCCGGCAGTAGGCGATGGTGTGCCGATCGGGAGTCACCCCTTCGCCGCCGTACAGCGCCCGCAGCTCGTCCGCCGAGCGGAACGAACCGTCGTCGTTGGCGGCCCGCGTCCAGGGGATGTTCTTCGCGCCGGGGATGTGGCCTGGCACCTGGGCCTGTTCCTGCGGAAGGTGCGGTGGGGCAAGGGCCTCGCCGCGGTACTCCTCGGGCGAGCGGACGTCGACGAAGGTGGCCACACCTTGACGCGCCAGGACGTCATCGCGGAAGACCCGCAGGTTCGACTGCACCGGAGCCTCGATCCGCAGATCGGTGGACGGGAACGACGGGACGTCGGTCACCAGTTCCCGGCCGTCCAGCTCCCACTTCTTGCGGCCGCCGTCGAGCAGCTTCGCCTGTTCGACGCCCAGGTACCGGGCCAGCCAGTAGGCGTAGGCGGCGAACCAGTTGTTGTTGCCGCCGTAGAGGACCACCATGGTGTCGGGCCCGACGCCGGCGGCCTGGAGCAATGCGGCGAACCCGTCCTGGTCGACGTAGTCGCGGCGCGGCTTGGCGTGCAGGTCCTCGAACCAGTTCCAGCCGATCGCATTGCGGATGTGACCCTTGTCGTAGGCCGCGGTGTCCTCGTCGACCTCGACGACCCGGACGTCAGGATCGTCCAGGTGATCGGCCAGCCACTCGGTGGTGACCATCCGATCGGGATGGGCGTAGTCAGTCATCATCCGCCTCCTTCCCTGTCTTGCCTGTCTCCTGCATAAACCCTACGGCTTGGGTCGGATTTACGGGAGCCGGAAGTGATCGCCCTCGCGACGAGCAAGCCCGTCGGCCAAGACGCCGACGGCCACCCGGGCGGCACGATCCGGGTCGTCGGGCCAGCCCATGACGCGAGGCACCGCGGCAGCTGCCACCGGTCCCCGGCGCAGCGCGTCGACCAGCCGGCCTCGGCCCTGCCGGTCGGAGCCCGCGAACCGGGCTTGGGGCTGGCTCACGCCAGCTGAACCGTCGGCCGGATCCGGGGTCACCCGGCCGGCGCTGTGCCATCCGCAGAGCTCGATCACCGGACACCGGCCGCAGTCGGGGGTGCGGCGCCGGCAGACCGCGCCCCCCAGCTCCATCATCGACTGGTTCCAGAGCCACGAGCGCGCCTCGGGGACCAGGGAGTCGGCGAGGCGCTGGGCGTGGGCCGTCCTCAGGGCGCGGCCCGACCACCGGGCGAGCACTCGGCCGACGTTGGTGTCCACGACCCCGGCTGCCTGCTCGTACGCGAACGCGAGGATGGCCCGAGCCGTGTAGGGACCGATGCCCGGCAGCGCGAGCAGGGCGTCGAGATCGTCGGGAACTGCGCCGTCGTGACGGGCGACGACCTCCTGCGCGCAGCGGTGGAGGCTCACCGCTCGCCGGTTGTAGCCCAAGCCGGCCCACAGCCGGAGCACGTCGCCGACCGGCGTGGCGGCGCAGGAGGCGGGGTCGGGGAAGCGGTCCAGGAAGGCGAGGTAGTAGGGCACCACCCGGTCGACACCAGTCTG
This sequence comes from Acidimicrobiales bacterium, assembly GCA_050744325.1. Taxonomy (GTDB): domain Bacteria; phylum Actinomycetota; class Acidimicrobiia; order Acidimicrobiales; family VFJN01; genus DASXTK01. Next base: position 34,671 of record JBOGHK010000047.1, read on the forward strand.
TTGGGCCATCACCTCGGAGACCAACACCGCCCAGGGGTCGCGGGTGTGCCGCCACGGCAGGTCGCGCAGGTGCACCTCTCCCCATGCGAGTAAGGCGTCGCGTGCTGCCTGACCTGAGGCCACATCGTCGGGTCGGTCGACGTCGAGGTCGAGGTCGAGGTCATAGCGCCGGTCGAACGGCGGAACCGGCGCCAGCTCAGCCCTCATCGTCGAACACGGAGTCGGTGTAGGGGTAGCGGCGGGGCGGCGCCGCGTCGCGCTTCCAAGCCATCAGCTTGCGGCGGAAGAAGCACACTTCGTCGCCGTGCTGGTTGATGCCCTTGCTCTCGACGGTCACGATCCCCCGCCGCCCGTCCGACGTCTCGCTCTTGTCGACCACCTTGGTCACCGCGTAGATGGTGTCCCCGTGGAAGGTGGGCTTCGGGTGGCGCAGCGACTCGACCTCGAGGTTGGCCACCGCCGCGCCGCTGATGTCCGGCACGCTCATGCCCAGGACCAGCGAGTACACCAGATTGCCGACCACGACGTTGCGCTTCTGCACCGTCTCGTTCTCGGCGTACCACTCGTTGGTGTGCAGCGGGTGGTGGTTCATGGTGATCATGCAGAACAGGTGGTCGTCGTACTCGGTGACGGTCTTGCCGGGCCAATGGCGGTAGACGTCGCCGATCTCGAAGTCCTCGAGATGGCGGCCGAACGGTCGGTCGAGCGTTGCCATGGGCACACGGTACGGAGCGTCATCCCGACGGACCAGCCCACGCGGCGCCCACCCCCGTATCGGCGTCGGCCGGCGGCCGACAGTTACCCTCCGAAGCCATGAGCGCTCCGGACCTGAACGCCGCATCCGTCGCCGTCGAGTCCGCCCGGCAGGTCGTCCGGGCCGGACTGGGGCATCTTGCCGAGGCCGGCGCGGTCGACGACCACCAGGTGGTCGCCTACGACCTGGCGCATGCCGCGGCGGCGGTCGAGACCGCGCGGACGCTGCTCGACTACGGCGCCCACGGAGCCACCGAGGCCAGTATCACCTGCGCCTTCGCCGCCGAGGCGGTCGCGGACCTCGCGGCCAAGCTGTTCGGCCGCGAGGCCGAGTGGGGCGTCGCATCCACGGTGCTCGACGACGCCCGAGCGTTCGTGGCCACCTACCGAAGCCCCGCCTTCCTGGCCTCGATCGACAGCCAGGGGCCCCGCCACCTCGACGAGGACTTCGAGCTGGTGCAGGACACGTTCCGGCGCTTCGCCGAGGACAAGATCCGCCCCGTCGCCGAGCACGTCCACCGCCACAACGCCGACATCTCCGAGGACGTCATCAGCGGGCTCGCCGAGCTCGGCGCGTTCGGCCTGTCGATCCCCGAGGAGTACGGCGGCTATGCGGCCGGCGGCGAGAGCGACTACATGGGCATGGTCGTCGCCACCGAGGAGTTGTCCCGCGGCTCGCTCGGCGTGGGCGGCTCGTTGATCACCCGCCCCGAGATCCTCACCCGGGCGCTGCTCAAGGGCGGGACCGAGGAGCAGAAGCAGTCATGGCTGCCCCGCCTGGCCACCGCCGAGGTCATGGTCGCGGTCGCCGTGACCGAGCCCGACTTCGGCTCCGACGTCGCCGGCATCACCACGTCGGCCACCAGGATGGACGGCGGCTGGTCGGTGAACGGCGTCAAGACGTGGTGCACCTTCGGCGCCCGAGCCGACGCGCTGATGTTGCTGGTCCGCACCGATCCCGACCGCAGCCGGGCCCATCGGGGCCTGTCGATGTTCGTGGTGCCCAAGCAACGGGGCGACGGTCACGGCTTCGTGCTCGACCAGGCGCCTGGCGACGACGGCGGCGCACCCGGCGGGGGGCGCATGGAGGGACGCCCGATCGACACCATCGGCTACCGCGGCATGCACTCCTACGAGATCGCCTTCGACCAGTGGTTCGTCGCCGACGAGAACCTGGTCGGCTCGGACGAAGGGCTGGGTAACGGCTTCTACCTTCAGATGGCGGGCTTCGAGAACGGCCGGCTGCAGACCGCGGCCCGGGCGATCGGCGTGATGCAGGCGGCCTACGAGGATGCCCGGCAGTATGCGCAGGATCGCAAGGTGTTCGGGCGACCCATCGGCGACTACCAGCTCACCCGGGCGAAGCTCGCCCGGATGGCGGTCACCATCCAGGGCGCCCGACAGTTCTCCTACGCCGTGGCCAAGCTGATGGCCAAGGGCGAGGGCGCGATGGAGGCCGCGATGGTCAAGGCGTACGTGTGCAAGGCCGCCGAATGGGTGACACGCGAGGCCATGCAGATCCACGGCGGCTACGGCTACGCCGAGGAGTACGCGGTGAGCCGCTACTTCGTCGACACCCGGGTGCTGTCGATCTTCGAGGGCGCCGACGAGACCCTCTGCCTCAAGGTGATCGCCCGCCGCCTGGTCGAACAGGCCAGAGCCTGAGCGACCACGGCGGACCTAGGAGCCGACTCACCGGCCTGTGAACGGGGCGCGAATCGTCAGGGGACGTTGGGGATCCAGTTGCCGTGGAACCCGGTCGGCACCCTCACCGGCAGGTGGACCTGAGCCACGGTCTCCAGCGTCGCCGCGTCGACTAGCACCAGGTCAGTGCGGTCCGCCGCGGCGTCGACGACGTAGCCGACCAGGACGCCATCGTCCTCGGCCGCGTCCGGGGCGGTGGGCACGAAGACGAACTCGGCCACCTCGGCCCCTGCCCCGAAAGACCGGAGCTCCGAGGTGCGGGCGACCAGGTCGTGCTTGACCAGGCCGCTGTCCGCGAGGTCGAGCCGACCGTCGGCATCCGTCACCGCGCCGACGGCGTAGCCATAGCGGTGGCGCTTGCCGACCAGGCGTTCGTCCAGCCGCGGGAACTCCTGGGCCCGGTCGTCGAGCCGTTCCTCGCGGACCTTGCCCGCGGCAAGGTCGACCGTCCAGCGGTCGAGGGTCGGATCGCCCTCGCTGGGGCCCTGGTGGTCGGTCGCGAAGGTCTTCGGATGCCGCACCACGTCGAGGACGATCTGGTCGCCGTCCTCGTAGGCGTTGAGCGGGTGGTACACGTAGCACGGCTCGACCTCGAACCAGCGCACGTCGGTGCCGTCGCTGTCACGGGCCATGACGCCGACCCGGGCCGGATAGTCCGGGTCCCACGTGTAGGGCAGCGTGCCGCCGCGCGCGGCCTTGTCCAGGTCGAAGGTTGCCGGTAGGTCGTAGACGACGACGTGGCGGTCGGTGAGCGAGAAGTCGTGCATCATCGGGCTGCCGTGCACCGGGATGTCCACGGTGCGCCGGATGCGACCGTCGGTCCCCAGCACCGAGTACTGGACCTTGTCGCCCCAGCCCCAGAAGTACGACATGGCGTGGAGCTCGCCCGTCGCCGGATCGCGGTGCGGGTGGGCCGTATAGCCGCCGGGCAGGGTGCCGTCGAAGTCGCACGGGCCGACCGTGTCGAGATCGTCGGTCAGCTCGTAGGGCCGCCCGCCTGCTTCGACGATCGCGAAGGTCCGGCCAGCGTGGCCGACGACGTTGGTGTTGGCCGGGAAGTCCATGTCGGCGTGCACCGGGCCGGGACGCGGCTGCTCGCCGAGCGCGGCAGCAACGTCGGCCGAGCGCACCCACCGGTTGCGGTACCACTCGGCCCGGCCGCCGCGGATGCGCACGCCGTGCACCATCCCGGTGCCCACGAACCAGTGGTAGGCCGCGGGATCGGGGTCGACCACCGGGTTGGGCCCGTTGCGGACGTAACGGCCGTCGAGGTGGTCGGGGATCGCGCCGGTCACGGCGAGCTCGGTGATCGTCACCTCGTCCCGCACGGGGGCGAAGTTGCCCTGGAGGTAACGGTTGGCACTCGTGTCGCTGGTCGCCGTCATGGCTCGAATCATAGCACTGATATTGAAAGTTGTATAGCGGTGATATGTAACATGGGGCTCGTGCCGAAGACCGCCGATCCCGCCGTCCGCATGGCGCTCATCGACCACGCCGCCCGCATCACCGCCGAAGAGGGCCGAGACGCACTGACCCTGCGGCGTCTGACCACCGCCGTCGGTGTGTCGACCATGGCCGTCTACACCCACTTCGGTGGCATGGACCACCTGCGGCGTGAGGTCCGCCGCGAGGGCTTCGCCCGGCTCGCCGCCCACCTCGACGCCGTCGACCGCAGCGGCGACGCCGCCGCCGACCTCGTCGCGCTGGGCTGGGCCTACTACGTGAACGGCACCACCAACCCGAACCTCTACCGGGCGATGTTCATGGACGGCCCGTGCGACGAAGCCGACGCCACGGTCGGGCTGGACACCTTCGAACGGTTGGTCGACGGCGTCCGGCGCTGCGTCGAGACCGGCCGGTTCACGTCGGCGGACCCTGTCGAGCTCGCCACCCAGCTCTGGGTGGCGGCGCACGGTGTGGTGTCGCTCGAGCTGGCGGGGATGCTGCCGCCCGATCAGGCAATGGTCAGCCTCCGCACGATCAGCCGAAACCTGCTGCACGCGTTTGGCGACTCCCCCGCCGCGACGGGCCGCTCCCTCCCCACCACCGAGGGCGATTGACCGGCGGGTCAAGTGGGGCGCTACCGTCCGGGCGATGGACAGGCTGGAGGGGAAGGTCGCCGTCGTCACCGGAGCGGCGTCGGGCATCGGACGAGCACTCGCCCAGCGGTTCGCCACCGAACAGATGCGGGTCGTGCTGGCCGACGTGGCCGAGGAGGACCTGCAGACCACGGCCAAGGAGCTGGCCGACGAGCACGGCGACGACCGCATCGCCGCCGTCCCCACCGACGTGCGCGACCCGGAGGCCACGGACGCGCTCGCCAACGCGACCGTCGACCGGTTCGGTGCCGTCCACATCGTGTGCAACAACGCTGGTGTCGCCGTCGGCGGCCTGGCGTGGGACATCCCCGCGGACCGCTGGCGCTGGATCGTGGAGGTGAACCTGCTCGGCGTGGTCAACGGCATCCGCTCGTTCGTGCCGCGGCTCATCGAGCAGGGCGAGGGCCACGTCGTCAACACGGCGTCGGTGGCCGGGTTCGTCACCGCTCCGGCGATGTCGCCGTACCTGGCCACCAAGCACGGGGTGGTGGCGGTGTCCGAGGCGCTGTACTTCGACCTCCAGGTCACGGGCAACAGTGGCGTCGGCGTGTCGGTGCTGTGCCCGGAGTGGGTGCGCACCCGGATCCACGAGTCCGACCGTGTCCGCCCGACAGACGTCACGCCGATGGGCACCGGTCCCGAGGTCGACGAGGGCGGGCCGGCCACGCTCCTCCAGGGCCTGATCGATACCGGCCTCGACCCCGCCGACGTCGCTGGCCACGTCGTCGACGCGATCGGCCACCAGCGCTTCTGGATCTTCACCCACGAGACGTCGTTGCCGTCGATCAGACGCCGCTGGGACGCCGTCGAGACCGACGGTCAGCCCGTGTGGTGGGCGGGCTAGTCGCGCGGTCACGAACCGCCGACCCGGCTCCTCCCGACGGGACGCCAGTGGGGTGTCTCGCTGGGGCTACTCGATGGTGTAGTCGAAGGCCCTGCTCTCGTCGCAGGGCACGGTCTCGGCGACGGTCTGGACGACGTCGCCGTCGAGGCTGAAGGTCACCGTGATGTCGCCGGGGACGCACTGCATCAGGCGGAATCCCACGAACACCCCCTGCGGGGTCGTCGTGGGCGTTTCGAGGATCACGGTCTCGTTGTCGAGCTCGGGGTTGTCCAGCAGGGAGTCGGCGAACCCCGGGACCTCCGAGAGCGCTCGCACCTCGTCGTCGGTGAGCTCTCGGAGCTGCTCGTACTGGTGGATGAGGACCACTCCGTAGGTTCCCCGTTCGGCGCTGCCCGCATCCCACGACACCTCGGCGTCTGACAGGCGGCTCGGTCGCGGTCCGGCCGTCGTGATGACGGGCTCGCCTTCCTGGTCGTACTCGAGCCCGACCGGACTTCCGGAGACGGCTTCCATCGCGATCTCCAGGCTGTGGCAACCTTCCGCGCAGCGGTCCGGCCGGTCGGCCGACTCGAGGGTCTGGTCACGACTGCCGTCCGATCCCACGCGACGGCGGAAGAGCGACCCGTCCACGGGGTCGGCGAGGTCGAAGTGCTCCTGGGGCGCGCTGCCGGTGACCACCACCACCTGGGCAGGGTCGAGACCGTCCCAGGCGTCGTCGGGGTTCTGTGCCAGCTCCTCGAGCGAGTAGGCCGCCTCGCCGTCGAGCTCGGGGGCCGGCTCGGCGTCGTCCAACGGGTTACCTCCGGCGCAGCGGACCCGAGGCGACCCAGACTCGTCGACGAGCACGCCGGTTCCTGCCTGCAGCAGGGCCTGGACGGCCACGGCCTCACCCTCCTCGAGCCGATGGCTGGTCACCCGGGTGTCGTACCGCAGGCGGACCGGCGTGAGGTCGTCGACGTAGTCGTCACGCTGGTCCTCGGTCTGGTCGAGGCTCGCGAACCACGTCGCCGCGCTTGCCGAGTCGGGCTGGTCTTCGAGAGCGGTCTCCAGCGCCTCGACGTCGCAAGGCGTGCGGTCGTGGGTGCCGCTGTAGACGCCCGGCTCGAACGGTCGAACCACCCGACCAGCGAGCGCGACACTCTCGTCCAGGTCGCCGAACGCGTCGAAGGTGGAGGCGTCGACCGGTTCGGTGAGTGCCCGCTCCTCGACCGGATAGAGGTCGAGGTCGTCGAAGAACGCTCCTGCGGACACCGAGGCCGCAGGCTCCAACACGACACCATCGCCATCGGCGCCGCCCGCGTCACCGCTGCTGCTCTCGGACGCAAGGATCCAGCCGACAGTCGCGGTGACCCCCACGACGACGACTCCGACAACTCCGACAACCCATTCTCGCCCCAGCCGACTCATCAGCCCGGGGACTCTAGTGGCCCGGGATCAGCCGGCGGGCGGGGTGCGCGTCAGGCGGGCGCGCTCGCCCCGCTTGACGAACTTGGTGGCCATCTTGCGAGACGCCTCGTCGATCATCTCGTCGCCGAACATCACCGCGCCCCTGCCTTCGCCCTCGGTGGCGTGCTCGTAGGCCTCGAGGATGTCCCAGGCGCGGTCGAACTGCTCCTGGGTGGGCGAGAACACCTCGTTGACCACCGTCACCTGGTCGGGATGCAGGGTCCACTTGCCGTCGAAGCCGAGGATGCGCGCCCGCTGGCAGTAGTCGCGCAGGCCGTCGCTGTCGCGGACCTTGAGGTAGGGGCCGTCGATGACCTGCAGCCCGTTGGCCCGGCCCGCCATCAGGATCTTGTTGAACACGTAGTGGAAGTGGTCGCCGGGATAATCCGGGATCTGGACGCCGCCGGTCAGCACCGGCATCTCCATCGAGGCCGCGAAGTCGGCGGGGCCGAAGATGATGGTCTCGAGCCGGGGCGACGCGGCGCAGATCTCCTCGACGTTGATCAGCCCTTGCGCCGTCTCGATCTGGGCCTCGATGCCGACGTGGCCGATCGGTAGGCCGGCCTGGATCTCGGCCTGCCGCAGCACCATGTCTGCGGCGACGACCTGAGCCTCGTTCTCGACCTTGGGGAGCATGATCTCCTCGAGGCGGGGTCCGGCCTGGGTGACCACCTCGATGATGTCGAACACCGTCCACTTCGTGGACCAGTCGTTGACCCGGACGCAGACGACCATGTCGCCCCAGTCGCCCTCGCGGATCGCCTCGGCGACGGTCTTGCGCGCCCCCTCCTTCTCCTTGGGGGCGACCGAGTCCTCGAGGTCGAGGAACGCCATGTCGACCGGGAGGCCCTGCGCCTTCTCGATGAACCGCGGGTTCGACCCGGGCACGGCGTGGCAGGACCGGCGAGGGAGGTCACGGGTGCGCTCGGACATCCGGCAATCGTAAGTGCCGACCCGCTGATCGAGCGAAGCCGACGACACCCGTCACCGAGGGCGGCCGATGGCGGCGTCGGTGAACAGGCCGGTGGTCGTCCGGTCAGCCTGCCTGGAGGTCGGCGGGGGTGAGCTGATCGGTCACCAGGCGCTCGAAGCGGGCGGGGTCGCCCCCGACGTAGGCCCGGCAGAGTCGGAGGCCCTCGGTGTAGCAGTGGCTGTAGGCACGCCAGGTGGGGTCGGTCATGAACGACAGCGACTTGGTGGCCCGGTCGTGCGACAGCAGGGCCCACCGCTCCATGTATGCCACGACATCCTCGGCGGCCTGGCCGTGCTCGTGCAGGAGGATCGCCGCGTTGGACCGCACCCACCCCAGCGCCTCGCCGGCCTTGGTGACCTCGGCGGCGACGTCGGCGTCGTAGCGGATGCCCAGCGGTGCCAGGTGTGCAACGACGACCGGCTCGGGCCGCGTCCCGAAGACGACCTCGATCCCCAGGTCGGCCAGCCCCTCCGCCATCACGCACTGCGGGGTGCCGACCAGGAAGATGGACTCCTCCAGCCAGCGGCGCTGCCGGACCAGCCCGACCTCTTTGCGGGTGTGCTCGGTGTGGTGGCCCGGATAGGCCTCATGGGCGACGAGCTGGCCGAGCGACAGCGAGAGCACCGGCAGGTCGAGGTTGATCGCGACGCGGCTGCGCAGCTCACCCTCGTAGTAGTTGAACCCGGCCCAGGGCTTACCCGTCTCGAAGATCCACGTCACCTGCTCGCCGTCGGGCAAGCCGAACAACCGGTGGGTCCGCTCGCGGAGGTCGTCGGCCAGCGACCGGATCGCGGTCTGCAACCGTTCGACCGGCACAGCGTGCGCTTCGCGCCAGTCGATGTAGCGCTCACGGATCGGCGCGCTGCCGGGCAGGGCATCCTCGAGCATCCGGTGGGCGGCGGCGAACTGGTCCTCGGGCACCAGCTGTGGCCGCACGGCGTAGCCCGACTCGACCTCGTCCAGGTAGCCGACCGGCTCGTCGGCGAGCCTGCGGGCACTGGTTCGCAGCCCGACCACCTGGGCGCGGATCCAGCGCCGCCGCTCGGCGCTCAGCTCGGTCGCATCGACGCCTGCGTCGAGGTCACCGAGCAGTGAGCCGGCGTCGTCGCGCAGCGCGGCCGGCGGACGCACCGGTTCGGCACCCACCCGGTCGGCGAGCTCGGGTGGCCCGTAGTAGGCGTCGACGAACCCGTCGACGTGGCGCCCCAGTCGCAACCCCAGCTCGATGTACCGCTCGACGATCGTGCCCATACCCGCCACGCTACGAACCTGCCCTCGAAGATGGGCCCATGGACCGATCCTCGGGGCAGTTGGTCAGAGCTTGTCCCGGAAGAAGTCGAGCGTCTCCTGCCAGCAGGTCGCGGACGCGTCGGGGTCGTGGACCTCGGGCCGCGTGTCGTTGAAGAACGCATGCTCGGCACCGGGCACCACGTGGATGCTCGCTTCCTTGCCCAGGTCCTTCAGCTTCTGCTCGAGCCCGGCGGCCATCTCGGGCGAGAAGAAGCCGTCGTTCCCCGCGTAGTGGCCCAACAGCGCCGCGTCGAGGCGCGAGTAGTCGGGCTCGGCGTTCGGCCAAGGGATCAGCCCGTACCACGGCACCACCGCCTTGACCTTGTCGGGGCGCTGGGTAGCAAGCATGATCGCCAAGCCGCCGCCCATGCAGAAGCCGGTGACCCCCACCCGGTCGGCGCCCGCGACCTCGGCGACCTTGTCGACGGCGCCGGACATGTCGCGGCCCGCCTGGTCGAGGTTGAGCGCCATCATCAGCTTGCCGGCTTCGTCGGGCTCGGTGGTGCTGTCGCCGTGGTACAGGTCGGGGACCAGGGCCACGAAGCCCTGGCCGGCGAGACGGTCGGCGACGTCCTTGATGTGGTCGACCAGGCCCCACCACTCCTGGATCACGACGACCGGGATGCCGGCCTCCGACTCGGGCGTCGCCAGGTAACCCGACGCCGCTCCCCCGTTGCTCGCGAACTCGACGATCTCACCCATCCCACGGAACCTAGTGCAGCGCCAGCTGGTGCAGCGCTAGTAGGAGCCGCCCAGCTTGCGGTGGTCCCAGGAGACCACCCGATCGACGTCGACGACCACGCCGACCCGCTTGGCGCCGGTCTGGTCGAGGTAGGGCTGCATCTCGTCGGACCATGCCCCGATGTAGCGCTCGAACACGCTGCGACCGATGGCCATCCGCTCGTCGCCGGTCACCAGCGAGGCCCGGCCCACCAGCTCGACCCCCTGTAGCTCCTCGTACACGTCGCCAGCCTCGACCAGGCAGGTGATCTGCGGGTTGCGCTCGAGGTTGAGGATCTTCTGCGACCGGCCGTAGGTCCAGAAGGCCGGCCGGTCGCCGACGAACCCGTACCACATCGCCACCAGGTGGATGGAGCCGTCGTGGTTGGCGGTCGCGACGTTCATCGTGTGGCGACCGGCGAGGAACTCACGCACCTCGTCGTCGGTCATGCGGATCAGGTCACGGCGCTTCACAGACCGGAAGCTACTGGCACGGCCCCTGGCTAGAGCAGCTCGGGCGGGCAGGGACAAGGGATGACCAGCGGCTCGACCACCCGGGTAACGTCGTCGTGGGTCAGGAGGTCCGCCCCGGCGAGCCGTCGGTCCGAGCTGGCCGCGACCCGCCGCCGGACGGCATGGAACAACGGCTCGGGCAGCCGCCGACCGACGCCGACCACCGCCCACGCCTCGGTGCCGTCCTGCCGGGCGGCCAGGGCTGCCTCACGGGCTCGGGCATTGGCCAGGATGCCCGCCTCGGCGGCGGCCCATCCGTCGACCAGCAGCAGGCTGCCGCCCCCGGTCGCTCGGTGGAGCAGGTCGGGCTCAAGGTCGGTGATCCGCTGGTCGTGACCCCGGTCCGGCGGGTCAGCGCCCGGGCCGTCGAGGTCGGCGAAGGTGCCGCCGTCGTGGACCAGGCCGACCTCCAGGTCCGGGCGGCGCTGCGCGACCTCGCGTGCCAGCGGTGACCAGCCGACCATGCTCACCTCGACGTCGCGGGGCAGGTCGAGCGCCAGGCTCAGCCCGACCTGGTCGGCGGCCAGGTCGCCCTGGATGGCCCGGGCTTCGGCATGGCCGTCGGCGGCGCACAACATCCGGGCGCAGGCCCACCACAACGGGCCGACCTCGGGATGTCGGTCGAGCAGCCGCCGGCACGCGGGGAGCATCCCCAACGGCTCGCCGGCCAGCGCCGCGAGAGCGGCCGCGGCCTCGGACGCCAGGTCGCCGTGAGGCACGTCCTCGCTTCGGGCGATCGCCCGCAACCACTCGATCGGATGCACCGGCCCGACGGTATCGCCACCGGTCGCCGCTAGAGGCCAGGCTTCCAGACCATGAGGTAGAGCATGAACACGGCCAGCAGGCTGAGGATCATGCCGCCGAGGTCGACCCTGTCGGCAGCCGTGACATCGCCTCGGGCGACCTTGCGCTCTGCAGGCAGCAGCATGCCGTGGAGCACCCCGCTCATGGCGAACCAGGTCAGGATGGCAAGGTTGACCCACGCCTGGTCGAACTTGAAGATCTGGTCGTTCCGTGCCACGAGAACGAGGCCGAACAGCCCGGCGAGCACCAACGCCGTCGCGTTGACCCGCCGTTCGTTCGGCGCTGCGACCGTGTAGATCCGCTGGAGCAGGCCAGGATCATCCTGGCTGAGGCGGCGGGTCCACAGCGCGTAGCTGAACGCCGGCGCGAAGGCCGCGACCACCGACAGGATGTGCAGCAAGAACAGCAGCCTGTCCAGGTTGTTGGTGTACGCGGGGCCTCCCTCGGATGCGGTATCTGCGAGCGCGCCGGAACCTAGCTGTCTCCATTCCCGGGCTGTGGCATCGGCGCGCTACCTTCTGCCGCCGTGGCCACCGATCCCCCTGGTGACGTGCAATTGACGCCGCTGAACGGTGAGGGCCGCCCGCTTGCGTCGTGGCTGACCACCTTCCACCTGGCCGCTGTGGTCCTCGATCCGTTCACCTTCGAGAGCTCGTGGCTGCTCGAGACCGCGGGACGGGTCCTCGAGAACTTCCGGGGCGCCGACTGTCGGGTGGCGTTCGTGGTCACAGCATCGGCCGACGAAGCCCGCGAGTTCCTCGGGCCGTGGGTCGACCAGATGCTGACGTTCGCCGATCCCGACCGCGAGCTGGTGAAGGGCCTGGGCTTGAACGAGCTGCCGGCCTTCGTGCACCTGCGCCAGGACGGCCAGGTGGCCGGTGTCGCCGAGGGCTGGGACCCGTCCGAGTGGCGCGACGTGGCCTCGCGGCTGGCCAAGGACATGAGCTGGTCCCGCCCGCTGATCCCGGCGGTCGGCGACCCGGCGCCCTACGCCGGCTCCCCCGCCGCGGGTTGAAACCGTTCTGGTCGCCCTGGCCGCGGCATCACGCACTCACCGCGACCAGAACGACCTACCGGAGGCCGCCCTCGGTCATCCCCAGTACGTCCAGCGCCTTGTCGACCTGCTCGTCGGTCAGCAGCCCCCGCTCGACCACGATCTCGCGCACACTGCGGCCGGTCCGGATGCTCTCCTTCACCACCTCGGCCGCGGCCTCGTAGCCGATGTACGGGTTGAGCGAGGCGCCGAGCGAGGGGCTCGACTCGGCGTAGGCGCGGCAGCGTTCGACGTCGGCCTCGATCCCGGCGATGCAGCGGTCCGCGAACAGCCGACTGACGGTCGCGAGCAACCGGATCGACTCGAGCAGGTTCCGTGCCATCACGGGGAGATAGACGTTGAGCTCGAAGTTCCCCTGCGAGCCGGCGAACGCCACCACCGCGTCGTTGCCGAGCACCTGGGCACACACCTGGGTCACCGCCTCGGGGATGACCGGGTTGACCTTGCCGGGCATGATCGAGGAGCCGGGCTGAAGGTCGGGGAGGCGGATCTCGGCCAGCCCCGTGCGCGGCCCGCTCGCCATCCAGCGCAGGTCGTTGGCCACCTTGACCAGGGCGACGGCCAGGCCGCGCAGGTGGCCCGACAGCTCGACCAACGCGTCACGGGCGCCGTGGGCGGCGAAGTGATCGGCGGCCTCGGTGAGGTGCAGACCGGTCCGCTGGGCCACCTCGGCGATCACCGCCGACGCGAACCCCGGCGGACAGTTGAGCCCGGTGCCGACGGCGGTTCCCCCCAGCGGTAGCTCACCGACCCGCGCCAGGCAGTGGTTGACGCGGTCGGATGCCTGGGCCACCTGGGCCGCGTAGCCCTCCAGCTCCTGCCCGAGGGTCACCGGGGTGGCGTCCATCAGATGGGTGCGCCCCGACTTGACCACCGTGGCCAACTCGGTGGCCTTGCCGGACAGGGTGCGGGTCAGGTGGTCAAGCGCCGGCAGCAGTGCGTCGGTCGCCAGCTGGGCCGCGGCGACGTGGATCGCCGAGGGGAACACGTCGTTCGACGACTGGGAGGCGTTGACGTCGTCGTTGGGATGGACCGCCACGCCCAGCCGCTCGGTCGCGAGGTTGGCGATCACTTCGTTGGCGTTCATGTTCGAACTGGTGCCGGAGCCGGTTTGGAACACGTCGATCGGGAACTGGTGCTCCCACCGGCCCTCGGCCACCTCGGCGGCCGCCGCGGCGATGGCCACCGCGACCTCGTGGCCGACGATGCCGAGCTCGGCGTTCACCTCGGCCGCGGCCCCCTTGATCAGGGCCAGAGCAGCGATCAAGGCCGGGTCGATCGGCTGCCCTGAGACCGGGAAGTTGTCGACGGCCCGCTGCGTCTGGGCCGCCCACCGGGCCGAGGCCGGGACCCGCACCTCGCCCATGGTGTCGTGCTCGATCCGGAACTGGTCCTCGGTGCTCACGATTCGACGGTACCCAGCGACATGGGGTTCCGGCGTTCGGACGTCGCGACCACCGCGCACTTCGAACGCCGGAACGAGACCGCCTAGCGTGACCGTCCCGATGACGGGATTCATGCACACCGAGCTGCTGCCGCTCGGCCCGGACGACACCGCCTACGACCTGGTCACCACCGAGGGGATCGGGACGCTCGACGCCGGCGGCCATCGCTTCCTGACCGTCGAGCCACAGGTGCTCACCGACCTGGCCGGTCGGGCGATGCACGAGATCGCCCACTACCTGCGCGCCGGGCACCTAGCGCAGCTCCGGGCGATCCTCGACGACCCCGAGGCGTCGGCCAACGACCGCTTCGTGGCGCTCGACCTGCTGAAGAACGCCTGCATCTCTGCGGGCGGGGTGCTGCCCATGTGCCAGGACACCGGAACCGCGATCGTCAAGGGCCGCAAGGGCCAGTTCGTCCTGACCGGTGGCGGCGACGAGGAGGCCATCGCGCACGGCATCTACGACACCTTCCAGCACGACAACCTGCGCTTCTCGCAGATGGCCCCGCTCACCATGTGGGACGAGGTCAACACCAGGACGAACCTGCCCGCGGAGATCAAGATCTCAGCGGTCGACGGCGACCGCTACAGGCTGCTGTTCCTGGCCAAGGGCGGGGGATCGGCCAACAAGAGCTTCCTGTTCCAGGAGACCAGGGCCCTGCTCAGCCCGGACAACCTGCTGCGCTTCCTCGACGAGAAGCTGCGCACCCTCGGCACCGCCGCGTGCCCTCCGTACCACCTGGCGGTCGTCGTCGGCGGTACGTCAGCCGAGCAGGCGCTGGAGACCGCCAAGCTGGCGTCGGCGCGGTATCTCGACGCGCTCCCGCGCGCCGGGAGCGAGGCCGGTCACGGCTTCCGCGACGTCGAGCTCGAGGACGAGGTGCTGCAGCTGTCGCAGAGCTTCGGCATCGGCGCCCAGTTCGGTGGCAAGTACTTCTGTCACGACGTGCGGGTCGTCCGGCTGCCCCGGCACGGTGCCTCCTGCCCGGTCGCGGTGGCGGTGTCCTGCTCGGCGGACCGTCAGGCGCTGGCGAAGATCACCCACGACGGCGTGTTCCTCGAGCGGCTCGAGCACGACCCCGCCCGGTTCCTTCCCGACATCACCGACGGTGACCTGGACGGCGACGGGGTGCGGATCGACCTGACCCGGCCGATGGACGTGGTGCGGGCCGAGCTGTCGGGCCTGGCGGTCAAGACCAGGGTGTCGCTGTCCGGACCGATGGTGGTGGCCCGCGACATCGCCCACGCCAAGATCAAGGAGCGGCTCGACGCGGGCCAGCCCATGCCGGGCTACCTCCGTGACCACTGCGTCTACTACGCGGGGCCGGCCAAGACCCCGGAGGGCTACGCCTCCGGTTCGTTCGGGCCCACGACGGCCGGGCGGATGGACGCGTACGTCGACCAGTTCCAGGCCGCTGGCGGCAGCCACGTGATGTTGGCCAAGGGCAACCGCAGCCGCCGGGTGACCGAGGCGTGCAAGACCCACGGGGGCTTCTACCTGGGCTCGATCGGTGGGCCCGCGGCGCGGCTGGCCCAGGACTGCATCCGCCACATCGAGGTGATCGACTACCCCGAGCTGGGGATGGAGGCCGTCTGGCGCATCGAGATCGAGGACTTCCCGGCCTTCGTGGTGGTCGACGACAAGGGCAACGACTTCTTCGCGTCGCTCAGCCGTCCGGTGGACCTGCGCCGGTAGCCGGTGTCCGACCCATGATTTCAGTGAAAAATCAGGTTTTCCCCCACTATTTGTGACAGGGCCGGCCATTCATCGTCATAATGGCGGTTGTATGGGGAATCTGCTGGGGAGGATGTCGTACGGTCGCGGCCGTACGATCGGCCTGAGCCTGGTGCTGGCGAGTTCGCCGTTGCTGCTGGCGGTGGCCGCCTGTGGTGACGGTGACGACGACCCGTTCACGGGTGCACCGCCACCGACGAGCGAGGCCGAAGACGAGACCGAGGCTGGCTTGCTGCCCTGTGCCGAGAACCGGCACCTGGTGGCCTTCGACGTCATGGGCTTCCTGACACAGGAGAACATCGAGAGCCTCGGACCCTGGCTCGAAGGCGTCCCCCCGACGCCCCGGGCGGGCAGCACCGAGCTGGTCCAGACCTACCGCGAGAAGGGCTACGAGGTCCTCTACATCACCACCATCCCACCCGACTTCTTCGGGGCGCGTACGGCGACGGAGGTCGTGAACGAGTGGTTGCAGGCCAGCGGCTACCCGCTCGGCAACGGAACGCACTTCTGGGCCTGGGACGGCCAGGAGCGGCCTGACGGACAGACCTGGGTGAACCTCACCGACGAGCTGCTGCGGTTCTCGAGCGAGGGGGTCGGCATCGACTTCAGCTACACCGAGAACACGGACAAGACCTACGCGTTCGCGACCGGCGGTGTGCCACCGGAGGGGAACTTCACGCTCACACCGGTCGAAGGTTTGGGCGAGGGGACGCCGACCTCGGCGCCGACGACCCTGATCCCCAACGACGACCTGGTGGCCCACACGACGACGGTCCAACAGCTGCCGCCCGTGTGCCAGGTCGGCTGACCTTCCGTGGACCTCGGCGCAGCAGCCCGGCCTGCACGAATCCGGTAAATTCCAATCTTCAGCGCTCACGACCTCGAATCGTCATAATGAGCCGACATGGGGAACATGCTGGGGGAAATGCCGGCGTCAGCCGGTCGCTCTGTGCGCATGCATGCACTCGCACTGTGGTCGCTCGGGTTCATCGTCGCCGCGTGTGGCGGTGACGACACCCCGCGCGCCGATCCGCCGATCAGCACGACGACCGCCTCGAGCGAGCCCGCCGCGGCTGCACCCGCCCTGCTGCCGTGTGCGGAGGACCGGCACATGGTCGCGGTCGACATCCTGGGGCTGCTGACCGTCGAGAACGTCGAGGTGCTCGGCCCATGGATCGACGGTGCGACGGAACCGACGCCGCGCTCGGGAGCCCCCGAGGTCTTCCGGGCCTACCGCGAGCGGGGCTACGAGCTGCTCTACATCACCACGATCCCTCCGAACGCCTTCCGGGACCGGTCCGTCGAGGAGACCGCGACCGAATGGCTGACCGACAACGGCTTCCCCAGCGGCCCGGGGACCCAGATCTGGGTATGGGACGGCGTCTCCCGGCCGGACGGCCAGACCTGGATCTCGATCACCGACGAGATGCTGGCGCTCGCGGCCGAAGGGGTCGCCATCGACGCGGCGTACAGCGAGAACTACGACAAGACGTACGCGTTCGCCGCCGGCGGCGTGTCGCCCGAACGCAACTTCTCGATCACCCCGGTCGAGAGCCCGGGCGAGGCCGGTCCGACCTCGGCACCCACCAGCTGGATCCCCAACGACGACCTGGTGGCCCACGCGGCGGCGGTCCAACAGCTGCCACCGGTGTGCCAGGTGGGTTGATCGCATGATCGGGGATGAAAACGCCCTCACCTGGGTAACGGTGCCGTACCAGCAGAGTGGCTGACCCTGAGCTGTTGTCTGGCGTAGAATCACATCGTTAGGATTCGTCCGGCTGACGAACGTGAAGCGGGCCAGAGCCGGGTGGGAGGTCCTCGGTGAAGTTCGAGCCCAAGAAGATCGCGATGGGTCTTGGGGCTGCATTCGTCGCGCTGGCGGTGTGGAACGACCCCCAAGAGGCCGGTAGCAGCACGGGTGATTTCCTCGGCGACGCCACGTCATGGGTCGGCGACGCGTTCGACAAGGCGACGGAGTTCGCGGAGGCAGTCGTCGAGTGAGCAACGGTCCCCGAGGTGCCTCGGGGAGGTCGGGCGGACTGGGAGACGACCCGACTCTCCCAGAGATCCAAAGGGACTCCACCGCGCAGGTCCTCGTCGCCGAGCACCTCGAGGCGTCCGACGAGCTCATCGACCTGGACGAGTCCAGCGAGCCGGAGTCACTCGGCGTACGGCTCGATGCCTGGAGGCGCCACTACCTCCCGCTCCCCGACGAGGTCGTCACCGAGTTCCTCGGCGAGGACGAGTACGTCGTCCACACCGATCACCCGTCGTTCCGGGCCTTCCTGATCAAGAACGCCATCCAGGTCGCCGTGCTCGGTGTCGTCGGGCTCGCGTTCCTGATCTTCGTCCGCGGCGGCTTCGACTGGTGGACCGTTCTCATCTTCCTGCTCCTCCAGCTGGTGCTCGCCGCGTTGGCCCTGCAGCGACTGAGCGACCGCTACACCAGCTACGTCATCACCAACCTCCGGCTCATCCGCCTGTCCGGGGTGTTCGGCCGCAAGCTGGCGTCCATTCCATGGACCCGGATGACCGGCCTGGGCTATCGCCAGAGGCCGATGGGCCGCATCCTCGGCTACGCGACGATCTTCATCGAGTCAGCGAACGAGGAGTCGGGGCTCCGCGAGTTCTCCGACATCAACGACCCTGCAGCCTTCCACCAGAAGATCCTCGACATGGTCTCGGCCAAGAGCGGCCAGAGCACCAAGGACCAGGCGCCGCCGGCGACCCGAGGAGTGCGCAAGAGCTTCAAGCAGCGGCGGCGCGAGCGCCGCGCGATGAGCATCGCGCGCGCCAGGCGGGCGGCCCAGGGCGCCGGGAAGGCGCCGGCGAAGTCCGAGCCGATCAGCGAGCCGGCGCCGGCTCCCGACACCGCCGGCGTCTACGAGGCGCTCAGCACCACCGACGGCGAGACGCGCCAGCCGGGCGGGCAACCCATCAGCGGTCGAGGGCCGACCCAGCGCAAGCCGCGCGGCGGAAGCCGGCCTGCTCCTCCGCCCACCAGGCCGGGCACGCCTCCACCGACGGCCGGGCGCCGCCCCGGAGCAGCGCGCGGCGATGTGAAGCCGCCCACACCCGGCGGGCGCTCGATCAGCGAGCCGCCGGCATCCGGCCCTGACGCCACCCCAGGCGACATCGGCTCCACCGGTGGTCGTGGTCCTGGGGCTGCCGGAGCTACCGGAGCGACGGGGGCGACCGACCGGACGGCCGGCGGTCGAGGGCGTTCAAAGCGGCTGTGGCCAGGGACATCCTCGAAACCCCGCGGCGGGCGGCCTGTGGGGCCACCGGGGCCGACGAGGCCCGTTCGGCCACCGAAGGTGGCGCCCACGCCCAAGGCTCCTCCGCCGGTCACCCCGACCGACGAGGGCCAGCCGGTCGAGACGCAGCCGCCCCGGCGGTCGCGCGGTGGCTGGATCTGGGCTCGACGCCAGCCTTCGACGCGGCGATCGTCCGGCGAATCGACGATGTCCGCCCGTGATGCACTGGGTTCCATCCGCCAGGGTCAACGGCCGGCACGACCGGTCCGTCGAGTCCGGCTGCCCACCTTCGCGCGGCGAGCCCGGCCGACGTTCCCCGAGTCGCGTCAGCTACCGGCGGCCCGCGAGGATCGTCCCGACGAGCCTGGCTCCGAGCCGGAACCCCCGTCGGAGTCCGACGAGTAGCACCGCTCCGCGACCTGGCCGCCGCCACGGGCACACGACGGCGGCACCTTGCCCGCGGTCAGAGTGTGAGGCCGTCGGGGTCGTCGACCACAGTCGTCCCCGCGAACCGGTCCCACAACCCCGCACGGGGCATGCGGAGGATCATCACTCCGGAGACGACCACGGTCACACCGGCGGTCACGGCGCCCAGCAGGCCCTTCCCGACGAACTCGCGGAGGGCCATCGTGCGCCAGTTCGCCACGTGCGCGGTCTCGATGCGGACGCACCGCATGCTCAGCAGCGACTTCGCGGGTGTCTGGCCCCGGGCCCAGGTCCGCAGCGACCACACGAACCAGCCGGCGAACATGGTCACGGCAATCAACAGCAGCTCGAGCATCAGGGCGCCGAACCGCCGTGGCCGCGAAGAGCGCGGCACCGGCAGAGGAGGCGGCGGGAGCTTCACGGCCGGGACGGTCTCGGCCGACTCGGCTGGCTCGGCCGACTCGGCGGTGGCCTCAGCCTCGGCCTGGCGAGCGGGACCAGTGGACGCCCCTGGCTCCGCGGTCGCCTCGGACTCGGCCTGGCGAGCGAGACCCGCGGACGCCCCGGGTTCCACGGTCGCCACGGACTCTGCCTCTGCCTGGCGAGCGGGATCGGCGATCGCCCCGGGTTCCACGGTCGTCTCGAACTCGGCCCTGCTTGCGGGATCGGTGTGCTCGGCGGTGGCCTCGCGCTCGGCACGGCGGGCGGTGCCGGCAGTCGCCTCGGGCTCAGGGGTCACCTTGGGCTCAGCCTGGTGCCCGGGGGCGGAGATGGAGCGGTCGCCCGACCTGGTCTGGCCCTCGGTCGAGTCCCGGTGGTCGGAGGCCGGCGGCTCCTGCGCTTCCTCCTGGTGAGGCTCGACGCTCATCGCCCTCCCCCTGGCCAGCCGTCCCCTCACAAGGGGAGAGACGCTAGCCCATCAGGACACCGGTGGCTGAGACGGGATCCTGCTGGGCTGGTCGCGGCACTAGACGGTGTGGTGCGCGGACACCGGCCGGTGTGACTGGACGGGCGGGTTGGCGCTGAGAACCATGCGGATGCCCGCCTGCACCAGCCACCAACCGGTGCGGCTGCGCAGCCGATGGGGCCGTGCCCGCCGCGCCTGCCGCGCGAGGCGGACCTGCCGCGCTGTCTGGAGCAGCTCGTGCTGACGCTGCCGGGCCAGGGCCTCATTGACGTCCGAGCCGTTGAACTGCGGGTTGATCATGGCCGCACGATACGGCAAGATGCGGACAGGATCGGTCCGCATCTTGGAAACTAATGACAGCGATGGAATCTTCCTCCGGTCGGCTTCTCGCCGTGCTGTCGCTACTCCAGTCGCGCCCCTACTGGACTGCCTCCGAGCTCGCCGAACGCCTGTCGGTCACCACCCGCACGGTGCGCCGCGACGTCACCCGGCTACGTGAGCTCGGCTATCCGGTCGAGGCGGCGCCCGGGCCCACCGGCGGATATCAGCTCGGCTCAGGCGGGGCGCTCCCGCCGCTGCTGCTCAACGACGAGGAGGCGCTGGTGATCGCGATCGGGCTGCGGGCGGCGGCCAGCGGCGCCGTGGCCGGGTTCGAGGATTCGGCGATCGCCGCACTGGCCAAGCTCGAGCAGATCCTGCCCCGCCGCCTGCGCGACCGGGTCAGCGCCCTGAACGCCGCCATGGTGCTGGTCACCCCCGATCGTGGTGGTGCCCGGGTCGATCCCGACATGCTGGTCACGCTGGCGCAGGGCTGCCGGCGCCTGGAACGGGTCCGCTTCCAGTACCGCGACGCCGAAGGCAACGCCAGCGACCGACGGGTCGAGCCCTACCGGCTGGTCAACACCCGGCGCCGCTGGTACTTCGTGGCCCTCGACCTCGACCGCCAGGCGTGGCGTACCTTCCGGGTCGATCGGCTCACCGGCCCGACGCTGACCGGTCACCGATTCACCCGCAGCACCGAGCCCGACGCCGCGGCGATGGTCGCCGAGGGCCTGGCGGTGGCGGCCTACGAGATCCAGGCCGAGGTGCTGTTGCGGGTGGAGCTGAGTGTGGCCGCCGACGCCATCCCGTCCACGGTCGGCACCCTCGAGCCCGTCGAGGGCGGCACGCTTCTGCGGCTGGGGGCCGACACCGTCGACTGGATCGCTCGCTTCCTCGCCCGGCTCGAGTTCCCGTTCGAGGTGCGCGGCCCACCCGAGCTCCGTGCCGCGCTCCGCGCGCTGGGCCGCCGCCTCCTCCGGGAGCACGGCTGAGCACGTCCCACGGCCCGCAGATCGAGCTAGTGGGGTGTCTCGTGAGAGACACCCCACTACACCTGGCTGAGGCCGACCTCGACGTCGTAGAGGTGGTGGACGGGGTCGTGCACCATGTACCGGGCGAAGGTATCGACCGTGAACTGGGCGCCGTCACTGCGGAGCCCCGTCCGACCCCACGCCTCGCCCTGCACGGTGTCGAAGTGGGCGCCGAGGGCTGTCGCCGCGGCGACCAGCTCGCGACCCACGACCGCGCCGTCCTGGTCGTTGTAGCGCTCCTCGACAGCGGCGACGTCCTGGTCCCAGTTGGGAAAGGCCGGGTCGTCCTCGGTGAGCATGAGGTCGAGCCGGTAGTCATACAACCGAAACACGTCACGGACGTGGCACGCATACTCCAACGCCGACCACCGATCGTCCGATGGACGACGGGTCAGACGGGCCGGTCCGGTCGCCGCGAGGAGATGTTGCCACTGCTGCGCGTTGTCGCGAACCATCTGGGCGACAGCCTCGCGAGGGAAGGTCGAGGCATCGAAGCCACACTCCGCGCACGGCCGTTCGACGACCCAGGTCCAGTCCTTGGTATCAGGCACGATCGGCATCCCCCACGACGGTAGGACGGACAAGCCTGGCCGTCGGACGGTGCGACTGCCATCGGCCGGGCTCTGACTGCCAGCCTCGATGCTCGAGCGGGTGCGCGACGGGCCCATCTCGAGCCGCACAACGGCGGACCGGGGGCCGGCCAGCGGACTACGGTGCCGCGCTGTGGGCTTCTTCAGGCTGGGCAAGGGCCGCAACATGGCCGACGGCTCATTGGCAGACGCGCAGGCCGAGCGGGATCGGCTGAGCACCGAGCGCGACGAGCTGCTCGCGGCACTCGAGCGTGAGCAGCGACGGTCGCAGGATGCGGAGGACCGCGCCCGCGAGGCCGAGGGACGGGCCAAGGCCGCCGAGGCGCGAGCAGGGCGCATCGACAACGACGCTGCGACGACCGCTGCCGAGTCGACCCAGGCCTGCTGGCCACTGGTGCTCGGCCACCTCGAGCGCCGCTGGGCCGCAGGCGTCGGCGCGACCCCGGGGACGCGGGGCATCCCCGAGGGACCCGTGTCGGCGCAGCTCACCGAGAGCCTCGGCCGCGAGGTCGACCGGCTGCGCGAAGAGGTCGGCGTCGACGTCAGCTTCACGGTGGGCGAGGTGGTCGAGCCGTCGAACCCGGTGGTGTTCCTGCTGGCTGCCACCGATCTGCTGGGCGCGATGGCGTCCCGGTGCGAACGGGTGACCGTCCGGCTCGACGGCCGGCTGATCGTGGGCGGTGAGGTCTGGGCCGACCTCGGCGACGAGATCGACGACGCGCGGAGTAGGGCCATGACCGCAGGAGCGGTGATCGACCCGGTCGACGTCGGCGACGAACGGGTCGTGGTCACCCTGCATCCGTGACCGCGGTGCCAATGCCGGCGCCGGCGTGGCTGGACGAGATCACTGCACTTCCCGGCCCGCCGTTCCTGCGGATGGGCACCCACGCGCTGGCCGGCGGATGGCTCGTCGGCGGCGACGACGTGCCGGACCTGCTGGAGGAGAAGCGACGTCTGCTCGACGAGTGCCACGACGAAGTCGTCGCGGCGCTCCCCGGCACGGAGCCCGCCGCTGCCGAGCTCCTGGCCGAGGTGGCCGCGGCGACGGAGCCGGCTGCCGAGACCGGACTGCATCCGATCGATGCCGCCGGACGCTTGGTGGCCGAGGACCTCTGCCTGCTGGTGCCACAGCCGAGAGCTGGTGGATGGATCCTCGGCGCCGGCTCGGTGTGCTTCCCGTCGCACTGGCGGCTGGCGGACAAGCTGGGGCAACCGGTCGCCGCGATCCATGCGCCGGTGCCGCACTACCCCGCCGAGTTGGCGGCGCGCGTCGACCTGTTCCTCGACCGGCTCCGGGTCGGGCCCGGCGTCTGGCGTCGCAACTGGACGGTCCACACCTCCGCCCGGCTGTTCGCCCCGACGCCACCACCACCGCCCGACCCGCCGGTGACGCCGGCCGACGCCGCCGATCGGCTCTGGTTCCGCAGCGAGTACCAGACGCTGCGGCGGCTGCCGGGATCGGACGCCATCGTGTTCGGCATACGCACCCAACAGGTCCCACTCGGCGCCCTGGCCGAGCGCCCGGACGTGTGCCACAAGCTGGCCGCGACCGCAGTGTCGTGGTCACCGGGGTTCCTCGCCTACCGGGGAGGTGAGGACCTCCGGCGGCCGTTCCTCGCCTGGCTCCACCACGCCAGCGCCGACCGGCGCTAGTGCGGTGACCACCCGTCAGGGTGTGGTGCTGCCGGACCAGGTGACCGCGTCCCGGGGATCAGGTTGGTACACGCAGGTCGACCCGGTCGCGACGCTCGCCCGGAGCAGCTCGCCGATCATGTGGTCGGCCTCGTCGATCTGATCGACGGCCCGCTTGATGGCCTTGCGCACCGCGGTCCGAGCCCGTTCGTGGGAGCTGGTGAAGGCGCGGGCCCGGCCGGACAGGCCCGTTGCGGCCTCCAGCTGGTCGACGAGGTGGTCGATCTCGGCCCGGGTCCGTTCGGCCCGGGCGACGTCGCCACGGGTGTCGGCGTCGTCCAGCTCCTCGGTGAGCTCGCGGGCCCGGGCGGAGTACGCCGTGCGGGCCTGGCCGTCCAAGAGCGGGTAGGCGTCGCCGCTCTCCATCGACGGTCCGCCGCCCGCGAGGGCCAGCGCGGCGATCGGTGCCCCCGGATGGGTCAGCAGCTCGGCGAGGTAGGCCATCCCCACCATGTCGCCCACCAGCACCTGTCGCTGGTCGACGGCGACGACCCAGGTCTTGCCCTCGCGGCGGATCGTCCCCCGTCGGCTCTCGGCGTCGACCGCCAGACCCGCGGCAGCCGCGCGCCACGCGGACCCCCGTGCGGTCATCCCCATGTGCTCGGCCTCCTCGATCGAGGCGGCGAGGAGATCGGCCGCCGCTGCTGCATCGCCCACGGCACCGCGGCGAGCCAGCGCGACCGCCAGCTCGGCACCGCTTATCGCGGCCAGAGGGCGGTTCCCGAGCCGGCGGGATGCGGCGACGGCCCGATGCAGATGCTCGACGGCCAGGTCGACGTCGCCGAAGGACAGCGCGGCGATGCCGAGCGGCCGCTCCGTCGGGCCGAGGCAGACCACGGCCAGGGACGGCATCACCGGCAGGTCGGCGTAGGGCAGGAGGATGCGGTAGGCCTCGCGGGCGAGATCCTGGTCGTCCAGCGCTGCCGCGGTCTCGACGACCGCGACCATCCCCGTCAGCCAGGTGCTCGAGCGGGGCAGCGCGTCGAGCCCGTCGGCGGCGAGGTGGTCGAGGGCGCCGCGGGCCTGGTCGACGTGGCCGGCGTGAGCGGCGAGCAGCGCCGCCGTCGCCCGGAAGGCGAACTCGACCTGCACCAGAGTGGGCGACATCGCCGTGTCCCAGGCGAGATCGAGCAACTCGGCGTCGCGGCCCTGGATCCAGTGCACGGCCAGGACCTGGGCCGACAGGTAGCCGAGGGCATCGATCTCGCCGACCCCCACCCCCAGCTCGTAGCAGGCCTCGGCCCGCTTGGTCGCCTCGTCGAGCCGACCGGCGCGGATCAGCAGCATCACGTCGATGGCGTCGAGGATGTAGAGGATGCTCTGGCACCCCAAGGCCTCGGCCCGCTCGCGCAGGTCCTCGAGGGCACGGACCGCCCGCTCGTCGCCGACGAGGAACAGGTCGACCGCCCGCCAGCACAACCCCATCAGCGCCAGCACCCCGTGGCCCACCTCGGAGGCGACCCGGATCAGCTCGTCGGCGAGCGCCAGGCGGCTGTGGCTGAACTCCGGGGTCAGGAGGGCGTGGTGCCCCAACGACAGGACTTCGGCCAGCGCGACCGACACGCCGCAGAGCCGCCGAGCGTCGGCGACCGCATGGTGGACCGGTTCGACGGAGCCACCGTCGTAGACGGTCTCCGCCGCCAGCCGCGCTGCGAGGCGGCAGCGCAGAGCGACCTCCGACTCGGGCAGCCGGGCCGCGGCCGACCGTTGCAACCCCAGCACGCGGGCCCGCTCGACTGGCGTCCGGTGCTCGTCGACCCAGTGGCCGCCGAGCCCCAGTGCCGCTTCGGCGAACAGGACGGGATCGGCGTCCTGGTCGGCCGCAGAGGCGGCGCGGTCGAACCGGACGCGGGCCTCGGTCAGGCGACCACACAGCAGGGCCATCTGTGCCCATTCGACCAGGAGCGCCGCCGGTGGAGCGCCGAGCCGGGGTGGTTGGTGAAGCTCGACCGCTGCCGACAACAGGGTGTCGGCCTGCTCGTAGGCGAACAGACGCACCATCGAGGCCGCCGCCTCACGACATGCGGCGACCGCCACTCGGGCATCGGCGGTTGAGCGCGACGCCGCCGCCCGAGCGTGATGCGCCCGCCGGGCCAGTGCCTCGGGGGCCAGGCTCGGCCCGTCGTGCTCACCCACGACCACACCGGCGGCGCGAGCGTGCGCATCGAGGCGGACGGCCGGGCCGAGGGCGCGTTCCAGCGCCCAGCGCACCAGTTCGTGGCTGAAGCTGAACCGGTCGGCGCCCTCGCGCCCGGGCTCGACGACCAGTCCGGCCCGGGTGGCGTCGGCCACCGCGTCGAGGACCTCGGCCGGCGACGTCTCGGCAACAGCCGCAGCCTCGGCCACCGACGGGGTGAGCCCGAGGACTGCCACGGGGCGCAAGATCTGCCGAGTCGGACCGGAGACCCCGTCGACCGCCTGCTCGATGGCGGCGGTCAAGCCCTCGGGCAGGCCCCGATCGGTCGCCGTGCCGCCCGTCGCGGCGATGCGCCGGAGGAACAGCGGGTTGCCACCGCTGACCCTGTGCAACGTGCCGACGAGCGCCGGGTCTAGGTCGCGCAGGCCGTGCGCGGCCAACAGGGCCGTGGTCTCGTCGAGGTCGAGGTGGCGCAACGCCAAGAGGACTGCCTCGCTCTCGATCTGCTCGAGCAGCCGGGCCGCCGGGCCGTCCTCGACGGGCTCGCCGGTGCCGGTGCGCCGTGTCAGCACGATGGCGAGCGGGAGGCGCTGCAACGACCGGGCGACGAACCGGGTCAACAGCAGCGTCCCCACATCGGCACCGTGGATGTCGTCGATGACCACGCACGCCGGGTTGCGCTCGCACGCTTCGGCCAGGCGGTCGGTGACCGCGGCGAACCGTGCGAAGCGATCGGGGTCGACGGTCGAGGAGCCGGCGTCCGACGCCAGCAGCTCGGCGGCAGCAGGGCCGCACAGCTCGGCCAGCAGCGGCTGCCACGGCCACAGCGCCGGAGCTCCACCGTCGACCCAGCAGCGGACCGCGACGACGGTGATCCCCAGGCCTCGCAGGTGCGTGGCGATCTCCTGGCAGAACCGGGACTTGCCGATGCCCGCCTCGCCCGACACGACGACCAGCGCACCGTCCCCGTCCCCGTGGACGAGCGCACCGCACACCTCACGCACCCGCGCGATCTCGTCGGCCCGCCCGACGAATCGGTCGCCGACGGGCTCCCGCGCCTCCTGGAGTGTGCCGGCCGCCTCCGCCACGACCGGCCACGCTACGGCGCCCCTCGGGCCATGGGGTGTCGCGGGCAGCGGGGACGATGGAGACGGGGTGCGCCGGCCGGGCGGCCGATCAGGCGCACTGCCAGACTGTGTCGCCATGGATCCCTTCACCTCCGCGACCGAATGGGCCGAGCACATCCGTCGCCGGGAGGTGAGTCCCGTCGAGGTTGCCGACCTCTACCTCGACCGTATCGACCAGCTCGACGACCGGCTCGGAGCATTCGTGCACCGCGCCGACGACGACGTCCGCTCCTCTGCGAAGCAGGCCGCCGACGTGGTGGCCCGGTCGTCAGCCGACGAACTGCCCCCCTTCTGTGGTGTGCCGCTGCCGATCAAGGATCTCACGCCGGTCGCCGGATGGCCCTGTACGTATGGCTCGGGCGCTGTCCCGACCGGGCCGGCATCGGTGTCCGAGCCGGTGGTCGACAAGTTCGTCGCCGCCGGGTTCGTCCTCCTCGGCAAGTCGGCCACACCCGAGCTGGGCACGATCTCGTTCACCGAGAGCGCAACCTACGGTGCGACCCGCAACCCCTGGGATCTCGACCACACGCCCGGCGGGTCGAGCGGCGGCGCCGCGGCCGCGACGGCGAGCGGGATGGCACCGATCGCGCACGCGAGCGACGGCGGAGGATCGATCAGGATCCCGGCGTCGTGCTGCGGGCTCGTCGGGTTGAAGCCCAGTCGCAACCGGGTCGTCGGCAGCGCCAACTACCTCGAAGGGCTGGCGACCAGCGGGGTCGTCAGCCGAACGGTGGCCGATACGGCCGCGGCCCTCGACGTCGTCAGCGGTCCGGATCCGTACCTGTGGTACAACGCGCCACGGCCCGACCGGTCCTTCACCTGCCAGGCGACCGAGACGCCCGGCCCGCTGCGGGTGCGCTACGCGACGAGCACTCCGCTCGACATCCCTGTCGACCCGGAGTGCGTGGCTGCCGTGGAAGCGACGGCCCGTGTGCTGGCCGACGCAGGCCATGACGTGGCCGAGGGCTCGTTGGACATCCCGAACGCCGACCGCATGGTGAGCGTGTTCACCACCTTGTGGAACACCGGCAGTGCGGGGATCCCCGGGCTCGACCCGTCCAAGCTCGAGCCGCTCAACGCCCTGCTGCGCCAGCAGGGGGAGGAGGTGTCGTCGATCGCGTACGTCGAGGCGGTGCTCGCGGCGCAGATGATGACGCGCCACATCGTCGCGGGGCTCGAGGCCTCGGCCGACGTGCTGTTGATGCCGACCATGGCGTGCCTGCCGCCAACGGTGGGGGCCGTGTGGGAGGGCGCCGACGACAACCCTCTGATCGCGCTGTTCAACTGCTACCCGATGGCGGTGCTGACCTCGTTGTGGAACGTCACCGGCCTGCCCGCGATCTCGCTGCCGCTCCACCAGACCGCGGGTGGGCTGCCGGTCGGTGTGCAACTCGTGGCCGGCCCTTGGCAGGACGGCCTGCTGCTCCAGCTGGCGACCCAGCTCGAGCAGCTCATGCCGTGGGCCGATCGACGCCCGCCGGTCTCGTGAGTCAGTCTTCCGGGGGCAGCGGGTCGGAGATGATGGCCTGGCAGCTCGGCCTGGCCGAGACCGGCCATCGGCCGCCGCACGTGTCGCCGTACTCCTCGTAGTCCGAGCCCGCGGGCGTGACGTTGTACAGCTCGTCACAGGCCCGCATCTCGCCCTCGTAGCAGTCCTCGGCCAGGTCGTCGAACTCGGTGTCACCAGTCGGGGGCTCTGTTGGCGGACCGGCGCCGGAGTCGTCGATCACCGTGTCGCCGTCGGTGTCGCCGGAGCCGTCGGTATTGCCGTCGCCGTCGGAGCCGTCCGAGTCGCCGTCGCCGTCGTCGTTGTCGTTCGGCTGCTGGGTGGTGTTGCCGGACGCCGTGTCGTCGTCATCGTCGTCGTCCTGGGTCAGGAAGAAGACGCCGGCGATGACGACGGCGATCACCGCGACGATCGCCACGATCAACCCGACGTTCGGGCCGCTGCCGGAACCGCCGGATCCGCCAGGAAAGCCGGGCCCGGTGGGGCCGCCGCCCGGACCGCTGGGAACCCCGGGGCCGGCGGGTGGGGGCGCCGAGGGTGGGCCACCGGCTTCCCATGGAGGCGGAGGTGGCGGAGGCGGTGGTGGCGTGGCTGAAGGGACCGCCGGATCCTCCGGCGGAGGCGGCGTGCCGGGCGTATCGCTCACGTTGGCTCCTGAGGTCCGTGCCGCCCGCCCAGGGTAGGCGCGCAGAACCTTACCTATCCTCCGTGGGGATTCCGCCCACGTTCCGTAGGAGGCGTTCGCCGGTTGGGCTGACGACGGCCTATTGGGTGGCCGCTGTCGATGGCTGGTTCTACCCGTCCGGACCGACGGGTCCCCGCCGTGCCGGGCATCCGGCCTCATGGGTGACTGGGCGAGGTCCGCTAGCGTCCCCCGGATGCCGGGCCCCGAGACGGTCGGTCCACTTCAGGCTCGTCTCCGACGGGCCCTCCTCGTGGCGATGAAGGCCCGCGACGCCGTGGCTGTCGCGGCTCTCCGATCTGCCGTGGCGGCGGTCGACAATGCGGAGGCCATCGCTCCGGGGACGGAGGCAGCGCCGCTCGACGGGGTGATCGCCAAGTCCGTCGCCGGGCTCGGCGCGGCTGAGGCGCTGCGCCGTGAGCTGTCCGAGGACGAGGTCGCCGGCATCGTCCGAGCGGAGGTCGCAGAGCGCCGGGCCGCCGCTGTCGAGTACCAGGATGCCGGCCATCATGACCACGCCACCCGCCTGCGAGCCGAGGCCGACATCCTGGCCGCACACCTGGCGGGCGCCTGATCGCACCGGCGTGCGATCCCTCATGCCGAGGCGAGACCCGTAGCAGTCACGCGCGCCGGAACAGCGCCGCTACGGGTAGCAGGAGGAGCGCTGCGACGAACACCCCGGGGGCGCCGAGAGCGAACCACGCGATGGGCATGACGTTGACGGTGAGGAGCACGAGAGGGTGCCTCACGAGCCACACCGCGATGATCACGGTGAGCACAAATGACAATCCACAGAAGTAGTACACCTCGAGCATCGCGTGTTCCGCCTCTCCGCGAGCTGCCGCCTTGATCCGCCGATCACCGCCGGGTTCGTCCCGGTCCTCGCCGTGAAGGAAACAACACGCCAGATAGCGGATCCTTAGTCGCAGGCAGTCGCAGGTGCATCCTCCGGCTCGGCATCTCTGACTAAAGTCAGAGATATGGACGATGCGCTGGTGGCGCAGGTACGGCGGTTCAACCGCACCGTGACCCAGCGGATCGGTGCCCTCCACGACGACTACCTGGCCCGCGGCCGGCCGCTCGGCCAGTCACGCCTGCTGTGGGAGATCGGCGGGGAGGGCTGCGATGTCCGCATGCTGCGGTCGCGGCTCCAGCTCGACTCGGGCTACGTCAGCCGGCTGCTTCGCTCCCTGGAAGCGGACGGCCTGGTCGAGCTCGCGGTGGCCGCAGCCGATCGGCGCGTCCGGCGGGCGGCTCTCACCCCAAGCGGCGCGGCTGAACGCAAGCTTCTCGACGAACGCAGCGACGAGCTGGCCCGGTCAGTGCTCGAGCCGCTGACCGACAAGGAGCGTCAGCGACTCACGTCGGCGATGGAGAACGTCGAACGGCTCCTGACGGCCGCCCTGGTGGCGATCGACGTCGCCGATCCCGCCCACCCGCACGCACAGCACTGCCTCCAGGCGTACTTCCACGAGCTCGACCGGCGGTTCGATGCCGGCTTCGACCCGACCCGGAGTCTGCCCGCCGACCTGGACGAGATGCGGCCTCCCGCGGGGGTGTTCTGCCTGGCGACGCTGCGCGGTGAGCCGGTCGGCTGCGGGGCGCTCAAGTTCCATGCCGGCGAGCCGACCGAGCTCAAGCGCATGTGGGTCGACCCGGCGGCACGTGGCCTCGGTGTCGGCCGTCGCCTGCTCGGGGAGTTGGAGGCTCGCGCGGCCGCTGCGAGCGACACCGTCCGCCTCGAGACCAACGGCACGCTCACCGAGGCGATCGCCATGTACCGCTCGGCCGGCTACCGCGAGGTCAACCCCTTCAACGACGAGCCCTACGCCCACCACTGGTTCGAGAAGCACCTCGGCTGAGCGATCAGGAGCCGTCGGGCATGCACAGGTGCTGAGCCGGCGGGCGCACCACGTGCTCGATGGTGTGGGAGTCACGAGCGTGGACCCGCGGCCGGGTCGCCTGGCGGCCGTGAGTACGATCCGGAGCTTCGCAGCCGTTGGGAAGGCGTACAACGATGGTGGACACGGAGAGGTACGCAGCGAGCTTTGCCATGCTGGACAAGGACGGCGACGGCTGCGTCTCCGCAGCGGAGTTCAAGGAGCTCATGAACACGCTCGGGGTCAAGTTCACCGACGAGACCGCGGCCAAGGCCATCGAGATGATGGACAGCGACGGCGACGGGCTCGTCACCCTGGAGGAGCTGGCGAGCTACATGGCCACGCCGCACGCCAGCCCGGAAGGCTCCTGACCGTCGCGGCGCCGTGTCGACCTGGAGGCTGGCCAACCACGGTACCGAGCCGATCGACGGCCTCTGAACGGATCCGCTCTGCGCATTCCCACTGCGAGCTGCGACCGCGCGCTTCGCGTAGGGTCAACGATGGCGGACTCCCCAATAGCAAAGGCGGCGGGGACATGGCGGATGGATTTCAGGTCGCGCGGCTGATCCCGGTGAGCGGGATCAACAACACGACAGAAGCAGAGATGAGAGCGACCTCGGCGCTGCTCTCGGTTCTCATGATCGTGCGGGACCTCTCGGCGGCGATGTTCTCGCCACTTGGTGCCTCTACAGCACGCAAGGCTTCAGTCGAGGCCTTCATCGAGACGAGGTTCAAGCTCAACGACGGAACGGTCATACGTCCGGACGGCGTCGTGCAGGTCGCCTACGGAGCTTCAACCTGGAAGACGCTCGTCGAAGTGAAGACCGGCGACAACCTGCTCCAAGCAGATCAGCTCAACAACTACCTGACCCTCGCGCGCGAACAGGGCTTCGATGCGGTCGTCACCATCTCGAACGAGATCGGAGTCGGAGCCGAGCATCCCTGCGAAGGCGTCCGTGTCCGGGCGAACTCGAAGGTATGCCTCGCGCACTTCTCGTGGACTGAGGTCTTGGGCCACGCCGTGCAGGCCAAGGTCCATCGCGGGGTGAGCGACCCTGAGCAAGCGTGGATTCTTGGAGAGCTGATTCGGTACCTCAAACACCCAGCATCGGGCGCCATGGCCTTCGCGGATATGGGCGCCAACTGGGCAACGGTGCGCGACGCATCGCGCACCGCAACACTCCACAAGTCTGACTCTGGCCTCCGAGACATCGTGCACCGTTGGGAGCAGCTCGTCCGATTCGCCGCCCTGCGGCTCGGGTCGAAAACCGGGGTCGACGTCCAGCCGGTCGTCCCTCGTGCACACTCCGACCCCAAAGTTCGATTCAATCACCTCGCAGACCAACTCATCGCTAGCGGCCATCTCGATGCGGCCCTTCGGATTCCAGGCTCGGTCGGCGAGATCAGCCTCGTCGTCGATCTACGTGCCCGGCAGATAACCGCTAGTACCAAGGTCCCGGCACCGACCGACCGAGGCAGCCGAGCGCGGATCACATGGCTCCTTCGACAGCTCGGCGATGCCGCATCGGGGGATCTCGCGGTCGAGGCGTGGCCACGTCACTCCCGACAACCCATCTGCACCACCCTCGCGCAAGCCCGCGAGAACCGTGACATGCTGCTCGATCCCGACCGTCGGGAGATCCTGCGATTCCGGCTGATCCAGCGCGCCGAGATGGGCCAGAACCGAAAGGACGGCGGCCGATCGCCAGGCTTCATCCAGAGCGTCACTGCCATGGTCGAGGCCTTCTACGAGAATGTCCTTCAACAGATCGTGCCCTGGACTGCCCGGCCTCCCCAGACCCGATCCACGACCCGCCCACAGGACTTGGTCGACGATCCGATCATGAACCCCGAGGATCTGGACGAAGCGGTCGTGGCGGCGAGGGCAAACGCGGTGGAGAAGGCAAGAGATGAGTCGCGTGCCCTCTCGGTCTCGGTCACCCGTCAGCGGGTCGTCGACAATGATTCGGCCTCCAGTGATGACGAGCTCGGCAACACGCTGATCGCGATGGCGAGATCGGCTAATACGCCGGATGCCACCACCTAAACGGGCGCCGGCGCCCACCCGGCGGGCCGCGGGTGGCGCCGCAGCGTCACAGGAAGAAGGGCCGATACGCGACGTCGATGCCGGCCAGGGCCTTGCCGAACGCCACACGGTGCCTGTGTGCGAACAACAGGTGCTGGCGTGAGGTCTCGACGTCTCGCAGCGCTCGTTGCAGGGGGCTGTCGGTGTACGCGGCGGCACCACCACCGAGGTTGTGGGCAACCGTCGTTACCTCGGTGGCGACATCGCTGGCCAGCAGACAGGCCAGGTAGGTCCTCGCTTGGAGATGTCGGTCGATCGGGTCACCCCGTTCGGCAAGGAGGTGCGCCTCCTCGACCACCTCGCGCAACACGGCTCGCGCCGCCCGCAGGCGGGTGTCCGCACCGGCGAGCTCGGCCAGAGCGACGGGGTCGTCGTCCAGCTGGCCGCGTCGGGCCACCCGCCCGACACGCGCCTGACGCGCGATCTCGTCCAATGCGCCTCGCGCGATGCCCAGCGGAACGGCCGCCAGGAGCGGGAAGAGTGCCGCGTACACCGGCAGACGCCACAGCGTCCCCTCCGGCCATGGCTGGTCGGCGAAGGTGCACGAACGATCGAGGTCGACCGCGAGGTCGCTCACCGCGACGTGGTGGCTGCCGGTGCCCCGCAGTCCCAGCGCATCCCAGGTGTCCTCGACGACCAAGTCCGCAACGGGGACGAAGACGACCCGAGGAACGGGATCGACCGTTCCATCGTCACCCTCGACGAGCGCGCCGACGCCGATCCACACGCTGTGCAGGACGTTGCTCGCGAACGGCCAGCGGCCCCTGAGGAGGCAGCGGTCGCCGTCCCGGACGACCTTGCCCGACGGCTCGAACATCGTGGCACTGCCTTGGTCGGCATCACTGAACACGATCCGGGCCCCGGCCTCGGTCATATAGCCCCCGAAGAAGTTGCTGCCGACGCCAATCGTCGTGCACCAAGCTGCACTGCCGTCGACCGCCGCGATGCGCTCGAACACGTCGATCATGTCAATGACTGGTGCCTCCAGCCCGCCCAGCGCCTCGGGCAATGTCAGCCGATTGACTCCCGTGCGGCGGAGCGCCACGACGACCTCGTCCGGTAAGCGCCGAGCCCGCTCGATGTCGTCGCTCCGCTGACCGACCAAGCCGAGCACCGAGTCCACCGCTTGCTTCACCTCCGCAATGCTGCCGGGCATCCACCTTCCTTCCTTGCTCCTCCCGGAGGGGAGCCACTCACGGACGTGGCGACCGTAGCGAGAGCCCGGCCACCAATCGAGGCGCGCGGTCCTGTGCGCGACACTCCTCAGATCGACGTTGGACGTCCGGGTGCCGCTCACGGTGGGCCGCCGGTTGATCTGCGGCCTTGCGCGCCGTCGGACCCAAACATTGCGCTAACGCCGCCCTGATCTCGACGCCTCATGGTCCGCGGCATGCACATCTCACGTCGCCGTGGCGTGCTGGCGACTGCAGGGCTCGTGATCGCGGTTGCCGTCCCCTTCGCTGTCACCGGTCAGGTCGCTCAACCCAGTGACGGTCCGACCGCGACAACCATGCCGGCCCCGAGCGCAGCGAGCGCATCGACGACCGCGCCGCCGGCGGCCCCGCAGACCATCCCGTCAGCGACCACGGCGCCGCCTCCGCTCCCGGCCGATTTCTCTCAGGTCGACATCTCGGGGCTACGCACGGCCGATGCACCCGACCCGTTTGTCGCGGTCGATCACGGTGAGCCGTGGCTGTTCACCACCAACAGCGCGGCCGGCAACGTGCCGATGGCCACCACCACCACCACCGACGGCCGACTCCTCGTGGCCGACGCCCTGGCGGAGCTCCCGCCCTGGGCCGAAGAAGGCCACACCTGGGCACCTGCAGTGACGCCAACCGAGCACGGCTGGGTCCTCGCCTTCACCGCACGCGACCGCGCATCGGGACGACAATGCATCGGCGTGGCGACCGCGCCCTCAGTACACGGCCCCTACACGCCCGCTCCGTCGCCGCTCGTCTGCCATCCCGACCAAGGCGGCTCGATCGACCCGTCGTTCGTCGTCGACCCCGTCGGCAGGCGATGGCTGCTCTACAAAGACGACGGCAACTGCTGCGGACTGCCCACCACGCTGCACTCCGTCCCGCTCGCCGCCACCGCAACCGAGCTGTTCGGCCCGCCAGCCGACCTGCTCACCGCCAACCTCGCCTGGGAAGGCGGCCTCATCGAAGCGCCCACGATGGCCCGTGTCGGCAACCGCTGGCTCCTGCTCTACTCCGCGAACCGCTGGGACACGCCCGCCTACGCCGTCGGCGTCGCCTGGTGCGATACCCCCATGGGCCCGTGCACGAAGCAACCCGAACCCGCGCTCGCCGCCGGCGCCGGTCTCGAAGGCCCCGGAGGCGTCGAGTTCGTGTCCGGCAACCGCCGCGGCGACACGCTCGTCACCTTCCACGCCTGGCCCGAAGACGCCGTCGGCTACACCAATGCCTCCACCCGGCGCCTTCACCTGGGCCGAGTCGACGTCACCCCCACCATCGTCACGATCCTCCCCCGACCCATCGGTCGGTAGAGAGGCCTGTCCGACGGGGTGTGCGATCAGTTCGTTGCTGGCCGGGGTCGCCGAAGGTCGGCGCCGAGGGCGGCCTCGATGACGCCGCAGGGCAGGCCTGCGAGAAGGATCCAGGCGAGGTACAGGATGAGATCGGGCAGGTTGGCGCCGATCGGGACGCCCCCCTCGCCGTCCGCGAGCAAGCCGGACCGGGCCCGAGCACTCGCGGTGGGGCCAGCGCTTGATGGTCGCGACCGCCCCGGCGGGGAGCGAGCGCCGCGCCGCCCGCGAAACCACTATTACTGGTGTCAGCGTCACAGGAGGCGACACATGAGTGTCCGGCACGTCAACCCCAAGGACTCCACCGCAGCCCGGCCTTCAGCCAGGCGGTCGTGGTCGAACAACCGGCGAAGACGATCTACATCGGCGGGCAGAACGGCGTCGACGCCGACGGCAAGGTCGTCGGTCCCACCGTCGGGGAGCAGGCCCGCCAGGCGTTCCGCAACCTCGCGACCATCCTCGAGAGCGAGGGGGCGAGCCTGGCGAACATCGTGCACTGGTCCATCGCCGTGGTGGACGGACACGCGTTCGACGAAGGCTTCGCCGCCTTCCAGCAGGCGTGGAACCCGGCCGACCCACCGCCCGCCATCACGGTCCACGTCGTCGCCGGCCGTGGCCCCGAGTTCCTCGTCGAGATCGACGCCGTCGTGTGACACCCCGGGGCGGGACAGCGGATTTCTGTCGATCGTCGGATCATGGGTGGCGTGCCCTGCATCCGTGGCACCCGGATCCCCGTGGCCACTCTCGTGGGTATGTTCGCGGAGCGAATGACGGCCGAGGAGATCCTGGCCGAGTTCCCTCAACTCACGGTCGAGGACATCCAGGACGCTCTCCACTATGCCGCCGCTGCCGTGGATGAGCGAGAGATCCCGCTCCGCCCCGTCAGTTGAAGGTTTTCATCGAGAATCGCTCTCGGCTCGCGTCGCCCACCTGCTCAGCGATGCCGGCCGCAGTGCGGTCCACGTGAGCGATCTCGGCCTCCTGAGTGCTCACCAGGAGGGGCCGAGATGGAGGACTGAACCCGCTCCGTCGCGTGATCTTCGGGGTGCCATACGGCATGATGCCTGGCATGGTGGAGGTCGTCGTACTCCATCGAGAGATGTTCGCTGTTCGAGAGGCAGCGCATCTCTTGACGTCACATACCCAGGCGATCCGGGTGCTGTGATCCACAAACACGAGAGGCCATCTTGCATCATTGATCCTGGTCAACTCGACACCGAATGGATACCCATAGCCGCAGAGGCGGGCCGGCTGATCATCACGCGGGACTCATTCTGCCGGCGACGAGGGAGGCCGGGTCGGCGTCGAGGCTCCGGGACACGTGGGAGTAGAGGTCGAGGGTGATGCCGGTCGTGGCGTGACCGAGGCGCTCGCACTTCTGGTGCTCCTTCAGCGCCCGAATGGTCTCGGAGTCCCGCCGACGGTCTCGAGGGACAGTGCGAGCTGCTCGGCGGTCCAGGTAT
This sequence comes from Acidimicrobiales bacterium, assembly GCA_050744325.1. Taxonomy (GTDB): domain Bacteria; phylum Actinomycetota; class Acidimicrobiia; order Acidimicrobiales; family VFJN01; genus DASXTK01. The sequence goes on from JBOGHK010000047.1 coordinate 71,707, forward strand.
TGTGCTCGGGCTTGGTGGGCGCCGGCGGCTTGGCCACTGCCGCGGCGTTGCGGACCACCTGGCCGAGGCGCTCCCCATCAGCGAGAGCCTTCCGCAGACGATGTGGGTGTTCCGCACGGTCTTGGAGTGAGCTGCCGCTCCTCGCCGCCGTTGCCGGAGAGCAGCTGGGCGTAGAAGTCCTCGACCTCCAGGGGCGTCAACGCCTGCAGGCGCACGGCGCCAAGGCCCGCCTTCACCCGGCCGACGGCGATGCGGTAGGTGTTCCAGCTCGTCTGCCGCAGCCGAGGCTTGACGGCCTTCAGCCAGGTACTCCCCAAACCGTCACACGGGAGCGGGTCACCACCTCGCCGGCATCGACGCGGGCGACGAGCTTGTTCAGCTCGGCCTAGGCCGCCTTGCGGGTCCTTAACCCGCCCCGCCTTTCCACGGGCTGGCGACGCTCCCGGTCGCCGGGTCGGGCCCGAGGTCGAGGGTCACCGTCCACGTCGAGGTCGCCTACGACCATGTGTACCCGGACCAGGCACAAGCTGGACCGACGGCGTGCCCGGGGCGGGAGTCGAACCCGCACGGCCCAGTGGGCCAGAGAGGTTTAAGCCCTCCGCGTCTGCCAGTTCCGCCACCCGGGCGGGTGGAGTCGAAAGGCTACGCCGACGACCCGGTCAGTCGTCGTATCCCGCCAGGTAGCCGTCGCCGCGGAACAGCAGGCGGTTGCCGTCGCTGAAGCGGAGCAGCGCCCGACCGCTCAGAGTCGTGCCGTCGAGGCTCTCCAGATGGAGCAGGTGCTCGCCCGGCTCCAGGTCCACACCATCCATGGCCTGGACGGTCACCTCCCAGTCGTTGGGTCCCGGCGTGACCTCGTCGTCACGGACCACCACGAACACATCGGCATAACGCGCCTCGATCTCCTGGCCGTTGACCGCCAGTCGGCCCAACAACATGCGCGCGGTCCGCACTCTCGCAGGCTAGGCGGCAAACCCCTGTGCTTTCTCTTCGTTCGTGGCCTTCGGCTCGTCACGTTCGTCCTCCCGTTCGTGATCGCCGACCTGGCCGGCACCGCCTCGGGTCTCGTCGGGCTGATCGGCCTCGTCGGCCTCGCCGAGTGCCCCCCAGAGCCGGGCGCGGCACCGGTCGGCCGCGACGCCGCGGAGCCGGTTCGCCGCCACCACGCCCTCGACCATGTCGGCCAGCACCGCTGCCCAGGGCCGCCCCCGCAGGGCCACGGCAACGGTCGCAGGGCCCTGGCGTCGCCGCCGGATCGAGCGACTGACCCCGACCAGCCCGGGCGGGCTGCGGAACGCAGGGGAGGTCAGCCCCTCGGCTCTGGTCACGTCGGCGAGGACGGCGGCAACCGACCCGAACCGCAGCGATGTGGCCCGCCGTCGCGGCGCCGGGCCGGCATGACCGCCATCACGCCTCGGCATCAAAGTCGACTGCTTGTCCTCCATACCGACCATCATCCTCGGCCCCTGTGACACTTTCGGCCGATCTCGTCCGCGTCACAGGCGGTGGCCGGGGGCCTTCGCGTCGCTGGCTACGATGCCGATCGATGGCTCGGGAAACGGCGAGGAAGGCCAAGCGCAAGCCGACCGACGCCGACGGCCGGCCCACCCTGCTCCCGGTGCCGGTCCAGCGGGGTCCCGTCGACGACCCGCGCCGCTCCGACGTCGACGAGTGGGGCCGGTCCGAGCACCTCCGCCGCGTCCTGCGCACGGTGGTCGATCCCATCTACCAGCACTGGTTCCGTGTCGAGTGGGAGAACTTCGACCGCATCCCCACCGAGGGCGGCGCCTTGCTGGTGGGCAACCATGCCGGCGCCATACCCGCCGACGCCGGCACGATCATGCACGGGATCGAGACCCAGCTTGGGCGGCCCGTCTACACGCTGGCCGACGAGTTCTTCAAGAAGCTGCCCGTGGTCAACGTCTACTGGCAGCGCCTCGGGGGCGTGCAGGCCCACCCCGACAACGCCTACCGCCTCCTCCGCGAGCAGGGTCAGCTGGTGCTCACCTTCCCTGAGGGCAACAAGGGGCCCGGCAAGCACTTCAGCGAGCGCTACCAGCTGCGCCGGTTCGGCCGCGGCGGTTTCGTCGAGATCGCGCTCCGGGCCGGGGTGCCGATCATCCCCATCGCCATCGTCGGCGGCGAGGAGTCCATGCCGATCGTCTACAAGTCACCGACGCTCGCCCGCCTCCTCGGGCTGCCCTACTTCCCGATCACCGCGAACATGCTGCTGCTCGGGCCGCTCGGCATCGTGACCTACCTGCCGGCGAAGTTCCGCCTCCGGGTGCTCGAACCGATCACCTTCGACGAGCCGCCCGACCAGCCCCGCTACTCCCGTAGCCGCATCATGGACGCCTCCGAGATGATCCGCCAGCAGATCCAGGACGCCCTCTACGACATGCTCCGCGAGCGCGAGAGCGTCTGGCGGGGATAGGCAGCATGGCCAAGGGACGACGGGTGCTGGTCACCGGGCTCGGCACGTTCTGGGGCGGCCGGGTCGCGCAGGCCCTCGAAGCCGAGCCGGACACCGACGTCATCATCGGGCTCGACACCACCGAGCCGACCGTCGAGCTCGATCGCACCGAGTTCGTCCGCACCGACGAGAGCTACTCGCTGCTGGCCCGCATCGTCCGGGCCGCGCAGATCGACACGATCGTCCACACCTTCCTGGTGGTCGACTCGACCCAGATGTCGCCGCGTCGGATCCACGAGACGAACGTGATCGGCACCATGAACCTGTGCGCGGCCGCGAGCCAGGACGGATCACGGGTGTCGCGGGTGCTGGTCAAGTCGTCGACGCTGGTCTACGGCTCGACCCACCGCGATCCCGTGTGGTTCTCGGAGGAGACCCCGCGCAGCCGCCCGCCACGGAACCGTGTCGAACGGAGCCTGGTCGAGGTCGAGTCCTACGTCCGCGACTACGCCATTGACAATCCCCACGTCTCGGTCGCGATGCTCCGGTTCTCCAACGTGCTCGGGCCCGACATCACCACACCGTTGTCGAAGGTCCTGCATATGCCGCTGGTGCCGGCCATCTTCGGGTTCGACCCACGGTTCCAGTTCGTCCACGAGGACGACGTCGTCCGGGCGCTGATGTTCGTGCTCGACCGTGAGCTGCCAGGCACCTTCAACGTCGCCGGAGACGGGCTTCTCCCGTGGAGCGAAGCGGTCGCCATCTGCGGCAAGCACCGCTTCTACCTACCACCGGTCGGCACCGGCGTCGCTGCGGCGTCGCTGACGCGGCTGGGCCTGCCGTTGCCACCCGAGACCGTCGACCTGCTCACCTACGGGCGCGGCGTCGACAACCGACGGCTCCGGGACGCCGGATTCCATTACGAGTACACCTCGGCCGGCGCGGTGGAGTCGTTCGCACGGTCGCTGCGGCTACGCAACACCGTCGGCGACCCCGAGCCCGCCTACCGCTACGAGAGCGACGTCGAGCAGTTCTTCCGCCACTCACCGGCGGTCGTGCGCGACACCTGAACGTGTGCCGTCTCAGCCCTCGGCCGGCGCGGTGCTCGCGTCGCCCGAACGCCGGGATGTCTCAGCGGCCGTCGTCGGACCAGTGCCAGGGTTCGGACGACAACGGATACAGGCCGAAGCTCTCGGCATTGGCGCGCAGGAAGTCGTGGCAGGCGTCGCCCCACCCGACCGTGCCACTACCACCGCAGGTGAAGTCGATCGCCAGCCCCTGCTCGTGCTTCGAGGTGCCCGGGCGGGCCGTCGGCGGCCAACACGACGATGCCGGCGCCTGGTAGATGTCGTAGTTGCTCGGACCGCAGTGGGCACGCCGCAGCGCGACCTGCTCGGCCGGATCGCGCCACCCGTTGCCGCACAGCGGCAGTCCCTGCTCGGCCGCGAGGTTCAGCAGGCCTTGGAGGTCACGCGCGATGACCCCTGCGACGTCGATCGACCCCAGCCCCTGCGGGCAGCTCACCATCGCTAGCCCGCCCTCCACGGTGATCGTGACCGGGCCCTGCGGTGCATCCGGGTCGGCCGGCGCGACCCCGGCAGCCTCCAACGCCGCTTCCTCGTCGAGGATCCGACGGGACTCGGTGATCTGGGCTGCCAGCGCGCTCACCTGCTGCTCGAGCCGCGCGGCCAGCTCGGGGTCCGTCTCACGCAGCGCCTCGATCTCGCCGAGGTCACGTTCGAGTCGTGCTTCGACCTCCAGGGTGAAGCGCGTCTGCTGGCTGACCGCCGCTTGGAGGTCGTCCAGGGCACCCTCGGCATTGCCGACCGCCTCGGCCGCCTCGTCCGCAGCCTCCTGCTCGATGGCCTGCTGCTCCTCGAGCCGTCGCTGCGCCGCGTCGAGCTCGGCGAGGACGTCGGCATCCTCGCCGGCCTGCATGTCCAGCATCGTCTGCATCACGGTGGCCTCTTCGGCCGTGTCGACGTTCAAGACGTCGAGCGCCCGCTCGCCTGGCGACGTGATGAACGCCTGCACCACGACGACGTCGGACTGGGCGACCCAGAAGTCGATCTCGACCTGGGTGTCCGCCACGACGGCCTGCGCCGCGGCGAGGGCGTCGGTGGCGTTGGTCACCGTCTGCTCGGCCGCCGAGAGCTCTGCCCGCTGAGCGAGGACGTTCTCCTGGATGTCGCCGAACGCGGACTCGATGTCGCCGCCCCCGGCCCGTAGCGGGTCGAGCTCGAGCTCGAGCTGAGCCGAGTCGGTCGCGGAGCCGCCATCCTCGCTCGGGTCCTCCTCCTGGGACGGCCGAGCGGCGGCGGCGTTCGGGACCAGCACAGCGGACCCGACCGCCAGTGCGATAGCAGCACGTCCCAGCACGCGCTGGTGGCGCACGATCGTCAAACTCGCCCTCTCCCGATGTCCACCCGCCGTCCTACGTTCTGACCTTGCTACGTCGGTCGGTGCCCAGTCCCCCCACGAGGCTTGACAGCGACACGGGATCGTAACGAATCCGCCAGGCCGCCGCCGATCAGCGACCGTTGGTGGACCAGTGCCAGGGCTCGCTCGGGAGGTTGATCAGCCCATAGTTGCCGGCATGCGCGTCCAGCCAGCGGAAGCACGCACTGGAACGACTGCCGATCCCCGAGCCGTTGCAGGTGAAGTCCACGGCCAACCCCCGCTCATGCATCGAACGACCCGGGCGGGCGGTCGGCGGCGAGCACCGGTACGACGGCATGCTCCAGATCGCATACTCGGAGGTGCCGCAGTGCGCCCGACGCAACGCGATCTGGCGGTCGGTGCTGCGGTATCCCCATCCGCAGAGGTGAAGGCCGTCGGCGGCAGCGGCATCCAGGAGGCCCCGTAGGCCGGACGCCAGCTCGCCCGCGACGGTGATCGACCCCCCCGCCGGGCAGCTGACCCGGGCCAGACCGCCAGGGACCGGCATCACCGTGCCCGGACCCCCGGACGGCGCCGGAGCCCCACCCCCACCGGCAGCCTCGGCCGCCCGTCGAGCAGCCTCCAGCTGCCTGGCCAGCGCGGCCTGCTCCTCGGCGATCTGGCGCGACAGATCGGCGTCCAGAGCGGCGAGGTTCTCGGCTTCGACCAGCCTGCGGTCGAGCGCAGCCTCGGCATCGGCAGCGAACGCTGCCTGCTGCGCGCGCGCCGCCTCGAGCTGCTCGAGCTCGTCCTCCGCGGCATGACGCTTCTGCTCGGCCTCCTCCGCCACCGCCTCCGTGTTGGCCCGCTCGAGCTCCAGGTCCTCGTGCGCCTGCCGCAGCTGGTCGAAGAGGTCGGCGTCGCTGTCGGACTGGAGGTCGATCAACACGCGCTCGATGGTCGCGTCGGAGATCGTGTCGGCCATGAGCGCGTCGAGCTCGTCGTCGGACGGTGGGTTGACGTAGGCCTCGACCATGAACTCGTCGATCGCCTCGTCGAGCTCGTCGATGCGGTTCTCAGCCGCCGCGACGGCAGCCTGGGCTTCGACGACGTCCTCGGCCGCCTCGGCAGCAGTGCGCCGAGCTTCGTCGAGCTCGGCCTGCTGGGTCGCGACGTTGGCATCGAGGGTGGCGAGCGCCGCGCTCAGCTCGGCATGGCGCGCCTCCAGGGCATCGACCTCGAGCGCGACCTCGCCTTGGCGCCGCCGTACGTCGGCGCGTCGCTGCGTCGACTGACCAGGGCCCTCCTGCACGGGATCCGCGCCGGTCGCATGGGGAAGCAGCGCCGCGACGACGACCAGCAGCACGCCGCCGACGTGCCGGGCCCACTGGCCACCAGCTGCCGATCGAGGTGACTCCACGTGGCTGTGACCTCACTGAGCGAGGGGGCGGGGCCGGGAGGTTAACCACCGCTCCGTTCGCTGTCACCCTCTTGACGGCAGCCGTGCGGCCACCGCTTCGGCTCACTTGCCGGTCGTCGACCAGTGCCAGGCCTCGGACGGCAGGTTGTGGAGCCCGTAGTTGGCGGCGTTGCCGGCCAACCACTGGTAGCACGCCGTCGAACGGGTGGAGCAGTTGGCGAAGTCGATCGCCAGACCACGCTCGTGCTGCGAGGAGCCGGGCCGGGCCGTCGGCGGCGAGCACTGCGAGGCCGGCATTTGGTAGATCGCGTAGTGCGACGTGCCACAGTTCTGCTTTCGCAGCTCGACCTGCCGCTGCGAGTCGCGATAGCCGCCTCCGCAGAGCTGTAGGCCACTGCCCGCTGCGGCGTCGAGCAGTGCCTGCAGGTTCGACGCGAGGGTGTCGGCCACCGTGATCGATCCTCCGCCGTGGCAGCTCACCGTGGCCAGGCCGTTGGGACCGGGAGTGACGGTGCCGGCTGCTGGTCGTGCAGCCGCAGCCGCGGCCTCCGCTGCCTCGGCCTGGAGGCGCGCCTGCTCGGCGGCCTCCTCGGCGATCTGGCGCGACAGCTCCTCGTCGATGGCCGCGAGGTTCGCCGCCTCGGTCAGCCGGTGGTCCAGTGCCGCGTCGGCCTCGGCGGCCACGACCGCCTGCTGGTCCCGCGCGGCCTGTACCCGAGTGAGCGCTTCGGCCGCGTTGGCCCGCGCGGTCTCGGCATCGGCGGCCGCCGTCTCGCGGTTGTCGCGTTGGGTCGTGAGATCGTCGCGAGCCACTTCGAGCAGCTCGAGCACGTTGGAATCCTCCTCGGCCTGCATGTCGAGGACCGCGTTCATCAGCGCGGCGTCCGAGAACGAGTCGGCCTGGAGGGTGTCCCATGCGTTGTAGGCCGGCGGGGCGACGTAGGACTGGATCAGCAGCTCGTCGCTCGCCGCGTTGAGTACGTCGACCCTGCCCTGGGCCTCGGTGACAGCAGCCTCGGCTTCGACCAGCGCGGCGTCGGCCTCCGCCGCGGCGGTGTTGGCGGCGTCGAACTGGGCCTGGTGCGTGGTGACGTTGGCATCCAAGGTGGCCAGCGCCTCCTCCATCTCGGCGCTACTCGCCTCGAGCATGTCGACTTCGAGAGCGACCTCGCCCTGCCGTTCGCGCACCTCGCGCTGCTCCTCCTCGAGGTCGGGCTCCTGGACGGGCCCGGCCCCGGAGACCTCGGGCGCAACCACGGTTGCCAGGAGCACGAACCCGGCCGCGACTGCGCGCCGCATGGAACGAGGGCCGTACAACTGCTGGATTGTGAGTCCCCCCATGTCCGCCCCTTTGGCGTCGCCTGCTAGTTACCTGTCGTCGACCAATGCCAAATCTCACTCGGTAGCTGGTAGAGCCCGTAGCCCGCCGCGTTCGCGTCCAGCCATTGGTAGCAGGAGCTACCAGTGCTGGAGATGACGCCGCCCCCGCCGCAGGTGAAGTCGATGGCCAGCCCCACCTCATGCTCGGATGTCCCTGGCCGTGCGGTCGGCGGTGAGCAGTCGGATGCGGGCATGTCGTAGATCGCGTAGTCCGAGGTGCCGCAGTTGCTTCGGCGAACCTCGATCTGCGCCTCCGGGCTCCGGTAGCCAGAGCCGCACAGCGTGACCCCGTCGGCGGCTGCCGCCTGGAGCAGCGATGACAACGGCCCTTCCAGCGAGCTGTCCACCGTGATCGAGCCGCCGGCCGGGCACGAGACGGTGGCCAACGACCCCGACGACGGCCCGAGCGTGACCGGGTCGGGCGGGTTCGCTGCTGCCTCCTCCGCTGCGCGGCGCTCAGCCTCGGCCAAGGCGTCCAGCGCGGCCTGGTAGGCCCTGGAGTCGGCGATCGCCTGCAGCTCGTCGGCCAGCGCCGCTGCGCGAGCAGTCAACTCGGCCGCCATCTCGGGATCCACGTTGGCCAGCGCGGCGGCCTCGGCCAGCCCCTCGTCTAGCCGGGCCTGGATCTCGCCGAGGAAGCTTGCCTGCTGGCCCGTTGCCGCCTGCACCGCCGACAGTGCCGCCTCGGCATCGGCCCGCCGGGCCTGTGCCTCGCCTTCGGCCTCGTCTTCGAGCTCGCGTTCGGCCTCGAAGCGCTGACGGGCTTCCTCCAGGTCGGCCAGGACGCTGGCGTCCGCGTCGGCCCGGATACCGAGTAGCGCCTGCCTCATCGATGCCTCGTTCACCGTGTCCGATTCAAGGGCATCGGTGATCTCGAGGGAGGGCGGGCTCATGAACGTCTCGATCACGACCTCGTCGCTGCGTGCCGTCAGCTCGTCGATCTCGGCCTGCGTCGCCGCCACGGCCTCGCCGGCCGCTGTGACCGCGGCTTCGGCCTCGACCAGCACCGCCTGGGCTGCGTCGAGCTGGGAGAGCTGGCTGGCGACGTTGGCCTGGATCTCCTCCAGGGTGCCCGCCAGGGCGGCCTCGCTGCCGCTGGCCACATCGACGTCGATGTCGATCGTCGCCGAGCCGGCACCGGTGCCAGCCTGATCGCCCGGCTCCTCCTGCCCTGGCAGAGCCTGCCCGGTCGACGGAGCCCAGATGGCGGTCACGACCAGCCCGGCGGCGATGGCTGCTGCAATTTTCCGGCCGCAAGCAACCGGGCGGCGATCATCCAAGGTCCCTCCCCGCGGATGTCCCTCCCTCCCCAGCGGAGAGGTCTCCGACACGGGACTGTAACAAAGCCTGCCGCTCGTGTCATCGAGACGTGCCCTTTCCGCGATCCGTTCGCCATCTTTCCTCCAGGAGAAGTAGTGAAACCCATCGAGATGGTTCGTTGATCACGCCGTCCTACTCACCCGCAGGATCCGAGTGGCAGAATCCGGCCATGCCCGAGCTCCACACCGCGATCGATGACGGCGTCGCCAGGGTGACCATCGACGCGCCAGGTCGTCGCAACGCCCTGACACTGGATCTGGTCGACGAGATCGTGGAGGCGTTCGACCGCATCGAGGCCGACGGGTCGGTGCGTGCCGTGGTGGTGACCGGGGCTCCGCCCGCCTTCTGCGCCGGCGCCGAGCTCTCCCACCTCGGTTCGAGCCAGCGCGAGGGCTTGAGCCGGGTCTACGAGGGGTTCCTGCGCATCGGGCGGTCGCCGTTGCCGACGGTCGCGGCGGTGAACGGTGCCGCAGTCGGCGCCGGGGTCAACCTGGCCCTGGTATGCGACGTGATCGTCGCCGGCACCTCGGCCCGGTTCGACACCCGGTTCGTGCAGCTCGGACTGCATCCCGGCGGTGGCCACACCTGGATGCTCCGCCGCCGGGTCGGCCCCCAGGCGGCGGCGGCGATGGTGCTGTTCGGCGAGATCGTCGACGGCGCCGAGGCCGAGCGCATCGGGTTGGCTTGGCGCTGCGTCGCCGACGACGAGCTCCTCCCCGTCGCGACCGCGCTGGCCGCGGTCGCCGCGTCGGCCCCGCGCGAGCTGCTCGTGCAGATCAAACGCACCCTGTCCGACGTCGCCGGGCTCCCGAGCCACGGCGAGGCGGTCGAGCGCGAGCTCGACCCCCAGGTGTGGTCGATCAACCAGCCCGAGTTCCAGCGGCGCCTGGCCGAGATGCAGCGCCGGATCAGCCCCGGCCGCTGAGGGGTCAGGCCGACGGGAACGCGAAGGTCGCGAGGATCTCGGCCGCGAGATCGTCGTGGATATCCGCGTCCTCGCTGGTGAGGACCACCGAGTAGACGGCGCCGCCGCGACTGAGCACCAACCGCTCCGTCCCTTCGACGGTGACCTGGTCGGTCTGGTCGGGATCGTCGTCGTTCGCCCGGGCGGCGTCGGCCTGGAAGCGGACCTCCACGGTCGGCCGTGCCGCATCCGCGACCGGCTCGATCACCGGCGATGCCCAGCCCCGCTCCCCGGCGAGCTGTCCGGCCAGGGACTCCAGCCCCGCGGTGTCGGCGATCCCCGAATCCAGGATCGCCCGGACGCTGAGGTCGGCGACCCGGCCCTCGGCGTCGACGCCGGCCGCATAGAACACCGCCCCCGACTGGGCCGCGCTGTGGGCCGCTGCCACGAACCCGGGGACGACCGGCTCGGCCTGCCCGGTGCTGGACAATCCTTCTGCGTCCAGGCGGGTGGCCTCCCAGCCCGGCGGCACGGCCAGCCCGAACCCGAGCACCGGCACGGGGATCGCGGTCCAGCCGTCGGGGGCGTCGACCTCGATGCCGCCAGTGGCCATCGTGGTCGAGGTCGTATCTGCGGCATCGTCGCTCGGGCCGGCATCGCTCCCCCCGCCGTCATCGTCGCCGCCACACCCGACGAGCAGGGCGCCAACCACCAGCAACCCGAGACAACAAGTTCCGATCCATAACGCCGGAGGCCACAGGTTCCGGCCACCGGAACCTCTGACCTCAGCCGCGCCAGACCGGATCCCACGAGCTCGGGTGGACGGGCTCACGCCAGCCACTCGCGGGTCAGCTCGTCACGACGGTCGAGCCACTCCTCGGCGGTGACGGCGTAGCGGACGTGGTCCTCCCACACGCCGTTGATCTCCAGGTAACGGAGAGCGATGCCCTCGTCGCGCAGCTTCAGCTTCTCGACCACCCGCCGGCTGCGGTGATTGCGCGGGATGATCGACACCTGCACCCGGTGCAGATGCACGTGCTCGAAGGCGAACCGGATCATGAGCACCAACGCCTCGGCGGTGTAGCTCTGCCCGGCATGGGCCTGGTCGATCCAGTAGCCCACATAGGCCGACTGGAACGGGCCGCGCTGCACCGACGACAGGTTGATCTCACCCGCGAACTGGCCACCGACGAACATCCCGAAACCGAACCCCGTGCCCAACTGTCGCTCGCGCTCACGGGCGCTGCACCGCATCGCGAACGCCTCGCGGTGCTCGACCACGTCGGGCATGCCGGGCGTGCGGGCCGGCTCCCACGGCGTGAGCCAGCCGTGATTGCGCCTGCGAACCTCCTGCCACGCCGGGAAGTCGCCCACCGTCAGGGGCCGGAGCGTGATCCGTCGCCCGACGAGCGTCGTCATCGCCCCTCGCCCTCCGGGATCGGTTGGTCGGCGTCGTGGAAGCGGCAAGGACCGTGCACCTAGCTCCCCAGGACGTCGTCCAGCGCTCCGAGCAACAGGGCGACGTTGCGCGGGCGAGCCGTGTGCCCCATGCAGCCGATCCGCCAGACCCTGCCGGCGTACTCGCCCAACCCGCCCCCGATCTCCAGTCCGTAACGCTCCAGCAGTGTGGCCCGTGCCTTCGCCTCCGCGCCGTCCATCCCCGCGATCCGCTCGGGCACCCAGACCGTGGTGAGCTCAGGCAGCCGGTGCCCCTCCGCTGCGAACAGCTCCATGCCCCGCTCGACCAGCCCATCCTGGAGCATCCGGCCACACTGCTCGTGGCGGGCGATCGCCGCGTCGATGCCTTCCTCCAGCAACGCACCCAAGCCGGCGTGCAGGGAGAAGACCATCGACACCGGCGCGGTGTGGTGGTACACCCGGCCGCCCCTACGACTGGCGGCGGGCCCGGTGTACTCGCCGATCATCCGCAGGTCGAGGTACCAGCTGGCACTGCGTTCGACCAGGGCGGCACGCGCCCGGTCGCCGAGCGTCACCGGTGCGAGCCCGGGCGGGACTCCGAGGCACTTCTGCGTACCCGAGTAGGCGACGTCGACACCCCAACCGTCGACGTCGACCTCGATGCCGCCCAGGCTGGTCACGCAGTCGACCAGCAGCAGCGCGTCGCCCTTGGCCTCGGCGAGCGGGACGATGTCGCTGCGCACGCCGGTCGAGGTCTCCGCGTGGACCACGGCGATGATCTTCGGGGCCGGATGGGCCGCTCTCAGCTGGCCGGGGTCGATCGGCTGGCCCCACGGGACCTCGACACGCACGACCTCGGCACCGCAACGCGCCGCGACGTCGCACATCCGCGCGCCGAACACACCGTTGACACCGATGACCACGACGTCGCCGCGATCGACGAGGTTGACGAAGGCCGTCTCCATGCCCGCCGACCCCGTCCCACTGATCGGGAGGGTCATCGGGTTGCTGGTCCGGAACACAGAGCGCAGCCGGTCGCAGGTCTCGTCCAGCAGCGCGACGAACTCCGGATCGAGATGACCGAGCATCGGCCGCGCCAAAGCCTCGACTGCCTCGGGATAGGGGTTCGACGGCCCAGGCCCCATCAAGACACGGTCCGACATCGGCATCTGCGCCGACCGTAGCCAACCGTCCCAGAAAATCGCGAAAGGGCAGCCGTGCTCAGCCCGCGGCGGCAAGGCCGCTCATCGCCAACCCGTCGAGGATGTCGGCCTCCGACACCACCATCTCGTCGAATCCGAGCCGCCTCATGATCGCGACCAGCACGCAGCATCCACCGACGATCACGTCGGCCCGCGCCTCTTCGAGGCCCGGATTGTGGATGCGGTCGGCGCGTGCCTCGGTCGCCAGGGTGCGGAACACGTCCTCGGCGGCGTCGCGGGTGAGCCGGAAGTGGTGGATCCGGTCGCGGTCGTAGGTCGCCAGCCCGATCTCGATCGCCGCGACCGTGGTGATCGTGCCGGCCACACCAACCAGGGTGCGCACGTCTGCGACCCCCGGCAGGTCGCGCCTGACGTCCTCGAGGTAGGCATCGACCAGGCTGATCGCCGCCGTGAGCTCCTCGGGCTGCGGGGGATCGTGGAGCAGGAACTTCTCGGTCAGCCGCACACAGCCGACGTCGACCGACAGCACCCCCTCGACGTCAGCCGGGGGCTGGGCGGCGCCGAGGATGAACTCGGTGGAACCTCCTCCGATGTCGACGACCAGGAACCGGCCGAGCTGCGGGTCCAGCTCGCCCGTCGCCCCACAGAAGGACAACCGGCCCTCCTCCTCGCCGCTGAGCAGCTCGGGGCGGGCGCCGACGACGCTCTCGACGGCGTCGAAGAACGCCTCGCGGTTGGACGCGTCGCGAGCCGCCGAGGTGGCCGCGACCCGTACCCGCTCGACCTCGTGCTGGCCGAGCAACGGCTGATAGTCGCGCAGGCAGGCCAGCGTCCGCTCGACCGCCGCGTCGCTGAGCCGGCCGGTCGCGTCGACCGCCTGGCCCAGCCGGGTGATCGTGTTGCGTCGGGCGAGGGTCTCGAGCCGGCCGTCCGGGCGAAGTCGAGCCACCAGGATGCGGGTCGAGTTGGTGCCGAGGTCGACGGCCGCGACGGGAGCGGCCGGAGCTGCGGATGCGGCCTCCATCGAGTCGACGCTACCGGTCGGTCGTCGACAGGCGCTCGTGGACCCACCGGCCGACCGGATCGTCGCCGCCCGCGAGGAACCAGGCGTAGTGCGCGTGCAGGCACTTGACCCCCCGCCGGGTTCCCGCCACGCCACCGGACGGCACCGGCCCCCGGTGCCCGGGCGGCAGCGCGGCGTCGCGCTCGGCCCGGTAACGGTCGTGAGCGGCGCCCAGCTCGACGGGATCGACCGCTGCCTGGGCCGCCGCCACGCCACCTTCGGCTTCTATCCGGCCGACGCTGGCGCGCTCGGGCTCGCCGACCAGCCAGTACCGGGTGGGCATGGGCGTCCCGTCGTCCAGCAACGGCGCGTTCCTGATCACCAGCGGGGAACCGTCGGCGTGACGCACGACGACCTCGAACGCACCGCGGGCAGGGCGGCCCAGCAGGCGCTCGACGTCGGCGCGGTCGGCCGCGGACGGCTCGGTCAGCTCGTCAGGAGGCACTCGTCCCTGTTCCTCGACCACAGCCTCTCGATTCGCCTACCGACCAGTAGGTAGGCTGGTAGGCGTGACCTCGCCATCGGCGCATCGCGCCTTCATCGCCGAGCTGGAGCCCACCGCTGCGGAGCTCCTCGACCGCCACATTGCCCAAGCGAAGGAGTGGTTCCCGCATCAGCTGGTTCCATGGGGCCGGGGCCGCGACTTCGCACCCGACTGGGAGTGGACGCCGGACGATACGGCGTTACCGCCCGAGGTGCGATCCGCGCTGTTCGTCAACCTGCTCACCGAGGACAACCTGCCCTACTACTTCCGCACCATCGAGGCGATGTTCGGTCGCGACTCCGCCTGGGGTGAATGGGTCCGGCGCTGGACGGCCGAGGAAGGCCGGCACTCCATCGTCATCCGCGACTATCTCACCGTAACCCGGGCCATCGACCCCGTCGCGCTCGAACGGGCCCGGATGGCGCAGGTGCAGTGCGGACAGGTACCCGAGCCCGACCTGCCCCACGACGGATTGGTCTACGTCGCGCTGCAGGAGCTCGCGACCCGCATCGCCCATCACCACACCGGCAAGCTGGTCGATGACCCCGTCGGCTACGAGGTGATGAAGCGGGTGGCCTCGGACGAGAACCGGCACTACCTCTTCTACCGTGACCTGGTGACCCGGGCGCTGCAGGTCGATCCGTCCGGCACGGTCATGGCCATCGACCGCCAGGTGCGCGAGTTCGAGATGCCGGGCACCGGGATCGTGGACTTCGGGCACCATGCGCGCGCCATCTCCCGCGCCGGCATCTATGACTTCACCGTGCACCACGACCTGATCCTCGTCCCGGTCGTGCTGCGCCATTGGGCCGTCGAGTCGGTCAGCGGGCTCTCGACCGAAGCCGAGCAGGCCCGGGAATCGCTGATCCACCACATCGATCGCATCGGCCGCGCCAGCCGCCGGCTCAGCGAACGCCGCGAGGAACGCGAACAGCTTCACCTGGTCACCGCCGCGGGCGGCTGACCGGCCCACGAGCCGACCCGCCGGGGCCGGACCCCAGCGAACCCGGATCACATCCACCTGCGTCGTTGGGGTCGAGCGCTCGCCCGGCGGGTCAGGGCGGGGTGGGCAAGGTCGTGGTCGGTGCAGTGGTCGTGGTCTCGGCTGGTGGCGGCAGGACCCCATAGGGCTCCTCACCGGGCAGGACGAGGCCGTAGTCGCGCCGCGCGATCTCTTCCACCGTCTCGGGATCCCGCAGTTCGTCGGCACGCTCGGCGAGTCGGTCGTTCTCCTCGCTGATCACCTCGAGCCGCTCTCTGGCCCGGTCGCTCGCGACCCGCTGATCGAGGTACAGGCCAACGGGGAAGATCGAGTAGATCAAGACCGCCGCCAGAGCGCCGCAGGCCGCGATCATGCCGGCCCGCCGCACCTGCGCAGCCCGCTGCTCGCGGGCCGCCTCGTCGCTGGCGGCCACCGGATCAGAGAGCGCCGCGTAGACCGCAGCCACCACTGCGCCCAGGTGCCTGATGCCTGGCGGCCCGCGCCGGTCCTTCTTCGGCGCCGTCCCGATCGCGGCCGTCGGTGCCAACCCCGACGCCCCGGCGACCGGAGCACGATCGGCGGGTCGCGGCGACGTACGGAGGAAGTCGGCCGGCAGGCTCGACCCCTGGTTGCCGGGCCACAGCGCCGAGGACGCGACCTCGAGGCGGTGGATGGCTCGGACCATGCGGGCCTTGGCGGTCGACCGTGCCGACTGTGCCGACCGTGCCGGTCGCCGCCGGCGCTGCGGTCGACCGAAGCGGAACGGGCCCGGGCCTGACGAGGCTGTCGGGGCGGTGGGGTCGGCCCCGAGGAACCCGGGAGGGACGCTGCCTCCGCTGGTGCCAGGCCACAGGCCCTTGGGGGTCACGGAGCCGCGCCCCGCCGTCGGGCCAGCGCGGCGCGACCGACGAAGGCCGCTGCCTCCCCGAGCTCGGATTCGATGCGCAGGAGCTGGTTGTACTTGGCCACCCGGTCGCTGCGGGCGGGCGCGCCGGTCTTGATCTGGCCGCAGTTTGTGGCCACGGCCAGGTCGGCGATCGTGGTGTCCTCGGTCTCGCCCGAACGGTGTGACATCACCGCGCCGTAGGCGGCCCGCGTGGCCAGCGCGACCGTGTCGAGCGTCTCGGTCAGCGAGCCGATCTGGTTGACCTTGACGAGGATCGCGTTGGCGATGTCGTCGTCGATGCCGCGCTGCAGCCGCTCGACGTTGGTCACGAACAGGTCGTCGCCCACCAGCTGCGCCCGCCCGCCCAGCATCTTGGTCAGCTCGGCCCAGCCGTCCCAGTCCTCCTCGGCGCAGCCGTCCTCTATCGAGACGATCGGATAGCGGTCGCACAGGTCGGCCAGCAGGCCGACCATCTCGGACGACGTGAGGGTGCGGCCGTCGGCCGACAGGGTGTAGCGGCCGTCGGCGAAGAACTCGGTCGAGGCGACGTCCATCGCGAGTGCGATCTCGTCTCCCGGGGTGTAGCGGGCCCGCTCGATGGCCTCGACCAGCACCTGGACCGCTTCCTCGTTCGACGCGAGGTTCGGCGCGAACCCGCCCTCGTCGCCGATCCCGGTGGACAGGCCACGCTCCTGCAGGACGACTCGCAGGCTGTGGTAGGTCTCGACACCCCAGCGCAACGCCTCGCGGTAGCTCGCAGCCCCCACGGGCATCACCATGAACTCCTGGAAGTCCACGTTGTTGTCGGCATGCGCGCCGCCGTTGAGGACGTTCATCATCGGCACCGGCAGAACGTGTGCGTTGGTGCCACCGACATAGCGGTAGAGCGGGAGCGCCTGCTCCTCTGCTGCAGCATGGGCGACGGCGAGCGACACCCCGAGGATCGCGTTCGCGCCGAGCCGCCCCTTGTCGTCGGTACCGTCGAGGTCGACCAGTTGGGTGTCGATCAGCCGTTGGTCGACAGCCTCGAGACCAGCCAGTGCATCGCGGATCTCGCCGTTGACATGGTCGATCGCGCGCATCACGCCCTTGCCGGCGAAGCGCTCGCCGCCGTCGCGCAACTCGACCGCCTCGAACTGGCCGGTGGAGGCACCGGACGGCACGATGGCGCGCCCGTGCGCGCCCGACGCGAGGAAGACCTCCACCTCGACGGTGGGATTGCCGCGTGAGTCGAGGACTTCACGGCCGACGACGTGCTCGATGCTGGACATGGTGTGATGCGCTCCTATTACCAGTGTGGCTGACGCTACCCGTGGCTTCGCGGCATACGAGGGTGGTCGGGCGAGAGCTGGCCAGCAGGTCGACTACTCGGTCGGACGCACGCGGAAGCGGTCGCGGATGCCTTCGGCTGCCGTCCGCAACTCGGACTCGGGGTCTTCGCCGGCACGGCGCGCCTCGTCCACCAGGCTGAGCAGCCGATAGCCGAGATCGTCGGGTGCTGGCGCGCCATTGCCCTCGGCCACCAGGTCACGCCAGTCGACGTCCTCGACAGCCGCCCGCTTCTGCACCTTCAGCGCGTACAGCAACGCCGGCAGCCCGACCGGGATGCCGTCCATGACGCTGGCCCGGCCCTTCTCGGCCTTCTTGATCTGCTCCCAGTTGGTCACGACCTCGTCGGCGGTCGCAGCGTCGACGTCGCCGAACACGTGCGGGTGCCGTCCGATCAGCTTCTCGCTGATGCCACGGGCGACGTCCGCGAGGTCGAAGTGCCCCTCCTCGGCGGCGAGCGTGGCGTGGAAGACCACCTGGAACAGCAGGTCGCCCAGCTCTTCCTCCAAGGCGTCGACGCCGGCACCTGTCTCGGGGTCGAGGTGGTCGATGGCCTCCAGCACTTCGTAGGCCTCCTCGACCAGGTGCCGGCGCAGGCTGGCGTGGGTCTGCACCCGATCCCAGGGGCAGTCACGGCGCAGTCGACGGACCACGGCGGCGAAGGCAGCCACCTCGCCGGCGATCGGGGCAGCCAACCGGGGCATGTACAGCGACGTGAGGTGGTCGGGCTCGAACGAGCGGTCGAGCTCGGTCCAGGGGACCTGGATGACCTGCTCGTCAGGCAGGCCCAGGCGTTGGAGGACGGTGACGGCGAGCGGCTCGCCCACGGCCGCGGTGCTGGGGCTGATCGCACTGCCGGCGGTGTTGCGGTCGCCCGGGCCGGCGTCGCTGGTTGCGATGGCCAGCTTCACGTCGGACAGGACCTGCCGGCTGTCGCACTGGGCCACCAGCAGCGGCCCCCGCTCCCCTGCGGCCTCGGTGTCGAACCGGTGGGCGTCGACCAGACGGACCCCGCTGTCGAGGGGGTCGAGCCCGAGTCGGTCCCAGGCCAGGTCGAGGAACGACAGCGCCGGCAGCACCTCGACGTCGACCCGGGAGTCTGCCCGGAGCCGCTCCACCGTCGACTCCGCGACGGCCGGTGATCCGGGCACGGCGTAGAGCACCTCACCGTTCTCCTGCGCCGCTGCGACCAGACGGGCCACGATGCCGTCGTACACCTCGTCGAAGGTGGCTGCGGACTGGTAGAGGTCGTCGAGGTCCTCGGCATCGCCCACGACATCCGCGGACGGATGGCGCCGGGTGCGCAGGAAGCGCCGGTCGATGCGCCCGATCGCCGCCGTAGTCGCCGCCGTGACCAGGTCAGCTGTCGCCGGCCCCAGGCCGCAGACGACGACCCGTGGCTGCCTCACGGACTGTCGGGTGCCTCGGGGTCGCCAGCGGTGCCGGCGTCGTCGGCCTCGTCGGCCTCGCGAGGCGCCGGCCCCTCGGGTGGAGTGATGGCTGGCTGCTGGTTGAGCAGCGCATCAACGTCGAACGTGCCGTAGCGCGAGTTGAGCTCGACCTCGGTGGTCTCGGCCACCTCGCGTAGCGCCGTCGCAAACCCCTCCTGGCCCAGCGCAGTCTGCAGGCTCACCAGGCGTGCATAGTCGTCGACCAGCTGGTCCTGGTAGCTCGTCGAGAAGCTGTCGAAAGCCCCGCCGAGCTGGGAGGTGAGCTGCTCGCGCGCCGCGCTGCGGTCGCCATCGGCCAGCACGAGCTCCTCGTCGTCGAACAGCTCGCCGACCAGCATGAAGGTCACACGCTGTTCGAGGATCTGGCCGACGAACTCCTGGCTGAAGCTGCCCTCCGCGTCGCCCTGCAGGCTGTCGGCCCCCTGGCCTGTCGCCTCGAGGAACGCCTCGTTGTCGGCATACGCCTTCAGCTCGTCGATGAGATCGGCCTCGGAGAGCGTCTGGTCGCCGACCCGGGCCGCGGCGGACTGGTCGCTGCAGCCCGTCAATGCCAACCCGAGGGCACCGATTGCAACGACCAGCGGAGCGAGACGTCGTCCGAGCACGGTGGCAGATCGTAGGTGAGCCAGCGGCTACGACCGAACTGCTCCCGAAGTCGGGCCTATGCACCCAAGTTCGGGGGCAGGTTCGATCTCGCTACGCCGCTACCTCGGCGGGGATGAGGTCGGCGAGAAAGGCGACCAGGTCGAGCGCCACGTCGCGGCCGCCCTTCACGGGCAGGACCAGCTGCGACAGGTCGGGCTTGTACACCGCCTTGGGAGCCAGGCGCTTCAGCCGGATCTCCTGGCTGACCTTGAGGTGTACCGGCGACAGGCGAGCCGTCCAGGTCGGCGCCCCGAAGCCCGTCGTGCGCACGACGTTGACCTCGCGCAGCCCGACCCGCGCGCACTCGGCGCGCAGCCGGGCGACGTCAAGCAGCGCGGCAGCCTCGTCGGGGATCGGGCCGTAGCGGTCTTCCCACTCGATCTTCACGTCGTCGACCTCGGTGTCCTCGGTCACGGCGGCCAACCGCCGGTACGCCTCGAGCCGCAGTTCCTCCTTCGCGACGTAGCCCTTGGGGAGGTTGGCGTCGACGGGTAGGTCGAGCTTGATCTCGGCCGGCTCGCGGACCTGCTCGCCCTTCAGCTCGGCGACCACCTCGCTGACCATCTGGCAGTACAGGTCGTAACCGACGGCCGCGACGTGGCCCGACTGCCCGGTGCCGAGCAGGTTGCCTGCACCGCGTATCTCCAGGTCGCGCATCGCGATCTTGAACCCCGAGCCCAGCTCGGTTGCCTCGCCGATGGTCTTGAGCCGTTCGTAGGCCTCCTCGGTGAGCACCCTGTCTCGAGGGTGGAACAGGTAGGCGTAGGCGCGTTGGCCTGCCCGACCGACCCGGCCCCGCAGCTGGTGCAGCTGGCCGAGCCCCAACAGATCGGACCGATCGACAACCAGCGTGTTCACCGTCGGCATGTCGATGCCCGACTCGATGATCGTCGTGCAGACCAGGACGTCGTACGCGCCCTCCCAGAAGTCGAGCACCACCCGTTCGAGCGATCCCTCGTCCATCTGGCCGTGGGCGATCGCGACGCGAGCCTCGGGGACCAGGTCGCGCACGCGGGCGGCGACATGGTCGATGTCCTGGACCCGGTTGTGCACGAAGAACACCTGGCCCTCGCGGAGCAGCTCGCGCCGGATCGCCTCGGCGATCGCCCGCTCGTCGTGCTCGCCGACGTAGGTGAGGATCGGCTGCCGCTCGGCCGGCGGCGTGTTGAGCAGCGTGAGGTCGCGGATGCCGGTGAGGCTCATCTCGAGCGTGCGCGGGATCGGCGTCGCGCTGAGAGTCAGCACGTCGACTCCGGTGCGCAGCTTCTTGATCTGCTCCTTGTGGCTGACGCCGAAGCGCTGCTCCTCGTCGACCACCAACAGGCCCAGGTTCTTGAAGTCGATGTCGGTGGACAGCAAGCGATGGGTACCGATGACCAGGTCGACCTCGCCGCTGGCAAGGCCCTTGGTGACCTTGCGGGCCTGCGCTGGGGTGAGGAACCGTGACAGCACCTCGACCCGGATCGGGTAGCCCGCGAACCGGTCGCCGAAGGTCTGGAGGTGCTGCTGAGCCAGCAACGTCGTCGGCACCAGCACCGCGACCTGGCTGCCGTCCTGGATCGCTTTGAACGCCGCTCGAATCGCCACCTCGGTCTTGCCGAAGCCCACGTCGCCGCAGACCAGCCGGTCCATCGGGGAGACGGCCTCCATGTCGGACTTCACGTCGGCGATGGCCTTCAGCTGGTCGGGGGTCTCCTGGTAGGGGAAGGCGTCCTCCAACTCGTGCTGCCAGGGTGTGTCCGGCGGGAAGACGTGGCCCTCGGCCTGCTGGCGGGTCTGGTAGAGGACCACCAGCTCCTGCGCGATCTCGGCGACGGCTGCTCTAACCCGGGCCTTGGTCTTCTGCCAGCCCTCTCCGCCGAGCCGGTTGAGCGTCGGATTCTCGCCGCCCGTGTAGTGGCGGACCGCGTCGATCTGGTCGGACGGGACGTAGAGACGGTCGTCGCCCTTGTACTCGAGCAGCAGGTAGTCGCGCTCGATGCCCCCGATGGCCCGCTTGACCATGCCGCCGTACCGGGCGACGCCGTGCTGGTGGTGGACCACGTAGTCGCCGGGTTTCAGGTCGTCGAAGAACCGCTCGGCGTCGCGCCGCCGCGGCCGGGCGGGCCGGTGAGCACGGCGCCGCCCGGTCAGGTCGGGCTCGGCCAGCACCGCGAGCTTGACCTCGCGGAGGACGCAGCCGCGCTCGAGCGGCGCGACCACGACCTGGGCGGCGATGCCCTCGCCGGACAGCACCTCGTGCAGGCGGGCGGCGGACCCGGCCCCGTCGGCACCCACGACGATGCGGAACCCGTCGCGCTGGAGACCGCTCAACCGCTGGAACAGCCCGCTGCCGTCACCGACCACAGGGTCCCACCCGGAGCCGGCGATCGCCGGTGTCGTGGGGTTGTCGGGGACGTTGACCAGGTGCCACGCGGGTGAGCGCGTGTGGGCCAGCAGCCGGTCGAAGTCGAGGTGGAGTTGGGGGAAGCCGTGACCGGGGTCGTCGGCGCCGTCGTCGCCGCCATCGTTGCCGGCATCAGCCGTGACCGCACCCCAGGTCACCGCCAGCGTCGCGGCGAGGTCAGCTTCCTCGGCCAGCAGGTCGGCGGCCCGGTCGCGCATGCGGCGCGGCTCGACCAGCAGGACCTGAGCACCGTCGCCGATCAGGTCGAACAGGACGTGCTCGGTCGGCGCGAGCCAGGGCAGCCACGACTCCATCCCGTCGAAGTGCAAGCCCTGGGCAAGCTTCTCCCACTGCTCGCGGCCCCACGGCTCGAGACCGATCAGGCGCTCGGCGCGCTCGCGCACCTCGGCGGTGGGCAGCAGCTCGCGGCAGGGGAAGATCCTCACCTCGTCGACGTCGTCGACCGAGCGTTGGTCGGACACCGAGAACGTGGCCAGCCGGTCGACCTCGTCGCCCCACAGGTCGATGCGGACCGGCCGGTCAGCGGTCGACGGGAACACGTCGACGATCGACCCGCGCACGGCGACCTCGCCCCGGTGCTCGACGACGCCCTCACGGCGATAGCCGGTGGCCACCACGTCGGCCACGAGACGGTCACGGTCGATCTGCTGGCCGGGCCGGATCGTCAATGGCTCGAGCTCTTCGACGTGGGGGCCGAGACGCTGCACCAGCGCCCGCACCGAGGCGACGATGACCTCGGGGCAGCGCTCGGGCTTGCGCAGCCGCCACAGCACCCGCAGCCGTCGGCCCATGGTCTGGAACGCTGGGCTCACCCGCTCGAACGGCAGCGTCTCCCAAGCCGGGAACAGCTCGACCGCGTCGTCGCCGAGGTAGACCGCGAGGTCGCGGGCCAGGCGCTCGGCCTCGGTGGAGGTCGGGACCGCCAGCACGATGGGGCGTCGCGTCGACAGCCGAGACATCCCAGCGACCACCAGGGCTCGGGTGGCCTCGGGAACGGCCAGCGTGACCGACGTGCGGCCGAGGACCCGAGCAAGCGCGGGCTCGTCGCGCACCATGTCAGGCAGGTGGCGCAGCGAGTCGGTGGGCGCGCTGGTGAGCGCCCCGAAGGTCGTGGGGGCGGTGTTCATCGCGTCCGTCAAGCTACCTGCTCGGTGTGACACCGAAGCCCTGCATCGGGGGCGACATATCTACAAGACCCCTGTCACACCCCCGGCGTAGGTTGCGCTGAGGATGTGATCGCCGGTGGCTACCGTATTCCGCTTCGGAATATGGGAAGGTCGGGACGATGAGTTCGCGGCCGTCCGCCGGTCGGACCGATCAGCGGGAAGAGGGAAGTGGACAGTAGATGGCCATTTCATGTTGTCAGCATGAAGGCCCGGAATGACACGGAACAGGCAGGAACGGTAGGTCACGAACATGTGTACGACAGAGTCGTCGTCCGCCATCAGGACCGAGGGGCTGGTCCGCCAGTTCAACGGCCTGACGGCGGTCGACAAGGTCGACCTCGACATCCATCAACGCGAGATCTACGGCTTCCTCGGGCCTAACGGCGCCGGCAAGTCGACCATGGTCCGCATGCTGTGCACGCTGCTCGCCCCCACCGACGGGCGGGCGACGGTCGCCGGCTATGACGTCGCTCGGCAACCGGGCGACGTGCGGCTGCGCATCGGCGTGGCGCTCCAGGAGGCCGCGCTCGATCCCAAGCAGACGGGCGCCGAGCTCCTCCGCCTGCAGGGGCTGCTGTACGGGCTGCCCAAGTCGGTGCTCGGCAAGCGAGTGGCCGACCTCGGCGAGCTGATCGACCTGACCGACGCCCTGAACCGCCCCATCGAGACCTACTCGGGGGGCATGAAGCGTCGACTCGACCTCGCTGCGGCGCTGGTCCACAACCCCGAGATCCTCTTCCTCGACGAGCCGACCACCGGGCTCGACCCGGTCAGCCGGGTGCGCGTGTGGGACGAGGTCCGTCGGCTCAACCGCGATCTCGGCATGACCATCTTCCTCACCACCCAATACCTCGAGGAGGCCGACGAGCTGGCCGACAGGGTCGGCATCATCGACCACGGCCGCATCGTCGCCGAGGGCACACCGACCGACCTGAAGCGGTCGGTGGGCGCCGACGTGATCTTCGCCCGCCTCGACACCGACGCAGCCGGCATCTGCCCGATCATCGAAACCGTGCCGGGCGTGCAGAGCGTCGAGGCCCGAGGCACCGAGCTGGTGATCACCACCGAGAACGGCGCCGCCACCATCAGCCCGGTCGCCGTGGCGCTGGCCGGCTGCGAGGCCCGAGTCCGCGACCTGACCCTGCGCACCCCGACGCTCGACGACGTGTTCCTCGACCTCACGGGAACCCACATCGAGCAGGAAGAGATCACTCCCGAGGACGAGGAGGAAGCCAAGTGACTACCGCCGTCGACATCATCACCCCTGTCGGGGGCGATGCGCTGCGACCCCGCGCGGCCGGGCTGATCCACGACCTGGGCTCCATCGCGGGGCGGGCGCTCCGCGCCGTCCCCCGCGATGTCGAGTCGATCGTGCCGGCCATCTTCATCGCCCTGTTCTTCTTCCTGGTGAACGTGGCGACGATGGAGACGGCCATCGAGGCCCAGGCCCCGGGCTTGAGCTACACGGCGTTCCAGATGCCGACCGCCATCCTGCTCGGGGTCACGGGTGTCTCCCGCGCCTACGCGCTGGTGCTCGACATCCAGAATGGCTACTTCGACCGTCTGCTGCTCACCCCGGTACGGCGGCTGGCCATCCTTGTCGGCCACATGATCGCCGACGTCACGGTGGCGTGCGTCCTGGCGATCCCGATCCTGGCGCTCGGTCTGCTCATGGGCGTCGACTTCGAGGCCGGCATCCTCGGCATCCCGGCCTTCATCGCCATCGCCGGCCTATGGAGCCTGGCCTTCGCCGGGTTCGGCTACGCCATCGCCCTCAAGACCGGCAATCCGGCAGCGGTGCAGTCCAGCTTCCTGCTGTTCTTCCCGTTCCTGTTCCTGACGACGTCGTACGTGCCGCGGAGCCAGCTGTCGCCCTGGCTCGACACGGTCGCCAGCTTCAATCCTGTCACCTACCTGCTGGAGGGGATGCGGTCGCTGGTCCTCGCTGGGTGGGAGTGGGACGAGTTGGGCAAGTCCGTGCTGGCAGTCGGCATCGTGGGCACGGCGAGCATGTCGATGTGCTTCGCCGCTCTGCGCGGCCGCATCCGCCGGGGCTGAGCGGGCACGGCACCCCGACGGTTCCGCGACGGGGGATGACGAGGGGGGTACGGTCGGACCGTGCGCCCCCTCCCCCGCATCTGGCGCCGGGTGGCTGGTTGTGTCGCGCTCGCCGCGCTCGCCACGGCTGCGGGGTGCTCGTTCGGGGCCCCCGATCCGGCAAGCAAGGAGGGCGACCGGGTCTTCTCGTTGTGGCAGGGCTTCGCCTTCACTGCGCTGGGCGTCGGCGCTGTGGTGTGGGGCCTGCTGATCTACGTCCTCGTCCGGTACCGACGCCGGAGGTCCGACACCGACGAGCACCTGCCCCCGCAGGGCGCCTACCACGTCCCGCTCGAGGTGGTCTACACGTTGGCACCGATCGTGATCGTGGCCGTGCTCTTCGGATTCAGCGTGGCGGCCGAGGACTACGTCACCGAACTCGACGACGATGCCGACGCCGTTCAGGTCGAGGTGATCGGCTTCCAGTGGTCCTGGGAATTCCGCTATCCCGACGACGACGTCACGATCACCGGTGAGCCGGGCGAACCGCCCGAGCTGGTCCTCCCGGTCGACCGACCTGCGCACCTCGAGCTGATCAGCACCGACGTGGCGCACTCGTTCTGGATACCGGACTTCTTGTCCAAGCGCGACCTGATCCCCGGGGTGGAAAACGAGATCCAGGTGACACCCACCGAGGAGGGCAGCTACGTGGGCCGGTGCGCCGAGTTCTGCGGCCTGGACCATTGGGCCATGAACTACACGGTGCGGGTCGTCTCGGAGGGCGCCTACGAGACCTGGCTCGCGGATGAGTCCGAGCGATCGGGATAGCCATGGCTCAGGCAACCATCGAACGCGTCGCGGCGCAGGCGCCGGAACCGGCCAGGCATGCACGAGGCTTGCTGGCTTTCCTCACGACCACCGATCACAAACGGATCGGGGTCGCCTACATGGTCACGGCCTACGGCTTCTTCCTGCTCGGAGGCGCATTGGCCGAGGTGATCCGGGTCGAGCTCTACTCGCCCGGCTCGCAGGTGGTGTCCCAGGGTCGGTTCAACGAGATGTTCACCATGCACGGGAGCATCATGTTGTTCCTGTTCCTCGGGCCGTTCGCCTTCGGCCTGGCGAACTATCTGGTGCCGCTGCAGGTCGGTGCCCGGGACATGGCGTTCCCCCGCCTCAACGCCCTGTCCTACTGGTTCTACCTGTTCGGCGGGCTGACGATGATCAGCGGGTTCCTCACCGCCGGCGGTGCCGCCGACTTCGGCTGGACCGGCTACGCGCCGCTGTCGTCGATCGTCCGCTCGCCCGGCGTCGGGGCCGACCTCTGGGTGATGGGCGTCCTGTTGACAGGGCTGTCCGGCGTGCTGACCGGGGTGAACATCGTGGCCACCGTGGTGTGCCTGCGCGCCCCGGGGATGCGCATGTTCCGACTGCCGATCTTCACGTGGAACATGCTGGTCACCAGCGTGCTGGTGCTGATGGCCTTCCCGGTGCTGACCAGCGCTGGGGTCATGCTCTACGCCGACCGGCACTTCGGAGCCCACGTCTACGACGCCGAGGCGGGCGGGTCCGCCGTGCTGTGGCAGCACTTGTTCTGGTTCTTCGGCCACCCCGAGGTCTACATCCTCGTCCTGCCGTACTTCGGCGTGATCACCGAGGTGCTACCGGTGTTCTCGCGTCGGCCGGTGTTCGGCTACGCCGGCCTGGTCTTCGCCACGATCGCGATCGCCGTCCTGTCGCTCGGCGTATGGGCGCACCACATGTTCGCGACCGGTGCCGTGCTCCTACCGTTCTTCAGTGGCGTTTCGATGCTGATCGCGGTTCCGACCGGAGTGAAGTTCTTCAATTGGATCGGCACTCTCTGGGGCGGCCAGATCCGTCTACCGACGCCGATGCTGTTCGCCTTCGGGTTCCTGTTCACCTTCCTGGTCGGCGGGCTGTCCGGCGTGCTGCTCGCGTCCGCGCCGATCGACTTCCACGTGACCGATAGCTACTTCGTCGTCGCCCACATGCACTACGTGCTGTTCGGCGGGTCGGTGTTCGCGCTCTACGCCGGGATCTACTACTGGTTCCCCAAGGTGACCGGCCGGGTGCCCGACGAGACGCTGGGCCGGGTCCACTTCTGGATGACGCTGGTCGGCTTCCACCTGACGTTCTTCGTGCAGCACATCCTCGGCCTGGAGGGCATGCCGCGGCGGGTCGCCGACTACCTGCCCGGCGACGGCTTCACCACGATGAACCGGATCTCGTCTCTCGGGGCGTTCCTGCTCGGCGCGTCGACCCTGCCGTTCCTGTGGAACGTGTGGCGGAGCCTGCGGGGGCGGGTAGGCGAGGCCGCGGACGCCAATCCATGGGGCGGACACACCTTGGAGTGGGCGACGTCCTCGCCGCCGCCCCCGCACAACTTCGACGCTCCACTCCCCCCGATCCGTTCCAACCGGCCGGTCTGGGATGTCGACCATGGCTGACAGCCGCGAGGTCGCGGGATCCGGCCACGCAAGCCCACGGGTGGACGACGCGGTCGTCCCCCGGCGTGTATTCCTCGCCATCGGGGTGCTGGTGGCGGTGATGGCCGCGATCTACTGGTTCACCGCGTACGAGGACGCCGGCACCGTGTTGCTCACGCTCTCGGCCGTGTTGGCCTTGTGGTGCGGGGTCTTCCTGTGGCTCGGTGCGCGTCCACGTTCGGCCGCTGCGGCCCACGAGGCTGCAGACGCGGACGCGGAAGTCGCCGGGCACTACCTGCCCCACGCCAGCGTATGGCCGTTCGCGATCGGCTTGGGCGCCGCGCTGATCCTCAACGGCCTCGTTTTGGGCATCTGGGTCGTGGTCCCCGGCGTCGGCCTCATGGCACTGGGCACCATCGGCTTCGTCCGCCAGACCCGCCGCCGCGACTGACCGTCCTGGCGTCTGCCAGAACCGAGATCACACCGCCCGCACCGCCTCGACGGGGGCGAGGCCGCTGGCCCGAGCCGCCGGATAGAGGCCCGCGAGTGCCCCGACGACGATCGACGCCGCCAGCCCCCCGAGCAGGCCTGAGATCGGCACGGCGAACCCCCAGTCCCGAGCGTTGGCGTAGGCCCAGGTGACGGCCGCACCGAGCGCGACCCCGGCGACGCCGCCGACGCCAGCCAGCAGCATCGACTCCACCAGCACCATCGCGGCAATCCCGATCGCGATGCCGAGAGCGGTGAGCAGCGACCTGGTCCGCTTGGCCCGCAAGCCTTCCAGCCCGAGCCCGACCACGTCGGCTGGACGGAGCCTCGACCGCACGTGGGTAGCCGGGCGGCTCACGGCGCCTTTCTCCTCACGGCGGTCACTCCAGCGGCGGCGGCCACCACGTCGGACTCGACCCAGCCGTCGCGCAGCGTCACCACCCGGGGAGCGGATGCGGCGACCTCGGCGTCGTGGGTGATGATCACGATCGTGCTCCCGGCCGCGTGCAGGGCCCGGAGCACGTCGAGAATGCCGGTCCCGGTGGCCGAGTCCAGGTTGCCGGTCGGCTCGTCGGCCAGCACGAGCGCCGGGCCACACACGATCGCCCGGGCGATCGCCACCCGCTGCTGCTCACCGCCCGACAGCTGCGACGGCCGATGGTCGAGCCGGTCGGCCAGCCCGACCCCGTCCAGCGCCTCGACGGCCCGGCGACGGCGATCTGCACCGGCGACACCCTGGTACACGAGGCCGGCGGCCACGTTGTCCAGCGCGCTGCGCCCGCCGAGCAGGTGGAACTGCTGGAACACGAACCCGATCCGGTGAGCCCGCAGCGCCGACAGCTCCCGGTCGCGGAGGCGGCCGAGGTCGAACCCTGACACCCGGACAGCGCCATGGGTCGGCTGGTCGAGAGCGCCGGCCAGGTGCAGCAGGGTGGACTTGCCCGACCCTGACGGCCCCATCACCGCCACCATCTCGCCGGCAGCCACGTCGAGGCAGATGCGGTCCAGGGCCCGTACCGGGGCCGAGCCCGGGTACTCCTTGGTGACGTCCTGCAGCTCGAGGATCCTGTCGGTCGCGAGCATCAGGGGACCACCACCTCGTCGCCCTCCGCCACGTCACCGGCCACCTCGACCCAGCCGTCGGCGAAGGCGCCGGTCTCGACGGCCACCAGCTCGGTGTGGCGGCCGACCACCCGCTCCACCGCGAAGCCGCCTTCGGCCAGCGCCAGCAGGGCGTCGAGCGGCACCGCGACCACGTCCTCGGCTGCTCTGGTGACGACGCGCACGGTGACTGGGGCCTCGTCCAGCGCTCCGGCCGCCCCGGGATCCTCCAGGGTGACGGTGACCTCGACGGTCGGCTGCCCAGCCGGCGCGCCGGGTGCCCCGTCCACACCGTCGCGGTGCTCGGCCACACGGCCACCGCGGTGATGCGACCGGCGACCGCTGTGTCGTCGGGCAGGATCAGCTCCACCGGCTGGTCCACGGCCACCAGGCTCTGTCGGTTCGCTTCAAGGTCCACGGTCACCAGGCGAGCCGTCTCCGTCACCTCGGCCACCGGGCCGCCGGCCGGTCCACTGACGAGCGCCGGATGCCCGACGATCCGCACCGCGGCGGGCAGAACGACGGCGTCGCCGGGGGTGACAGCGCCGGTGTCCTCCCAGCCGAGCGAGCGCTGCCACGCCTTCACCGCCCTGGTGGTGGCCGGGGTCCAGCGCTGGTCGACGGTCAGGGCGTCGGGTTGGACGATGCCCAGCGCCACTAGGTTGGCCTCCAGCACCTCGACGTCGGGCCCGTCGGTCACCGCCTCGCCGAGCGGTCGCCACAAGGGCCGTTCGCCGAGCAGCAGCGGCACGGCCCGCCCGTCGACCTCCACCAGTGTCCCACCGCGGTCGACCACCGAACCGACCGGGGGGAGGGCGGTGATCGTCCCCGCGCTGGCGAGGGCCACCGTGCGCGCGTCGCCGTAGCCGAGCGACCCGTCGAGCTCGACCCGCTCCTCCAGGTCCCGCCGGGTCACCGTGGCGGTGGCCGGGGCCGGGTCGTCGCCACTGGTGGCTGCCGCGGAGCCGTCGTCGTCCGCGAGCCGCACCACCGCCAGACTGCCGAGGACGAGAGCTGTCGACACGACCGCCAGGCCGACCCCGACGCGGACGCCGAACCGGCGATGCCTCACCCGGCACCGCCGCGGCCGCCCTGCGCCGTCGAGCCGACGACGAAGCTGCCTCTGCTACCCATGGACGAGACGGTGACCGAGCACGGCTGAGAACCGCCTGAGAACCGCTGAGAGCGTTCTCAGCGATCGACGGCCGGGTCCCGGCCGCGAACGTCACACTGGCAGAGGTGAAGAACGCCGGCCGAGGCGGCGACGGACGGACACGGGGAAGACGATGACCGGACGATCCCGCTACGACGGATACCGTCGGCCCCTCGGATCGATGCGGGTGCGCATCACGCTGGCGACGGCGGCGGTCACGACCGTGGCCCTGGGTGCCGCCGCATGGTCGCCACGCCACAGGGGCCGCTGACCGTCACCAGCTACGTCGCGCTCGACGAGGTGGGACGGAGCGTCGATGCCCTGCGGAGCCGCCTGCTGGTCGGCGTACCCGTGTCGGTGGCCATCGTGGGGTTGGTGGCCTGGTGGCTGGTGGGGTTGGCGCTGCGCCCGGTCGAGGCCATCCGGCTCGAGGCCGAGGCCATCGGCGGATCGTCCCTGCACCGGCGCGTCCCGGTACCCGGCAGCGGCGACGAGGTCGGTCGACTGTCGCGCACCATGAACGCCATGCTCGAACGGCTGGAGGGGGCAGTCCGGCGCCAGCGCCAGTTCGTGGCCGACGCCTCGCACGAGCTTCGCAGCCCGATCGCCGCGATCCGCACCGACCTGGAGGTAGCGCTGCACGAGGGCGAGGGAGCCGACTGGCTGAACGTGGCCCGGGCGACCCCGGCCGAGGAGGCGCGGCTGGAGGTCCTGCTCGACGACCTCCTGCTGCTGGCTGCCGAGGACGAGGGGGCCGTCGCCACCGCCGGCATGCCCGGCGTCCCGGTCGACCTCGGCGAGCTCGCCGCGGAGGAGGCGGCGCCGTCCCGCCGGGTTCCCGTAGAGGTTGTGGCAGCGCGCGAGCCCGACGGCTGCCCTCCGGCGGTGACGGGCTCGCGCAACCAGCTCCGCCGGGCCCTCGCCAACCTGGTCGACAACGCCACCCGCCATGCCCACCGCCGGGTGCGGGTCGCGGTCGGCTACGCCGAGGGCGAGGAGCGGGTCGAGGTGGCGGTCGACGACGACGGGCCTGGGATCCCGCCCGGTGATCGGGAGCGGGTGTTCGACCGCTTCACCCGGCTCGACGACGGGCGGTCACGCGACCAGCGCGGCGCGGGCCTCGGCCTGGCTGTGGTCCGCTCGATCGTGGCCCGTCACCGCGGCCGGGTGTGGGCCACCGACAGCCACCTGAGACATGCCTGAGACCAGCTGAGAGCGGTCTCAGCGACCGACCAGCCGCAGCGCCGCCGCTGCCGGCACACTGGCCGAGGTGCGGGTTCTGGTCATCGAGGACGAGGTGCATCTCGCGCAGTCGCTGGCCCGAGGCCTGCGGGCCGAGGGGTTCGACGTCGACGTGACCCACGACGGTGCCGACGGGCTGTGGCGGGCGCGCGAGCACCGCTACGGGGCGATCGTGCTGGACATCCTGCTGCCGGGGATGAACGGCTACCAGATCTGCCGCACCCTGCGACAAGAGCACAACTGGACGCCGATCCTGATGCTCACGGCCAAGGACGGCGAGTACGACGAGGCGGAGGCCCTCGACACCGGAGCCGACGACTTCCTGTCCAAGCCGTTCTCCTTTGTCGTGCTGATGGCCCGGCTGCGCGCGCTGGCACGACGCAGCGGTCCCCGGCCGCCGGCGCTGTCGGTCGGTGACCTGGTGCTCGACCCCCTCACCCGACGGTGCCGCCGCGGCGACGTGGCACTGGCGCTGACGGCCCGCGAGCTGGCGCTGCTGGAGGCGCTGCTGCGGCGGGCGGGCGAGGTGGTCGCCAAGCAGGAGCTGCTGGCCGAGGTGTGGGGCGGCGACTTCGAGGGCGACGTCAACGTCGTGGAGGTCTACGTCGGCTACCTGCGGCGCAAGATCGACGAGCCGTTCGGTCGGCAGTCGCTCAAGACGTTGCGCGGCCTCGGCTACCGGCTGGTCGACGACTCGGGCGGCGACAGCTGAGCCGCCCTCGTCCCAGAGCAACTGCGTCTGTGGGGCTTCATGAAACGCTGACAGACGTCAGGAGATCGGGCCATCAGGCCAGGCCGGCGATCTCGGTCTCCGCGCGGCCGCGGCGGCAGAGGTAGGCATGCCAGACCAGACGGGCCGCGACGGCGCGGAGGGGGCGCCAGCGCTCACCGATCGCCTCCAGCTCGGCCGACGTGGGGATCTCGGCCAGACCGAGCACTTCGCCCACGCCGACCTGGAGCGCCCGGTCGCCGACGGGCCAGACGTCGGGACGGCGCAGGGCGCTGAGCAGGTAGCACTCCGCGGTCCACGGACCGACGCCGACGAGCGCCAGCAACTGGGTGCGGGCGTCGTCATCGTCCTGACCGGCCAGGCCGGCGAGGTCGAACGTGCCCTCGGCCACGGCCGCCGCCAGCAGCTGGACGTAGCGCAGCTTCTGGCGGGTGATCCCCGTCGCCGGCAGGACGCCGTCGTGAGCACCGAGCACGGCTGCGGGCGACATCGACCCGATCGCCGCGACCATCCGGTCGAACACCGCCTTCGCCGAGGCCAGCGAGACCTGCTGCTCGACGATCAGCAGGACCAGCGTGGCGAATGTCGCCGGCCGGTGCCAGAACGCGGGGATGCCGTACTCGGCCACCACGGCGCCCAACGCAGGATCCCGCTCGGCGACCTCGAGGGCGTGGGCCTGGAACGACTCGTCCGTCAGCTGCGACACGGCCCTACGACAGCGCTCGCCGCCCCGCCCGCGCAACTGCCCCTGTTCTCGTGCTCATGACCTCGCAACCGTGGCAGGCCCAGACCGCACGCTGACGCCGGTGGACGCACCGGGGTTCGCCGTTGCGGTGGTCCCGACGACGACAATCAACGGCGCGATCCGCAGTGCCCCACGAGCAGTGGCCGGACGCGGTGGTGGCCGCCCCCGGGACGGGGCGGCCACCACATCAACTAGAACGCTTAGGTCCGGCTCAGCCGGTGAACCCGGGCTCTCGATCGACCGGAGTCGCCGGAGGTGCTGCGGGCGGCGCCGTCGGCGGCGTGCTCGGGTCCGATCCTGCCACCGTCTCGGCGGACAGCGACACGTACGTGCCCAGCTCGGTTCCGTCGTCGGCTAGGCAGGGCCCGCCAGAGCGAGCGTCCCCAAGGCGGCGAACCCAAGCGCGGCGCCGCCTCCCAGCCATTTGTTCATCCGCAATGCTTCTTCCGCTCCACGCTCGGCGACGTCGCCGGCGCACCTGTCCAAGGGCGGACTGCTTACCATGCCGGCGAGCCATCCGGGGTATCGGGTCGGAAGGCTCTCGGGCGCCGAACGTGACACTACGTAGGGGGCGGGAGACCGATACGATCGCCTGCCGTGCTTGCGAGCGGATCACATCGGATTTTCCTACGTACTTGGGCGGCCGTGCTGAGCTTCGGCCTCCTCTTCGGGGCCTGTGGCGGGGGCGGAGACGACTCGTCGGACGACGCCGCCGACGAGGCCGAGTCTCCCGGGCGGCGTGACGTCGACGACGGCGACTCGAACACGTTGCCAGAGGGCAGCACCTGGGCAGCGACGGCCAAGTCCGAGCTCGCCGAGGTCTCCATCTACGACACGGCCGACGCCAGCGAGGCAGCGTCGACGTTGCCCAACCCCGACCCGAACGGCACACCCCTGGTCTTCCTGGTCGACGGTGCCGACGCCAGCGGCGAGCGGATCCCGGTGTTCCTGCCGATCCCACCGAACGGCACCAAGGGATGGGTCAACGCGAGCGACGTCGACCTCCTCGTCAATCCCTACCGCATCACCGTCGAGGTCGCAGCGCACCGGCTGACGGTCACCGACGGGGGCGAGGTCACCGTCGACACCGAGGTTGCCGTGGGACAGGACGGCCGCGAAACACCGACCGGGCAGTACTACGTCAAGGAACTGCTCCAGCCCCCGGATCCCAACGGGGTCTACGGGCCCTACGCCTACGGCATCTCCGGCTTCACCAACAACCCCGAGGTTGCCGAGGAGTTCGGCGGTGGCGGCGTGATCGGCATCCACGGCACGAACGATCCCGATGCGTTGGGCACCGACGTGAGTAGCGGCTGCATCCGAATGGCCAACGACGTGATCACCGAGATGGTCGACTACCTGCCGCTCGGGACCCCGGTCGAGATCGTCGCCTGACAGCCTTCGAAATTGCGGCAGAAACGTGCGGATTCCGGCGTTTCTACCGCAATTTCGAAGGCTAGGCCGCGCCGCGGCGCAGGCGGCGGGGGATCTCGCGGATGCGGACCTGCGACGCCGTCGGCACGCCGTCGCGAGCGGCGAGCTCCTTGCACAGCCGATAGGTGATCCAGCCGGACACCAGCGGTGCGAGCAGAAGGCCGACCCGGAAGGACCACAGCACAGCGTTCACCGACAGCCCGAACGTCTGGGCGATCACGTCCGATCCGCCACCCAGGAAGCAGACGACGTAGAACGATAGGCAGGCCGCGCCCAGTGCAGTGCGGACGGGGCGCTGACGCGGCCGGTCCACCAGGTGGTGCTCGGCGTGGTCGCCGGTGACCCGGGCCTCCAGGAACGGCCACGCGTAGAGCAACGTGAACGTCAGCCCGGCGAGCAGCACCCCCGGGAAGAACGGGTTGGGGATCTCGAAGCCGAAAGCACGGATCTCCCAACCGGGCATGATCCGCAAGGCTCCGTCCAGCCAGGCCATGTACCAGTCCGGCTGGCTGGCCGACGACACCTCCGCGGGATCGAACGGCCCGTAGAGCCAGATCGGGTTGATCTGGAAGACCCCACCGAGGAACGCCACCACTGCGGCCGTGAGGAAGAACAGCCCGAGCGCCTTGGCCGCGTACGTCGGCCACATCGGCGTGCCGACCACGTTGTCCTGGCGCCGGCCCTCGCCGGCGAACTGGGTGTGCTTTTGACGCACGAGTATCCACAGGTGCGCGGTGAGCAGCACCACGATCGCCGCGGGCAGCAGCAGGATGTGGATCACGTACAGCCGCTCGATGATGTCGGGTCCCGGGAACTCGCCGCCGAAGAAGAGCGAGGTCACCCAGGTGCCCACCACCGGGATCGACAAGGCGATCGAATAGGCGATCCGCAGCCCGGTTCCCGAGAGCTGATCGTCCAGCATCGAGTATCCGGCGAAGCCGTTGAACATCGCGCAGATCAACAGGGTCACACCGATCATCCAGTTGATCTCGCGAGGCCGGCGGAACGCTCCCGTGAAGAACACGCGCATCAGGTGGACCACGATCGACGCCAGGAACAGCAGTGCCGCCCAGTGGTGCATCTGGCGCATGACCAGACCGGCGCGCACGTCGAAGCTGAGCTCGAGCGCCGACCGGTAGGCCTCGGTCATCTCGACCCCGCGCAGGGCTTCGTAGCTGCCCTGGTAGGTGGTCTGGCTGGCGCTGGGGTCGAAGAAGAACGTGAGGTAGACGCCGGTCAGCAGCAGGATCACGAAGCAGTAGAGGCCCAGCTCGCCGAGCATGAACGACCAATGGTCAGGGAACACCTTGTTGAGCACAGTGCGGGCGAACTGGGCGGTTCCCAGGCGATCGTCGATCCAGCGGGCGAGCCGGCGGGTCAGCACGGCCGACCTCCGCGGGGCAGCCCGCGCTGGCGCCCCTGCCGGCTCATTCTTTGACCCGAAACGGTTGGCCAGCAACCACTTGGGGTCAAAGAATGCAGGGGGACCGCGGGCATCGCGGGCATCGCGGGCATCGGCATCGCGGTCACCGGCCCCGGTCCCAGAAGCCGGGGCCGACCGGCTCGGAGAAGTCGCCCCTGGCAACCAGGTAGCCCTCGTCGTCGACGTCGAGCGGGAGCTGAGGCAACGAACGCGCGGCCGGGCCGAACACCGGCCGTGCGCCATCGAGCACGTCGAAGGTCGACTGATGGCACGGGCAGAGCAACAGCGCGGACTCGGCCTGGTAGAGCCCGACCGGACAGCCGACGTGCGTGCAGAGCTTGGAGTAGGCGACGACGCCTTCGACGGTCCAGTCGTCCCGGCCCTCGCGGGGGCGGAAGTCCTGGTCGGCGCGCGTGCGGATGAGCAAGGTCGGGGAGTCGGCAGCGTCGACGTTGCCCTCGGGCCACACGGTGACGACGCCGTCCCGGGACAGGTCGCTCGGCCGGAGAGGATCGCCGTTGGCTTGGACGACCCGCACGCCACCGGGCGCGTAGGCCGTGCGCGTGAGGCCGCTGCCGGGCCGGGGGCCAAGCGATCGGATGGGGAACAGCAGCGCCGCGCCGAACGCCCCGAGCGCGCCCACGGCGCTGGCCAGCAGCATCCGCCGGCTGCGCAGGCTGGTCTCGCCGGCCACGAAGTCCTCGCGGAAGGCCTCGACCGCCTCCTCGGTGGAGACGAGCGACTTGCGCTCCTCGGCGACCTCCTCGCCGGGCATGTAGTGCTTCGCCCACAGAACGATGCCGCAGCCGATGCCGCCGGTCACCATCGCCAGCAGGACGCCTTCGGCCTGGGCCTGACCGCCCTGCCAGTAGACGACCGCCAGGCCCAGTGCGGCCAGCATCGCGACGACGAAGCACGCGGTGGCCCCGCGCTCGGCGGTCATGGCTCGGCTGCCTCCCCGGTGGTCGCCTCGGTCGCGGCCTCGGTAGCAGCGGTCGGCGCCGGCCCGGTTTCCGGACTAGACGACGTCGCCATGGCGGCACCGGTCGCCGGCACGGTCGCGGTCTCGGTCACAGCGGTCGGCGCGGTCGTCACGGTCTCGGTCACAGCGGTCGGCGCGGTCGTCACGGTCTCGGGCGACGGCGGCGGCGACGGCCCCGTCGGGCCGGAGTCGCCGTCGCCGGTGCCGGTGCCGGTGCCGGCGGAACGCAAAGGCGCCCGGGTCCCGATCCAGACCACGAGGCCGACCAACACCACCATCCCGACCAGCCAGGCCACGAAGCCCTCGGGGATGGGACCGGTCCGACCGATGGGCAACCCGCCCGGATCGTCGGGGTTGTCGAGGTAGCGGACGTAGGCAACCAGGTCGTCGAGCTCGTCGTCGCTGATGACCTCGGTGTCGAAGGTCGGCATCTGGCCGGGGCCGACGCGGACCGCGGCACCGATCTGCGCGGGGGTCGACGACCCGAGGCCGGGCGCGGCCGACCCGTAGCTCAGGGCGCCGCCGCTGCCCGAGGCACTGTGGCATGCCTGGCAGTTGGCGCGGTAGACGAGGCCGCCGGCCGCGAGGTCGGCGTCGGACAGGTCGACGTCCGGCAACTCGGGCCCGTCGCCGAGCGACGCCACATAGGCCACGAGCGCATCGATCTCGTCCGGCGAGTAGGCCGGCTCCTTGCGCTGCGGCTGCTCATCGCTGCTGGCGGCGGGCATCCGGCCCGTCGACAGCTGGAAGTAGGCGCCCGCCTCACCGGCGTCGGTCAACCCTGGGCCTCCGGCACCGCCTTCCACGGCCTCGACGCCCTGTCCATCGGTTCCGTGACAGCTCGTGCAGCCCGTCGCGTAGAGGTCGCGGCCCCGCTCGAGCAGGTCGTCGTCGCCAGCCGGGTCGGCAGCGCTCCCCGCGTCGACTCGGGTGGTAACGAGCGGCGTCGCCAGCGCCGTAACCGCGACGACGGCCAACGCCGCCAGCAGCCGCGCCGCGCCCCCGTTGCCAGTCGCCCCGGCCGGACCGGTGGATCGCAACCGAGCGAACAACGCCGCCAGCAGCCGGGGCATGCTCCCGCTGGTGGTCCTCGAACGGGCGTCGACCTGGTCCGGTGCTGGACGGTGCTCGGCCCGGCCTGGCCATCGGACGCCGGCTCGGCCGCGAGGTCTCAATGTCATCGCAGCAGGTAGATCGTGGTGAACATCGCCACCCAGACGGCGTCCACGAAGTGCCAGTAGTAGCCGCACACCTCGACGGTCGGACCGGTCGGGGCGCGGGAGTGCCCGGCGATCGCCACGGCGGCCGCCCCCATGAACATCAGACCCCCGAGCACGTGGAGGCCGTGGAATCCGGTCATCAGGTAGAAAATCGAGCCGTACGCGTGGTCGTCCACCTGGAACGACGCCTGGGCGTACTCGACCACCTGGTTGGTCAGGAACAACGCGCCCAACAGGCTCGTCACGCCGAGCCAGACGATGGAGGGGCGGCGCTGGCCCTGTTCGGCATACCGGACGGCCCGGTGCATGGTGGCGCTCGACGCCACGAGGACCACGGTGGCGACCGCGGTGCGGGCGGTCTCGAGCTCGACGTCGTCGGGGGGCCAGGCGTCGTTGACCGAGCGGAGCGTGAAGTACGCCGCGAACAGCCCGGCGAAGAACATCAGCTCGGACGCAAGCCAGACGACCACGCCGACGTTCAGAGTCGACGGCGCCGACGTTGCCGGGCCAGGGCCGCCCTGAGCTTCGGTGGTCAGCGCCACTCAGGCGGTTCTACCAGACCGAGCACTGTGTCCCACGACATTCCGTGCGGGGCGATCACCCTCTACTCGAGGTGACCCGCTGCTCAGCAGCAAGCGCACGGTCCTCACGGAGGATGGCTCGTTGCTCGGCGGCCCACCACTGGTGGAGGACGATCGCTGCCGCAACCAGGGCGAACAGCTCGCCCGCACCCCAGAACAGGGAGGCCGCCGCCCGTTGGTCATCGAGCAGGCGGTAGGTGTCGGGGGCCAGCGGCTGGCTGCTGGACACCATGGCCAGGCCGACCACGGCGTGGAACGGCACCGCGGCGAGCAGCGCGAGCAGGCGGGCAGGGTGCGGGAGGCGATGCGGCAGGGCATCGATGCCGACCAACGGCGCCAGGAACAGGACCCCGGAGCCGACGACGTGCATGTGGACGGCGAGGTGCACGACACCGTGGCGAGCGGCGACGTCGAGCAGCGGCGTGAGGTAGAGCAGCACGAGCCCGCCGCCGAACAGCGACCAGCCCACCAGGGGATGCGTCGCCACCCGGGCCGACCGGCTGCGCAGTGCGGTGCGGAGGGCCTGGCGCGTGGCCCGGCGGCCGCTCTGGAGGGCCAGCGTCACCGGCGCGGACAGCACGACCAGCAACGGGACGACCATGCCGAGCAGCACATGCTGGACCATGTGGACCCAGAGTCGCTGGTCCTCGTAACGGCCGACACCAGATTGGGTGGCCACCACCGCGGCGGCGAGGGCTCCGGCCATCGCGAGGCTTCGGGCTCGTGGCCAGGCGCGACCCCTCGCCGCCAGGCGGCGCACCCCCACCAGGTAGAGGCCGCCGGTCGACGCGACGGCAACGGCAGCGGGCGCATCGATGCCCCACCCGGTCGCTAGGTCGACGAACGTCGGGCCGGCCACTCGTCCGACCGTAGCCCGCTCGTTCCGGGTACCGCGGAGGCCGGGCTGGCTGTGGTTCGTCGCTGAATTAGTGGCCTGGTCTGGGGTGTGGGGTGGTTGCTGCTGCGGATGCGACCGACGCGAACGTGTCGTCGGCCGAAGTCACGTCGCCGAGGCTGCCACGCACGTCGAACGGGTCGTGACGGGCTTGCGCAAGGCCGGCACCCGCGTGGGAACGGGCACGTCACCCCTCTGGGCCGTGGAGCAAACGCAGCGCGGCAGAAGAAACCCTGCAACAGATCGCTGGTTGGTCGCGACCAGACAGGTGCGGGCCAGCCCGGCACCGCGATCGGGCCGACAACGGAGCGCACGAGATGAATGATCCACGGTGGAGGTTTGCCTGATGGTCCAAACCTCGGAGAGCACGGTTCCGGTCCAACCCCCCGCTCCACCCCCCACGCAACTCCCGCAACCACGGCACACCGTGCGGCGACGACGGAAGCAGCGCATGGACCACGAGGCGATCCCGTCGACGGACCGGGGGCGGCGCCATGGTCGATGAGGTCGTGCACACGCTGGGGGACCGGACCTACCGGGTGTTCGGCCTGGAGGCCAAGTCGTCAGAGATCCACGGCGCCTACCGGGAGATGGACGAGCTGATCGTTGCCCGGTTGTCGGCGGCCAAGAAGGCGGTCGAGCGATGGCGCGGGCCGCACGCCGTCCGCTATGTCGATGAGGTCAACGGGGTCCTGGCCGGGATGGCGGCACTGAAGGTCGCGCTGTGGCGGGCGATGAACACGCTTGACCGGTTCCCCGAGCAGGAGGCGTCCCGGGCGTCGTCGCGTCACGAAGACGAGATGGTCATGGGTGCCCGGGTCGAGGCGGAGATCGAGCCGGGGACCGTGAGCGCTGAGACCGCCATGCTCCGGGCCTACACGACCACGGCGGCCAGCCAGGACGGGCGGTTCGCGGTGTTGGCGAAGGCCGTCAACCTCGACGGGGTCCGGGCCGAGGTCACTTACCAGCGTCCCCTCGACCTGGGTGAGCGGCAGTCGGCTCTCGACGCCGGGAACGAGCCCGCGGACCTGGTGGGCGCGACCACCAGCGAGACCGATCCGGTCGGCGTCGGCAACCTCATCTCGTTGCCCGACCCGGGCCAGGACGTGCCGTCGCTGGTCGCCGCGTCTCGTCAGCTTGCGGTGTTCACTCTGGGCGTCTCTGTGGCGATCGACAACGCCGACCAGGCCACCCTGGCCATGCTCGCCCGCGACCCCTGGGCCCTCAACCACCAGCTGGACTGGCTGCGTCGCGACCCGCGCCGCTGGGCCGGACTGACCCGAGCCCAACAGCAGCTCCTCATCCAGACCTTCCCCGACCAGATCGGCAGCATCGACGGGATCCCGATCATGGCCCGAGACCAGGCCAACCGGATCGTTCTGCAGCGCTCCCGGGCGGCGCTGGAGGCGCGACTCGCCCTACTCCGACGGATGAGGTCGTCCAGCAACGTCACCCCGCACGGCAGCGGCCCAGGAGGCCCCAACCCCGAGGAGATTCGCCAGATCGAGGAGAAGCTGGCCGGCATCGCGGCGATCGAGAACCGCCTCCGGACCGTACCCGGCCGTCCCCAGGCGTACCTGGTGGGCTTCAGCGCCGACGGCAACGGACGGGCCATCGTCGCCATCGGCAACCCGGACACCGCCGCCAACGTGGCCACCTACGTCCCCGGCACCGGTGCCCGGCTGGGGACCATCGGGGGGGACATCCGGCGGGCCGACATCATGGTGGCCGACGCCGGGGCCGCTCCCGGTGGCACGGCGGTCATCACCTGGATCGGCTACGACGCGCCGCAACAGGTCAGCCGCATAGGCCACCCCGGTAGCCCCAGCGCGATGTCACCCTCGTACGCCGCCAACGCCGCCGCTGCGCTACGCAGCTTCCAGGCGGGGCTGGACATCAGCCACACGGGCGGCGGCGACTTCAACAAGACCGTGCTGGGCCACAGCTACGGCACGACCGTCGTCGGACACGCGGCCCGCGGGGGTGGCTTCAGCGCCGACAACCTCGTGTTCGTGGCCAGCCCGGGTGTGGGGGAAACGTCAACCAGGCTTCCGACCTGCGCTTCGACGGCCGCGTCTACGCCACCAGGGCAGCCAACGACCCGATCTCGGTGACGCCGCCGTGGACCCACGGCCCCCAACCGACGACCACCGACTTCGGCGCGCACGTGTTCCCCAGTGCGCCAGGGTCCGTGGGGGGATCCGCCCACTCGGAGTACTGGGACCCGGGGAACCCGGCCCGCAGCAACATCGCCCGGATCATCACCGGTCGCCACGGCGAGGTGGAGGTGGACCGGTTCCGGATGGCGCCGCAGCCGATGCCACCACCGGGAGGGATCCGCCCGCACGGCACCTGAGCGGGCAGCGTCTCCGCCCGGGCGAGCACTGCTCCCAACCGCTGGCGGGTCACGCTCCCACCTGAGCCGCCTCGGAGCCGACGACGGCTGGCCGGCTCGGCCGCGCCCTCAGGAAGGCGGGCGGCGTTCGCCTGGACCAGTCACCGCGACGCGGGTGGCCAGGTCGCCTCGGTTGGTCAGGCCGGACTTCCGGAGATGATGGGCACACGATGGCCCGGATGTGGGGTGTGAGCAGGGGTATTGGGGTGTGGCGTAGCCGGGGTCGTGCTACTACGCGGGTGTGACGTGGGGTTAGACACCCCAGGTGCTAGCGGGAGTTGAACTGGTTCATCGCGGCGTCGACGCCCTTGGACACGATCAGCTCCACGGCGTCGGCAGCTTCGACCACCATGATCTCCAACTCGGTGCGCTCGGCCTTGCCCGGCCGGCGGAGGACGTGGTCGGCACCAGCCTCGGGGCTCGATGGCTTGCCGACACCGATGCGCACCCGCAGGAACTCGTCGGAGTGCAGGTGCGCCTTGATCGAACGCAGGCCGTTGTGCCCTGCCAGCCCGCCTCCGCTCTTCACCTTGAGCCGTCCCAGGGGAAGGTCGAGCTCGTCGTGGACCACGACCAGGTCCCTGGGGTCGCTGATGCCGTGCCGCCGCACCAGCAGGGCCACCGCCTCGCCCGACAGGTTCATGTAGGTCTGCGGCACGGCGAGCGCCACCCGCCGGCTGGCGATCCGCACCTCGGCGACCTCGGCCCGTTCCCGCGACCGTCGCAGCGAGCCGCCATGGCGCTCCGCGACGAGCCGGACCACCTCAGCCCCGGCGTTGTGCCGCGAGCCGGCGAACTTGACTCCCGGATTGCCCAGACCGACGACAAGCATGTCGGCGGGTGTCCCCCGGCGCTCCGCCGCGGAGCCCCGCCGCCCGAACAGCGGCATCGCCTAACGCTCCACGCCGCTGGCGACCGCGGGGCCGCCGCCGTGACGATCCGTGACCGCAACGGTGGCCCATCCCCTATCCCGCCGGACCGCAGCAACGAACGCGTCCAGATCGCCGACTCCCTCGGGATCAGCCGCCACGGGCGACCGGAAGCGGCAGGTGCTACCTCTGGA
Source organism: Acidimicrobiales bacterium (assembly GCA_050744325.1). Lineage (GTDB taxonomy): Bacteria > Actinomycetota > Acidimicrobiia > Acidimicrobiales > VFJN01 > DASXTK01. The sequence goes on from JBOGHK010000047.1 coordinate 114,455, forward strand.
CGAACGCAGGGGACGACGGCGCGTCGGAGCAGGACGACGGCTACTCGCCGGAGTCGCCGCCACCGGACTCGCCACCCTCGGGCGCGCCTGCTTCGCCGGCCTCGCCCTCGATCTCCTCGCCTTCGGCAGCTTCTTCCTCGCCCTCGGCCACCTCGGCCTCGACCGCACGGGTCACCTGGGCCGACGCGATCGGGTGCTCGGAATCGACCTCGGTCGTCACCCCGGGTGGCAGCGAAAGGTCGCCCACCGTGAGCGTGTCGCCGATCTCCATGTCGGAGATGTCGATGGTGAGGTGCCCGGGGATCGCAGCCGGCTTGGCCATGATCGTGAGCGCGTGCAGCGACTGGTCGACCACGCCCCGCTCCTGGATGACCCGGATCGGCTCGCCATCGAGCACGATCGGGACGTCGGCGGCAACCGGCTTGTCGCGCTCGACGACCAGGAAGTCGAGGTGCAGCACGTCGCGCCGCACTGGGTGCCGCTGCAGGTCCTTGACGATCGTGAGGTGCTCGTCGCCGTTGACGCTCAGCGTGATCACAGCGTTGAGCCCCTTGTCGGTGGTCAACGCCTGGCGCAGCTCACGCCAGTCGACGGTGACGGCCTGGGCCTCGGTGCCGGATCCGTAGACCACGGCCGGGATCTTGCCTTCGGCCCGCAGGCGGCGAGATGCGGCAGAACCAGTGGGACGGCCAGTATCAGCCGTCAGGACGATCTCAGCCATCGGAAACCCCTACTTCAGAGATCACGCCGGAGCGCTCGGTTGGGAACCCGGCAACGATAGCGGTGCCGACGGGAGGACCCGAATCGTTCGGATGTGCCGATGCTCGCGACAAGCGAACGCCGGAACGGGTCAGCTCAGGTTGGCGCCACCGAAGATCTCGGACACCGAGGTGTTCTTGAACACCGCGTCGATGGCGTCGGCGATGATCGACGCGACCGACAACACCTCGATCTTGTCGATCTGCTTGTCGGGGGGCAGGGGCAGGGTGTCGGTGATCACCAGCTTGCTGATCATCGAGTTCTTGAGCCGGTCGATCGCCGGGCCGGACAGCACACCGTGGGTCGCCGCGGCGTAGACCCCGCTCGCCCCCCGCTCGACCAGCACGTCGGCGGCAGCGACCATCGTGCCGCCGGTGTCGATCATGTCGTCGATCAGCACGCAGGTGCGGCCGCCGACCTCGCCGACGACCTCCTTGGCCTCGACCGAGTTCTTCTCGCCGCGCACCCGCCGCTTGTGCACGATCGCCAGGTCGGCGTGCAGGCTGTTCGCGTATCGCTCGGCGACCTTGACCCGGCCGGCGTCGGGCGACACCACGACCAGGTCGTCGCCCAGGTGGGTCTGCAGGTAGTCGACCAGCACCGGCATCGCCACCAGGTGGTCGAACGGCTGGTCGAAGAAGCCCTGGATCTGGCCCGAGTGCAGGTCGAGTGACATCAGCCGGTTCGCGCCGGCGGCGGCGAAGCAGTTGGCGACCAGCTTGGCGGTGATCGGCTCGCGGCCGTCGGCCTTGCGATCCTGCCGGGCATAGCCGTAGAAGGGCATGACCGCCGTGATGCGCTTGGCGGAGGCCCGACGCGCCGCGTCGACCATGACCAGGTGCTCCCACAGCGCGTCGTTGACCGACATGCTGCCGGACGCGCCATGGCTCTGGATGATGAAGATGTCGGCCCCCCGCACGGACTCGCCGAACCGGCAGTGCACCTCACCGCTGGCGAAGTCGCTGAGGTTGGTCTCACCCAGCTCGACGCCGAGATGCTCGGCCACCCGCTCGGCCAGCGACCGGCTAGCCCGTCCTGCCACCACATGCAGCGTGTTCTTGCTGACCAGCTCCATCTGTCCTCCGCTGCGCTGCGGGACTCGGTGCCTGCGCTCAGGCCTCGTCCGCAGAATAGAACGGCCCGGTCTGGGTGCCGGGCGAGACCCGCTGACCAGGCATCAGCACGGCATACGGCCCGACCACGGCGTCGTCGCCGATCTCGGCCTGCCGCGCCGAGCTCTGGCGGATCGTCGCCCCCTCGCCCACCCGCGTGTCGACCAGCTGCGTCTCCGGCCCGATCTGCGCGCCCGCCTCGACGTTGGTGCTGCCCTGGAGGATCGAACCGGGCCAAAGCGTCACGTCGGGAGCCAAGGTGACGTCGGCGTCGATGTATGTCGTTGCCGGGTCGACGATCGTGACCCCCTCGCGCATCCAGCGGTCGTTGATGCGGCGCCGCAACTCGGCCTCGGCGGTGGCCAGCTGGGCGCGGTCGTTGACCCCGTGGGTCTCGTCGGGATCTTCGGCCTCGACCGCGATCACCTGATGCCCGGCGCTGGCCAGGACTTCGACCACATCTGTCACGTAGAGCTCCCCTTGCGAGTTGTCGGTGGTGAGGCGCCGCAGCGCCGGTGCGAGCAGGCTGCGCCGGAAGACGTAGATGCTGGTGTTGATCTCGTCGACCGCCCGTTCCTCGTCGGTGGCGTCGCCGTGCTCGACGATCCGGAGGACCCGGCCGTCGGGATCGCGGATGATGCGACCGTAGCCCGTGGGGTCACCCGGCCGTGCCGTCAGCACCGCGCACGCCGCGCCCGACAGGCGCGCCTCGGTGACCAGGGCACCGACCGTCCCCGGCCGCAGCAGCGGAGTGTCGCCGGGCAACACGACGACCTCGCCGTCGTCGGGGTCGAGGTCGTCGTCCGGGAGCCCGGTCAACCCCACACCGACGGCATCGCCGGTGCCCCGCTGCACCCGCTGTTCGACGAACTCGAGCGGGTACGGGCCCGGCGCTTCCTGCAGCTTCTTGATGACCGCCTCGGCGCCGTGCCCGACGACCACCACCACCCGCGCGACCTCGCAACCGGCGAGCGAGTCGAGCACGTGCCGCACGAGAGGGCGCCCGACCAGCGGATGGACCGGCTTGGGCCGGGCCGAACGCATCCGGGTGCCATGCCCGGCCGCAAGCACGATGGCAGAGAGTGGCCGTGCGGTCATGCCCACCGTTGTAGCGCGCGTCGCGACCAGTCCCGACGCGTGGACCGTCGGGTGTCAGTCGAACGGCACCGCTTCGAGCTCGGCGTCGCCGGCGATGACGAGGAGGTCGTCGGCGATGACGACGTCCGACGCGAACACGTCCTCCCGCAGGCTCTCGCTGGTCCCGTCGCTCGTATCGACCTCGAACACATCGGTTCCGACGGCGAAGAGGCGGTCGTGGTCGACGACCAGCTGCGAGTCGGCCAGCCCCACGCCGTGCCGTGACGAGGGATGCGGCACGGACCACAGGGCGCGCCCTGCCCGGTCGTAGCCCGCGAAGCCGGCGTCGTCGACCACCACGGTCACGCCGTCCGCGACTGCGACACGGGTGAGCAGGGTCGCTCCGGTGTCGAGCTCGGTCTCCCAGCGCCGCGCACCGGTGGCGGCGTCGACGACCAGGAGCAGTGCGACGCTGCCTCGGATGACCAGCCCGACGTCGGTCTCGTCTGCACCCCGCACGACCCGCGTCACGGTCGCGATCTCACCCCAGGCGGGATCCATCTCCAGGCGCCACAGCTCTGCTCCTGACGCTGGTTCGAGTGCGATGAGCTGCATGTCAAGAGGATCGTCAGGATCGCGCTCGCGGAGGTCGTCTGCCGTCACCCCACCCGGAGCCACGACCGTCGTGTAGACGCGGTCGCCGTCGGCGACCACCGTGGCTGCCACCCCGGCTGGCCCGCGCCACCGCTCCTCGCCGGTGGCTGCATCGATCGCCACGACCTGCTGATAGGGACCGACGGCGCCCGCCGGGGCCCCGCTGTTGCTGACCGCGAGGACCAGCTCGCCAGTCACAGTTGGCGCTTCCGGTGCCAGCGCCAGGGCCGATGGCCGTCCCGCGGTGGCAGCCACGTCGGCTTCCCAGAGCTTGCGGCCATCCAGCGAGTAGCCGTAGATCGACTGGGCACCCTCTTCCGGTCCGGTGGCGTCGGCGACCACGAGGGTCTCGCCGACCAGGGCTGGCGAGCCCGCCTCCGCGGGCAAGGTCTCGGCGAAGATCTGCTGACCGGTCTCGCCCTCGACGCAGTAGAGCACCCGCCGGCGGGTCGAGCAGACGGCATCGTCGGTGATCACCAACTCGTTGCTGCTGGACAACGCCGGGTCTGACCACTCGGCCCCGTGGGCCTCGCTGACAGCGGGGCCACGTTGGTCGATCCGATCCGGGCCGGGTCGATCGACGTCCGTCGTGATCGCGAGGATTCCCGCCACGATGCCCAGGACGACGACGATCACGATCGCGGCGATCGGGCCTGCGAGCCCCCAGCGCCGGGGTGGCGTCACCGTGGGGGTTCCGGGACGACCCACGGCGCGTTCTTCCGCTCGTTGTCCTGCCCGCCGTCCACTGGACGGACACCGTAGCCACGGGGCCCCTCAGTAGGCTGCGGCCCGACGGAACGGGTGGGACTGTAGGGACGGGTCGTGGAGATCGAAGCGGTACGGGGCGACATCACCAAGCTCGACGTGGACGCCGTCGTCAACGCCGCCAACTCCAGCCTGCTCGGTGGCGGTGGCGTCGACGGCGCCATCCATCGGGCGGCAGGGCCTGACCTCCTCGCCGAGTGCCGGAGGCTGGGTGGCTGCGCGACCGGCGATGCCAAGGCCACCGCTGGCTACCGGCTCGGGGCGCGGTGGGTGATCCACACGGTCGGCCCGGTCTGGCGGGGCGGCCACGGTGGTGAGGCCGACGAGCTCGCGTCGTGCTACCGGCGGTCGATCGAGGTCGCCGACCAGGTTGGGGCCAGCTCGATCGCGTTCCCGGCGATCTCGACAGGGGTGTACGGCTTCCCCAAGGAGCAGGCGGCGGCCATCGCCGTGACGACGCTGCGCTCGGTGGGCGCCGACGCCGGAGTCGAGCGCGTCGTCCTGGTCGCGTTCGACATCACGACCCGCGCTCTGTACGACGCGGAGCTCCAGCGCCCCGTGCAGTGACCCGCCGAACCACCGACGGCCCGCCGGCGCCGTCGGCCGGGCCTGGCAGGTAGCTCGACCGCCTCGACGTCGATGGCCTGTGCCTGTCGGGCACCGACGGTCCCTTCCGACGGCCCGTCCGTGGCGTCGGCCGGGCCTGGCGGGTAGCTCGACCGCCTCGACGCGCTCGGCTGGGTCGGGTTTGATGGGCCGCGATGTTCCCGGTCGCCCTCGATGCTGACGGCCACCCGGTGCTGGCGGTGCTCGTGCAGCCGGGCGCGTCCCGCGACGGTGTTGCCGGTCGACATGGGGAGGCGCTCAAGGTCCGGGTGAGCGCGCCGCCCGAGGCCGGGCGGGCGAACCGGGCGGTGCAGGCGCTGCTCGCCGATGCGTTCGGGGTCCCCGGCCGCAGCGTCGAGCTGGTGTCGGGTGCCACCAATCGCCGGAAGCGCTTCCGGTTGCTGGGCCTGACCCCGTCGGAGCTGGCCGACCGCCTGGACGCCATCGTCGCTGACTGACTGGAGGATCCTCGTGACGCTCTCCGCCCGGACCGGCCGCCTGGGTGCGGGATAGCCCCGCGATGGTCGGCGTCGTTCCACCGTCACGGGACCGTTCTGCTCGCCTGACCGCCGATCCGATGGCTGATCACCGGTCAGATCGACCTGTTTCCGGTTCCGTGGGGCTTCCGGTGCTCAGCTACCCTCGTCAGCCGGCAAAGTTGCCGTCGGAGATATCGGAAGGACCGCGAGCGATGACCCAGGAGCTGGATTTCGAGACCAAGGTCTTCGAGAAGGAGATCGTCGAGGTCGGCGGCACGAAGGAAGCTGTCGTACGCGGCGGTCGCCACCTCTTCCCGCTCCTCGGCCAGACATTCGAGGGCATCGAGCAGATCGGGGTCATCGGCTGGGGGTCGCAGGGCCCGGCGCAGGCGCAGAACCTGCGCGACACGCTCGCCGGGTCGCCGATCCGCGTGACGGTCGGGCTGCGCGAGAGTTCCTCGTCGTTCGAAGCGGCCCGCGCTGCCGGCTTCAGCGAGGACGACGGCACGCTCGGCGAGATGTTCGAGGTGATCCGCTCGTCCGACCTGGTGATCCTGCTGATCTCCGACGCCGCCCAGGCCGAGACCTACAAGGACATCTTCGGCGCTCTGCGTTCCGGTGCCACGCTCGGGCTGTCCCACGGGTTCCTGCTCGGGCATCTCCGCAACGTCGGCGACGAGTTCCCGCCGGACCTCAACGTCATCGCTGTGTGCCCCAAGGGGATGGGGCCCTCGGTCCGGGCGCTCTACCTGCAGGGGGCCGAGGTCAACGGTGCAGGGATCAACTCCAGCTTCGCCGTCGAGCAGGACATCGACGGTCGGGCCACCGACTACGCACTGGCCTGGTCGATCGCACTCGGCTCGCCATACACCTTCATGACCACCCTCGAGTCGGAGTACCGCTCGGACATCTTCGGCGAGCGGGGCATCCTGCTCGGCGGGGTGCACGGCATCGTCGAGACGCTCTACCGGCGCTACCGCAACGAGGGCGACGCCCCCGAGCAGGCGTTCCTGCGCAGCGCCGAGTGCGTGACCGGGCCGATCTCGCGGATCATCTCGCACGCCGGGATCATCGGGGTCTACGAGCAGCTCGACAGCTCCGGCAAGGAGATCTTCCGTCGGGCCTACGACGCCACCTACGGGCCGGCGCGGGCGGTCATGGCCGAGATCTACGATGAGGTGAGCACCGGCAACGAGCTGCGCAGCGTCGTCGCGGCCGGGGCCCGCCTGCGCGAGTACCCGATGTCGACCATCGACCAGACCGAGATGTGGCGGGTCGGTGCCACTGTCCGCGAGCACCGGGCCGAGGCCGACATCCCGCTGGACCCGTTCACTGCCGGCGTCTACATCGGCACGATGATGGCGCAGGTCGACCTGCTGTTCGAGAAGGGGCATCCGCTGTCCGAGATCGTCAACGAGTCGGTGATCGAGTGCGTCGACTCCTTGAACCCCTACATGCATGCCCGCGGGGTGTCGTACATGGTCGACAACTGCTCGACGACGGCCCGGCTCGGTGCCCGGAAGTGGGCCCCGCGGTTCGACTACGCGCTCACCCAAGAGGCGTTCCCGGCTCTGGACGGGCTGCCGCCCGAGGCGCCGGCGTCCGAGCACTTCGAGGCCCACAAGGTGCACGACGTGCTGGCGGCGGTGGGCGAGATGCGCCCGTCCGTGGACATCTTCGTCGAGTAGCTCTCCAATCGGCAGCGCGGCCGTCCGCGTGGCCGGCGCGACATCCGAACGCCCCACAGCCTGGCGTACCAGCCGGTCACCGATCCGCGAGACTGCGCACCGCTATGGACGTCACCATCGTCGACCACCCCCTCGCGGCCCGGCTGCTGACCCGCCTGCGTGACCAGATCACAGACCGGGCCACGTTCCGTCAGACCATGGACGAGCTGGCGGGCATGCTGGTCTACGAGGCCTGTCGCACGCTGCCGACCGAGCCCGTCGTCGTCCAGACGCCACTCGGGCCGGCGCAGGGGGTCCGGATCGCACAGCGGCCGTTGGTGGTGCCCATCCTCCGGGCCGGGCTGGGCCTGCACGGGGCCGTGCTGCGGCTGGTCCCCGAGACCGACACGGCGTTCATCGGTGTGTCCCGCAACGAGGAGACACTGCAGCCCGAGCCCTACATGAACTCGGTGCCGGTCGAGCTGGCGGGGCGAGCGGTGCTGGTGCTCGATCCGATGCTCGCGACCGGCGGGTCGCTGGCGCATTCGTGCCGGCTGCTGCGCGAGCGCGGTGCGGGGCCGATGACCGGCGTGTGCGTGCTGGCGGCCCCGGAGGGCCTGGCACACGTCGAGGCGTCGGGACTCGTCGACCGGGTGGTCACCGCAGCAGTGGACGACCACCTGGACGAGCGCGCCTTCATCATCCCGGGCCTCGGCGACGCCGGCGACCGCCTCTTCGGCACGGCCTGAACAAACCCGCCGCGTCACCGCCATCGAGTCGCAACACCGGCCCTCGACATGACGCCCCGTGGCCATGGAACCGCCCACTCGCCAATGGCCGGACCGACCTCCACGAGCCCGGTTCGCCACGACCGTCAGTGGCTGGTGAGAGCGCTGGCCTCGTCGAGCAGTGCGGCGACCGAGGCGGCTCCCTCGGCCCGGGCGGTTGCCAGGTCGGTGTCACGCGTGACCGGGACGACGGCCTCGGCATAGCACTTGAGCTTGGGCTCGGTCCCCGAGGGTCGCACGATCAGACGGACGCCCTCGCCGCGCAGCACGACCCCGTCGGTCGGTGGCAGGCGCTCGCCGCGGCGCAGGTCCTCGACCTCGGCGACCGGGTGGCCCGCCAGCGCGGGCGGAGGGGTGTCCACGACCCGGTCGACCATCGCCGCCATGCGCTCCTGACCTCCGGCTCCTTCGATCCGGACCGATCGCTGGCCGGTGGCATGCACCCCGAGCTCGCGGGCCAGGTCGTCGAGCCGGTCGGTCACCGTCCTGCCCCGCGCCTGCTCCGTGGCCACCAGCTCGCCGAACGCCAGCGCCGCGCTGATGCCGTCCTTGTCGCGCACGAGGGTGCCGACGCACGACCCCAGCGCCTCTTCGTACCCGTAGACGAAGCGCAGGTGAGGGCGGTCCGCCGCCGCCCGCGCGATCCACTTGAAGCCGGTCAACGTCTCGGCGAACTCGACGCCACGGGCTGCCGCCAATCTGGACACCATCGACGACGACACCACCGTCGTCACCACCAGCCGGTCTGCTCCTTCGCCCTGCGCCAGCAGCCAGTCGGCGAGCAGCACGCCGATCTCGTCGCCCGACAGCGCACGCCACCCCCCACCGGACTGCTCTGGCCGGGCCTCGCCGCCAGGGGCCATCGGGTCGGGCATGGGCGCTCGGCTCCCGTCCGCGTGGGCCTGTGCCCAAGGCTCGGCCGGCCGGCCGGAGCCCGAGCTCGACGGGAGAGGGACGGCCACCGCCAGGCGGTCGGCGTCAGGATCGTTGGCCAGGATGACGTCCGCGTCGACCCGCTGGGCGAGGTCGAGGGCAAGGTCGAGCGCCCCCGGCTCCTCCGGGTTGGGGAAGGCGACGGTCGGAAAGTCGGGGTCGGGTTCCGCCTGGGCGGGCACGACCTCGGGTGAGAGGAAGCCCGCCCGGGTGAGCACGGTCACCAGCACGTCGCGGCCGACACCGTGCAACGGCGTGTACACCACCCGCACCGGCCGGAAGGCCGAACCCATGTCACGCGGCCGGCCCAGTGCCCCACCGCGTCGCCCGGCTCCCCGACCGCCTGGGGCGTCCATCGTCGCGCCCAGCGGCACTGCTGCATCCGGACCATCGGCCCGAGCGACAGCGGTTGCCGACTCGTTCGTGTCGTTCGCTACGACCTGGCGCGGACCGGTCGATCTGCTAGCGCGAGAGCCCGGGGTCGAACGGAGGACACCGTCGACGTACGCGTCGATCAGGTCCTTGCCCACTCGCGTGACGCGGCGGTCGGCCGGAGGCGCCAGCGCGACCGAGGCCAGGGGGCCGACGGTGTCGATGCGGGCGGCGATGTCTCGATCGGCAGGGGGCGCGATCTGCGCCCCGTCACCCAGGTACACCTTGTAACCGTTGTCCGAGGGCGGATTGTGGCTGGCCGTGATCTGCACCCCGGCAGCACAGCCGTAGTGGCGCACACCGAAGGCGACGACCGGGGTCGGCAGCGGCCGGTCCCCCAGGTGGACGGGGTGCCCAGCCGCGGCGAACACCGCCGCGGCATCGGCCGCGAAGTCCGACGAACGATGCCGGGCGTCATAGCCCACGATCACCGGCACCCCGACGAGGCCCTGATCGGCGAGATACGCGGTGAGCCCGGCGGTGGCGCGGATGACCACCGACCGGTTCATCCGGTTCGGGCCAGCGCCGAGCTCACCCCGCAGGCCAGCGGTGCCGAACTCCAGGCGCCCCGCGAACCGGTCGCCCAGGGCGTCGATGTCATCGGTGGCGAGAAGCTGGTCGACCTCCGCCCGGGTCGCAGGATCGGGATCCTCGTCGCGCCAGGCGCGGGCCGCGGCCACCAACTGCTCGGGGGTCACGGCGACCGATCGTACGGCGCGTCCACCTCCGACCGTGACTGCGGCGGGATCCAACCTCGCGGGCGAGACCTCAGGCGAATGCACCGCACCTCGGGCCGTGTGGTCGGCGCGTCAGAGGCGGTCGACGACCTCGGCGAGCAGCGCCCCCATGCGATCGGCGGCGTCGCGCCCGGCGGCGAGGACGTCGGCGTGGGACAGCGGCTCCCCTGTCAGCCCGGCCGCCAGGTTGGTCACCAGCGACAGGCCCAACACCTCCAGCCCCACGTGACGGGCGGCGATGGTCTCCCACACCGTCGACATCCCCACCAGATCTGCGCCCAGGCCGCGCAGCATGCGGATCTCCGCAGGCGTCTCGTAGTGCGGCCCGGGCAGAGCGGCGTAGACACCGTCCTCCAAGCTCCCGTCGACCGACCGGGCCAGCTCACGCAACCGGGGCGCATACGCCTCGGTCAGGTCGACGAACCGCGACGGTAGGTCGCCGGGCGGCTCGGCCCCCGCCAGGGGTGAGCGCCCGGTCAGGTTGAGATGGTCGGCGATCAGCACGGGCTGCCCAACCCGCAGACCCTCACGGATGCCGCCCGAAGCGTTGGTGAGCACGATCGCCGTGCATCCCGCGGCCCGTGCGGCCCGAACGCTGTGCACGACCGCAGCCGGCTCGTGGCCCTCGTAGCCATGCACCCGGCCGAGGAACACCAGCACCCGCCGGCCGGCCGACGAGGCGACCGACCGCACCCGACCGCTGTGACCAGCGACCGTCGACGCCGGGAAGCCGCCCAAGTCGGCGGTGGACACCTCGGCGACCACCGATCCCAGCCGGTCCGCAGCCGGACGCCACCCCGACCCGAGCACCACCGCCACGTCGTAGCGGTCGACGCCCGTCGCCTGGCCCAGGGCCCCCGCCGAGGCCGTCGCGAGTTCGAACGGATCGCTCACGGCGCGGGACGCTACCCCGCCTTGCCGACCCGCGACCCAGCCGGCCGGTCTACGGATCGACGCCGACGCCAACGACGGCCCACAACCGCCCGAGCGAGGTCAGGCCGTCCGTTCAACAACATGTTGAAGCGCGCGGGTCGAACGACGACGTAATGTGCGTCAGTGACCGCGGGGGTCACCACGGCATTCGACAGGAGAACTCATGCTGCAACGACAGTGGCTCAAGGGCCTCAGCATGGCGCTCGCACTGGCGCTGGTTGCCGCCGCCTGTGGCGACGACGACGATGACGATGACGCCGGTTCCGACACGGGCGGAGAGAGCAACGGCGGTGGGGAAGAGACGAGCGATTTCCTCGGCTGCCAGGTCACCGACACGGGCGGTGTCGACGACCGGTCGTTCAACCAGACCGCATTCGCGGGCCTCGAGCAGGCGGGTGAAGAGCTCGGCTTCGAGGCCCAGGTCCTCGAGTCTCAGTCCGAGGCCGACTACGAGCCCAACATCTCCGCCCTCATGGACGAAGGATGCAACCTCATCATCACGGTGGGCTTCCTGCTCGGCGACGCCACGGCCGTCGCGGCCGAAGCCAACCCTGACCAGCAGTTCGCGATCGTCGACGTCGATTTCTTCGACGCCGACGCCGAACAGGACATCACGTACGACAACGTCGCCGAGCTGACCTTCTCCACCGACCAGGCGGCCTTCCTCGCCGGCTACGTGGCGGCGGCCACGACCGAGACCGGCACCGTGGGCACCTACGGCGGCATCAACCTCCCCACCGTGACCATCTTCATGGAGGGCTTCGAAGCCGGCATCAACTTCTACAACGATGAGCAGGGCACCGAGGTCGAGCTGGTCGGCTGGAGCACTGCCGAGGGCGACGGGCTGTTCACCGGCGACTTCGAGAACCAGGCCAACGGCCGCACCACCACCGAGCAGCTGCTCGATGAGGGCGCCGACATCATCATGCCGGTGGCCGGGCCGGTCGGGCTCGGCTCGATCGAGGCCGTCGAGGCCGCGGGCGGCGACGCCCGATTGATCTGGGTCGACACCGACGGTTGCGTCAGCGTCGAGGAGTCCTGCGACCTGTTCCTGACGTCGGTCATGAAGAACATGGACGTCGCCGTCCACGACACGACGGTGGCTGCAGCCGAGGGTGACTTCCAGAGCGGGCTCTACACCGGCACCCTGGAGAACGAGGGCGTGGGCCTCGCACCGTTCCACGAATTCGAGGAGTCCGTGCCCCAGGAGGTCAAGGATGCAGTCGAGGACCTGCAGCAGCGGATCATCGACGGCGACCCCGAGATAGAGACCCGGCCTTCGGCGTAGACCCAACGAGCCGGGGGTTCGGTCAGATGCAGGTCGATCTCCGGGGCATCACCAAGCGGTGGCCCGGGGTCGTTGCCGCAGACGGTGTGGACCTCTCCGTGACCAGCGGAGAGGTCCATGCCCTCCTGGGCGAGAACGGCGCGGGCAAGACCAACCTGATGAACATCCTCTACGGGCTGCACCAGCCCGACGAGGGCGACATGGCGCTCGACGGCGAACCGTTCCAGCCTCGATCGCCAGCCGATGCGATCGCTGCGGGCATCGGCATGGTGCACCAGCACTTCATGCTGGTGCCGGTGTTCACGGTGGCCGAGAACGTGATGCTCGGGGTCGAGCCGACCGGTGCTCTCGGCCGCCTCGACCGCCACGAGGGCCGGCTGCGGGTGCTCGAGTTGTCCGAGCGCTACGGCCTCGCCGTTGACCCCGACGCCACCGTGGAGGACCTGCCGGTCGGTGTGCAGCAGCGGGTCGAGATCATCAAAGCCCTGTACCGCGAGGCGCAGTGCCTGATCCTCGACGAACCGACGGCGGTGCTCACCCCCCAGGAGATCGACGAGCTGATGCACATCATCCGCCAGCTCGCCGAGACCGGGCGGTCGGTGATCTTCATCAGCCACAAGCTCCGCGAGGTGCTGTCGATCGCCGACCGCATCACGGTGCTGCGGCGGGGCAAGGTCGTGGGCGAGACCACCCCGGCCGAAGCTGACGACCAGGCGCTGGCGACGATGATGGTGGGGCGAGACGTGCAGCTGGTGGTCGACAAGACCCCGGCCGAGCCGGGCGACGCGGCGCTCGAGGTCACCGACCTGACCGTGGTCGACGACCGGCGCCACACCGTGGTCGACCAGGTGTCCTTCGAGGTGCGGGCCGGCGAGATCGTGGCTCTGGCCGGCGTGCAGGGCAACGGCCAGACCGAGCTGATCGAGGCCCTGACCGGCCTACGTCGACCCGCGTCGGGCCAGGTACGGCTCGCGGGGGCCGACGTCACCCACGCCACGCCCGCCGGGCTGTTCGCCACCGGGCTGGCCCACGTCCCCGAGGACCGCCAGCGGGACGGGCTGGTCGGCGTGTTCAGCGTGGCCGACAACATGGTGCTCAACCAGGCCCGCAATGCACCGTTCGCTCGTGGCATCCAGGTCAACCGGCGGGCGATCCGTCGCCACGCCGAGCAGCTGGTCGAGGACTTCGACGTGCGCACGGCATCGGTGCAGTCCGCTGCGTCGACCCTGTCCGGCGGCAACCAGCAGAAGGTGATCGTGGCGCGCGAGTTCTTCCATGCGGAGCGCCTGCTGATCCTGTCCCAACCCACGCGCGGCCTCGACGTGGGGTCGATCCAGTACATCCACCGCCAGGTGGTCGCCAAGCGCGACGAAGGCGTGGCCGTGCTGTTGAGCTCCAGCGAGCTCGACGAGGTCCTCGCCCTGGCCGACCGGGTCGCGGTGATCTACGAGGGCCGGATCGTCGACATCCTCGACCGGTCCGACGCCAACCGCGAGCGCCTCGGGCTGTTGATGGCAGGCGCGGTGGAGGAGGCCGCCGAGGTGGTCCCGGTCGCCGGCGACGAAGAGGAGGTCGTGGTGACGTGACCGTGACGACCGACGAGACACCTCCTCTCCCCGACGAGCCTCTCACCGCTCCCGCGGTGCCGGGGCGTCTCCACCCGGTCCTGGCCTGGTTGACCAGGCTGGCCGAGTCATTGGTCGTGCCTGCGTTGGCCCTGGTGACGGCGCTGGCCGTCGGCGCGATGGTGATCATCGCCTCGAACCCCGACACCGTCGACCTGTCACGACAGGTGAACGTCACCAGGTTGGTGGTCGGCGGCGCTGCCGTGGTGGTCGGCATCGTGTTCCGCCGGCGCTGGTTCGGCGTGCCGCTGGTCCTGGTCGGCATGGCCGTGATGCTCGCGATGATCGAGGCCTACCAGGCGCTGTGGGACACCTCCCTCGGCGACCAGGCCGCCATCAGCCGCACGCTGGTCGAGGCGACGCCACTGGCGTTCACCGGACTGTCGGTCGCTCTGGCGTTCCGGGCCGGGTTGTTCAACATCGGCGCAGCCGGCCAGCTGATCATCGGCGCGACGTGCGCTGGCTGGGTGGGCTTCACCTGGGACCTGCCGCGAGCCATCCACGTGCCGGCCGCGATTGTGGCGGGGTTCCTCGGCGGCGCCCTGTGGGGCTACATCGCCGGTCTGCTCAAGGCCCGTACCGGCGCCCACGAGGTGATCACGACGATCATGCTCAACTACGTCGCCTACTACCTGCTGGACTACGCGCTGCGCAGCGACTCGTTCCAGCGGTCGGGCCGCAACGACCCGATCTCCAAGCCGGTGGTCGGGTCCGCCCGCCTGCCCGAGGTCACCGTCGCCGACCTGACCTTGCACGCCGGGCTGTTCCTCGCGCTGGCGGCAGCTTGCCTGGTCTGGTGGCTGCTGGGCCGATCAACGGTCGGCTTCCGGATGCGGACGATCGGGGCCAACCCGTTCGCCGGTCGCTACGCCGGCATGAACGTCGGACGCACCTACATGCTCGCGATGTTCCTGGCCGCCGGGTTGGCCGGGCTCGCGGGCGCCTCCAACATCCTGAGCCGCGACAGCTTCAGCCTGACCCCCCGGTACTACAGCGAGCTCGGCTTCGACGGCATCGCGGTCGCGCTACTCGGTCGGGCGAACCCGGCGGGCGTGGTCGGTGCCTCGCTCCTGTTCGGGGTGTTGCGCTCGGGCTCGACGGGGATGCAGGTCCAGACCTCGATCCCGGTCGACATCATCGTGGTGATCCAGGCGCTGATCATCATGTTCGTCGCCGCGCCGGCTCTGGTGCGGGCGATCTACCAGGTACGAGCGGGCCGCGCCACCGAGCAGGCCTTCACCACGAACTGGGGGGCCTGAGCATGAGCGCTTCCACCGCCGACGACCTGGTCGAGCCGCCCGACCCGGACGAGCCGGACGAGCCGCGCTTCGAGCCGGCCTCCGGCGACCTGACCGCCAAGCGGCGCGCTGGCTTCGCCATCGCCACGGTGGTCCTCGGCCTGATGATGCTGGTGGCGTTCGGGTTCGGCAGCGAGTCCGGCCTCGACGCGACCTTCGAGCTGAACCGGGGCGACGAGTCGACGCTGCCCGACATCACCGTGCCGGCCCGCATGACCGGGCTGGTGCTCGGCCTGTTGGTCATCGGGCTCGGTCTGGTCCAGCTCGGCGGGGTGATACGCCGTCGCACCTACCTGGTCTTCGGGATTGTGCTCGCCCTGTTCGTCGTCGACCTGCTGGCCTGGGCGGCCCGGGACGACTCGATCAACATCCTCGGCCTGCTCGAAGGCACGCTGTTCAAATCGGTGCCAATCGCTCTCGGCGCGATGGCCGGGCTGCTCTGCGAACGGTCGGGGGTCATCAACATCGGCATCGAGGGGATGTTGCTGACCGCTGCCTTCGTGGGGGCTCTCACAGCGAGCGCGGCGGACACCCTGTGGGCGGGCATGGCCTGTGGCATCGCAGCGGGTGCCTTGCTCGGGGCGCTGCTGGCCGTGCTGTCGATCCGCTACCAGGTCGACCAGATCATCGGCGGCACCGTGATCAACATCCTGGCGCTGGGCCTGACCAGCTACCTGGGGGTGCGGGTGCTCGGCGAGCACCTGGACCTCAACCAGCCGGGCACGTTCGACCCGTTCGGCATCCCCCTACTCGAGGAGATCCCGTTCTTCGGGCCGCTGCTGTTCGACAACACCATCTACGTGTACGCGATGTTCGCCCTGGTCATCGGCCTGACGTGGGCGTTGTACCGCACGCGGTGGGGGCTGCGCGTGCGGGCCGTCGGCGAGCATCCCGGCGCGGCCGACACCATGGGCATCAGCGTGTTGGCCACCCGTTACCGGTCGGTGATCTACGGGGGTGCAGTCGCCGGGTTCGCCGGCACCTGGTTCACGCTCGCCTCGGTGAGCGGGTTCGAGGAGGAGATGACCGCTGGCCAGGGCTTCATCGCCCTCGCAGCGCTGATCTTCGGAAGGTGGCATCCGGTCGGTGCGTTCGTCGCCGCGCTGGTGTTCGGCTTCGCTTCGGAGCTGCAGGGCCGGCTCGCGCTGCTGAACACGCCGATCCCGTCCGAGCTGCTGCTGGCGACGCCCTACGTCGTGACGATCATCGTGGTGGCCGGGCTGGTCGGCCGCTCCCGCGCGCCTGCCGCCGACGGCCAGGTCTACGAGCGCCACTGATGGCAGTGTCGCTGCTGTCGCTGTCGCCGGCCCCGCTGCCGCCGCCGCTGCCGCCGCGGGTCGCGCTGTCGTCGCTGTCGCCGGGCCCGCCGCCCTCGCCGGGGGTCGCCGGGGTCCGCTCGTTCTTTGACCGCGAATGGTTGGCCAGCAACCGTTCGCGGTCAAGGAAGGTGCGGCCCGCGGAGGGCGATGGTGCCACCACAGACCGCAAATGGCATCAGCGGCCGGACGGGCCCCGCGTGTCCCCGACCACGAGTGGGCTGAGGGGCTAGCGGTGGCGCCCGGTCCACCGGAGGTCGACTGGGAGGCGTTGCGACGTGCGGCCGCGGCGGCGGCTCGGCGGGCCTACGCGCCCTATTCGAGCTACCCGGTGGGAGCGGCGGGCCTGGTCGACGACGGTGCCGGCACGGTGATCTCGGGCTGCAACGTCGAGAACGTGTCCTACGGACTGGCGCTGTGTGCCGAGTGCGGGTTGGTGTCGGCCCTGCACGCGGGCGGGCACGCGGGGCGGCTGGTCGCCGTGGCGGTCTGCGGACCGGACGGGCACGACATCCCGCCCTGCGGCCGCTGCCGCCAGCTGCTCCTCGAGGCCGGCGGGCCGGACCTGCAGGTCAACGAACGCCCCATGCGCGACTGGCTGCCCGTCGCATTCGACATCGACGACCTGGGGAGCTGAGCCGTGTCCCCCCATGGGCTGAACCCCGATCGGTCGTGGGCCGCCGCGGTTGGCGAGGCGATGGTGGTCACGCGAGGCCCTTCGAGGCGATGGTGGTCGGTACTCGTTCGCCATCGCCTCGAAGTGGTTCGAGCGACCACCACCGCCTCGGGTCGACGCACCGCGGGCCGAGCGACCACCATCGCCGCTGGCCGACGCACCGAGGGCCGATAGCCGATGGCGACCGACGTGCTGGATGTGATCCGCACCAAGCGGGACGGCGGCGCGCTGAGCGACGAGCAGATCCGGTTCTTCGTCGAGGGCTACACCGCCGGGACCATCGCCGACGAGCAGGCTGCCGCTCTGTGCATGGCCATCCTGCTGCGCGACATGGTGCCCGCCGAGCTCGCGACCTGGACTCAGGCGATGATCGACTCCGGCGAGCGGCTCGACCTGGCGTCGGTCGGACGCCCGACGGTCGACAAGCACTCCACCGGCGGCGTCGGCGACAAGGTGTCGCTGATCCTGGCCCCCCTGGTGGCGGCATGCGGAGCCGCGGTGCCGCAGCTCTCCGGCCGGGGCCTCGGCCACACCGGGGGAACGCTCGACAAGTTGGAGGCCATCACAGGGTGGCGGGCCACGCTCGGCACCGACGAGATCCTGCGTCAGCTCGGCGAGGTCGGCGCGGTGATCTGCGCGGCGGGTGAGTCGCTGTGTCCGGTCGACCGCAAGCTGTACGCCCTGCGCGACGTGACCGCCACGGTCGAGGCGATCCCGCTGATCGCCAGCTCGATCATTTCCAAGAAGATCGCAGAGGGCACCGAAGCGCTGGTGCTCGACGTGAAGGTGGGTTCTGGGGCGTTCCTCCCCGACGTCGACCGGGCCCGGCGGTTGGCCGAGACCATGGTCGAGCTCGGTCAGGCCCACGGGGTGCGGACCGTAGCGCTGCTCACCGACATGGAGGCGCCACTGGGGCGGGCCTGCGGCAACGGGGTCGAGGTGGCCGAGGCGGTCGAGACGTTGCGGGGCGGGGGCCCCACCGACCTGGTCGAGGTGACGCTGGCGCTGGCCCGCGAGATGGTCGCCCTCGCCGGCTTGGATGTCGACCCGGCCCCGCTGCTTGCCGACGGCCGCGCGCTGGCGGCGTGGGAGCAGATGATCCGAGCACAGGGAGGCGACCCGGATGCTGCCCTGCCGGATGCGCCGGTGCACCACGACGTGCGGGCGAAGAAGACCGGCTACGTGCAGCGGCTCGATGCACGGGCGGTCGGCGTCGCGGTGTGGCGCCTCGGGGCAGGGCGGTCACGCAAGGAGGACCCGGTCTCGCCGTCCGCCGGCGCCACCTGTTACGTGAAGCCGGGCGAGTGGATCGAGGCAGGCGAGTCGGTGCTCATGTTCCACGCCGACGATCCCGACCGGATCGACGGGGCGCTCGCGGCACTGGACGGCGCCATCGAAATCAGCCCTGACCACCCTGAACCCCGCCCGGTGGTCGTCGACCGCATCGCCTGAGCCAGCGGGGCACGGCAATGCCCTGGAGGGAATGGTGGATGTGAGGTGACCCGACGATGACCGATTCCACGCCACCCGACCTCCCCTCCCCCGCCGTGACCTACAGCTCGTACCTCGCGCTCGACGAGGTGCTCGGGGCGCAGCGCCCGCTGTCCGACGAGCACGACGAGATGCTGTTCATCGTGATCCACCAGGTCTACGAGCTGTGGTTCAAGCAGCTCATCCACGAGGTGGGCCACCTCCAGGCCCGGCTCGAAGCCGGCGACACGCCCCACGCACTGCACACGCTCAAGCGGGTGCTGACGGTGCTCAAGGTGGTCGTGGCGCAGATCGACGTGCTCGAGACCATGACGCCCCGGCAGTTCCTCGGCTTCCGCGACCGGCTCGAGGCGTCGAGCGGCTTCCAGTCGTCCCAGTTCCGGGAGCTCGAGGCCGTGCTCGGACGCCGCGACCGCCGGGTGTTCGAGCACTATCCCGCGGGAAGTAGTGCTCGGGAACGGATCGCCGCGGCGATGAGTCGCCCCTCGTTGTTCGACTCGTTCCTCCGCTACCTGGCTACCCAGGGTTATGACGTGCCGACCGCGGCCCTTGAGCGCGACGTGCGGCTACCCGTCGTGCCATCGCACGACGTCCAACGCGTGCTGCTGCGGGTGTACCAGGACGACGGCGAGCCCGCCCAGGTCGCCGAGCGCCTGATCGACGTCGACGAGGGCATGCAGGAGTGGCGCTACCGGCATGTGAAGATGGTCGAGCGCACGATCGGCAGCCGGGCCGGGACCGGCGGCTCATCCGGTGCGGCCTACCTGCGCACGACGCTGTCCAGGCCGGTGTTCCCCGACCTGTGGGAGGTCCGGAGCGAGCTGTGACCGCACGACCGCTGACCGCCGAGGACCTGCGCCGCGCGCCCAACCCGCTGGCCGTCCACTACTCGCGCTTCGGGGTGGCCGGGCGGCTGCTGCTCACGGGGCACTCCCACCAGGCGTGGCCGGACGTCGCCCACGATGCGCAGGTCGAGGCCTTCGACGCCGCCGCGGCAGCGGTGGACGCCAAGTGGGACCGGGCCTTCGCCAAAGCCGACGAGGTGCGCGCCGGCTATCGGCGGCTGCTCGGAGATCCCGGGGGCGACATCGCGCTCGGCGCCAACACCCACGAGTTGGTGGTCCGATTCCTGTCGGCCCTCGGCCTGGTGGGTGGATGGGCTCCCGGAGGTCTGCGACTCGTCACGACCGACGGCGAGTTCCACTCGTTGCGCCGTCAGCTCACCCGACTCGCGGAAGAGGGCGTCGAGGTGGTGTGGGTCGAGGCCGACCCCGCCGACACCCTCGCCGGGCGGCTGGCGGAGGCGGTCGACGACCGGACGCTTGCGGTGCTGGTCTCGGCCGTGCTGTTCGAGACGGCGCGCGTCGTGCCCGGCCTCGATGCCCTCGCGGTGGCCTGCAGCCGTCGCGGCGTCGAGCTGCTGGTCGACGCCTACCACGCTCTGGGCTGCGTGCCCGTGGCGATCCACGACCTCGGGCTGTCCTCGGCGTGGGTGGTCGGTGGTGGCTACAAGTACCTCCAGCTCGGCGAGGGCAACTGCTTCCTGCGCCTGCCCGAGCACGCCGCCGACATGCGCCCCGTGGTGACCGGGTGGTTCGCCGAGTTCACCGGGCTCGCCGACGACCAGCACCCTGAGCTGGTGACCTACGCCCCGGGCGGCGACCGGTTCGCCGGTGCGACCTACGACCCCACCAGCCACTACCGGGCCGCGCGGGTCTTCGGGTTCTTCGCCGAGCAGGGCCTGACGCCCGCGATGCTGCGCGAGTCGTACCTCCACCAGCGGGCGGTCCTGGCTGGTGCGTTCGACGCACTGGACATCCCCGACGAGCTCGTGACGCGCGACCGGGTGACGCCGCCGCCAAAGTTCGGGGGGTTCCTCGCCCTGGAGACGCCGCATGCCGAGCGCCTGCACGCCGACCTGCGCCTCCGCGGGGTGAGCACCGACTGGCGCGGCCGCCACCTGCGCTTCGGCCCGGCGCCGTACCTGTCCGATGCCCAGCTGGAGGCATCCATCGCCGCTCTCGGCGAGGCGGTGGCAGCTCCCTGAGTGCCCCTCCCCCGACGCCCGTCCCGGCGCTGAACATCGCGAGCACCGCAACAGACGGACACAGGAAGGTGAACCTGGTCGGGTCAGCGGGGGAGGCGGAGGCGGAACTCGGAGCCGTCGCCCGCCGGTCCTGGAGACGCCACCGTCAACGAGCCGCCGTGGGCCAGCGCGACCTGGTGGGCGATCGGCAACCCGAGGCCCGAGCCCTCGGCGTCGTCTCGACCGCGCCAGAAGCGGTCGAACACGTGGTCCTGCTGGGCACCGGGGATCCCGGGCCCGTGGTCGATCACGACCACCGTCGCCTCAGCCGACGTTGCCTCGACCACCACGTCCACCCTGGATCCGGACGGTGCGTACTTGATCGCGTTGTCGACCAGGTTCCCGATGGCTCGCCGAACGGTGGGCTCGTCGAGCGACAGCGTGGCCGTCGCCGGCCGGTGCACCGCCACGTCGAGCGCCTTCGTCGCCGCCAACGCACGTGCCTCCTCGACCACGTCCCGGACGATGGCCACCAGGTCCGCCGGCTGACGGTCGATCGTTCGTGCCCGCCCGCGTGCGTCGACCAGCAGCTCGTCGATCGTCGCCCGCAACCGGGCGGCGGCGGCCTTGGAGCGTTCCAGTCCCTCCCGGTAGACGTCGACGGTCGGGTCCGGGTGTGCGAGCAGCACGTCGGCGTTGGCGGTCAGCACCGACAACGGGGTCCGGAGCTCGTGGCTGGTCTCCTCGACCAGCTCGCGCTGGGTGTCGGCGGCCCGCTGCAACCGGCCGAGCATCGCGTCGAAGCTGGCCGCCAGCGACATCACCTCGGTCGGGCCCCGGTCGAGGCCGATGCGGCGGCGTAGGTCGGATCCCTCGATCTCCTCGGCGACCGCCCGCACCCGTTCGATCGGCCCCACCGCCCGTCCCGCCCACCACCAGGCCAGCCCGGCGGCCGCAGGTCCGAGAGCGACCGCCGTCCAGGGCACCCACGGCGACCGGCGGGTGGTCGTGTCGTCGGCCACCTCGGCGCCGTCCACGATCTCGACGGTCTCGTGCTCGGTCACGGAGGTCACGGTGAACAGCACCAGGACGGGCAGGTAGATCGCGACGAATCCCAGCACCGCCAGCTGCACCCGCAAGGACCGCCACACGTGGCTCACGACCGGTCCTCCATGCGGTAGCCGGCATTGGTGATCGTGGCGATCGGCGCCGGATCACCCAGCTTGCGGCGCAGGCGGCTGAGGATCACCCGGACCGACGAGGTGAACGGGTCGGCGTTCGCGTCCCACACATGTTCGAGCAGATCCTCCGCGGACAGCACCTCGCCGGGGTGATGCATGAAGTAGCGCAACAGCGAGAGCTCGCGGGCGGTGAGATCGAGCTCGATGCCGCGCCGCCACGCGCGATGCGCCGCGAGGTCGAGCGTCACGTCGCCGACGCGCAGCGTGGATCCGTGGCTGTCCCCACGACGCCCGAGCGCTCGCACCCGTGCCACCAACTCTGCGAAGTCGAAGGGCTTGACCAGGTAGTCGTCGGCGCCGGCGTCGAGCCCGGCCACCCGGTCGGCGACGGCGTCGCGGGCGGTCAACACCAGCGAACGCCGCGGCCGGCGCAGGTCGGGGTCCGCCCCAAGCCGACGGACCAGGTCAAGCCCGTCCCCGTCGGGCAGGCCGAGGTCGAAGCACGCGACGTCGAAGTCGGTGGTGCGAAGGAGCCCCTCGGCGGCGGCGCAGGAGTTGGCCACGTCGACCGCGTACGACTCGTTGCGCAGGCCAAGGGCGACGACCTCGGCGAGCGCGGCGTCGTCCTCCACGAGCAGGATTCGCATGGTCCCAGCCTCGCAGCGGGCTCCGCTCGGCCCACTACGGCGCGGGCCGGGCGGTGTGGGTCCCGGCCGGGCCGACGACGGTCATCCCGCCGTCGTCGAAGCTCACGGCAAGGTCCGGGCTGGCGCCACTGGGGTCGTCCGGCCTGTACCCGCCCCCGTCAGATGGCACGAGCAGCAGGGTCGGCGGCTCGGTGTCCGCGACCGCGGCCGAGATGCCGCCCTCCTCGTCCAGGGCGTACCACAGGGCGAGGGTCTCCTGGCCGGAGGTGACCGTGACGTAGGTGCGCAGCTCGCCGTCGTGGACGATCGTGCCCGCCAGCGCGACGTCGTCGATCGGCCCCAGGTCGGACTCGAGGGACGCGCGCTCGTCGCGCCCCTCCTGGGTTGCACCGTCCAGCAGCGAGCGGACCGCCTGCTCGTGCGCGGCGACGTCGTCCGTCGTGAAGGCATCGGGCAGCGGGAACAGCACCGCCACCGCGTCGGTGCCGGTCGCGGCGATGCCGAGGCGGTCGTCCTCGGCCGCCACTGCGAACGAGCCGCCCGAGTCGAGCTGATATGTCCCGGCGATCGCCGCGACCGCGTCGGGGTCCACGGAGCCACCCTGGGTTTCCGGCAGCGGCAGCGGCTCTCCGGCGAGCAGTGCCGGACCGACCGCGGCGAGCAGGTCCTCGGCGGTCACCACGGACGTGTTCGACGCGATCGCCACCACTCGCTCGCTGTCAGGGAGCACCGCAACCACGACGTCGTGGCCGACGCTGCCGCCACCACCGGCGGACGTGAAGACCGGTTCCCCGTAGATCGCGGCGTCGAACGCCACCCATCCGGGGATCTCCGCGGTGCCGTCGCCCTGGTCGAAGGCGAGCGTCCTGACGGCCTCGGTCGCGTCGGCCGACAGGAGCTGCCCGGCGAACAGTGCCTGGGCCCAGAGCGCCAGGTCGCGCATGGTCATCGCGAGGCCGCCGTTGCCCTCGAGCGCCCAGTGGGGGCCTGTGAAGTCGCCTGATTCCCCAACCGTTCCCTCCTCGAGGTAGCCGACGGCGCGCCGTCCCGGGGCGGCTGGCTCGCCGTCCCAGAACCCGCCGACGACGTCACCGTCCGGCATCGTCAGGACTCGGGACACGACATGTTCCCGAAAGCTGGTATCCGATACCTCCTCGACGATCAGCGCCAGCAGCGTGTACCCGGCGTTCGAGTACAGGAACTTCGCACCGGGCTCGAACGCCTGCTCCAACCCGCCGATCGCGGCGATCGCCGCGTCGCGGTCGAGCGCCACGTGATCCTGGCCGTGTGCGCCGGTCAGGCCGCTGGTGTGGAGCAGCAGCTGTTGGACCGTCGCCTCCGCCGCCGGACCGTCCAGGCCGGGGACGATGTCGCCGGCTCGGTCGTCGAGCGAGAGCTCGCCTTGGTCGACCAGGTCGAGGACCGCTGCGGCCGTGAACGCCTTGGTGACCGATCCGATGCTGAAGACCGTGTCGGCCGTGTTGGGGGTGTCGTCGCCCTGATCGGCTGTCCCGTAGCCGGCGAGGCAGTCGGGCTCGCCGCCGGTCGAGATGGCGACCGAACCGCTGAAGCCCGAGTCCGCCCAGGCGCCGAAGGCCTGGTCGAGAGCGGGCTGGCACTCGGAGGTCGCCTCGGCCGCGTCGGCGCGCGACGTGTCACGGTCGGGGTTGGTCGAGCAGGCGGCCGTCACGACCGCTGCGGCGCTGACGCAGCTTGCGAGAGTTCGGTTCACCCGCGGAAGGTACGAGCCCGGCTGTGAACCTGATGTGAACGCACGATGGAGCCGGCCCCGATGGGACCAGCTCCACTGCGTCGGAGATCGGCCGCTGCCGACCAGCGATCAGCGATCGCGACGAAGGAGGTTGCGCACCTTGTCGACGGCGTCGCCGAACCAGCTCTTGGCGCTGCCACTGGCCCGATCCACCTTGCCCTCACGTTCGAGAGCCTGGTTGTCGGTGGCCTCGCCGACGGTCTCTTTCGCTCGACCCTTCAGGTCGTCGAACTTGCCTTCACTCATGACAGACCTCCCTGGGGAATGGGTCGCCACCAGGACACCTACCCATACCGCCGCGATGCGAGCCATCGTGGGATGTCGGGCCGGGCGGGCGGTGCGGCAGTGACCCCGAAAATGCGCTAGAGAGCAGGGCAACCAAAGGGGGATAGCGATGAAGGTGCGCGCTGCGGTACTCCGGGAGATCCCGGGCAAGTTGGAGATCGACGAGGTGGAGGTGGGCTCGCCGGAGCCGCGCGAGGTGCTCATCCGCACCGCCGCCGCGGGCCTGTGCCACAGTGACCTGCACTTCATGGAGGGCAAGTACCCCTACCTCACCCCGGTCGTGATGGGCCATGAGTCGGCCGGCGTCGTCGAGGCCGTCGGCAACCAGGTCACCTACGTCCAACCAGGTGATCACGTGATCACCTGCCTGTCGGTCTACTGCGGCAACTGCGAGCCGTGCCTGACCGGCCACCTGTCGATCTGCCAGGACAAGGCGGCAGTGCAACGGCCACCCGACGCCGAGCAGCGCCTCACCAAGGACGGCGCCCCGGTGTGGCAGTTCCTCGACCTATCCAGCTTCGCCGAGGCGATGCTCGTGCACGAGCACGCCGTGGTGAAGGTCCGGCCCGAGATGCCCCTCGAGCGGGCCGCTCTGCTTGGTTGCTCGGTGATGACCGGCGTCGGGGCCGTGTTCAACACCGCCAAGGTCGAGCCAGGGAGCACGGTCGCCGTGATCGGCGTCGGTGGCGTGGGCCTCAACTGCATCCAGGGTGCGTCGTTGGCCGGCGCCTCCAAGGTCGTCGCCGTCGACATGGTGCCGTCCAAGCTCGACCTCGCCCGCTCCTTCGGGGCGACCCACACCGTCGACGCGTCGGCTGGCGATCCGGTGGCCGAGGTTCACGAGCTCACCGGAGGCGGCGTTCACTACAGCTTCGAGGCCATCGGCCTGAAGACGACCGCCGAGCAGGCCTTCGGGATGATCCGCAACGGCGGGACCGCCACCATCATCGGGATGATTCCCGTGGGCCAGGTGCTCGAGCTCAACGGGTACGAGTTCCTCTACGAGAAGAAGCTCCAGGGCTCGAGCATGGGGTCGAACCGCTTCCGGGTCGACATGCCGCGTTTGGTCGACCTGTACCTCGACGGGCGGCTCAAGCTCGACGAGCTGGTCAGCCTGCGCCTGACCCTCGACGAGGTCAACGACGGCTTCGAGGCGATGAAGACCGGCGAGATCGCCCGCTCGGTGATCAACTTCGGCTGATCGGCGCCCTGGACCAGCTGGGCCGGCAGTGTGGCCAGCCCGGGCAAGTGCAGGTGAGCCAGCACTCCAGCGCCTCAGGGGCGCCGGCCTCTGGCTGTCAGTGCGTGGACCCCTGCCCGGAGCCGACCTGGCCCGCCGACGGCGCACCAGATCCGACCTCCTCGCGAAGGACACGGGCCCCTTCGGCCATGGCGCGCATCTTGGCGAAGGCCACCTCGCGCGGGAGGTACTTCATGCCGCAGTCGGGCGCCACGATCACGTCCTCGGGCGGCACGTACGGCAGCGCTCGGCGGATCCGGTCGACGACCACCTCTGCCGTCTCGACGGCGTGATCGCCGAGGTCGATGACACCCAGGATGATCTTCTTGCCGGCCAGCTCGGCAAGCACGGAACAGTCGAGCTGTGACTGTGCCGTCTCGATGGAGACGGCATCGCACGAGCACGCCGCCATCTCCGGGAGGAACGAGTACCCGCTGGGGCGGTCGTGGATGATGGCGGCATAACCGAAGCAGATGTGGACCGCCGTCTGGCCAGTGATCCCGTCGAGTGCCCGCTCGAGCGCCGCCACCCCGTACTCCCTCGCCTTGGCGGGACGGGCCTGGAGGTAGGGCTCGTCGATCTGCACCATGTCCGCGCCTGCGTCGAACAGGTCTCGGATCTCGTCGTTGACGGCCGCCGCGTACGCCATCGCCGCGCTGGCCTCGTCGGAGTAGTGGTCGTTCTGGGCCTGCTGGGTCATCGTGAACGGCCCAGGCACGGTCATCTTGACCGGGCGATCCGTGTGCCTTCGCAGGAAGCGCACGTCGTCGACCTCGACGGGGCGATTCCTGCGGATCGCGCCGACGATCCTCGGGACCGGGTTGGGATGACCGCTCCGGTCGAGGGCCGTCCCCGGGTTGTCGATGTCGACGCCGTCGAGCGCCGTCGCGAACCGGTTCGAGTAGCTCTCGCGCCGCATCTCACCGTCGGTCACGATGTCGAGCCCGGCGAGCTCCTGGTCGCGGATGGCGAGGATCGTGGCATCGTCCTGGGCCTGCTCCAGCCACTCGGGCGCGACTCGCCAGAGCTCGGCGGCGCGGACGCGGGGCGGGAACCGGCCGGCGAGCCGCTCGCGGTCGATCAGCCAGTCCGGCTGCGCGTACGAGCCCACCAGCGAGGTCGGCAGCAACGGGAGGGTGGCCACGTCAGTGCGATCGGTTCATCGTCACGGCGGTGCGGTCCCCGGCCCGACCTCTGCGGACGAGGCCGCGGCCGGGATCCGCCGGTGCTGGTCAGCCCGAAGGGGCCGGCTCGATGACATCCACCCTGGTCGGCTGGTACAGCAGACCGAGGAAGAACCCGTAGATCAGGTG
>JBOGHK010000048.1:0-58399 GCA_050744325.1 Acidimicrobiales bacterium
GTCAGCCTGGCCGGCGATTTCGCGGCGGAACAGGCTGACGGGACACTGGGCACTTGGTGCGCTTCGTGGTCCACCGCTAGCCTCACTCGACCGCGTCGCTTGTCTCAGGAGGCATGTGGCGCATCCCAGTCGCTCCACTCTTCGACAACAGCGAGAGTTCGTCATGGCCGTACCGAAGAAGAAGACCTCCAAGGCCAAGAGCCGTAGCCGCCGCGCTGCGGCGTGGCGTCTCGAACGGCCGGCGCGCAGTATCTGCCCGCAATGCCGGGCACCCAAGCTGCCGCACGTGGTTTGCGGCAACTGCGGTTGGTACGGCGGGCGTCAAGCCATCGACGTGGACTGACGCCGTCGCGTCGGTCTTCTGTCGTGTCTGACCTCCGACAACCGCTCGCCACGATGCTGCCGGTCGCCATCGACGCCATGGGCGGTGACAACGCGCCCACCGCGATCGTGCAGGGCGCGCAGCGGGCCGTCACCGAGCTGGGTGTGCCTGCCGTTCTGGTCGGGCAGCCCGAGGTTCTCGAGACACGGCGCGGCGACCTGGACGTGATCCCGGCGTCCGAGGTCATCGCGATGGACGCCGATGCTGGGTCCAGCGTCCGTACCCGGAAGGACTCGTCGCTGGTGCGGGCGGCCGAGGCCGTGCGCGACGCGAAGGCGTCGGCGATGGTCTCCGCAGGGAACACCGGCGCCACGATGGCGTCGGCTCTGCTGCGCATGGGCCGGATCAGAGGCGTCGCCCGCCCGGCGATCGCGACGCCGATCCCGGTCTTCGGGTCGACCCCGACCGTGCTGCTCGACGCGGGCGCCAACGCCGAGTGCCAACCGGCGTGGCTCGTGCAGTTCGCCCAGATGGGCACGGTGTTCGCCCGCGAGCGCTACGGCATCGAGGAACCTCGCGTCGGTCTGCTCTCGATCGGCGAGGAACCATCGAAGGGCACGCCACTGGTCAAGGAGACCCACCAGCTGCTGACCGTGGATGACGGCGCTGCGCTCACAGCGGCCGGCGGCCGCTTCGTCGGCAACGTCGAAGGCCGCGACCTGATGACTGCCGACGTCGACGTCGTCGTGACCGACGGTTTCACCGGGAACGTGGCGCTCAAATCCCTCGAAGGCGGCATGAGGGCGTTGGTCAAAGCCATCGTCGACACCTTTCGAGCCTCCGATCACGTAGACCAGGTGTTCGAGGCACTGGTGCCCCTCTATGCGACGGTCGATCCCGACTCCTATGGCGGTGCGATGCTGCTCGGCGTGAACGGCGTGTGCATCATCAGCCACGGCTCGTCCTCGGCGACCGCCATCGTGAACGCCATCGGCGTGGCCCGCGACATGGTCGAGGCCAACGTGGTCGACCGCCTACGTGAAGCCATCACCAGCAGCTAGCTATGTTCACAAGCGCACAAGGGTGGCGACCGATACACTGCGCGCTCCATTTCTCGCGAAGTGAGTGAGGAGATAACGCGTGCCCGCTGAGACCCATGTCGAGCGTGGACCACTGGACCGCCAGCAGGTATTCGAGCTGATCCGCGACCGCTTGGCCGACATCCTCGAGGTCGAGCCGACGGCCATCAACGAGGCTGATTCGTTCACCGACGACCTCGAAGCCGACTCACTCGCGCTGATCGAGCTAGCCGAGGCGCTCGAGGAGGAGCTCGGCGAGCGGACCGTCGGCTTCCGCATCGAAGACGAAGATCTCGAAGACATCAAGACCGTGCGCGACGCGGTCGACTACGTGCTCGCCCGCGTCTGAAGGAACTGCCATCCAGCTACCCGTCCCCGCTCTCGACGACTTCGCGACGCGGCTCGGCGTCGGCCTGCCGTCCGCCGAGCCCTTGGCCACAGCGCTCGTCCACCGGTCGTGGTGCGCGGAGAATCCGGGTCACGACTCGAACGAGCGGCTCGAGTTCCTCGGCGACGCGGTCCTCGGGGTGATCATCACCGACCATGCGTTCCGCTCGTATCCCGAGCTGAGCGAAGGCGAGCTGACCGATGTCCGCAAGGCCGTCGTCAACGCCGTCACCCTCGCCGAGGTCGCCGACGAACTGGGCCTGGGTGAGCATCTGCTGCTGGGCAAAGGTGAGGAGCAGTCCGGCGGGCGCGAGAAGCCGTCGATCCTGGCCGATGCCCTCGAAGCCGTGATCGGCGTGGTGTACGTCACGGCGGGGATGCGTGAGGCCCACGAGCTGGTGATGAGGTTGTTGGGCAGCCGGGTGGCCGAGGCCCATGCCGGCGGGCCAGGGGGCCAGGACTACAAGAGCCGGCTGCAGGAGCTGACGGCGCGGCACTTCGACGAGCCGCCCCGGTATGTCACCGATGCCGAAGGGCCGGACCACGCTCGGCGGTTCCACACCACGGTCCAGGTCGGCGGGTCGCCGCGGGGCAAGGGCGACGGACGTTCGAAGAAGCAGGCGGAGCAGGTCGCGGCGCGGGACGCCTATGCCACGCTGGTGGCCGAGCTAGAGGAGCAAGATGCCTGAGCTGCCCGAGATCGAGACCGTCCGCCGCGGGCTCGAGCGAGAAACGGTGGGGCGGCGGGTGAAGACAGCAGATGTGCGGGTCGCCAAGCTGGTGAGTCGCAACGGCGGCAAGAAGGCATTCCAGAGTCGGTTGGAGGGCACCAAGATCAAGGGTGTCGACCGTCGGGGCTCGTTGCTGGTGACCAACCTGGACAGTGGCGAGCTGCTGGTGTTCGACCTCGGGGACAGCGGCCGGCTCCTGCGGACCGCTCCCAAGGATCCGGTCGACGGCGCGACTCAGCTCATCGTCTCGTTCACACAGGGCGGTCAGCTGCGCGTGATCGATCCCGACGGTTCGAGTGAGGCGTTCGTCGTCGAGCCGTCGCATCTGGTCGACGAGGTCCCGTCGCTGAGCGAGCTCGGGCTGGACCCGGTCGCCGAGGCGATCTCGTGGACTGCGTTCGCTCGGGCGCTCGTCGTCCGGCGCACCGACAAGCTCAAGTCGCTGCTCATCGATCCCACCTTCATCGTTGGCCTGGGTGACCTGTATGCCGACGAGATCCTCTACGACGCCGGTCTGCGCCCCGACCGCGAGGTGTCCACGCTGTCGACCATGGAGATCCGCCGGCTGTACCGCTCGTTCGTGGAGATCCTCCACGAGGCGACCAAGCACCACGGCACCTCGACCGAGAACCATCCATTCATCGATCTGCACGGTAACGAGGGCAACTTCCAGGAGGAGCTGGAGGTCTGGGGGCGGGACGGCGAGCCCTGCCGGCGCTGCCGTGGCACGGTGACCAAGGTCCGCTCCGGCGGCCGGACAAACTACGTATGTCCGAGCTGCCAGGTGTGAACAGTCCCGGCAGCAGAGATCCCCGAAAGACAAGGCTCGTTTGCACGACGCTGTGACACGACGAGTGGGTGCATGACCGATCCCCGTGTCGGCGATGTCAGCTGCCTAACCTCGTGCGAGTGCACCAGCTCGTGATTCACGCCAGCGATTCGTAGCGATGTTCCTCAAAGGCCTCACTCTCAAGGGCTTCAAGTCCTTCGCCGACACCACCACCCTCGACTTCGAGCCGGGTGTCACGGTGGTCGTCGGGCCCAACGGATCGGGGAAGTCCAACGTCGTCGACGCGATCGGTTGGGTGTTGGGCGCACAGGCGCCGTCGGCGGTGCGCAGCCAGAAGATGGACGACGTGATCTTCGCTGGCACGACCAAGCGGCCGGCGCTGGGGCGAGCCGAGGTCTCGCTCACGCTCGACAACTCGTCGGGGCTGCTGCCGATCGACTTCAGCGAAGTGACCGTGACCCGCACGTTGTGGCGCTCCGGGGACAGCGAGTATGCGATCAACGGCGTTCCGTGCCGCCTGCTCGACGTGCACGAGCTGTTCAGCGACACCGGCGTGGGCCGCCAGCAGCACGTGATCGTGGGGCAGGGCCAGATCGACGCCGTGCTCAACGCCCGCCCCGAGGACCGCCGCCTCGTCATCGAGGAGGCTGCCGGCGTCCTCAAGCACCGCAAGCGCAAGGAGCGCTCCGAGCGGCGCCTGGCCGCAACCGAGGGCAACCTGCTGCGGCTCCAAGACCTCCAGCGTGAGGTGCGCCGCCAGCTCCGCCCGCTCGAGCGGCAGGCCGAGGCGGCGCGACAGCACGGAACGCTGGTCGCCGAGCTGCGCGAGCTGCAGGTCTACATCGCGGGCCGCGAGCTCTCGACGCTGCGCCGGCGTCTCGCCGATGCCAGCGCGGCGCGGGCCGAAGCCGCCGCCGAGGAGCGAGCCAACCGCATGGGCCTTGCCGAGCTCGACGCCTCGGTGCTGGCCGCCGAGGCCGAGCTGGCCGCCGTGGGGGGTGACGACCTGGGCGACGCGCTCGGTCGGGTCGAGGCTCTGCGCGAGAAGGCCCGAGGCCTCCTCGCGGTGTTGTCCGAGCGCCAGCGTGGCCTGGAGCGCGAGCGGGAGGCGTTCGTCGACCAGGAGGTGATCGCCACCCTCGAGGTCGAGTCGGCACGACTCGAGAGCGATCTGTCCGAGGTCGAGCAAGACACTGCACTGCTGACCCCCGAGCTCGAGACGCTCGCCCGCGAGGAGAAGGCGCTCGCCGATGCCCGTCAACGGTTCGAGACCGAGTGGGCCGACGGTGTCCCGACGTCGTCGGGCAAGGCAGCCGAGGCACGAGGCGAGCTGGCGGCGATGCGCAAGGCGTCCCAGGGGGTGTCAGCCGAGCTGGAGCGGGCGCGGCAGCGCCTGGCGCGTCTCGGCGAACGTGTCGAGCGCCTAGGCGACGAGGTGGCCCGCCTCGACGACGAGATCACGACGGCCGAGAAGGCCGAGGGCGAGCTGGTCGCCGCCGTCGACACCGCCGAACGTGCACGCACCGACGCCGACCAGCGAGCCACGGCCGCCGAAGACCGGCACCGTGAGGCTCAGGCCGAGCACCTCCAGTGGAAGGCACGGTCCGAGGCGCTCACCGTCGCGCTCGACGACCACCGCACCCGTGCCGGTGTCGAGCGCCTGGCCGACGTCGACGGGGTGTTCGGCACCCTCCTCGACCTGGTCGAGATCGATCCGGGCTGGGAGCCTGCCGTCGAGGCCGCGTGCGGCGAGGCGCTGGCGGCGGTGGTGGTCAGCTCTGTGGATGCGGGACGAGCCGCGGTCGAGGTCCTCGCAGAAGGCGATCTGTCGGGAGCGGTCCTCGCGATCGAGGCCGCCCGCCCGGTGGGCACGGCGCCCCCGGTCGGCGACCCGGTGCGGGCTCACGTCCATCCCCGGCGGCCCGACGTCGCGGCCTTGCTCGATGCTCTGGTCGGTCCCGCTGTCGTGGTCCACGGGGGTTGGGCCGACGCCATCGACACCGCCCTGTCGTACCCCGAGGCGATCGTGGTGACCCAGAAGGGTGGCCGGCTTGCGGCGGCCGGGTGGCGGGCCATGACGGCGACGACCGGCGCCACAGCTGCCGCGCTGGACGAGGCACGTGAGCGCGGAACGGCCGCGACCTCGGCCGCCGAGGCCGCCGAGGCCGAGCGTTCGGCTGCGGTGGCCGAACGCAAGGTGGCACAGGGCCGCGAGGAGGCCGCTCGCCGCGAGCTGGGCGAGCATCGGCGTCGCCTGTCGGTCGCCACCGAGCGCCGCACCCGGGCCGTGACCGATCGCGACGAGGCGCAGGCCGAGGTGGCGACGATGGCGCCGCAACTCGAGGAGCAGGCGACCAAGATCCGCCGCGACCAGGAGCGGGTCGCCGAGCTCGAGGCCCTGCTGCCGACGCTGGAGGCCGAGGACGCCGAGATCGACCAGCGCAAGCGGGCGATGGCCGACGCCAGGCACGCGCTCGACGAGCGAGCCGCGAGCACCGCCGGCCGGCGACGTGACGCCGACATGCGCAGCGCGGCGCTTGCCGATCGCCGCGACTTCCTGACCCAACGCCTCCAAGAGGTGCGCGCCCGGCTGGCCAGGTCGACCGAGGCCTGGCAGGCCGCCCACGAACGTCGCGATCAGATCGACCAGACCGACGAAGCTCTGCTGCGCCTCCGGGTGTACGTGAGTGAGCGTGCCGAGACGCTGCAGGCCCAGCTCAGTGACCTGCAGGACCGGCGGCGTGCCCAGAGCGAAGCCCAGCGCAGCCTGACCGGCCGCCTCGACGGCCTGCGCCGGCAGCGGCTCGAGGGTGAAAAGACGCTGGAGGCCCAACGCGAGCGGGGTAAGCGGGCCGAGATGGAGGAGACCGAGGTGCGGCTCCGCCTCGAGCAGGCGACCGAGACCTGCCGCACCCAGCTCGACATCGAGCCCCATGTCGCGATCAACGCGCCGACGCCGACGTTGTCCGAGGGGGTGCCTGCGGCCGCCCGCGTGCGCGAGCTCGAGCGTGAGCTGCGACTGCTCGGGCCGATCAACCCGCTCGCACTGGAGGAGTTCGAGGCACTGGAGGAACGACACCGCTTCCTCCAGGAGCAGCTCGACGACGTCAAGGGCACCCGGCGAGAGCTGGCCAAGGTCATCCGGGCGGTCGACGACGAGATCGTCCGCATCTTCGCTGCCGCCTACGCCGACGTCCGCGAGAACTTCGAGCAGCTCTTCTCGACGCTCTTCCCGGGCGGTCAGGGTGGGCTGCGGCTCACCAATCCCGACGACCTCCTCAATTGCGGCATCGAGATCGAGGCCAAGCCGTCGGGCAAGAACGTCAAGAAGCTGTCGCTGCTCTCCGGTGGCGAGCGCTCGCTCACCGCCCTGGCGTTCCTGTTCGCCGTGTTCCGCAGCCGGCCGTCGCCGTTCTACGTCATGGACGAGGTCGAAGCGGCGCTGGACGACGTGAACCTGCACCGGTTCCTCGACCTGGTGGCCGAGTTCCGTCGCGAGGCGCAGCTGGTGATCGTGAGCCACCAGAAGCGCACGATGGAGGCCGCAGACTCGCTCTACGGCGTGACCATGCAGCCTGGCGGCTCGTCGAAGGTGGTCAGCGAGAGGGTCGCGGCCTGACGGCTGGGCT
Source organism: Acidimicrobiales bacterium (assembly GCA_050744325.1). GTDB lineage: Bacteria > Actinomycetota > Acidimicrobiia > Acidimicrobiales > VFJN01 > DASXTK01. The sequence continues at coordinate 6,939 of JBOGHK010000048.1, forward strand.
CCCTGTCGAGAACCAGGGCCCGCGGCAGGAGGACCTCTGCGGCCACACGGCCGCCGGCTGACCGCACCAGCTGCACGCCGATGTCGTAGCGCCGGGCGATCTGCCCGACGACGAACAAGCCGAAGTAGCCGGCCTTGCCCACCCCGGCCAGCGGGGTGCGGGCGATCAAGGCGTTAGCCTCGGCGAGCTGGCGTGACGACAGGCCGCTGCTGACGTCCGCGACGGCGATCAGGTAGTCACCGCCACCCACCGCGCCGCCGCTGATCGTCACCCGGGCACCCCGCGGACCGGTCTCGAGAGCGGTGTCGATCAGTTCGGCGATCAGGTGCGACACGTCGTTCGCGCAGGCGCCGGCGACCATCGCGGGGGCCATGGGGACGACGTCGACCCGCGAGTAGTCGGCAGCCTCCGCTGCCGCTGCCCGCACCAGGTTCGTCACCGACACCGGCCGTGCCCAGGGACGCGGCGATGCCGCACCGGCCAATACGACCAGACTCTCGGCGTTGCGGCGCAACCGGGTCGCGAGGTGGTCGAGGATGAACAGGTCGGCCAGCGTGTCGGGGTTGTCGGCCCGGGATTCGAGGCTGTCGATGTGGCTGAGCTGCTGGCTCACCAGGGCCTGGGTGCGCCTCCCGAAGTTGAGGAACACCGTGTTCATGGTCTCGCGCTTGGTCTCGGCCAGCTCGACGGCCTTGGGCAGCGTCTCGGTGGCCGGGTGGCTGGCGCGGGAGAGCCTGCGCATCGGCGCCAGTACCAGGTGGTGGACCAGCGCGAGGAGGCCGAGCACCAGAGCCAGCGCCGCCACGAACCACATCCACGCGGTGCTGCGGCGGCTCGCCGCCGCCGAATCCGCTGCCGCGACCTTCGCGCTGAGGTTGCTCGCCGTCTCGCGCGCCACGGTGCTCAGGGCATCGATCCGGCGCGCAGCGGTCCTCGACCACAGCATGGGGTCGCCACCGGCCTCGCCGCCGGGGCCGGCAGCGAGGGCATGGTCGCGCAGCCGAACCAGCCGTCCGCTTGCCGGCGCGGCCTCGGCGTCGCGGTAGCGCTCCAGGTCCTCGGTCGGTGCGATGTCCTCGAACCGCTCCAACCAGTGGCGCTGGCTCGTCCCGACCTCGACGAGGCGTATGTAGGCCGCCGGATCGACGATGCCCGAACGGAGCATCCCTTCGACCACGCTCTGTTCGCGGACCATGGCGTAGATCGCTCGGGTCAGGGCCAGGTACGCGTCGAGGCGCATGGTGGTGTCCGCCGTGGTGCCGTTGCCCAGCAGGCGATCGGTGGCCAGCGCAGGCTCGGCGATCGACGCGAACTGCTCGAGGATGTCGTCGGGGGTGTCACGCCGCTCGTCGACGGCCTCGCGGAGGTCGTCGAGGCGGTCGAGGCCGTCGAGGGTGTCGGCGAGGTGGAGCTGGGAAGCGTCGCCTGCGTCGTCCACGGCGTGCTCGAGCGCGTCAGCGGCCTTGTCGGTCTTCTGGCGTTGCGACGACAGCCGGGCCGACGTGCGCTGGGTCTCGGCGGCGACCTCACCAGCCGAGAGCTCGCCTTCCAGTGTCAGGTGACGGGCGACCGTTGCTGCGGCCAGCGCAAGGTCGACGGCGTCGGCCGTGGCCTGCTCTCGTGCCACGGCGCGTGAGGCACGCTGGACTCCGAGGGCGGCGACGACCAGGAGGGCGATCAGCGGAAGCGCAACGAGGACCGTGAGCTTCGTCGTGAGAGGTGTCAGGTAGCGCATCGTCTTTCCGGGAGACTGGAACGACGGGACCCCGGAGCTTGTGCTCGCGGAGGGTGGTCGGTCAAGAACCCTCGGTGACGAAATGCGGGACTCAGGGAAGCCGCTGGCTCCAGACGACGGAGAGCAGTCCTGCGACGCCCAGGGCAACCAGGCCGGCGCCGAGGAACCAGGCGCCGATCTCGCGTTCCTGGTCCTCGTACCCCACGACCGTGCTGACGTCCTGGTACGCGGACGTCAGGGCGTCGAGCGAGTCGGCGGCGTAGAACTCGCCCCCGGTGGTCGCGGCGATGTCCTGCAGTGGTTCTGGGGCCACGGGGACCGGCTCGGTCTCCCCGTCCCGGCTGATCTCCCCGTCCGGGGTGCCGAAGGCGATCGTGTCGACCGGGACGTCGTCGCCCACCGCGGCCTCGGCGGCTTCCTCGTTGGTGCGGCCGGTGGTTCTCTCGCCGTCGGACAGCACCACGATCCGCCCCGGTGTCGGCGACCCGTCCTCGGCGGGCGGAGCCGACTCGATCACGTCCAGGCCAGCGAAGATCGCCTCACCGATCGCGGTGCGCTCGGATAGCTCGGCCTCCTCGATCGCCTCGACGACGGCCTCCCGGCCCTCGCCAGGGGGGACGCTGGCCACGGTGCCACTGAACGTCACCAGCGCCACGTCCACGCCTTCGGGGAGCTGCTCGACGAACTCGAGGGCAGCGGCCTTGGCCACGTCGACCCGGGATGGGTCGACGTCGACAGCCTCCATCGACAGCGAGACGTCCATGGCCACGACCACCGTCGCCTGCTCCCGCGCCATGCGTACGTCGCGGACCGGCCGGGCGAAGCCGGTCACCAGCATGACCAGCGCCAGGAGCCAGAGCACGGCCGGGAGGTGCCGGCGCCAGCCGGGGCGCTCGGGCGCCACGACGTCGAGGAGGGCGACGTTGGTGAAGCGCACCACGTCGCGTCGCCGCCGGAAGATCGTCGCGACCCATGCCCCGGCCAGGGCACCCACCCCGACGAGGGCCCACAGTCGCCAAGCGACGAGAAAGCCCACTTAGCGCACCGCCTCTCCTGCGGCATTGGCCGCGCGTCGTAGATGATCGATGCGGTGTCGCCGGAAGGCCACGAACCGCACCAGGTCGACCAGCCAGTCCCCGTCCGTGCGGAGCACCAGGTGGTCGGCGCCACCGCGGCGCAACGACCGGGCGATCTCCTCGCGCTGGCGCTGCGCCGCCTCGGCATAGCGGCGTCGCAAGTCGGCGCGCCCGGTCTGGACCTCGCGCTGCCGCCCGGTCTCGGGATCGGTCACGACCAACATGCCCACGTCGGGCAGCTCCAGCTCGCGGGGGTCGACGACCTCGACGGCGAGAACCTCGTGACGGGCACCGACCATGTGGAGCGGCCGTTCCCAGTGCGAAGGCGTGAGGAAGTCGGAGACGACGACGGCGAGGCCCCGCCGATGCCCTGGGGCGACCAGGTGTCGGATGGCCTGCACCAGGTCGGTGGCACCGCCGCCGTCCGCGCGCGACGCGGTGATCGCGCGGTGCAACACGGCTCGGACGTGGTTGCGTCCGGAGCCGCCCGGCACGGTGACCAGACCCTCGCCGGTCAGGATCACCGCACCGAGGCGGTTCCCTGTCCGCCCGCTGAGGAAGCACGCCGCAGCGGCGGCTGCCAAGGCCAGGTCGCGCTTGGTGCAGCGGGCGGTCCCGAAGTCCAGGCTCGCCGAGAGGTCGAGCAGCAGCCAGGTCTCGAGCTCGCGCTCCGCGATGGTCTCGCGCAGGTGCGGGACCTGCAAGCGGGCGGTGACGTTCCAGTCCATCCGGCGGATGTCGTCGCCCGGGTTGTACAACCGGGTCTCCCCGGCCTCTGTGCCGTGGCCAGGGACGAGCCCGCGGTAGTCGCCGTGGAGCAGCCCATCCAGCCGACGGCCGATGGTCAGCTCCAGGCGGCGGAGCACCTCGTGCGGATCGGGGCTCATGGCGGGCACCGACTCAGCCGACGGCGTGTTGGCCATTGCCGGCGGGCTGTGGCGGAAGGGGCTTGGCGGTGGGGTCCTGGGTCGGCGTGAGGCGTGGTGCGACCACCGTCGACAACACCCGAGCGAGGATGGTCTCCACGTCGATGCCCTCGGCCAGCGCTTCGTACGACAGCACCAGCCGGTGCCGCAGCACCTCGGGGGCGACGTCGAACACGTCCTGGGGCAGCACGTAGGACCGGCGCCGCAGCACTGCCAGGGCGCGGGCGGCAGCCACCAGGCCGAGACTCGCTCGGGGCGAGGCCCCGTAGCTGATCAGGGGGACCAGGTCGTTCCGGCCGCATCGGGCCGGGTCGCGGGTGGCCAACACCAGGTTGACCGCGTAATCGAGCACCGCACGATCGACATAGACCGCCTCGCGGGCTGCCCGCTGCAGCCGGCGAAGGTCGTCCAGCGACAGCTTGACCTCGGGGACCGGGGGAGTGATCCCCATGCGCTGGACGATCTCCAGCTCCTGTGCCGGGGTCGGCAGGTCGACCAGGACCTTCATGAGGAACCGGTCGCGCTGGGCCTCGGGAAGCGGGTAGACGCCCTCGGACTCGATCGGGTTCTGGGTGGCGACGACCAGGAAGGGCTCGGGCACGGGGTAGGTGTGGCCACCGATGGTGACCTGGTGCTCGGCCATCACTTCCAGCAGGGCCGACTGCACCTTCGCCGGCGCCCGGTTGATCTCGTCGGCCAGCAGGAAGTTCACGAAGATCGGGCCCAGCTCGACGTCGAAGCGCTCGCTGGAGGTCCGGTAGATGCGAGTGCCGGTGATGTCGGCGGGCATCAGGTCGGGCGTGAACTGGACTCGTCCGAAGCTACCGCCCACCACTGTGGCCAGGGTCTCCGCGGCCAGCGTCTTCGCCAGGCCCGGGAGACCCTCCAACAGGACATGACCGTCGGCCACCAGGGCGACGAGCATCCGTTCCACGACTCGTTCCTGGCCGACGATGACCTTCTTGACCTCGAACAGGGTCTGCTCGAGGAGGGTTGCGTCGTCGGTGGTCTGCTCGGACGGGCTCACCACATGAGGATGTCGCGAATGTGGCCTCGTGCGGCATCGGGGATAGCCCCGGTTGTCGGGACGACAGTTAGGGAGGCTCGGTACGAGCAGTAGGCTGCGCCGTCGCCATGGAGCTTGTCGTCGTCCTCGTCGTAGTCGCTCTCGCCGCAGTTCTCGTCGGCCTCGGGTTCGCCTTCGTCGCGCTTTGGGGCCGCGATGCAGCTCTCGAGCCACCGCCTGCGGCCCCTGAGGAAGCCGCTGGCGAAGCCGTCGAGGAGGAGGCCGCGCCGCCTGTAGCGCGGCCGAACTTCCGCGACCGCCTGGCTGCGGCGCGCGGCGCGATGGGCGGCTACCTCACTGCGATCCGCTCACGCAAGGTCGACGCTGCGACCTGGGACGAGCTGGAGGAGGCGCTGATCCGGGCCGACGTCGGTGTCGCCGCGACCCAACAGATCCTGGACGAGCTGCGCAAGACCGTCGAAGCCGAGGCGATCAGCGACCCGGAGGTCCTGCTGGAACGGCTCAAGGACCAGCTCAAGGGCGCCCTAGCCACCGGCGACCGATCGCTGTCCTACGCGCCCGGTGGGCCGAACGTGTGGCTTCTCGTCGGGGTGAACGGCGTCGGCAAGACAACCACCATCGGAAAGCTCGCCCGCCAGCAGCTCGATGCCGGGCGCTCGGTCGTGCTCGCCGCCGGCGACACCTTCCGGGCCGCAGCGTCCGAGCAGCTCGCGGGCTGGGCCGAGCGCAGCGGAGCCGAGCTCGTGCGGGGCAGCGAGGGTGCGGATCCCTCCGCGGTGATCTTCGACGCCGTCCAGCGGGCGGCGGCGCGCGGAACAGACCTGGTGCTCGGCGACACTGCCGGACGGTTGCACACCAAGAGCAACCTGATGGAGGAGCTGCGCAAGGTGCGGCGGGTGGCCGATCGCGACCCGGGCCAGGTCACCGAGGTTCTGCTGGTGCTCGACGCCACCACCGGACAGAACGGCCTGACGCAAGCCCAGCAGTTCGCCGACGCCGTCGAGGTGACCGGTGTGGCGCTGGCCAAGTTGGACGGGTCAGCCAAGGGCGGCATCGCGCTGGCGATCCAGACCACCCTCGGGATCCCGATCAAGCTGGTCGGCCTCGGCGAAGGGGTCGGCGATCTGGTCGAGTTCGACCCCGACGAGTTCGTCGACGCCTTGTTCGCATGACCAGGTGGCGATAGAAGGAAGGGCAATGTTGCGGATCATGATGCTGCCGTGGCGGTTGGTGTTCGGGATGAGCCGAGCATCGGCCCGGGCGGGCTATGCCTCCGGGAAGCTGTCAGCACGGACGGGCTATCGGGCGACGCGGCGGGTGGGCCTCACCCGGGTTGTCGCCTTCGGCGCCGGTGTGGGCGTCGGGCTGCTGGTCGCTCCGGTCACCGGACACGAGATGCGTGAGCGGTTGCGCCGGCGCTGGGAGGACCTCCGGGCCGCCCCGGAGTCCGACGTCGAGTTGGCCGAACGTGTCCGCCACCAGCTGGCGCAGTCACCGCGGACCTGGCACCTGCCCCAACCTGACGTCGAGGTGGTGGCCGGCACCGCGGTGCTGACCGGCGAGGCCCCCCACCCGTCGGGCAAGGCCGACATCGAGCGGGCAGCCGCGGCCGTCCCTGGTGTCGTCGGGGTCGACAGCCGCCTCGTCGTCCCCTCCTAGGTAGGCTCGGGACCTCATGTTCGAGTCGCTGTCCGACCGTTTCGAAGGCATCTTCCAGCGCCTGCGCAGCCGCGGCACCCTGCGCGAGGCCGACGTCGACGAGGTCCTGCGCGAGATCCGGCTGGCGCTGCTCGAGGCCGACGTCAACTTCTCGGTCGTCCGCTCGATGATCGAGCGCCTTCGTGAACGTGCGGTCGGCGCGCGGCTGCACGAGGCCCTCAATCCGGCCCAGCAGGTGGTGAAGCTGGTCAACGAAGCGCTGGTCGAGGCGCTGGGCGGCGAGCCCATCCGCATCCAGTACGCCTCGCGGCCCCCGACCGTGGTGCTCATGGCCGGCCTGCAAGGTGCCGGCAAGACCACGGCCACGGCGAAGTTGGCGCGGTGGTTCCGCCAGCAGGGTCGCAACCCACTGCTGGTCGGGGCCGACCTGCAGCGCCCGGCCGCCGTCGAGCAGCTCCGTACGCTCGGCGAGCGGGTGGGGGTGCCGGTCTTCAGTCAGCCGGGCGACCCGGTGGCGACCGCCAAGGCCGGGGTCGACGAGGCTCGTCGCCTGGGGCGCGACGTCTGCATCGTCGACACCGCGGGCCGGCTCGCGATCGATGCCGAGATGATGGAGCAGGTCCGCCAGATCTCCGACGTCGTCAAGCCCGGTTACACCTTTCTGGTCGTCGACGCGATGACCGGGCAGGACGCGGTCACGGTCTCCGAGTCGTTCAACGACACGCTCGAGCTCGACGGCGTGATCATGACCAAGCTCGACGGCGACGCGCGCGGTGGTGCGGCGCTGTCGGTCAAGGAGGTCGTCGGGAAGCCGATCGCCTTCGCGTCGACCGGCGAGAAGGTCGACGACTTCGACCTGTTCCACCCCGACCGGCTGGCCAGCCGGATCCTTGGCATGGGCGACATGCTCACGCTGATCGAGAAGGCCGAGCAGGTCTACGAGAAGGAGCAGGCCGAGGAGGCCGCGGCCAAGCTGCTGGGCGGCGGGTTCACGCTCGAGGACTTCCTCGACCAGCTTCAGCAGGTCCGCAAGATGGGGCCTCTGCAGAACCTGTTGGGCATGATGCCAGGGGTACCCAAGGAAGTCCGGCAGGCCGAGATCGACGAGCGACAGCTCGGGCGGGTCGAGGCCATCGTCCGGTCGATGACGCCCCACGAGCGTTCCAACCCGACGGTCATCGACGGCTCACGCCGCGGCCGGATCGCATTGGGCAGCGGCACCGAGCCCGGCGACGTCAGCCAGCTCATCAAGCAGTTCCGCGAGATGCAGAAGATGATGCGGCGAATGCCCGGCATCGGCGGCGGCAAGGTGGGCAAGGGCGGCAAAGGCGGCAAGGGCCGCAAGGGGCGCAAGGGCGGTGGCCGGGTGACACCCAGGGGTGGTCAGCCGCTCCCGAAGCAGCCGTTCCAGCTCCCGGGCTTGAACTGATAGCCCCGAATGGCGCACCATTGCCGGTCACCCCATCAACGACTCACCTCAACGACGAAGGAAAGCAGCAGTGGCCGTCAAGCTCCGCCTGATGCGGATGGGCAAGAAGAAGCAGCCGACGTACCGAGTGGTCGCGGCCGACGGGCGGTCGCCGCGTGACGGTCGATTCATCGAGATCGTCGGGGTCTACAACCCTCGCACCGACCCGTCCGAGATTCGCATCGACAACGACAAGGCCGTCGACTGGCTGAGCAAGGGCGCCCAACCCACCGACGCCGTTCGCAAGCTGCTCGAGATCTCCGGCGCCTGGGAGCAATACAGCGGAGCCAAGGGCAGCTCGACGTGACCGAGGTCGAGGCTGGCGCCGTCGCTCCGACCGCACAGGCCGTCCTGCACCATGTCGTGGGCGCGCTGGTCCAGGATCCCGACGCGATCCGCGTCGAGGTCGACACCTCCCGTTCGACGCCGCGGCTGACCGTGCGGGTCGGTCCGTCCGACATGGGACGGGTCATCGGCAAGCGTGGTCGGGTCGCGCAGGCGATCCGTACCGTCGTCCGGGCGGCCGCTGTGCGCGACGGCACGGACATCGAGGTCGAGTTCGAGGACTGAGGAGCTGTCCTCGCCTAGCAACCTTGTCGAGATAGGGCACGTCGCCCGGGCCCATGGTCTGCGCGGTGAGGTGGTGGTCGTGCTCAGCACCGACCGCGAGGAGCGTGTCGCCGTCGGGTCGCGCCTGTTCGCCGACGACGGCCCGCTGGTGGTCGTCTCGGCCCGCGGCCAGCGCGCGGGGACGCGACCGGGCTGGATCGTGCACTTCGAAGGATGTGAGGATCGCGGCGCAGCCGATGCGCTGCGAGGACAGGTCCTTCGGGCCGAGCCGATCGACGATCCCGACGAGCTGTGGGCACACGATGTGGTCGGTGCCGAGGTGGTCGTCTCGGGCAACATCCTTGTCGTCGGCCGATGTGTCGCGTTGGTCGCGAACCCTGCCGCCGACCTGTTGGAGCTCGATACGGGAGCGCTGGTCCCGGTGGTCTTCGTCGTGGACGTGGAGGCTGCCGACGAGGCTGCCGGCACCCCGGCCCGGGTGACGATCGATCCTCCATCGGGTCTGTTCGACCTCTGAGCGGGGATCAGCCCGGCCCTGGGCCGCCGTCGCCATCGCCGTCGCCGTCGTCCGAACCCCCGCCGCGGCTGTCGTCGTCCCGGTCCATCGTCTCCAGCGCTGCGACCAGCCGGTCGACCTCGTCGTCGCTGAGCGAGGCACCCCGGTGGACAAGCGTGTAGCGGCCCGGGGGCATGCTGTCCTCCAGGATCGAGTCGATGGCGTCGTCGGCCTCGCCGGCGTCCTCGTCCCACCGCGAGAAGTTGAGTTCGTCGCGTCCGTCCTCGACGTCGCGCCGAGTGAGCCACGACATCGGCGCGATGTAGGAGTAGATGGGCCAGTTGGTCTCGTTGCTGTGGCAGTCGTAGCAGGAGTCGCGAGCGATGCTCGCGCTGGCGTCGTCGGGCCACGACGCGTCCTGGACGACCGGCGGGTTCGGATGATGCCATCCGTAGGGCACGAACTGCATTGCCACGAGGACGACAGCGCCGATCGCCGCCACCCGAAGCCCCAGCCTGGTCACGCTCGCGCGATCCACGAGGTCATCCCTACCGCCCGGTCCCGGACCTGAAACGTCGCGGCTAGCGTCACCAGGCGCGATGGCCCTGCGCATCGACGTGTTCACGATCTTTCCCGACATGGTCGAGCACTTCGCGGCCCAGAGTCTGGTGGGTCGGGCACGACGTGCGGGAACGCTCGACATCCGTGCCCACGACCTGCGCTCGTGCGCTGCGGATCCGCACCGGTCGGTCGACGACGCGCCGTTCGGCGGCGGTGCGGGCATGGTGCTCATGCCCGAGCCCATCTTCGCCGCCGTCGAAGCGGTCGTCCCACCTCGGCCCCTCTACTACCTGGGCCCGGCCGGGCGCCGCCTCGACCAGGCCTGGGCGCGTGAGCTGGCGGAAGGCCCCGGGTTCAGCTTGCTGTGCGGGCGCTACGAGGGGTTGGACGAGCGTGTGCGCGAGCACCTCTGTGACGGCGAGCTCTCGATCGGCGACGTCGTGCTCGCCGGTGGCGAGGTCGCAGCCATGGTGGTGATCGAGGCCGTCGGGCGGCTCGTGCCCGGTGTCATGGGGAACGAGTCGTCCGCCGACGACGAGTCGTTCGCCGACGGCCTGCTGGAGTATCCGCACTACACCCGCCCTGCGGACTTCCGCGGCTGGCAGGTCCCCGATGTCCTGCGGGGCGGCGACCACGGTCGCATCGCGCGCTGGCGGCGCGCCACCGCCCTGCGGCGCACGCTCGACCGGCGTCCCGACCTCATCACGGCACGGGGCGGGCTCCAGCCGGAGGACATCGCCCTTCTCGACGAGTTCGATCTCGGAGAACGATAGAGCCCGTCTACGTGGCCGTTTGGTGGCCGCGGCGCGGCCTGCGCTAGCCTCATCCCTCCGCTTCACCCCGACGGAACGCCTCCTTTGGAGCGACGCGCCATGAACCCCACCGACCTCGTCGACCAGTCCAGTCTGCGCACGGACGTCCCCGCCTTCGCCCCCGGCGACACCGTCAAGGTGCACGTGCGCGTGGTCGAGGGGCAGAAGCAGCGCATCCAGGTGTTCCAGGGGGTGGTGATCGGGCGCTCCGGCTCAGGCGTGCGCGAGACGTTCACCGTCCGCAAGGTGAGCTACGGCGTGGGTGTCGAGCGAACCTTTCCGCTGCATACGCCGACCATCGCCAAGATCGAGATCGTCACCCGAGGCGACGTCCGGCGAGCCAAGCTCTACTACCTGCGCGATCGCATCGGGAAGAAGGCCAAGGTCAAGGAGAAGCGCGAGGCCTGACGCCGTAGGTCAGCCCATGTCGTCGACTGAGCCCGGCCGATGTCGCCCAGCGCGGCACTAGGGTTCGGGCAATGAGCACCGAGGACCTCGAGCGCTACGAGGCCGAGATCGAGCTCCAGCTCTACAAGGAGTACAAGGACGTGTGTCCCATGTTCTCCTTCGTGGTGGAGACCGAGCGGCGCTTCTACCTGGCGAACGAGGTGCGTCAGCAGGTTCGCACCGAGGGCGATCGCACCTACGTTGAGCTGGAGCTACGCGATGCCTGGGTGTGGGACATGTATCGGACGAGCCGGTTCGTCCAGTCGGTTCGGATCGTGACCTTCCGCGACGTCAACGTGGAAGAGCTGCCACCCAAAGAGATGTGACGGCCTACCGTCAGCGTCTCGGCGCCTCCGGGGAGGACCTGGCGGCACGCTGGTACCTCGCCGCGGGCTACGAGATCGTCGCCCGGAACTGGCGCTGCCGCGACGGCGAGCTCGACCTCGTGGTCAGGGGCCATGGCCAGGTGGTCTTCTGCGAGGTCAAGACCCGGACGTCGACCCGCTTCGGTGTCCCGGCTGAAGCGGTCACGCCCGCGAAGCAGCGGCGCGTCCGGGGGCTGGCGGCACGATTCCTCCACGAGCACCCCGACGTGCGTGGCCGTGGCCTGCGCTTCGACGTCGCGGCGGTGCTGAACGGGAAGCTCGAGATGCTCCAAGGCGCGTTCTGACTACCGGGGGACCTGTGGGGCACGACCTGTACGAGATCATCTTCCGCCGCCGCGACGTGCGTGGGCAGTTCACCGGCGGGCGGATCGACCCCGCGGTGTTGTGGCGGGTGCTGGGGGCGGCGCACGCGGCCCCGAGTGTCGGTCTCAGCCAGCCGTGGGACTTCGTCGTCATCGACGAAGACCAGGTCAGGAGGCAGTTCTGGATGCACGTACAGGAGGAGCGCGATCGGTTCGCCGCCAGGCTGGACGCCGACCGCTCCCGGCGCTTCGCCACCCTGAAGATCGACGGGATCCTGGAGTCCAGCGTGTCCGTGGTGGTGACCTACGACCCCGAGCGCGGCCGGCCGTCCGTGCTGGGGCGCCACACGATCGAGGACGCCGGCCTGTACTCGGTGTGCCTGGCGATCGAGAACCTCTGGCTGGCCGCGACTGCCGAAGGCTGGGGCGTCGGCTGGGTCTCCTTCTACCGCGAGGAGTTCCTCGCCGGCCTGGTGGGCCTACCGGATCGGGTGCGTCCCGTCGCCTGGCTGTGCCTGGGCCCGGTGAGTCATCTGGAAGAGGTGCCGGATCTCGAACGGCAGGGATGGCGCGAGCGGCGACCGTTGGAGCACGCGGTCCACCGGAACCGCTGGGGCGGTTAGCTGCCGTCATCCGAACAGCGCCCAGATGACCAGCAACGCGCAGACGGTCAGGGCCACCACCACCATCAGGTAGTCGGCCGACGTCCGACGGGCACCTCGGAAGGGATTGAAACCCACGGAAAGGACAGGGTAGAGTTCCGGCCCGGTCCTGCGCACATCGGTGTCACACAGCGGTGCGATACCGACGGTGCGTCGACCCGTATCGGTGGCCCCAGGCCCCTCGTCCATGTGTCTCCCAGGAGGGGTCCGCCCGTGCTCGCCACCGTCTACTCGGCCACCGTCCTTGGCGTCGACGGGTGCCCTGTCCTCGTCGAGGTGCACGTCTCGACGGGGATTCCCGGGTTCGCCGTCGTCGGCCTTCCGGACACCACCTGTCGCGAGGCGCGCGACCGCGTGCGGGCGGCGCTGCTCTCGTCGGGGCTGCGCTGGCCCACCCAGCGCGTCACCGTCAACCTGGCGCCACCAGCGACGCGAAAGGTCGGCGCCGGGCTCGATCTCGCCATCGCTGTCGGGCTACTCGCAGCCGACGAGCAGCTGGGCGCAGAGTCCCTGGTCGGTCGGGCCTTCCTGGGCGAGCTGGGCTTGGACGGCACCGTGCGCGCCGTGCCGGGAACGCTTCCGGCCATCGACGCCTTGCAGGCGCCCGAGATCGTGGTCGCTCCGGGCGCGCTCGTCGAGGCGCAGCTGGTCGGGCGTCACCGCATCCGGGTCGTCCCGGACCTCCACACCCTGGTGCAGGCGCTGAGGGGCGCGGGCGACTGGCCCGACCTCTCGCAACCGCCGCCGCCCCCGCGACATGAGCCGTCCGAGCCCGATCTGGCCGACGTCCGTGGCCAACCTGCGGCGCGCTACGCGCTCGAGGTCGCTGCCGCGGGTGGTCACCACATGCTGCTGGTAGGCCCACCGGGTGCCGGCAAGACGATGCTCGCCCGGCGATTGCCCGGCCTGTTGCCCGATCTGCCGCGTTCCCACGCGCTGGAGGCGACGCGCATCCACTCCGTCGCCGGTGTCGGCCTACCGCCCGATGGCCTGGTCCGCCGACCTCCGTTTCGCAGCCCGCACCACGGGGCGTCCGCGGTGTCGCTGGTCGGCGGGGGGAGTGCCGCGATGCAGCCGGGCGAAGTCAGCCTGGCCCATCGGGGGGTCCTGTTCCTCGACGAGCTGGGCGAGTTCTCCCCGTTCGTCCTCGATCACCTGCGCCAGCCCCTCGAGGAAGGGGTGATCCGGGTGTCCCGGGCAGCCGCGAAGGCGACGTTCCCTGCGAGGGTCCTGCTGGTTGCAGCGATGAACCCGTGTCCGTGCGCCCGCGGTGGCCCGGAAGGTGCCTGTCGGTGCACGCCTATGGCGCGGCAGCGCTACTCGCGGCGACTCTCCGGCCCGCTGCTCGACCGGCTCGACCTCCGCATCGAGCTGGGAGGCGCCGAGGTCGGTGAGCTGATGGCGACCACCACGGGCGAGCCGACCGCAATCGTGGCCGCCAGGGTGCGGCGTGCCAGGAGCAGGGCCCGCGACCGGGGAGTCGAGGCCAACGTCGAGCTGCGGCAACGTCACCTCGACCAGGTGGCACCACTCGACGAGCAGGCACGACGGTTGGTGGTCGACGCGTTGCGGGCTGGTCGTCTGACCGGCCGTGGGCTGGGCGGTGTCCGTCGGGTCGCTCTGACGATCGCCGACCTCTCCGACGATGTCGTGCCATTGACCGCCGATCATGTGCATGCCGCACTGGCCCTGCGCGGCGAGCCGACCTTCCTGGTCGGGAGGGTCGCGTGATGGGTGGGCACGACGACTTGCCGCCCGAGGCATTCGCTTGCGCGCTCGCCGGCCTGCCGCGCATGGGGCCGAGTCGGCTGACGGCGCTGCTCGACGCCGTGCCGCCGGCGGTGGCCTGGGCCCGAGTCGAGAACGGCTCCTCATGGTCCGAGAGGGGGGTGCTCGAAGCCCTGGGTAGCAGCAGGGCCACGATCCTGGCGGACTGGCGGAAGGCCGCGGTCGACGCCGACGTGCCCCAGGTGTGGGACCGCGTCGTCGACGGCGACATCGGTGTGGCGCTGCACGGTGGTGCCGGCTACCCGCCGGCGTTGGCCGATGATGTCGAGCCTCCCATGCTGGTCCTCCATCGAGGTGACCCGCAGGTCATCGACGGGCCGCGGGTGGCCGTCGTCGGCACGCGCCGGTGCACCGCCACCGGTGCCGGCGTGGCCTTCGAGTTGGGCCGCGAGCTGGCGGCCCAGGGTGTGGCGGTGGTGTCCGGGCTGGCATCCGGCATCGACGGCGCGGCCCACCGTGGGGTGTTGGCAGCCGAGGCCGCACCACCGATCGGGGTGGTCGGCAGCGGGCTCGACGTCGTCTACCCACCCGGGCAGCACCGCCTGTGGGAGGCAGTGGCCTCGACGGGAGTCCTGTTGTCCGAGGCACCGATGGGCGCACCGCCCGAGCGCTGGCGGTTCCCGGCCCGCAACCGGATCATCGCCGCCTTGGCCGACGTGGTGGTGGTCGTCGAGTCGCACCGCCGGGGAGGGTCGCTGCACACCGTCGACGAAGCCGATCGACGGGGCATCGACGTGATGGTGGTCCCCGGCTCGGTCCGCAGCGCGGCGTCCCGCGGGGCCAATGACCTGCTGGCCGAGGGACGCGCTCCGGTCCGCGACGTCGACGATGTCCTGATGGCGCTCGGACTCTCCGGCTCGACACGCCGGCAACGCGTCGACCCTCGGCGGCCGCCGGCGGACGGTGACCGAGGTGTGCTCGAGGCCGTCGGGTGGCAGGCTTCGTCGCTCGACCAGGTCGCCGTCCGCACCGGCCTGCCGTTTCCCGAGCTGGCGGGTGCTCTCGATCGTCTGTGCGCCGCCAACTGGGTTCGTCGCCAGGGAGGATGGTACGAGCGCGTGGCTGCTGGTGACGCTGATGACTAACTACGGTGAGGGCGATGGCCACGGTGCGGGGATGGCAGCTCGACGCCTTCCTTCAGTCGTTGACCGACGTCGCGCCGTCGACCGTCGAGGCCTACCACCGCGATCTCGGCGCGTTCGTCGAGTGGGCGGGGCGTCGCGGCCTCGACGGCCCGGACGCGGTCGACCGCCTCTGCCTGCGCCGCTATCTGGCCTTCCTGACCACTCGGGGCTACGCGAGGCGCACGATCGCCCGCAGGGCGTCGGCTCTGCGGCGCTACTTCGGATGGCTCCGTCGTCGGCGGGGGCTGACCACCGATCCGACGACGGGGCTCACGGCGCCCAAGGGCGAAGCCCGGCTGCCCCGAGTCCTACGTCCCGACGAGATGCGCAGCCTGTTGCGCGACGACGGCCGTCGACGGTCAGATACGGGGGCCGCGGACCGCCGCGACGACGCCGTGGTCGAGGTGCTGTACGGCAGTGGCGTGCGGGTCGCCGAGCTGGTCGGCATCGACGTCGACGATCTCGACCTGGCCCGCGGCCGCGTCGTCGTCCGAGGCAAGGGGGGCAAGGTCCGCACCGTGCCCCTCAGCGCCCCGGCGGTCGACTCCGTCGGTGAATGGTTGGAGCACGGCCGGACCGAGATGGTCACGGCGGCCACACCGGCCGCCGCGGTGTTCCTGAACCAGCGCGGCAAGCGGCTCACCTCCCGCGACGCCCGTCGCATCCTCGATCGCCGGGCTGCAGCACCCACCCACCCGCACGCCTTGCGCCACACCTTCGCCACCCACCTGCTCGACGGAGGCGCCGACCTCCGTGTCGTCCAGGAGCTCCTGGGCCACGCGGACCTGTCGACCACCCAGCGGTACACGCACGTGTCCAAGGAACGGCTGCGCCGGGTGTTCGATGCCTCCCACCCACGGGCCTGACCCGCCCGTCCCCGAAGCACATCCCCCTCACAGTTCAACTGCTCTCCCCGAGGGGGTCCCGTGCCTGTCCATCGCTCGTTCCGTGTCCGCCCGCGCGCCCGGCGGAGGTCCCGCCGCCGGCGTCTTTCCGCTCGCGTCGTCGCTGGCCTCGGCGCCGCGCTGGTGATGCTCACCGCGTCATCGGTGTCGGCGGGTGGTCAAGCCGCCGACCCGCCGCCCCACGTCCCGCCGGTCGATGCTCCCGTCGCCGACGGCTTCCGGCCGCCGACCCACCCGTACGGCCCGGGGAACCGTGGGATCGAGTACGACACCGAGCCCGGCGCGGAGGTACGCGCCAGTGCTGCTGGTGAGGTCGTGTTCGCCGGTGTCGTCGCCGGGTCGCGGCACGTGACCCTGCGACACGCCGACGGCATCCGCACGAGCTACTCATACCTCGACCAGGTTCACGTGCTCCTCGGCCAGCGGGTCGAGCAGGGCCAGCCGATCGGGATCGCGGGGGAGCGCCTCCACTTCGGCGCCCGCCGAGGCGACGCCTACTTCGATCCGGCGACCCTGTTCCACAGCCCAGGCCAGGTCGAGGTCGAGCTGATCCCCTTCGAGGTGCCACCCGGCACCACCTCCGACGAGGAGCGTGCCGCCCTACTTCTCCTGGCGGCCGCCGAGGGGGGTGGCGGATTCGGCATCGGCCTTCCCAGCCTGGGTGACGTCGCGTCCTGGGTGGTGCGGCGAGCTCCGCTCGTCCGCCACTACACCGAGGAGCTCGACCCGATGCATCGAGGCCTCGACCTTGCCACCGCGGTGGCCACGCGGCTCGGCTCGCCAGAAGCCTGCTCCGACCAGCCCGCGCCCAGCCGACCGGCGCACGGCGAGGACCGGCTGGCGATCCTGGTCGGTGGTCTGGGGTCGACGAGCAGGTCGGCCTCGATCGACCGGTTACGCATCGACGAACTGGGCTACCGCCGTGAGGACATCGTGCGGTTCTCCTACGCGGGTGGTCGGACGCCCGAAGCGGGCGCCGCAGTCCCCGGCGCCCCGACGAACCACTACGACTCGGCCCATACCCAAGTCGACATCGAGGATTCGGCGAGGTTGCTCGCCGACCTGGTCGAGGACGCTGCGGCGGCGAGGCCCGATGCCGCCGTGGACCTGTACGCCCACTCGATGGGCGGTCTCGTGACCCGACTGGCGCTGGACGAGTTGGATCGGCGGGGCGTCGACCTCGAGCGGATCGGGCTGGTCACCACGTTCGGCACCCCTCACCAGGGCGCAGACCTGGCGACCGCCGTTGCGTCCGCCAGCACGACGCTGCCGGGCCACGTCGCCCTGGATGCCGCGACGGAGGCGCTCGACACCGGGCTCGACCCGCAGAGCCCGGCGGTCGCCCAGCTCGCCGAGACCTCCTCGACCGTGGCGAGCCTGCAGGAGAGCGGCGTGCCCGAGGGCATCGAGCTCGTCTCGTTGGCCGCGAGCGGCGACATCGTGGTGGCCGCCCCCAACACCACCGTGCCCGGTGCTCGGAACGTCACAGTGACGCTGTCCGGCGATCACGCCCACGGCGATCTCGTCGCCTCGGACGAGAGCACCTCCGAGGTCGCCCGAGCCCTGGCGGGTCAGCCCGCCGGTTGTGAGGACCCGTGGGAGGTTGCCACCGAGGAGCTGACCGGCCACGGCATCTCCTACGCGGAGGACGTCGCCGGTCTCGCCCTGCTCTATGCGGGCGATTGAGCCGGGCACCCCGATGTCGGTTGTCGGTTGTCGGTCACCACGGAGGCGGCACTAACCTGGATCGACCCGCAAGTGAACAGCCGGCCCAACCCACGGTCACCCACCCCTCGGGGCAGGTGTCGGGCCGGCGACGAGCAACCGATGGGAAAAGGAGCCCCGCGTGGCTGTCGTCACCATGAAGCAGCTGTTGGAGGCCGGAGTGCACTTCGGCCATCAGACCCGCCGCTGGAACCCGAAGATGAAGCGTTTCATCTTCGGTGAGCGCGGCGGCATCTACATCATCGATCTCGAACAGACCCTGAAGCGGATCGAATCGGCGTACACGTTCGTGCGCGACACCGTCTCCCAAGGGGGGACGGTCCTGTTCATCGGCACCAAGAAGCAGGCGCAGGATCCTGTCGAGTCCTATGCCGTCAAGTGCGGCATGCCGTTCATCAACCAGCGCTGGTTGGGCGGCATGCTGACCAACTTCCAGACGATCTCGAAGCGCGTCGGCAAGATGCTCGAATACGAGCGCATGCGGGATTCCGGCGAGTTCGCCGCGATGCCCAAGAAGGAAGCCCTGCTGCTCGGGCGCGAGCTCGACAAGCTCGAACGCTACCTCGGGGGCATCAGGGGCATGGACAAGCCTCCCAGCGCGGTGTTCGTCCTCGACACCAAGAAGGAGAGCATCGCGGTCACCGAGGCCAACAAGCTGGGCATCCCGGTCGTGGCGGTCGTCGACACCAACTGCGACCCCGACGTCATCGACTACGTGATCCCCGGGAACGACGATGCGATCCGTGCGGGCACGCTGCTGTGCCGGGTCATCGCCGACGCCGTCGAGGAAGGCCGGCTCATGGCGAGTCGCCGCACGTCCACCGCGGCGGCAGCGGTGCGCTCGGCCGACGACGAGCAGCGCGTCGCAGCCGAGCAGGCCGAGGCGCGCCGTCAAGCGCTCGCCGAGGCCCGCGAGCGCGACGCCCGGCTCCAGGCTGCCCAGACCCGCGGCCGCCCCGAGGCGCCCGAGACCGAAGCTGCCGACGACACCTTGACCGAGCCGATCGGCGAGGCAGTCGACGAGGCGCTCGAAACCGCCGCGGCTGCTTCCGAGAGCTCCGCAGCCAGCGAGACCCAGGAGTCCTGAGAAGCCAGATGGCCGACTTCACTGCCAAGGATGTGCAAGCGCTGCGCCAGGCCACGGGCGCGGGGATGATGGATGCCAAGCGCGCCCTCGAGGAGGTCGCCGGCGACATGGACCAGGGGAAGAAGCTCCTGCGCGAGAAGGGCCTCGCCAAGGCCAGCACCCGCGAGGACCGCGAGAACACCGAAGGGGCGATCGCCATCGCCAGGGCGCCTGGTGGGGCTGCCCTCGTCGAGCTGAAGTGCGAGACGGACTTCGTCGCGAAGTCCGACGCCTTCACCCAGCTTGCCCAGCAGGCGGCCGACACCGTGGCCGCCGAGGGGCCGTCCAGCGTCGACCGCTTCAAGGACGAGATCGACACTCTGAAGGTGACGCTCAAGGAGAACATCGAGATCGGGCGGGCCGTCAGCGTCGACGTCGGCAGCGGGCAGGTGGTCGACACCTACCTGCATCGCCAGGAAGGGCGTGGCGTCAACGGCGTGATCGTCGTTCTCGACGGGGGGTCAGCCGAGCTGGCCCACGGCATCGCGGTGCACATCGCCTTCACCAAGCCCGAATACCTCAGCCGCGACGAGGTACCGGAGGATCTCCTGACTGCCGAGCGCGAGACGTTGACCACCATCAGCCGGGCCGAGGGGAAGGCCGAGGCCGCGCTGCCGAAGATCATCGAAGGTCGCCTCGCGGGGTGGTATCGCAACCTCGTCCTGGTCGACCAGCCGTTCGTGCGTGACGAGAAGCAGACCATCGCCGAGCTCGCCAAGAGCGGCTCGGCCGAGATCGTGAGCTTCGCCCAGCTCTACCTGGGCGCATAGAGCGGCCAGGAGGCGCCCGTGG
The DNA here is from genome assembly GCA_050744325.1 of Acidimicrobiales bacterium. GTDB lineage: Bacteria > Actinomycetota > Acidimicrobiia > Acidimicrobiales > VFJN01 > DASXTK01. The sequence continues at coordinate 26,526 of JBOGHK010000048.1, forward strand.
GCTACCGCCGAGTCCTGCTGAAGCTGTCAGGCGAGGCGTTCGCGGGCGACGCCGACTACGGCATCGACGGCAAGACGTCCGAGTTCGTCGCCGGTGAGATCGTGGAGGTCCGCGAGACCACCGGCGTCGACGTCGCCGTCGTCGTCGGCGGCGGCAACATCTGGCGGGGTCTCGCCGGTGCCGGCGCCGGCATGGATCGTGCCCAAGCCGACTACATGGGGATGCTGGCCACCGTGATGAACGCGCTGGCACTCCAGGACACGCTGGAACGCCTGGGCCAGCCGACCCGGGTCCAGACGGCGATCCACATGGCTCAGGTCGCCGAGCCGTACATCCGCCGCCGGGCGATCCGGCACCTGGAGAAGGGTCGGGTGGTGATCTTCGCCGGTGGCACCGGCAACCCGTTCTTCACAACCGACACGGCGGCGGCCTTGCGGGCGGTCGAGATCGAGGCCGACGCCATGTTGCGTGGCACCCATTCGGGCGTCGACGGTCTCTACACGGACGATCCCAGGACCAACCCGACCGCGACCAAGCTCGACGAGGTGACCTATCTCGACGTCCTCAACCGCGGCCTGCGGGCCATGGACTCGACGGCCATCACCCTGTGCATGGACAACCGCCTTCCGATCGTGGTGTTCGACCTATTGGGCAAAGGAAACATCCGTTCCATCGTCGAAGGTGCAAGCATCGGTACTCTGATCCGCTGATAAGGAGAACCGGTGAGTGACGAGCTGATCTCGATGATCCTCGACGAGGCACGCGAGAAGATGGCAAAAGCGGTCAGCCATGCCCGCTCCGAGTTCGCAGGGGTTCGCACCGGCAGGGCAACCCCGGTCCTGGTGGAGAAGCTGGTCGTGGACTACTACGGCTCCGAGGTGCCGCTACAGCAGCTTGCGGGATTCAGCGTGCCCGAGGCCCGGATGTTGGTGATCAGCCCGTACGACAAGGGCGCGGTGTCGGCCATCGAGAAGGCCATCCAGCTCAGCGACCTGGGGCTGACACCGAGCAACGACGGCCAGGTGATCCGGCTCAACTTCCCACCACTCACCGAGGAGCGCCGCAAGGAGCTGGTGAGGCTGGTGAAGCACATGGCCGAGGATGGCCGGGTGAGCGTGCGGAACCTCCGTCGGAGCGGTCGCCATGATCTGGGGGCGTTGGAGAAGGAGGGCGACATCTCGGCCGACGACCTCGTCAGAGCGGAGAAGGAGCTGGACAAGCTCACCCACGAGCACGAGGCCGACATCGACCGGGCCCTGCAGCACAAGGAACAAGAGCTCCTCGAGATCTAGGCGCTGAGCGGGCGTGATGCGGCTTTGCCACCACCTGCCTGCCCCGGCAGTGCAGGATAGGTAGGTGGGATGTCGGCTCGTCTGACAGTCGGCGGGGTCGACAGAGGGAGACCGTTGTGAGCGATTGGGACGACCGCCATCCACACGAACCCAGCGACCCCAGCGAGGGGGTTCGCATCATCGGCCCTGACGAAGCCGCTGGTCCGCAACGTGGCGACCCGCGTGCACGCCGCCGTCCGCCTGCACCGGGCCGGGAGCAGCCGATCATCGTCCCGGTCGAAGGCCGCCGGCCACAGCCCGATCCCGGCGGATCGGGGCCGACCAACGAGGAGGCACAGCGCATGAGTCGCCGCGACCCGTACGAAGGGGACGAGGCAGCAGCCTGGGGCACGTACGCCGGCACCGAGCCACGCTGGCGCGAGGACCAGCAGGGCTACGCCGAACCGCCGCCGGGCCGGTCGGTGTTCGACGAAGAGGGCCCTGGCCGCCGCGGTGCCGAGACCTACGAGGACGCCTACAGCCAGCACACCTACGACGACCGCGGCTATCCCCAGCCCGGCCAGCAGGCGCCACCGGCGCCACCGGCACCACAGGCGCAACAGCGCTTCGAGGGCCAGGGCCAGCGCTTCGAGGGCCAAAGCAACGACCCCCGGGGCTACGCCGACCAGTCCTACGTCGACCAGGGCCGTGGTGCCCGCTACGACGACGCCTACGACGACGGCTACGACGACGACGTCTACCGCGAGCCGGCCCGAGGGTTCGCCGAGCCCCCCGAGCCGCCGCGACAGTCCAGCAGGGCCCAGGGTCGCCGCACAGGGGGCGCGGGTTCCGAGCGCGACATGCGCATGGCGGTCATGGTGGGTGTCGGCCTCGCCGTCCTCGCCCTGATCCTGTTCTACGTGGGCCCGGTCGCCACCATGGTGCTGGTGGTCGGCGTGCTCGGGGCGGCCTCGTTCGAGTACTTCACCGCCACCCAGCGAGCGGGCTTCGACCCGTTGATGCCCGTCGGCGTGGCCGCGACGGTCGGCGCCGCCCTGGCGGCGTACAACTACGGCGAGTCCGGCCTGTTGCTGGTGGTGGTCCTGTCCCTCGCCGTGTGCACGATCTGGTACCTCATCGGCGCTGGAGGAGAGAGGCCGATGGCCAACATCGGCGCCACGATGCTCGGCATCTGTTGGGTGGGTGTCCTCGGTGCGTACGCCGGGTTGCTGCTCGGTGGCATCGGCACCCCCCACGGGATCGCCTTCCTGCTGGCGGCGTTGCTGCCCACGATCGGCTACGACGTCGGTGCACTGTTCGTCGGACGCAGCGCTGGTTCCCGCCCCCTGTCGGCAGCGAGCCCCAGCAAGACCGTCGAGGGCCTGGTCGGTGGCATGGTCCTGGCCGTTGTCGGCGGGTTGCTGCTCGGCGTGTTCAAGGTCGACCCGTTCGACAGCATCGCCGAGGGGCTGACGATCGGCCTGATCGCCGCGATCGCCGCACCGCTGGGTGACCTGAGCGAGTCGCTGATCAAACGCGACCTCGGAATCAAGGACATGGGCACGCTGCTCCCTGGTCACGGGGGCTTCCTCGACCGCTTCGACGCCCTGCTGTTCGTACTTCCCGCTGTCTGGTACACGCTCCGGGTCACCGACTTCTTCCTGCTGTGACCTGCCGGGAGGGCCCACTCCACTAGGCAGGTCGGGCGGCAGCTTCTACCCTGGGCCGGTGGCCACGACGACCGTCGCGATCGCGGGCTCGACGGGATCGATCGGTACCCAGACGATCGACGTGGTTCGGGCAGAGCCGGAGCGGTTCGAAGTCGTGGCCCTCGCCGCCGCCCGGTCGGTCGACCGACTCGTCGACCAGGCGCACGAGCTTCGGCCCAAGCTGGTCGTGGTGGCCGACGTCCGTTCGGCCGACGAGCTCGTCGGGGCACTGCCACCAGGGACAGAACTGGGAATCGGTCCGGAGGCGCTCGTCGAGCTGGGCACGGTGGCCGACGTGTGCGTCAACGCCGTGGTCGGCTTCGCCGGCCTGGAAGTTACGTTGGCCACCATCGGCGCGGGCCGCCGCTTGGCCCTCGCCAACAAGGAGTCGCTGATCGCTGGTGGCCCGGTGGTGCGGGCCGCGCTTGCCGAGCCGGGGGCCGGCCACATCGTGCCGGTCGACTCGGAGCACTGCGCACTCCACCAGTGCCTCGGCAGCACCCGTCGCAACGAGGTCAGCCGGCTGGTGCTCACCGCCAGTGGCGGGCCCTTCCGAGGACGAACCCGCGGCCAGCTGGCGGATGTCACCGTGGCTGGCGCCCTGGCCCATCCGACGTGGTCGATGGGACCGAAGATCACGGTGGACTCGTCGACCCTGATGAACAAAGGCCTAGAGGTGATCGAGGCGCACGAGCTGTTCGGCCTGGACTACGACCGGATCGAGGTGGTGATCCACCCCCAGTCGATCGTCCACTCCATGGTCGAGCTCACCGACGGCGCCACCATCGCGCAGCTGTCGCAGCCGGACATGCGCGGCCCGATCGGATACGCGCTCAGCTGGCCCGATCGCATCAGCACCCCGTTCGGGCGCCTGGACTGGGCCAGCCCGACCAGGCTCGACTTCGAGCCGCCGGACCACGAGGCGTTTCCGTGCCTCGGGCTCGCCTATCGGGCCGGCCGGGCAGGCGAGACAGCACCAGCGGTGCTCAACGCCGCGAACGAGGTGGCTGTCGCCGCGTTCCTGGACGGGCGCATCGGCTGGTCGGCGATCCCCGACGTTCTGAAAGCCGTCCTCGACGGGCATGATTGTGGGGTGGCTGACGGGGTCGAGGCGATCATCGAGGCCGACCGTCGCGCTCGATTCGCCGCCGAGCGTGCCATCGAGGGACGGCGACCGAGCGAGAGGACTCCAGCATGACCGAAGGTCACGAACCCGGCGTCCAGGATCGGGTGCCTGAGCCCGACAGCTCCGGCGTGCAGGACGAGACTGTCGCCGAGCCTGTCCCCGAGCCAGCCGCCGACTACGAGACCAGCTGGACCTCGGTCGCTGCGCTACTCGCGGGTGGGGTGGCGATCGCCCTGCTCTGGGGCTGGCCCGTGCTCCTCGTGATCGTCGGCATCGCGGCGATCATCACGATTCACGAGCTGGGCCACTACCTGACTGCCAAGTGGTCGGGCATGAAGGTCACCGAGTTCTTCATCGGGTTCGGCCCCCGGCTCTGGTCGTTCCGGCGGGGTGAGACCGAATACGGCATCAAGCCCATCCCCGCCGGTGCCTACGTCCGCATCATCGGCATGAGCAACCTCGACGAGGTCGACCCGGTCGACGAGCCACGGACGTACCGGCAGCAGTCCTTCCCCAAGCGGCTCCTGGTCGTCCTGGCCGGGCCGGCGACGCACTTCGTCCAGGCCCTGATCATCGTCTTCCTGCTGCTGACCGTCGCCGGGATGCCGGGCGGCCAGTTGGCGGTCGACGATCCGTTGGAGGAGTGGGTCGTGCGCGACGTCGTCGCCGACAGCGCGGCCGAGGACGCCGGGCTGGAGCCAGGCGACCGGGTGCTGACCTTCAACGGCGAGCCCGTGGACGGATGGGAGGAGATGAGCTCGCTCATCCGCGAGAGCGACGTCGGTGACGAGGTCACCTTGGGGGTGCAGCGCGACGGCGAGGTCTTCCGGACCAGCACCGAGATCGGGCGCCGGCCGCGCGAGGAGGGCGGATCGGACGCCGACGCCGGCAGCCCGTTCCTCGGGCTGGGGCCCAAGCCGGCACCCAATGAGCGCCTGGGCGTGGTCGACGGTCTCGTCCAGACTCCACGCCAGACGGTCGAGATCAGCTGGGGTGCGGTGACGGCTCTGGGGAGCTTCTTCAGCCCAAGTGGGCTGGACACTTTCGCCGACTCGGTGCGCGAGGGCTCCGACGAAGGTACCGAGGGCGCGCCGTCGACCGGTGCGCCGGCGGACGATGGCGAGGACGACAGCGGTCGGTTGCTCTCCATCTACGGGGCGGTCCGGGTGGGCGCCCAGCTCACCGAGCAGGGTTGGGCCGGGCTGGCGATGTTCTATCTGAGCATCAACATCTTCGTCGGGCTGATCAACCTGGTGCCGTTGCTGCCCTTCGACGGCGGGCACGCTGCAGTCGCCGTCTACGAACGGATCCGGTCGCGCGGTGGCCGCCGCTACTACGCCGACGTGACCAAGCTGCTGCCGGTCGCCTACGCCGTGATCATGGGACTGGTGTTGCTCGGCATCACGACCATCTATCTCGATATCGTCGACCCCGTCCAGCTGTGATCCGCACAATGAACGCGGGCTGAGAGGCAAAGAGGCCATGGAGCTCGGACAGTCGTCGTACCCGCGCCGTAAGACACGCCGCGTGATGGTGGGGGACGTGCCGGTCGGCGATGGCGCGCCGATCACCGTCCAGTCGATGACCATCACCAAGACGGCGGACGTCGAGGGAACCCTCCAGCAGATCTACGACCTGGCCATGGCGGGCTGTGACATCGTCCGCTGCACTTGCAACGACGCCGAGGCGGCCGAGGGGTTGGCCCAGATCGTGCCGCGTTCACCGGTGCCGGTCGTGGCCGACATCCACCACCAGTACCGCATGGCGCTCGCGGCGCTGGAGGCCGGCGTCCACTGCCTGCGGCTCAACCCGGGCAACATCCGCAAGCCCGAGCACATCAAGCTGGTGGCGCAGGAAGCCAAGGACCGGGGCGTCCCGATCCGCATCGGCGTCAACGGCGGGTCCCTCGACCCCCGGCTCTACGAGCGCTACGGGCACGTCACCCCCGAGGCCATGGTCGAGTCGGCCGAGCAGGAGCTGGCCTACTTCGCCGACGTCGGCTTCGACGACGTGAAGATCTCGGTGAAGGCGTCGTCCGTGCCGCTGATGGTCGAGGCCTACCGCCTGCTGGCGGACACCGTCGACCACCCCTTGCATCTCGGCGTCACCGAGGCCGGTCCGCTGCCGGGTGGTCTGCTCAAGGCCACCGCCGGGATCGCGACACTGCTCGCCGAGGGGATCGGCGACACGATCCGCTACAGCCTCACCGCCGACCCGGTCGAGGAAGCGCGGGCCGGACGGGCGCTGCTCGAGGCGCTGGGACTGCGCGAGCGGCGCAACATCGACCTGATCGCGTGCCCGTCCTGTGGCCGCGCCGAGATCGACGTCATCGAAGTCGCCCGGCAGGCCCAGGAGGCCTTCGGCGATCGCGAGGTCCCCCTCCAGGTCGCCGTCATGGGCTGCGTGGTCAACGGGCCCGGCGAGGCGAAGGATGCCGACCTGGGGATCGCCGCCGGCCGTGGCCGGGGGCACCTGTTCGTCAAGGGACAGAACGTCGCCGTGGTTCCCGAGGACCAGATGGTCGCCGCCCTGGTCGACTGGGCCGAGGTGATCCAGGCCCATGGCGTCGAGGGCGCGCTGGAACGGGCGCGCTCGACGCGGGCGGCGGCCCGGGACGCCGCCGCGAAGGATCGGGCCGCGCTTCTCGAGACCCAGGGCAGCGACGCGAATCGCAGCGAGGCGCGGATCGAGAGCATCCGCAGGCTCCAAGCCCCGACTCCCCGTGACGACCGGTCGGCGTGACCGACGCGGCGCCGCGTGTGGCACCCGGTCATGACGGGTCGGCGTAGCCGAGGCCGCACAGGGCGGCAGGGTGGGGTCGGGTGGAGGGTTGACGCGGGGTCGTAGTCTGAGGCCATGGTCAAGCCGGCATCCCGATCGTCCAACGGCCTGCTGTTCCGGCTGGGCGTGGGCGTCCTGGCGGTGGTCGCGGGCTTCATGCTCCTCCAGATCGTCCTCGGGTGGATCTACGCGATGCTCAAGGTCGCCGTGCTCCTCGCCGTGCTGGGCATCGCTCTCTGGTTCGTCCTGATCGGTCCCCCCGGCTGGGGCGACAAGGACGACTGACGAGGGCATGCGGTGAGCTGCGCGATCGCAACCGCGCTGCAACCGTTTCGTCATATCCGATCAACTAGGGTCCGCCGCTCGTGAAGGCTCGCGACTTGCGCTTGATGGCAGTAGCCCTTGGCGGCTTGGCACTGGTTGTGGCGGCGCGTGCAGGCGAGTCCACCTCCCAGCAGGATGCACTGACCGTCGACGACGCGTCAGGCTCAGCCGTCGTGGCCAGTGGGGGTAGCGGAGGCGCCGACGGTGGCGGCTCGCTACTCCCGGGCGTGGACGGCGAGCTGGCCGGGCTGGCTGGCGCCGAGGCGATCCGACTGGTCGACTTCGCCGACGTCGACCAGTCGGGTGAGACCTGCAGCGAAGGCCTCGAAGGCGAGACACCGAGCGTGATCCCGGTCGAGCAGGGCGAGAGCGCGGTGCTCGACCCCGACCGGGTCGTGCAGCTCGAGGTCGACGGCGCCGAGGCCTACGGCGACCTCGACGGTGACGGCGGCGACGAGGCACTGGTCCGGGCGGTGTGCGCCTTCGGCGCGAACGGCACGCAGGAGACCGTCCAGGTCTGGGACCTCGACTCAGGTCGTCCCGAGGCCTCGGCGTCGCTCGCCGAGCCGCCGGCCTCCATCGAGTCGCGGTTCGCGCCGACGGTCAACGACGTGGCCATCCAGGACGGCTCGGTGGTCGTCACCTGGGACTCGTACAGCGACGGAGCTGCTCATTGCTGCCCCGACGAGCAGACCCGATTCACCTACGAACTGGTCGGCCACGAATTGCTGCTCATCGGGGCGCCGTCGAGCGACTAAAACCACTTGATGGCCAAAGCGAAGGTTCTGACTCCTCAGGCGGACGACTTCCCCCGCTGGTATCAGGACGTCGTGGCCAAGGCCGAGCTGGCCGAGAGCGGCCCGGTGCGGGGCACGATGGTCATCCGTCCGTACGGCTGGGCGCTGTGGGAGCGGATGCAGGCCGAGGTCGACCAGCGCATAAGGGCGTGCGGTGCGCAGAACGCCTACTTCCCGCTGTTCATCCCCGAGAGCTATCTGGCGCGCGAGGCCGAGCACGTCGAGGGGTTCAGCCCCGAGCTCGCGGTGGTCACCCACGCCGGCGGCGACCGACTGACCGAGCCGATCGTGGTCCGGCCGACCAGCGAGACGGTGATCGGCGAGTACATGGCCCGCTGGGTGCAGTCCTACCGTGACCTGCCCCTGCTCCTGAACCAGTGGGCCAACGTCGTCCGCTGGGAGCTACGACCCCGGATCTTCCTGCGGACCAGTGAGTTCCTCTGGCAGGAGGGCCACACCGCGCACGCCGACGCCGGAGACGCCGCCGCCTACGCCATGCGCATCCTGCGCGACGTCTACGAGGACTTCATGGTCGAGGTCCTCGCCATGCCGGTGCTGGTGGGTCGCAAGACCGCGAGCGAGCGCTTCGCCGGCGCGGTCAACACGCTGACCTGCGAAGGCATCATGCGCGACGGCAAGGCCCTCCAGATGGGCACCAGCCATGAGCTCGGCACGAACTTCGCTCGCGTCTTCGACATCAGCTACCTCGACGACCAGGGCACGACGCAGTCGTGCTGGACGACGTCGTGGGGTGCGTCGACCCGGATGGTGGGTGGGTTGATCATGGGCCACGGCGACGACGACGGTCTGCTCGTGCCGCCCCGTCTCGCGCCGATCCAGGCCGTCGTGCTGGTCGTGAAGGCCGACGGTGGCGCTGGCGAAGCCGCCGACCAGTTGGCCGGCGACCTCCGCAGCCAGGGTGTTCGCGCTGTCCTCGACGACAAGGTGTCCCAGAGCTTCGGTCGTCGCAGCACCGACTGGGAGCTGAAGGGGGTCCCCGTGCGGGTCGAGGTCGGTCCGCGCGACCTGGCCGAGGGGCAGGTGACCCTGGTGCGGCGCGACCGGGGCGAGAAGCAGTCGGTGCCGGTGGCCAAGGTTGGCGAGCTGGTGGCCGAGCTGCTCGACGACGTGCAGAGCGAGATGTTGTCGCAGGCGGTCGAGCGGCGTGACGCCCAGACCCGCGACGTCGTGAGCCTGGACGACGCAGCCGAGGCGGCGCAGACCGGTGTGGCTCGACTTCCGTGGGGCCTGCTGCGCGGCGAGGGGGAAGCCCGCCTCGCCGAGAAGGGTGTCACCGTGCGCTGCCTCCAGAGCGACGACGGCTCGGTGCCCGAGGACGACGGCGACGACGATCTCGTCGCCTACGTCGCGCGCGCGTACTAGCCCCCACGCCACGGTCGGTGTGCGCGACCGTCCGGAAGGGGCGATGGCTATACTCCAACGTCCGTTCCGTTCGATTCCTTCGAGGGAAGGCGTGGGCCGTGCCCACGCCTTTCGTATGAGGGGCCGCCGAAGACCAAAGGGAGGTGCAGCACCGATGACTGTGGCCGATCGGGTCCGCGACATCGTGCTGTCCGTCCTTTCCAGTCACGGAGTCGACCTCTACGACCTCGAGGTGCAGGGCCCGCTGGTGCGAGTGGTGGTGGACCAGGAGGGCGGTGTCGATCTGGACGTGCTCGCCGCGGTCACCCGTGCAGTGTCGAGAGCGCTCGACGACGCCGATCCGATCCCTTCCCGCTACACGCTCGAGGTGACCAGTCCGGGGGTCGAGCGGCGCCTGCGCAGTCCGGAGCAGTTCGTCCGTGCGGTCGGCGAGGTGGTCAAGGTCCGCACGACCCCCGACGTGCCCGGCGACCGCCGCGTCCAGGGCGTGCTGGCCGTCGCGGACGACGAGGGGATCACTGTGCGCACCGAGCCCGAGGCCGGTGACGACCAGCACGAGCCGTCGTCGCGCACGCTCGCCTACGGCGAGATCGAACGGGCGCGCACGGTCTTCGAGTGGGGCACTCCTAAGAAACAGAAGAGGGAACGCAGGTCATGAGCAATCCCGACATGTTGGAAGCGCTCCAGGCGCTGGCCGCCGAGAAGGACATCTCCGTCGACACCCTTCTGTCCGCGCTGGCCGATGCGCTGGAGTCCGCCTACAAGCGCATGCCGGGCGCCCACGAGTACGCCTGGGTGACGATCGATCCCACCAACTTCGACATCCGGGTCTACGCGCAGGACATCGACGAGGACGGCGAGCCCACCGGCCCCGAGATGGACGTCACGCCCAAGGACTTCGGTCGCATCGCGGCGCAGACGGCGCGCCAGGTCATGACCCAGCGCATCCGAGAGGCCGAGCGCGAGCGTCGTTACGAGGAGTACGCGGGCCGTGAGGGCGACATCGTCACCGGCACGGTCCAGCAAGGCGACAGCCGCTACACACTGTTGAGCCTGGGTGCGGTCGAGGCGTTGCTGCCCCAGGCCGAGCAGGTGCCCCACGAGCGCCCCGAGGCCAACAGCCGGCTCAAGGCCTACATCGTCGAGGTGCGTCGCACCTCCAAGGGGCCGCAGATCGTCGTGTCGCGCACGCATCCCGGCCTCATCCTCGAGCTGTTCAAGCTCGAGGTGCCCGAGATCGCCGACGGCATCGTCGAGATCAAGGCCTGCGCCCGCGAGCCCGGGCACCGCACCAAGATCGCGGTCTGGTCCAACGACAACAACGTCGATCCCGTGGGCGCGTGCGTCGGCGCGCGCGGCGCCCGGGTCCGCCAAGTGGTCAACGAGCTGCGCGGCGAGAAGATCGACATCGTGCCGTTCTCCGACGACCCCTACGAGTTCGTGGCGAAGGCCCTGTCGCCAGCCAAGGTGAAAGAGGTGCGGATCGACGAGTCGACGGGCGTCGCCGAGGTGATCGTTCCCGACTACCAGCTGTCCCTGGCCATCGGCAAGGAGGGCCAGAACGCGCGGCTCGCCGCTCGCCTGACGGGCTGGCGGGTCGACATCAAGAGCGAGAGCCAGCTGGCCGAAGAAGAGAGCTACGGCTCCCAGGACTGGGCCGAGGGCGAGTGGGTGGTCAACGCCGAGACTGGCGAGCAGGTGTGGCAGCCGGCCGAGGGCGGGCCCGCGGTCTCCGCCGAGGAGTGGGCGTCCGCGACCACCGAGGCCGAAGCAGGTGATGCCGAGAGCGCGGAGCAGAGCGAGACCGGCGGCGATGCCGAGAGCGCGGAGCCGAGTGAGACCGGCGGCGATGCGGAGAGTGCCGAGCAGAGCGAGACGGGCGGCGACGCGGAGAGCGCCGGGCCGAGTGAGACCGGCGGCGATGCCGAGAGCGCCGAGCCGAGTGAGATCCGCGGCGATGCCGAAGCGGCGGAGCAGAGCGAGAACGGCGACGGCGAGGCAGGTGAGACGGCAGAACCTGCTGAGGCCGACGCGAACGAGGCCGAGCCCGAAGCCGAGCGCGCCTCGGCCGGCGATGACGGCGACGCGGCTTCCGACGACCACGCGGACGCCGAGGCCGAGCCTGAGCCCGAGTCGACCGCGACGAGCCAAGGCCAGGACTAGCGCATCGGCGAGCCGGTTCGGACCTGCATCGGCTGCCGGCGCCGACGGCCTCAGCGTGAGCTGGTGCGATTTGCCCGAACGGCCGATGGATCAGTGCGTCCTGGACGTACACTTCCTGGACGCGGCGCCTGGCTGTGCGCCGGTACGCTCGAAGCGTGCCGCGCGGCGGCTGAGCGTCGGAAAGCGTTCACACGGGCCTTTCGCCGGCGTGAATAACCAACGTGTTCGTGCCGGTCAGGTGGTCTGCGCGAGGATAGGGAGCTGCGTTCCGCACCGACCCCTGCGCGGTGCGCGCCCCGACGACATGACGAAGGCTGGTCTGGAAGAACTTGGCTGCGAAGATCCGGGTCCATGAGCTTGCCAAAGAGCTTGGGCTGACGAACAAGGAATGCCTCGACCTCTGCTTGGCGCTGGGCATCGGGGTGAAGACGCATTCCTCGGGCATCGAGGAGGCGCAGGCCGATCGCGTCCGTCGGCGAGCCGAGCGCGAGGGCCTCGGTGGCGACAAGGGACAGGACAAGGGACCGAAGGCCGACGAGCCAGCTCCGACGGCCACCTCTGACGCCGACCGCGTGCAGAAGCCGCAGCCAGCGAAGGCCAAGGCACCAGCTCCAGCAGCGGTCGAGTCGGCGCCCCCGCCACCACCGGCGGTCGTGCCCGAGCAGCCCGAGCAGCCCGAGCCGGCGTCGACCCCACCACCTCCGTCGCCCGAGGCCGAGCGTCCTGCGGCGCGCAAGCCGCCCCCGCCCCCTCGCCCGCGTCCAGCCGAGCCGGCGCCGGCAGCTCCCGCCCGACCCGCGGCAGCCCGGCCGAGCACATTGCCGGCGCGACCGCCTCGCCTGGTCACGTCGTCGGGTGGCGATCGTCCCGCCCGGCGTCCCGAGGCCCCAGCGGCCCGGGCACCGAACCCCGCGCCCGAGCCGTCGCAACCGCAGCCGAAGTCACAACCGCAGCCGCCCGCGCCGCGGCCCGAGCCAGTCGCTCCTGCGGCCCGTGCTCCGCGCCCTCCGCGGCCTGCGGCCACACCTCCGCCGCCAGCGGCCCGCGCCGGTGCATCAGCGCCAGCGGCGCCTACCGCGCCGCGTACGTCGTCCGGCAAAGCGATCCCTCCGCCTCCCGGCCCGCCGGTCTCGTCCTCTGGCAAACCCATCCCGCCCCCGCCGGGCCTCGGTGGCCGTTCGGCGGCTCCGACGCGACCTGGTGGGCGTCCCGGTGGTCCCGGTGGTCCGGGTGGCCGCGGCAGAGGAGGCCCCGGAGGTTCCCCCGGTGGTAGCGGTGGCGGTGGTGGTGGTGGTGGCCGACCCTTCGTCGGCGGCCCGCCCCGTTCGGGTGGCCCGCCCGGCATGGGTGGTGGTCCAGGCGGCGGCCCCGGTGGTGGCCGCCCCGGTGGCGGTGGTCCGCGGGGCGCTCAGCGTCCGCCGCGCCGTCGCGGCCGGCGGCGTCGGAACCGCGAAGAGCTGCAGCCGATGGAGGTGCCGACCTACACCCCGGCATCGGCACCGGTACCCGAAGGTGTCGTCGTCGTCGAACGGGCGTCGACCCCGCAGGATCTCGGCCCCAAGCTGAACCGCACAGCGGCCGACGTCGTGCGCTACCTGATGCAGCAGGGCGAGATGGTCACGGCCACCCAATCGCTGACCGACGACATGATCGAGCTGTTCGCTGCCGAGATCGAGGCCGAGATCCGCCTGGTCGACCCGGGCGAAGAGCAGGAGGTCGAGCTGCAGGGTCAGCTCGGGGTCGACGAGCTCTTGGACGACGACCCCGCCGAGCGCGAGCCACGCCCGCCGGTGATCACCGTCATGGGCCACGTCGACCACGGCAAGACGCGGCTGCTCGACAGCATCCGCAACGCCAACGTGATCGAGGGCGAAGCGGGCGGCATCACCCAGCACATCGGCGCCTACCAGACCGAGAAGAACGGCCGCCACATCACGTTCATCGACACCCCGGGCCACGCTGCCTTCACCGCGATGCGGGCGCGTGGTGCGCAGGTCACCGACATCGTGATCCTGGTCGTCGCGGCCGACGACGGCGTGATGCCCCAAACGGTCGAGGCGCTCAACCACGCACGGGCGGCCGGCGTGTCGATCGTGGTCGCGATCAACAAGATCGACCGCGAGGACGCCAACCCCGACCGCGTGAAGCAGCAGCTCAGCGAGCTGGGCTTGATCCCGGTCGACTGGAGCGGCGACACCGAGATGGTTCCGATCTCGGCCAAGGGCGGCATCGGCATCGACGATCTCCTCGAGACGCTGTTGCTGGTGGCCGACGTGCAGGATCCACCGATCGCTGCCAACCCCGACGGTCGTGCCGCCGGTGCGGTCCTCGAGTCACGTCTCGACGTCGGCCGGGGGCCGGTGGCCACGATCCTGGTCCAGCGCGGCATGCTGCGGGTCGGCGACCCGCTGGTAGCCGGCGCGGCATGGGGCCGGGTCCGGGCGCTGATCAACGACCGCGGCCAGAACGTCCGCGAGGCCGGGCCGTCGATGCCGGTCCAGGTTCTGGGCCTGAGCGAGGTCGCCGACGCCGGCGACCAGTTCGTCGTGGCGCCCGACGAGAAGACGGCCCGGTCGGTCGCCTCGACGCGTGAGCACTGGCACCGGTTGGCCAACCTGGGTCGCGAGGCCGCGGTGACCAGCGGTGGAGCCAGGCTCGAAGACATCTTCGAGCAGATCCAGCAGGGCGAGAAGGCCACGCTCAACCTGATCCTCAAGGCCGATGTGATCGGTTCGCTCGAAGCCCTCACCGAGGCGCTGCGCAAGCTCGAGCGCGACGACGTCACGCTGTCGTTCGTCGACCGTGCGGTCGGCGGCGTCACCCAGAACGACGTGCAGTTCGCGGCCGCATCGAACGCCACGATCATCGGCTTCAACGTCCGGCCCGATCGCAAGGCGCGCGACCTGGCGGTGGCCGAGGGCGTCGAGATCCGCACCTACGAGATCATCTACCAGGTGCTCGAGGACATCGAGAACGCCATGGTCGGCATGCTCGCTCCCGAGTTCGAAGAGGTGGTCACCGGCGAGGCCGAGGTCCGCGAGATCTTCTCGGTGCCGCGCGTGGGTCGCGTGGCCGGCTGCTACGTCACCAACGGCACCATCACGCGTGGCTCGAAGGTCCGGTTCCTACGCGAGGGCACGATCATCTGGAAGGGCACGGTCAGCTCGCTGAAGCGTTTCAAAGACGACGTTCGTGAGGTGCAGTCGGGCTTCGAGTGCGGTATCGGCCTCTCCGACTTCCAGGACCTCAAGCAGGGCGACATCATCGAGACCTTCGAGGAGCGTGAGATCCCGCGCTCGTAACAAGGTGCCTCGCCAAGCGACATTCACTTGTGCCCACGCCGGCCAGCATCGCCGCTCGGGGCGTCCTCGTCCTCGACAGAGGTCGCTATGCCTTCGTCCTGCGTCCTTCCGAGCGACGATCCTGACACGCCGTGGTCCCGAGCAATGCCGCCTGGCGAGGCACGTAGTCTGACCCTGTGCACGCGGCCGCGTTGCGGATCGAGCTGTATATCCGAGAGTGCCGGTCCCTCAAAGCCAAGCGGTCGGCCGTGCGGCCGATCATCGAGGGGCTCCGCAAGCGCCATCGCGTCGCCGTCGCGGAGATCGACCACCAGGACACCTGGCATCGGGCCGCGGTCGGGGTGGCGGCGGTCGCCGGGTCGCACGCCCAGCTCCTCGAGGTACTCGACCATGTCGAGCGGTTCGTCTGGTCGTTTCCCGAGGTCGAGGTGTTGCGGGTCGATCGCCGCTGGATCGAGGAGGAGTGAGGAGGAACGAGCGATGAGAGAGTTTCCGCGCACTGCCCGGCTCAACCACCTGATCCACGAGATCGTGGCCGAGGAGATCGAGCGTCTCGACGACGACCGGCTCGGGTTCCTGACCATCGTCGCCGTCGAGGTCGGCGGCGACCTGCGCCACGCCACCGTGTGGTACTCCTCGATGCCGGCCGAGGGCGACAGCGAGGACGCGGCCGCTGCTGTGGACGAGGCGCTGGAGGATGCCCGGCGCGAGATCCAGGCCGCGATCGCTCGCCAGGCCCGTCTCAAGCGCACGCCCGAGCTGGTCTTCAAGCCGGATCCCGTGCTCCGTGAGGCCGAGAGGGTCGAGTCGATCCTGCGGGACATCGGTGACACCTGACGGTCCCGAAGGTATCGCCCTGGTCGACAAGCCTTCCGGCTGGACGTCGCACGACGTCGTGGCCAAGTCACGGGGCATGCTGGGCACCCGCAAGGTGGGTCACGCCGGCACGCTCGACCCCGAGGCGACCGGGCTGTTGGTCCTCGGGGTCGGTCGGGCCACGCGGCTGCTGACGTTCCTGTCCGGGCTGGACAAGACCTACACGGGCGAGGCCGTCTTCGGGGTGGCTACGTCGACGCTCGACGCGTCCGGCGAGGTGACCGGTACCTGGGACATGGGTGCCGTGACCCTGGAGCAGGTCCGGGCGGGCGCCGCCACGCTGACGGGCACCATCGGGCAGGTGCCGCCGATGGTCTCGGCCAAGAAGGTCGGCGGGCGCCGCTTGCACGAGCTGGCCCGTGCGGGCGTGGAGGTCGAGCGGGCCGCGGTCGAGGTGCGGGTCATGCGCTTCGACGTCGGCCCCACGGCAACCGCAGAGCCAGGGGTGTTCCCGATCACGGTCACGTGCTCGTCGGGCACCTACGTCCGGTCGCTGGTCGCCGACCTCGGGACCGCCCTCGGCGGCGGTGCCCACCTGCGCAACCTCCGGCGTCTGTCGGTCGGCCCGTTCAGCGTGGACGAGGCCGTGCCTCTCACCGGGCTCGGGCCGGAGCTGGTGGCCCCGCCGCTCACTGCCTTCCGGGGTCGGGAGCCGGCGGTGGCCGAAGACGATCTGGCGGCGATGGTGCGTCACGGGCGGGTGCTGGCCCGGGGACGGCTGGCGATCCCCGAGGATGCCGACGGCCCGTGGCCGGTGGTCGACGGCAGCGGCGCTCTGCTCGCGGTGTATGTCGCCCACCGAGGTGACACGGTCAAGCCGGCGGTGGTCCTCGCGTCGCCATAGCCCTGCGCACCGGGGGGTCTAGGGGCCGAGGAGGCTCGGCTTCCGAGGCGACTCGGCCGGCGATAGGGTCGCGCCAGTGTCCGACCAGCCTCAGATCGCTGACTCGCTCCTCGATCTGATCGGGAACACCCCGCTGATGCAGTTGGCTCGGGTGGCGTCCGGGCTCAGCTGCCAGGTCGTCGCCAAGCTCGAGCTGCTGAACCCCGGTGGCAGCGTGAAGGACCGGCCGGCTCTGACCATGATCGGCGAGGCCGAGCGCCAGGGGTTGCTGCGGCCGGGCGGCACGATCGTCGAGCCGACCTCGGGCAACACCGGTGTCGGCCTGGCCATCGTGGCGGCACAGCGCGGCTACCACTGCATCTTCGTGGTCACCGACAAGGTGGCACCCGAGAAGATCCACCTGCTGGAGGCCTACGGCGCCGAGGTCGTGGTCTGCCCGGTGGCGGTCGCCCCCGAAGACCCCCGGTCGTACTACTCGGTCGCCGAGCGGCTGGTGCGCGAGACGCCCGGCGCCTTCCGGCCCAACCAGTACGACAACGACCAGAACCCCCGCGCCCACGAGCTGACCACGGGGCCCGAGATCTGGCGCCAGACCGCCGGCCGGATCACGCACTTCGTGGCGGGGATCGGCACCGGCGGCACGATCACCGGGGTGGGCCGGTACCTGAAGTCGCAGGATCCGTCGGTGCAGATCGTCGGGGCCGACCCCGCCGGATCGGTGTACTCGGGGGGATCGGGCCGGCCGTACCTGGTCGAGGGCATCGGCGAGGACTTCTGGCCGACGACCTACGATCCGTCGCTGGTCGATCGGGTGGTGCCGGTGACCGACGAGGACAGCTTCCTGATGGCCCGCAAGGTCACCCAGACCGAGGGGCTGCTCATCGGCGGTTCTGGCGGCACGGCGGTGGCGGCCGCGCTGGCGATCGGTCGCGAGCTCGGCCCCGAGCACCTGGTCGTCGTCCTGATCCCCGACTCGGGCCGCGGCTACCTCTCACGGGTGTTCGACGACGAGTGGATGGCCGGCTTCGGTTTCCTGCGTGGTGGCGACCACACGGTTGCCGACGTCGTCGCGGCCCGCCGGCCCGACGTGCCGCCACTGGTGTACGTCGACCCCGAGGCGACCGTACGTCGGGTGGTGAACGTGATGCGGGGCTACGGGGTGTCGCAGGTCCCGGTGGCCAAGGGCGAGATGCCGCTGGCCGCCGCCGAGATCATGGGTGCCGTCGACGAGCTGGTGATGATGGACCTCGTGTTCCGTGCGCCGGAGATGATGGACCAGCCGGTCGAGAAGGTCATGGGGCCGAAGCTGCCCACGATCGGCATCGGCCAGCCGGTCGCGCTCGCGGTCGAGAAGCTCGACCAGGCTCCGGCGGTGGTGGTGCTGAGCGGTGGGCGGCCGAACGCCGTGCTCACCCGCACCGACGTCCTGGGCTACCTGTCGCGCGCCGGCGCCGCGTCATAATCGGCCGTGCCCGGTTTCGAGACGCAGGCCATCCACGCTGGTGGCGAGCCCGACCCCCACACCGGTGCGGTGGTGCCGCCGATCAGCCTGGCGACCACGTTCGCCCAGGACGGTGTCGGCCGGCACCGCGGCTGGGAGTACGCCAGGACCGCCAATCCCACCCGCGCCGCGCTGGAGACCTGTGTGGCGACGCTGGAGAGTGCCCGACACGGCTTCGCGTTCGCCTCGGGCATGGCGGCCGAGGACGCGATCCTGCGGTTGCTCGGCCCAGGCGAAGGTGTGCTCCTCGGCAACGATGCCTACGGTGGCACCTTCCGGCTGCTGGACAAGGTCTACGCACCGGCGGGGAATCCGTGGGCGGCTGTCGACCTCGCCGACCCCGCACGGGTGCACGCCGACTGGCCCGAGGGGACGCGGGTGGTGTGGCTGGAGACCCCGACCAACCCCGCACTCGAGATCGTGGACATCGCGGCCGTCGCCGAGATCGCGCACGCCCGCGAGGCGTTCGTCGTGGTCGACAACACGTTCGCCACGCCGTACCTGACCCAGCCCCTTGCGTTCGGCGCGGACGTGGTCGTCCACTCGTCCACCAAGTACCTGGGCGGCCACTCGGACGTGGTCGGCGGGTTCGTCGCGACCGACGACGACCACATCGCCGAGCGCCTTGCCTTCGTCCAGAACGCGGTCGGTGCCGTGCCTTCGCCGTTCGACTGCTACCTGGTGCAGCGCGGCGTGAAGACCCTGCCGGTCCGGATGGACCGGCAGTGCGCGAACGCACGGCTGGTGGTCGAGATGCTGCTCACACATCCCGCCGTCGAGCGGGTGCTCTGGCCCGGGCTCGACGAGCATCCCGGCCATGACGTCGCCAAGCGTCAGATGCGGGACTACGGCGGGATGGTGTCGTTCACGGTCCGGGGTGGCGAGGCGGCCGCGCTGGCCGTGGCCGAGGGCACCGAGCTGTTCACGCTGGCCGAATCGCTCGGGGCGGTGGAGTCGCTGATCGAGCATCCCGCCCAGATGACCCACGCCTCGGCTGCCGGGTCGCCGCTCGCCGTCGATCCGGCGCTGATCCGCCTCTCGGTGGGGATCGAGACGGGCACCGACCTGGTCGCAGACCTCGAACACGCGCTTGCCCAGGTCGGCTGAAACCACCCGCCCTGTACGCTCGCCGAGATCTATGCAGGTGCTGCGCGACCAGTCGAGCTGCCCCCGGCCACCCGAGGGGAGCGCGGTGACCATCGGCGCGTACGACGGCGTCCATCTCGGGCATCAGGCGGTGATCGCCGAGGTCAGACGTCGTGCCGAGGCTCGCGGCCTGCGCAGCGCGGTGGTGACCTTCGACCGCCATCCTGCGTCGGTGGTCCGTCCGGAGAGCGCGCCCCGGCTGCTGACGGACCTCGAACAGAAGCTCGAGCTGCTCGGCGCGACCGGTGTCGACTACGGCCTGGTGGTCACGTTCGATGCAGCTCGCAGCCGCGAGTCCGCCGACGACTTCGTGCGTGAGGTCCTGGTGGGCTGCCTGAACGCCCGTGTCGTGGTCGTGGGCGAGGACTTCCACTTCGGCCACAACCGGACCGGCAACGTCACCCGGCTCACCGAGCTCGGTGCTCAGCTGGGATTCGAGGTCGAAGGTGTCGAGCTGGTCGGCGTGGCCGGGCGCCCGGTTCGACTTGTCGACCAGGTGTCGTCGACCCGCATCCGCCGGGCGCTCACCGGCGGCGACCTCGAGGAGGCCACCAGCCTGCTGGGACGGCCCCACGAGGTTCGTGGGCGTGCGCTGCCGGCCGGGATCGCAGTGCCGCCGGACATCCTGTTGCCGGCCGCTGGCGCGTACGCGGGCTGGAGCGAGGACGGCGACGGCGCGGTCCACCCGGCGGTGCTGCGGGTCGCCGGGGTGGGGCACGTCGTGGCGGCAGAGCTGCTCGACGGTGTGGAGAGCCATCCGACCAAGGTGCGGTTCGTCGCGCGCCTGCAGGGCGAAGACGATCGGGATGAAGCGCGGCGGATCCTCGACAAGCCCTAGCGCCGCCCGCGCCGTCCCGGCGGCACCGGCGGCACCCGGCCTGCGTCTGGCCCGGCACGGCATCACGCTCGACGACGGTCACCGGGTCGGGGTCGCCGTCTGCGGCCAGGGGATGCCGGTGGTCCTGGTCCATGGCCTCACTGCCGAGGGGATCCTGTACGCCCAGACCCTGTCCCGGCTGGTCAAGATGGGCTTCAAGGTCGTGGCGGTCGACATGGCCGGCCACGGCGCGACCGACGGCCTGCCCAGCGGGGGCGCCAACCTGGCGTGCTACGCCGATCTGCTGGCCCGGGTGCTCGATCGCCTGGGCCTCCCCCGGGCGGTGCTGGCGGGCCACTCGCTCGGGGGGCGCCTGGTGACCCAGCTCGTGGCCGCCGAACCGCACCGCGCCGTGGCCGTGGTGTTGATCGACGCCGCGGTCGGGGAGGCCTGGGACCGCCTGGTCGATGTCTCGCGGCTCGTTCCACCCGTCCTCGCCGGCATGGGCGCGCTGCTGGTGGTCGACACGCTCAGCACGCTGCCGTTCCTGCGCGACCCCGGCCAGG
The DNA here is from genome assembly GCA_050744325.1 of Acidimicrobiales bacterium. Classification (GTDB taxonomy): domain Bacteria; phylum Actinomycetota; class Acidimicrobiia; order Acidimicrobiales; family VFJN01; genus DASXTK01. The sequence goes on from JBOGHK010000048.1 coordinate 47,132, forward strand.
CCCTCAAGCTGGGGAGGCTGGTGGCACCGACCGTTGCCGGCCATCTGCTCCATCCGTGGCGGATGGTCGGCCCGGCCGTGTCGTTGCTGCGCTCGCGGTCGAGCCGTCCGATGCTCGAAGCTCTGGCCCGACAGCAGGTCCCGGTGGTGGTGATCCATGGCGACCGCGACCTCGCCGTTCCCTACCGGGCTGCCAAGGACGCCGCGCGGGCTTCCGGTGGCTGGCTGGTAACCGTGCACGGCGGCACGCATGCGTGGCTCCTCAAGGACCCCGAGTCGTTCCCCGCGATCATCGCCTACCTGCTGGGCAACGAGCTGCGGACACTGTGGCACCGGGTGGTGTCCGAGGCGGGACTCGACCCGGACACGGCGAGCTTCGCCGACATCGAGGACCGCCTCGTGCCGCCGGATGCCTTGGTCCGGACGTTGACACCAGCCACGATCCACGCCGCGCCGCTGGCCCTGCCACCCCGTCGTGCCCGCTACCGGTGGACCGTGACCAAGCCTTGAGTCCCCGGCGGGTTCGGGGACGGCGGGCTGCTGCTGGTAGGATCGCTCGACTGCAATCCACCCTAGGAAAGAGAAAGTGTCAGACCAGATTGACGAGGCGAAGCCCGGGATCATCGCCGAACACAAGCTCCATGATTCCGACACCGGTTCGCCGGAGGTGCAGGTGGCGCTGCTGACAGCGCGCATCAACCACCTCAACGAGCACCTCACCACCCACCGCAAGGACCATCACAGTCGGCGAGGGCTCCTCAAGCTGGTTGGGCAGCGACGCCGATTGCTCGACTACGTGCGAGCCAACGACGTGGAGCGCTACAGAGCGATCATCGCCCGCAACGGCTTGCGTCGTTAGCGCGCACTAAGGACGGCGGCACGACGGTCAGCTGCCAGTCGCCGGATCCCGACTCGAGCGGGGTGCGCCGACTGGGAACTGGCCCTGTCGCCCCGAACCGGCAGCCGATCTGCCGGAAAAGGAGAGCGCACGATGGCAGATCCCATCGTCGTCAAAGGTCCGGTCACGGGCTCCGACGAAACCTTGACGTTCGAGACCGGCAGGTTGGCTCAACAGAGCCAGGGTGCGGTCGTCGCCAGCCTGGGCGGAACGACCGTGCTGGTCACCGCGAACGGCGCCAGTTCCATACGGGAAGGCATCGACTTCTTCCCCCTGACCGTCGACGTCGAAGAGCGGATGTACGCCGCGGGACGCATCCCCGGCAGCTTCTTCCGCCGTGAAGGTCGGCCGACCGACCTGGCGATCCTCACCTGTCGCCTCATCGACCGCCCGCTGCGTCCCAGCTTCGCCGACGGCTACCGGAACGAGACCCAGGTCGTGGTCACGGTGATGGGCGTCGATGGCGAAAACCCCTACGACGTGCTGTCGATCAACGCCGCGTCGGCCGCGCTGATGGTGTCGGGCATCCCGTTCGAGGGCCCGATCGGGGCAGTGCGGATCGCCTGGTCCCGTGAGGGCACCTGGGTGCCGCACCCCACCTACGAGCAGAGCGACAACGCCACCTTCGAGCTCGTGGTCGCCGGCCGGCAGCTCGACGACGGCGACGTCGCGATCATGATGGTCGAGGCCGGCGGGACCGAGCGGGCCTGGGAGTGGTACGCGGACGGCGCCCCCCACGCCACCGAGGCGGTCATCGCCCAGGGCTTGGAGGCCACGAAGACCTGGATCCGCGAGTCGATCGAGCTGCAGCGTCAGCTGGCCGAGCAGGCCACGGCGGCCGGGATGGTCGACCAGCTCGAGTGGGCCCCCCAGATCGACTACGGCGACGAGGTGTTCGCCAAGGTCGAGGAGGTCGGGGCGAAGCGACTCGACGAGGCTTCCCGCATCACCCTGAAGGCCGAGCGGAACGAGGCCACCGACGAAGCCACGGCGGCGATCATCGCCGAGCTCGGGAACGTGTTCCCCGAGCGCGAGGGCGAGATCAAGGCCGCGGCCCGGGCGGTCGTCAAGAAGGTCATCCGGCGCCGCATCGCCGAGGACGGCCAGCGGATCGACGGGCGCAGCCCGACCGACATCCGGCCGTTGTCGGCCGAGGTCGGGGTCCTCGCCACCGCGCACGGCTCCGGCCTGTTCCAGCGAGGCGAGACCCAGGTGCTCAACGTCATGACGCTGGGCATGCCCAAGACCGACCAGATCCTCGACAACCTGGGCAACCGCGACCGCAAGCGCTACATGCACCACTACAACATGCCGCCCCACGCCAACGGCGAGGTCGGCCGGGTGGGCAGCCCCAAGCGCCGCGAGATCGGCCACGGCCTGCTGGCCGAGCGAGCATTGCTCCCCGTCGTCCCGTCCCAGGCCGAGTTCCCCTACACGCTGCGCCTGGTGTCCGAGGTCCTGTCCTCCAACGGCTCCACCTCGATGGCCTCGGTGTGCAGCTCGACCCTGTCGATGATGGATGGTGGCGTGCCGCTCAAGGCCCCCGTGGCCGGCATCGCCATGGGCCTGGTGTACGCCGAAGGGCGCTACATCACGCTCACCGACATCCTCGGTGCCGAGGACGCGTTCGGCGACATGGACTTCAAGGTCGCCGGTACCAGCGACTTCGTGACCGCCCTGCAGCTCGACACCAAGATCGACGGCCTGCCGGCCGACGTGCTGGCCCAGGCGCTGCAGCAGGCCCGCGACGCCCGGATGACCATCCTCGAGGTGATGCGCGACACGATCGCCACACCGCGAGAGGACGTGGGCGACACGGCGCCGAAGATCGTCAGCTTCGAGATCCCTCTCGACAAGATCGGCGAGGTCATCGGCCCCAAGGGCAAGGTGATCAACGCGATCACCGCCGAGACGGGCGCCGATGTCAGCGTCGACGACGACGGCATCATGGGCACGGTGACCGTGGGCTCGACCGACAAGGGCGCCGTCGAGGAAGCCCGACGCCAGATCCAGCTGATCCTCAACCCTCCCACCGCCGAGGTCGGCCAGACCTACAGCGGTCGCGTGGTGAACATCACCAAGTTCGGGGCCTTCGTGAACATCCTCCCCGGCCGCGACGGGTTGCTGCACATCTCCAAGATCGGGGGTGGCAGGCGCATCAACCGGGTCGAGGACGTGCTCGACCTCGGTGACGAGGTCGACGTGCTGGTCGACGATGTCGATCCCAACGGCAAGGTCTCGCTCAGCCTGGCCAAGCCGGTCGACGCGGCCGGCGGTGACGGCGCTTCGTCGTCGTCGGGTGCCGATGGTGGCGACCGCCAGGCGGTCTCCTTCGAGGAGTCCTTCGACGACGAGCTCCGCGACGAGCTCGGCGATCTCGGCCCGGCGAGCGCACCGCTCGGCGGTGGTGGCGGCGATCGAGGCCGCAACGACGACCGCCGCCGGCGTCGGCGCCGCCGGTAGTCGCCGGTGGTCACAGCACCAGACGACGAGGAGATCCGCGAGAGCCAGCTGGCCAACGGCGTCCGGGTCGTCACCGAACGGATGCCCGAGGCCCGCTCGGTGACCCTCGGCGCCTGGGTCGCCATCGGCGGCCGCGACGAGTCGGCAGACCTCGCGGGCGCCTCGCACTTCCTCGAGCACCTGCTGTTCAAGGGGACCGCCGATCGCAGCGCGCGCGACATCGCCGAGGCGATCGACGCCGTCGGCGGTGAGATGAACGCCTTCACCGCCCGGGAGCACACCGCGTACTACGCCCGGCTCCCGGCGGAGAAGGTCCAGCTCGGCCTCGACATCCTCGGCGACGTCCTCACCGCCCCGGCCTTCGCGCCGCCGGACATCGACGCGGAGCGTCAGGTGATCCTCGAAGAGATCCTGATGAACCTGGACATGCCCGAGGACCACGTCCACACGCTGTTGGCCGAGGCCATGTTCCCCGGACATCCGCTGGGCCGCGAGGTGCTCGGCACCCGGGAGACCGTCGAGGTGCTCGACCGTGAGGCGATCGCCGGCTTCTTCACCTCCTGGTACCAACCCCGCAACCTGATCGTCGTCGCGGCCGGCCGCGTCGACCACGATGCCCTGGTCGACACGCTGGACCGATCACTCGGGCGTCTCTCCGGCGGCCAGCGACCCGAGCGTTCGGCACCGACCGAGGATCTGAAGCCGCTCGTGGTTCGTTCCGAAGCGACCGAGCAGGCCCACGTGGCGATCGGCTGGCGGGGGATCGACCACGAGGACCCCGACCGCTACGCCCTGTCGGTGGTCAACCAGATCCTGGGTGGCGGTATGGCCAGTCGTCTGTTCCAGGAGGTCCGCGAGGAGCGCGGGCTGTGCTACTCGGTCTACTCGTGGGCCACGACCTACGCCGACACCGGCTGCGCGGGCGTCTACGCCGGCACGAACCCCGGTCGACTCGACCAGCTGCTCGAGGTCCTGGACGACCAGGTGGCCAAGGTCGCTGCTGGTGACCTCACCGAGGCCGAGCTCACCGTGGCGAAGGGCTACCTGGAGGGGTCGCTGGTCCTCGCCTTGGAGGACTCCGGCTCGCGCATGGGCCGCCTCGGGCGAGCGTTGGTCAGCCACGACAAGGTGATCACCGTGGACGAGCAACTCGAGCGACTGCGGGCGGTCACCGTCGACGACGCAGCCCGGGTCGCGGCCCGGGTCTTCGGCAGCCCCCGGTCGCTCGCCGTCATCGGCCCGGTCGACGACTCCTCGTTCGCGTAGCTTCCGCGCGGCGCGGGCCTCATGGCGGTCGCGGGGCTTGTCGAGCCACCCCTGCACCCTGTCCCGTGCGGCTGTGGTTGCCAGGGTCGTGCACCGGAAAACGCTCGGCGCGAACGTTCGGGCCGTTGATAGCCTGCGCGCACCAGAGAGAGGAGGTGGTCCAACACATGAGTGACTGTTGTCATGGGACCCTGGAGGTGGCTGGCCGCTAGGCGGCAAGTCGGACCACCCGGTGGATTCCAACCAGGCCACCGTCGAGTCGATCGCTGGGATGTGGTCCCGCCCGGCACGATGTGATCGAGTCGATCCATTTTCCGACATCTACTGACTGATGGGGAGGCCTTCGGGCCTCCCCATCGGCATCCATGCGGGCTGCGGGCTGACAGTTCTTTGACCGCGATCGGTTGCTGGCCAACCGATCGCGGTCAAAGAGTGCGCCTCGGCCCTCGGACCCACCGCTAGCTTCTCGGGTCATGACGATTCGGGTCGGAGTGCTGGGTGCTGGTGGACGCATGGGGCGCACGGTGTGCGAGGCCGTCGCCAGCGACCCCGACCTCCAACTGGTCGGCGGCAGCGACCCGGCGCATGCCGGCGACGCGCTCGTGACTCCGGTCGGCGGCAACGGGGGTCCCGGCCTGACCATCGATGCCGCGCCGGAGGGGCTGGCCGAGCGGGGCGCCGAGGTGGTGGTCGACTTCACTCACCTGGAGGCAGCCCGCGAGAACCTCATGTGGGCGGCAGCCGCAGGGATCCACGCGGTGGCAGGTACCACCGGTTGGACCGGGGCCGACTACGAGGCCCTCCGTGCCGCCTTCGCCTCCAGTAACTGCCTGATCGCGCCGAACTTCGCGATCGGAGCAGTGTTGATGATGCGGTTCGCCGAGCTGGCGGCACCGTGGTTCGAGACCGCCGAGGTGATCGAGCTGCATCACGACCAGAAGCTGGACGCCCCCTCGGGAACCGCGATGCGGACCGTCGAGCGGATGGCCGCGGCGTCGTCCGACTGGGGCAGCGACCCGACCCGCACCGAGACCGTCGCGGGTGCTCGGGGAGCGGCCGGCCCGGCGGGGATCCACGTCCACTCGGTGCGGCTCCATGGGTTGGTCGCGCACCACGAGGTGCTGCTGGGCACGACGGGGCAGTCGCTGACGATCCGCCACGACAGCTACGACCGGACCAGCTTCATGCCCGGAGTCCTGCTGGCCGTCAAGGAGGTCGCGCGTCATCCCGGGCTGACCGTCGGCCTCGATCCGCTGCTCGGCCTCTGAGAGATGTCCGGCACTACGATCTGACACAGTGTCAGGAGAGGGAGGGGCGTGATGCTGGACGCTGCCAACATCTGGGAGCTCGTCGTGCGCCGGGCGGAGGCGACCCCCGAGCGCGAGCTCGCTGTCGACCAGGACGGCAACCGACTCCCGTTCGGCGACTACCGCGAGCGCTGCGAGCTGGCGGCTGCCGGTCTCGCCGCGCTGGGCGTCGGCGCCGGCACCGTCGTGTCCTGGCAGCTCCCCACCTGGCTGGAGTCGATGGTCCTGATGGGCGCGCTGCGGCGTCTCGGGGCGGTCCAGAACCCGATCCTCCCGATCTACCGCGAGCGCGAGGTGGGGTTCATCGTCGAGCAGGCCCAGCCCCGCCTGCTGGTGGTGCCCTCGATGTGGCGAGGGTTCGACTTCGAGGCCATGGCGCGGTCGTCGACGGAGGGCACGCCGACCGAGGTGCTGGTCTGTGACGGGAAGCTGCCGGACGGCGACCCGGCGACGCTGCCTCCGGCGCCGAGCGACGACCTGAACCGTCCCGACGCGCCGGTCCGGTGGCTCTACTACACCTCGGGGACGACGGCGCAGCCGAAGGGCGCACGCCACACCGACCTTGCCATCAGGGCGGCGGCGATGGGGATGGCCGAGGCTCTCTCGGCGTGCGACGACGACCGCTTCGCTCTGGTGTTCCCGTTCACCCACGTCGCCGGGGCCCTGTACGTCTACACCGCGCTGGCCTACGGGCTCACCTTCATCGTCGACGAAGCCTTCGACCCGTCGACCACGATCGACCTCCTGCGACGCGAGCAGGTCACCCTGGCCGGCGCGGGGACGTTCTTCCACCAGACCTATCTCAAGCTCCAGCAGGATCTGCCCGCCGGCGAGCAGTTGTTCTCGCGGGTTCGCGCCTTCCCGGGCGGTGGGGCCCCGAAGCCGCCACAACTCCACTACGACGTGAAGGCGGCGTTCGACGGTGCGCCGGTGGTCTCGGGCTACGGGCTCACCGAGGCGCCGATCATCACCATGAACGACATCGCCGACACCGACCAGGCGCTGGCCGAGACCGAGGGCCGGCCCGTGCGCGGGGCGACCATCAGGCTGGTCACGCTGGACGGGGTCGAGGCCGCGGTGGGTGAGGAAGGCGAGATCCGGGTCAAGGGGCCGCAGGTGACCAAGGGTTACGTCGACACCGCGCTCGATGCCGACGCCTTCGACGCCGAGGGCTGGTTCCGCACCGGTGACCTCGGCATCCTGGACGCCGCCGGGCACGTGGTGATCACCGGGCGCCTGAAGGACGTGATCATCCGCAAGGGCGAGAACATCCCGGCCAAGGAGGTCGAGGACCTCCTGTTCACGCACCCCAAGGTGGCCGACGTCGCCGTGGTGGGCCTGCGCGACGCCGAGCGCGGCGAGCGCGCGTGCGCCGTCGTGGTCACCGCCGGAGGCGCGACCGACCTGACGATGGCCGAGATGAGCGAGCACCTGCAGGCTGCAGGGCTGATCACCCGCAAGCTGCCCGAGCAGCTCGAGCTGGTCGACACGCTGCCCCGCAACCCCGCTGGCAAGATCCTCAAGTTCGAGCTGCAGCAACGGTTCCAGGACTGACCGCCGTACCGTGGCGAGGTGTCATCCGAGCTCCGCCTGGACGGTCGACAGACCGAGGCGTACGTCTCACGGCTCGGCTTCGCCGCCCCACCACCGGTCGACGCTGCGGGCCTGCGCGCGTTGCACGTCGCCCACCTGCGACGGCTGCCGTTCGAGAACCTGGACATCCATCTCGGTGTCCTCATCTCGCTCGACGTGGCCGACATCGTCGACAAGCTCACGCGGCGCCGTCGTGGCGGCTTCTGCTACGAGCTGAACGGCGGCTTCGCAGCGCTGCTGCGGGCGCTCGGCTTCGATGTGACGCTCCTCGAAGCGCGGGTGTACAGCGGTGACGGCGAGGTCGGCATCCGGTGCGACCACTTGTGCCTGCGCGTCGACCTCGACCGGCCCTACCTCGCCGACGTGGGCTTCGGGGCATGCTTCGCCGAGCCGCTGCAGCTCATCCCCGGCCTCGAACAGGACGACCCCAACGGCACCTTCGAGATCGTCGAGGCGGGTGGCGGTCATCTGGACGTGGTGAACGGCGGCTCTGCGCAGTACCGCTTCGACCTCGCCCCGCGCCGGCTCGACGAGTTCGCCGCCGGATGCGAGTACCACCAGCGCTCACCGGCGTCGCACTTCACCCAGAACACCGTCTGCTCGCTGCCGACCGCCACCGGTCGGGTCACCGTGCGGGGGCTGACGTTGCTGGAGACGGACGGGGGAGAGCGCCGCGAGCAGGCGTTGCTCGACGCGGCCGAGCTCGGCGCCGTCTACCGGGAACGGTTCGGTGTCGACCTCGACCAAGCTGCCCTGGGCAGGCTCGTTGCGGTAGCCGCTGCGGCGCCCTAGGGCCGCGGGTCGGAGGCCTCGGTGTCGGCGTCGGTGGGCTCCTGGGCATTGCGGGCTTCGACCTCGCGCTCGGCCTCGTCGAGCTCGTCGTCGAGGTTGCTGAGCGAGCCGACCTCGGTCTCGCCGCGGCGGAACTCGAGCAGGAGCGACAGCAGGGTGAACGCGATCGTGATCGGCAACAGGAGCGTGCGGTTGTCGCCGATCCAGCCGACGACGTCGTCCAGGGAATCGTCGAACACGTCACCGAAGACCCGGAAGAAGTACAGCCGGGCCAGGGTGCCGGTGGCGTTGACGACCAGGAAACGCCGGAACGGCATGCCGGCCGCGCCGGCGAACAGGCAGATGTAGCTGTTGGGAGCGATGAAGATCACCGGGTACGCGGCCTTGCCGAACCAGCGCTGGATCTGGCGCAGCAGCTCGCCCCAGGTGCGGGTGTGCCGCTCGGTCCAGGCCACGGCGGCGTCGCCGTACCAGTAGCCGATCAGGAACCACAGCGGGTCGGTGAGCAGCAGCCGGGTGAAGCCGACGGGGTAGTAGGTCCACCCGTCGAGCTGATTGGCGGTGAGGGCGAGGTAGCGGTTCTGCGGGTTGAGGGCAAGGAGCCAGGCGGGATGCTCGTCGACCAGCTCGGGGAAGATCGCCTGACCGAACTGGCTCATGATCCAGGCGATGATCATCGGCACGGCGACCAGGCTCACGACCCGCCTCGAGGGTCGACGGCGGACACCCTCGCCGCCGGCCTCGGAGCCGCTGGTCTGCCTGGGAGTCGGGGTCGCCACGACGGTCTGACGCTAGTGCACCACCGTGCCTGGGCGAGCGTGTCGGCCTGACCAGCCGTCCCGATCATCCGGCACGACCCCGCTCACCGCCCCGTGGCGGTGTCGGCCTGGCCAGCCGACCCGATTAGCCTCGGTGTGTGGCGAATGCCCGGTACCTGCTGCGACCCCGATGGCTGCTCTCCCACCTGCTCGTGGTGATGCTGATCGTCGCGATGGTGAGCCTCGGGCTCTGGCAGCTCCGCCGGTTGGACGAGCGCCGCGAGCGGAACGACCTCATCCGCGATCGGCAGGAGGAGCCTGTGGCGCCGGTCACCGAGGTGCTCCAGGCCGCCGACGGCGACGACGCAGTGGCGGCGGCGCGCTACCGGGCCGTGACCGCGACCGGTCGGTACGCCGCCGCCGACACCGTCGTGGTCAGGAACCGTACGCAGGACGGCGTGCCCGGCGCCTGGCTGGTGACGCCCCTCGTGCTCGCCGACGGCGACGTGGTCGGTGTCGTCCGGGGATTCGTCCGCCTCGGCGACGACGGCGACCCCTTGCCCGTGCCGGTCCCCGACGGCGAGCTGACGGTGACCGGCGTGGTGCTCAACCCCGACGGCATCGACGGGACCGGGCCCCGCGACCTGGAGCCGCTGCTCGATCAACCCGAGACCCTACCCGCGCTGGTGCTCTCCGGGGACGGCGCCGAATCCCACGACGACCTCGCCGCAGTTCCCCTGCCCGAGCTGAGCGAGGGACCGCACTTCTCCTACGCGGTGCAGTGGTTCATCTTCGCCGCGATCGCTCTCATCGGTTACCCGTTGGTGCTGGCCCGCGTGGTCCGGCGCCGAGGCAAGGAGGTCGACGACCCGGTCGACGCCGACGACCTCGACCGCGAGCTCGACGACCTGCTGCCGGCTGCCGGCAACGATCCCCGAGGAGCACGATGACCAGCTATGAGACCATGATCGGCCGGGATGGCCTCGACGATCTCGAGGCCATCCTGTCGGTGCGGAACACCGACGTCGACGAGGTGCTCCACGCCGTGGACGACCATGCCGACGCCATCTTCACCTGGGACTACGAGAAGGCCGCTCGGCCGGCGCTCAACCGGCTCTACGAGAAGGCCAAGGGTTCCCAATGGAACGGCGAGACGGACCTGCCGTGGGACACCGACGTCGACCAGGAGGCCGTGGTCGTCAACAACGCGATGACCAACATGGGCGGGCTGATGATGGGCATCGACGAGGCGGTCATCGCCGACACCCCGTTCGCCAAGTTCAGCCCGGAGGACTGGATCAAGGTCGGCGTCGAGACCCAGAACTGGACGATGAGCCAGTTCATGCACGGTGAGCAGGGCGCGCTCCTGTGCACTGCCAAGATCGTCGAGACCGTGCCGTGGATCGATGCCAAGTACTACGCGGCCACCCAGGTCATGGACGAGGCTCGCCACGTCGAGGTGTTCGCGAAGTACCTCGGCGAGAAGCTCTCGGGCCACTATCCCATCAACCCGCACCTGAAGCTGCTACTGGACGACATCGTGGCCGACAGCCGCTGGGACATGACCTACCTGGGCATGCAGATCATGGTGGAGGGGCTGGCACTGGCGGCCTTCGGCTTCATCCACCAGCTGACCACCGAGCCGCTGCTGAAACAGCTGCTGCGTTACGTCATGTCCGACGAAGCGCGGCATGTGGCGTTCGGGGTGCTGTCGCTAAAGGAGTACTACGCCGGGTTGAGCGACGCCGAGCTGCGCGAGCGCCAGGAGTTCGCGTTCGAGGCCGCCGTGCGGATGCGTGACCGGTTCCTGCAGCAGGAGGTGTGGGAGCGCATGGGCCTCGACACCAAGGACGTGTTGCCGCTGGTCATCGCCGCACCACAGCGTCAGCTGTTCCAGACCATGCTGTTCTCGAAGATCGTGCCCAACTGCCGCAAGCTCGGCCTGCTCGACGCCAACGGCGGATGGCTGCGCGAGCGGTTCTCCGAGCTGGGGGTGATCCAGTTCGAGAACAACCCCGACACCGGCGAGGAGTACGACATGTTCCAACTCGCCGCCGGAGCCGCGCCTGCGGGGTGAAACGCCACGAACCCGGATGAACGCCGCACGATCGGGATCGTGGCTGGCGGCCTGGACGCGACGCCGGTCCCAGCGACGTCGCGCCCAGGCGGGCCAGCTAGCCGGTGAAGGACGG
>JBOGHK010000049.1:0-65585 GCA_050744325.1 Acidimicrobiales bacterium
TCGGCGGTTCCGGCGGCGGGCACGGAGCCGGCGGACACGTCGGCGGTTCCGGCGGCGGGCACGGAGCCGGCGGACAGCTCGGCGGATGCGGAGGCATGCCGCCACCGCCGGGGCTGGCGATGTTGACGTCACAGACGCCAAGGCCAGCCCCACCACCGATGAGGCCACCGACACCGACGCCGTTGCCGCAGATCTCGATCGGCACCGCGATGGGCACCGCGATCGAGTTGCCGGCCAACACACCGTCGCCTTCGGCGCTGGACTGCGCCGACTGCGGGCCGGTCGACGGGCCCGAGGACCCGGCGCCAGGGCTGGCGATGTTGACATCGCAAGCGCCGACACCGAGGCCGATGCCCGCGATGCCGACCCCGACGCCGTTGCCGCAGATCTTGATCGGCACGGCGATGGGCACGGCAACCGAGTTGCCACTGAGCACCCCGTCGCCGGAGGCACTCGACTGAGCCGTCTGTGGCCCGGTCGTCGGGTCGGCTGTCGCCGGGTTGATCCCGACGAGCAGGAAGGCCAAGCCTGCAACCAGGCTCACCCCTGCCGTCTTACATAAGTACTTGTTCTTCACTCACTTCTCCTATTGCTAGGGAATATGGAGCCGCACCGCCGTCCCACCAGCACGCTGCTAGTGGGAGAAGAGCGCGACGTCGCACGCCGCGCCGGCGATGCCGATACCGGCACCACCGCCACCGACGGCGTTGCCGCAGACGTCGACCGGAGTTGCCCAGGTGACCGCACCCGAGTTGCCGGTGCCCACGCCGTCGCCCTCGGCGCTCGACTGCGCCGACTGCGGACCGGTCGCCGGGCCCCAGTCGTCATCCGAGCTGAACACGTCCAGCTCGCAGAGCCCGACGGCGCCACCGCCGCCGAAGATGCCGACGCCACCTGCGTTGCCGCAGACGCGGACGGGCACAGCCACGGCAGCAGCGCCCGAGTTGCCGGCGAGGACGCCGTCACCGCTGGCGCTGGACTGCGCCGACTGCGGGCCCGTGATGGGGCCGTCCGACGCACTGGCAGGGCTGGCTCCGACGAAGAGCAGCCCGAGGCCGGCGATGAGACCAACGCCAGCGACCTTGCATGCAAACTTCTTCATTGTTTCTCCTTGGTGTTGTCTGGTGTCGATGCCTGACTCACCGCCACGGATGGTCAGGCAACGCCTACGACGCCGGGGGCTGGAGCCGAGCGGGCTGCAGCTCTGCGCCGTCAGGCACTGGCCTCTGGTTGGTCGTCAGCACGGCTCGGGGCGCGGTACGCGCGGACAGGAGCGGCTGGCCAGCCAGAGGAGGCGAGCTAGTCAGGGGTGACTGAGGGTCGGGACCCGGAGTTCACCGAGGCCCCGACGACACGCGCTCCCAGAGGCGCGCTGGCCGCAGGCGTCACCGACGGGGTGACGGCGGCTGAGCCCGCAACGGCCCGGTTGGCCCGGTCCGGCGAGTCGCTGTTGCCCGCACGAGATGAGTTCCCGGCACTCCCCGACCACGGCGCGGCCGGCGTACCCGACCCGTCGGGTTGAGCAGGGGCAGGCACGTCCGCCAACGGGGCGGCGCGCCCGACCGTCCACGAGGCGTCGGGAGCGACTGCACCGGCCCAGTGCCGGTCGGCCGCCGGAGAGAACGACCGCAGTCCCGACGACTCGGATGCCGGATCGGTGCTTCCGACCTGAGCGATCGGTGCGAGGCCTGGCGGGGTGGTCGCCGGGGACGCTGACGTCAGCGCGTCGTTCGGCGTCGCAAGCATGGCCAGCGCGCCGTCGGCGACGGGGTCGACGACCGTGTCGAGCGGGATGGCCACGGGCATCACGACGGCATCGACGGTTGCAGCGACCGGTGCGACCACCGGCGCCAGCGGCCCGACCACGGTGCCGAGGACCGGTGCTGTCGCGGCGTGCACCGGCGTCATCACCGGTGCGACGACCCGATCCACGGCAACGATCGTCGGCCCGACCACCGGCGCCACTGGCGCGATCGCCCGGTCGACCGTGGCCGTCACCGGCTCGACCATCGGCGCGACCTCAGGGGCGACCGTCTCGGCCAACGTGGCCACGGGCCCTCGTGGAGCGCTATCGCTACCTACGCCTGCGGCCGACCGTGCCGCCTCCGCGGTGGACTGTGCCATGCCAGCCAGCTCGACGGCATCGGCCCGGAGCGCCGTGACGGCATCGAACACGTCAGAGGCTGCGGCGCTCTCAGTCTCGGCCTCGGTCTTCGTGTCTTCGGCGGACGCCGCCGATGCCCCGAACCACCAAGCAACGATGAGAACCGACCCGAAAACGACGGCCCGAGCGACGGTCCGTCGCGGCTGATCCGCTTCGCGTGCGCAGTCGTCGGGCGTCATGAGCACGCAAAGCATTTACCCCACCACTATCAGTGTCAAGCACCCCTCATTTGTTGCACCAGACGATGCCCTGCATCTAGCGTGCATTGCATGACGCAACTCTCGGCGAGCGGGGACGCCGGGACCGCCAGTGACAGTAGAGGCGCCAGAGCAGGCCACGGTTGGCGGACGTTGGGCATCGCGAGCCTGGCGGTGCTGGCTACATTCCTCGACACGACAGCCCTGTTCGTCGCGTTCGGGGACATCGCGGCGACGTTCGACTCGGTGAGCACGGCGGAGCTGTCCTGGGTCCTGAACGCCTACACGATCGCCATCGCCGCGCTGTTGGTCCCGGCGGGCAAGGTCGCCGATCGGTTCGGCCACAAGCGGGCGTTCCTCGCCGGATCTGTCTTGTTCACCACCGCGTCCCTGGCCTGCGCGGCAGCCCCGACAGCCGGGGTGTTGGTGGCGTTCCGGGTGCTCCAGGCCGCTGGCGCGGCCGCGCTGATCCCGTCGTCGTTCGCACTGGTCCTGCGGGCGTTCCCACGCGACAAGCTCCCGGTCGCAGTGGCTCTGTGGGGAGCGACCGGGGCGTTGGCGGGCGCTCTCGGGCCGACGCTCGCCGCATCGCTGATCGAGCTGGCCAGCTGGCGGTGGATCTTCCTTCTGAACCTCCCGGTCGGCGTCGTCACCGTCGGGCTGGGGCTTCGCACGCTGGACGAATCCCGCGACCCCGCGAGCCGGATCCCTGCGGCGTTCGGCATCGCCACGATCGCGGCCACAGGTGCTCTGGGCTCCTTCGGCGTCGTCCAGAGCGACACCTGGGGCTGGGGCGACCTTCGGACGGTGGCGTCGCTCAGCGCCGCCATGGCCCTATTGGCGCTGTTCGTGGCGCACCAGCGCCGCACCGACGCACCCGTCCTCGACCTCGAGCTGTTCTCCGTGCGGAACTTCCGCTGGGCCAACGCGGCGATGGCCGCATTCGGACTCGCCTTCGCGGCGATGTTCTTCGGATCGATCCTGTTCCTGACCGACGTCTGGCAGTGGTCCACCCTGAAGGCCGGGTTCGGCGTCAGCCCCGGGCCGCTGCTGGTGGCCGTCCTCGCTCCCACCTTCGGGCGCCTGGCCGGACGAATCGGGCAGCGGCCGCTGCTGGTCGTAGGAGGCCTCGCCTTCGCCTGCGGCGGTCTCTGGCGGGTGCTCGCGCTCGGCGCGCAGGCGGACTACGCCACCGACTACCTGCCGTCGATCCTGTTCACCGGGCTCGGCGTCGCCCTGTGCTTCCCGCAGCTCTCCAGCACGGTGGGCCAGGCGTTGCCACCGAACCGCCTCGGCGTGGGCGGCGCAGCCAGCCAGGCCATCCGCCAGTTCGGCGGCACGCTCGGCGTCGCGCTCACGATCGCGATGATCGGCCGTCCGTCGACCCTCGCCGCCGCGCTGGCAGGGTTCGAGCGGGTCTGGTGGCTGCTGGTCGCCGGAGGCCTGGCGACCTCGCTGCTTTCGCTCGCGCTCGAGACCCGACCGACACCCACCTCGGGTCAGGCCAGCAGCTCCGTCTCGTCCCCCGACCCGGTTGACCGCAATAGGTCGCGATCCTTCATGCCGGGGCCCGCCACGGCACGCACCTCGCCGAGCTGAAGCGGTTCCCCACACTCGCTGCAGGCGGGCTCGGCCCGTGCCACCGAACCGCAGCCAGCGTGGAGCATCTCGAGCGGCGCGTTGCCCGCCCCGACGATCCACTCGTCACCCCACTGGCGGATCGCGACGAGCACCGGCCACAGCGCGCGGCCCTTGTCGGTGAGCACGTAGTCGCTCCTGCCCCGGGCCGCGTCGTAGGTGCGGCGCTCGAGCACCCCGTGCTGCACCAGCATGTCCAGCCGGGCGGCCAAGATGTTCCGGGCGATCCCGAGCCGCCGCTGCATCTCGTCGAACCGGGTCACGCCGAGCATGGCGTCGCGGATGATCAGCAGCGTCCACCACTCGCCGATGACCTCGAGCGACCGCGCCACCGAACAGTTCATGTCGGCAAAGGAGACCCTGCGCATGCATCCCTTGTAGCGCCGAGCATTGCATCACGCAACCCCCCCCCCGGCTTGCTGCGCGGTCCCGGCCTGCGTGGTGGCGGCCTGCGCGCGGCCTAGAGCGGAGGCTCAGGTGACTGGCTGGCCAGCGTGAACCGGACCGACCCGTCGGTGTCGACCTTGGCGTCGAGCACCATGCCGTCGAGCAGATCGGCCGCGGTCGGATCGAGGAAGACGCGGGCGCCCTCCTGCTCGATGACCTGATCCTCGCCACTGGGGGTGCCTACCCGCGAGATGGCCAGCCCGGTCGGGCCGTCCGCCGGGCCGGTGATGCGCAAGCCGGCATCGTCGGACAGCTCTGACTGGTCATTCAGGGCACGGATCACGGACGTTGCCTGGTCGGTGAGGACGAGCATGAGTTCTCCTGAGGCTCTAGAAGGCAAAAGGTAAAACTTCCCGCCCGATCAGCCGCCAAACTCATCCGGCCCGACGGACGTTCAGCCCGACCACGACACAGTGCCGCCCTGGTTGGCCAGCCGCAGCTCGACGACCACACCGTCGCGGGGTAGCGCGGCGGTCCCGATCTCGGCGATCGGACAGGTCATCTCGTAGAGCTGCTCGGCCACGATGGCCCCGAGCACCACGATCGCATCGGCCTCGCCCATCAGCAGGGCGATCGGGCCCGTGCCGGCCCGGATCGCCTCGGCGAGCACGCTGGCGCTCGAGCTCGATCCCCGAACCGCAGGGAGCGCGACGACCGCGCCCGAGAGGCTCACGCCGTGCTGCGGGTGGTGGACGTCGACGATCGTGCCGTCGGCACCGATCCCGCCCCAGAAGCTGAGCGGCTCGTCGAGCACGACCAGCCGACCACTCGCCGTCCCCGGCACGATGCTGCGCACCGCCAGGGTGCCAGGCCCGCCGGTTCTCCAGCAGCCCCACGCGGGTGGGGCGCTCAGGTCTCCCGGGCCAGGTTCGCCGCTCGCGACGTCCTCCTCCATCGCCTCCGGCGGCGACGCCGAGTGTGGTGAGAGGCCGGGTCGTCGATCCTGGCGCGTCACCGGCGCGGGGCTGCGCTCGGTCCAGAGGCCGCGGTCACGACGCACCTCTCCGGCCACCGCCGACTCGACGCACTCGGCCAGCGACCCGAACACCACGTCCACGCCGAGGTTCGCCGGCGCGTACCAGGCCCACTTCGCGGACGAGGTCATGACCGGCCCCGCCGATCGCAGCAACGGCGTCAGGTAGGTGCAGGTGTCGGTCACCAGCTCGACGCCGGCCGTCTCGAGTGCGGCCACGACGGCGGCGTCGACCGCCTCGACCACCGCGCGGCTGGTGTTCACCCACATCTCGATCCCGGGATGGACCCGCCGACCGCCCAGGAGAGCCGCGAGCGCGGCCAGCTCGGCCGCGGAGGCGTGCGGTGTGCCCAACGCGACCGCCGTGATCCGACCACCGGCGGCAGTGGTCAGCTGGTCGGCGGCCACCCGCAGGTCCTCCGCGCCTACCGCGACGTGCCGGGCGTCGGGCGCCGTGACCGTGGCGAGGTCGGGCGCTTCGGGGGTGATCCCGACCACGTGCACCAGACCCAGCTGCCCGGACGAGGCGGCCGCTGCGCCCATCGCCTTGAGGTCGTCCTCGCTGGCACCGGCGACCCCGTCGACGGCGGCGACGGTGCCGTGGGTGCCGTGCCCGACGAGATGTCCGAGCACGGGGAACAGCACGGGATCCAACGCGAGGCGAACGCTCAGGCCTCGCACGTGAAACACTGTCGACGCGAGACGCCCGGCGTCGGTGTGCAGCTCGGACAGTGGCACCCGCCCGGTCAGCGCGGCGCAGGCATCGACGAAGTCGCCGTACCGGTTGGTGCGCGCGCCGAGGACCGAGTTGGCGAACACGACTGCGTTCGACTCGGCCCACGCCACGTGGGTGCCGGGCGCCGGCCGGTAGCCGATCTGGTACGGCGCGCAGGTCCAGGTCGGCGTGCATCCCAGCTCGGTGTAGCGCCGCATGAGCCGGGTGGCAGCCGCTGCCTCGGCGTCGGGAAGCCGCGCCCTGCCCGGATGGAGCAGGTCGACCGAACCGACGTTAAGCGTGGTCGGCACCCGCACCCTCCCGCCGAGGCTGAGCAGCCGCTCGACGAAGTCCAGGCTCACCTGGCCGTGGTAGAGGCAGCCATCGACATGGGCCGCCTCGACGTCGACCAGGCGGGGCGCACCCTGGATCGACGCCAGCCGGTGGATGATCCGCGCCGCCAGCTGGACTGCGGGCCCGTCGGCGCCGGCGGCCTGGCGCCGGTCGACGGCCTCGAGCCGTAGGCTCACCGGGCTCATGCCCGGGCCGTGGAGCTCGCCGTGGCTGCGTCGTGCGGAGGCGAGCTTGCACCGGCCGCAGCGTCGGCGAGCTGGTCGAGTGCAGCGACGAGGTGCCGGCGCTGGCCGGCGTCGAGCACGTCGAACAGGTCGGCGACCGCCTGGGCTTGGAGGTGGACGCCCTCCTCGAAGCTGCGGCGACCCGCCGTGGTGACCGAGATGATCGTGGCGCGCCCGTCGGTCGGGTCGGGCTGGCGGTCGACGAGGCCGTCGCGTTCCATCGCGTCGACCGTCGAGGTCATGGTGCGGGGAGCAACGTCGACATAGTGGCTGAGCTCGCCGATGCGGATGCTCTCGCGGTCTTTCAGCTGGTAGAGGACCCGCAGACGCGCCAGCGACAGGCCCGACGGTTGGAATCTGGCGTTGACGACACGTCGCAGTGCGTGGGCGACGGAGAAGAAGGTGTCGGCCAGGTCTTCGGGAGTGGGCGTTCTCGCTGTCACGGCGACCCCGGGAGATAGGTGTTGGCGTCACGTGAATTAGTGAGTACCCTCAGCAACTGCTGAGGGTACTCACATTCTAGAGGAGGGGTTCGGTATGCGCGACTGGCAACACGACGTCGACCAGGTCCACCGCCGCCGCTGGGTGACGCTGGCCGTGCTCTGCCTGAGCCTCCTGGTGATCGTGGTCGACAACAGCATCCTGAACGTGGCGCTGCCGACGCTGTCGAAGGCCCCGGCCGACGGCGGCCTCGGCGCGGCCGACAGCGACCTCCAGTGGATCGTCGACTCCTACGTGCTCGTGTTCGCCGGCCTCCTGCTGACCGCCGGCGCGCTCAGCGACCGCTTCGGCCGGTACCGGGCACTGGCACTCGGGCTGGCGATCTTCGGGATGGCGTCGATGGTGGCCTCGCTTGCCGACTCGCCGGGCATGCTGATCGCCTTCCGAGCCCTCATGGGCGTCGGCGCCGCGTTCATCATGCCGGCGACCCTGTCGATCATCGCCAACGTGTTCCGCGACCCCAAGGAGCGGGGCCGGGCCATCGCCGTCTGGGCCGGCCTGTCGGGCCTGGCGCTCGCCCTCGGCCCCCTCACCGGAGGGTTCCTGCTCGAGCACTTCTGGTGGGGCTCGGTGCTGCTGGTCAACGTGCCGATCGTCATGCTGGGACTGGTCGCCGGGGTCTTCCTGGTCCCCGACTCGCGCGACGCGGGAGCACCACGGGTGGACGTGCCGGGCGCACTGCTGTCGATCGTCGGCCTGGCAACGGTCCTGTGGGGGCTCATCGAGGGCCCGGCCAAGGGTTGGGCCTCGGGGCAGGTGCTCGGCGCGTTCGCGGTCGGCCTGGCCCTGCTCGGCCTGTTCCTCGCCTGGGAGACCCGCACCGATCATCCGATGCTCGACCTCGGCTTCTTCCGCAATCCCCGGTTCAGCGCGGCGAGCGGCGCCATCACGCTCACCTTCATGGCCTTGATGGGCATGATCTTCGTGCTCACCCAGTACCTGCAGTCGGTGCAGGGATTCAGCCCACTGAAGGCCGGCGCCATCATGCTGCCGATGTCGGCCGTGCTGCTGGTGCTCTCGCCGCTGTCGGCGCGGTTGGTCGAGCGGCTCGGCACCAAGCGCGTGCTGGGCGGCGGCCTGCTGGTCGTGTCGCTGTCGATGCTGCTCCAGACCCGGTACTCGACCGACACCCCCGAGGTGCTGATCATCCTGGCGTCGATGTTCTTCGCCGTCGGCATGGCGAACATCGTCGGGCCGGCGACAGAGTCGATCATGGGCTCGCTCCCCCGCGAGAAGGCGGGCGTCGGCTCCGCGGTCAACGACACCACGCGTCAGGTCGGTGGCGCGGTGGGCGTCGCGCTGATCGGCAGCCTGATGGCCTCGCGCTACGGCAGCCACGTCGAGTCGGGGCTCGCGGGCGCCGACCTGCCAGGCCGCGTGCTCGACCGCATCGGCAGCAACATCCAGGCGGGCGTGGGCATCGGCCGAGAGACGGGCGGCGGGCTCGGCGCGCAGATCGTCGAGGTCGCCCGCGACTCCTACATGTCCGGCATGTACCTGGCACTGCTGGTCGCGTCGCTCATCACCGCGGTGGCTGCGGTCGGGGTGTTCCTCTGGCTCCCCGCCCGAGCCACCCCGGCGACGGCGGTGCGGGCGACCACGCCGACCGACGACGTCGACGAGGACGTCGTCGCCGCCGGCGTCGGCGGCGACGGCGACGACTGACGCCCTACGGGCACTCGGCCGGGCGCTGTCAGCATCCGACACCGCCTGGGCCGATCCCGACCTGCTCCGCCGGTCGCTGCGCAACGCCACCCGCCGATCCTTAGTCTGAGCGGCGTGACCAGCGGAAGCCCCGACGGCGACACCACCCGCATTCCCACGGCGGCGGAGGTCTTCGACATGACCGGGCGGGTCGCGCTGGTCACCGGTGGCAGCCGGGGCCTCGGGCGCCAGATGGTGCTGGCGTTCGCTCGGGCCGGTGCCGACGTCGTGATCACCAGCCGCAAGCTCGACGCGTGCGAGAACGTCGCCCGTGAGGTCGAGGAGCTGACGGGCCGTGCCGCACTCGCCCACCCCTGTCACGTCGGCCGGTGGGACGACATCCCCGGCCTGGTTGACGCCGCCTATGACCGGTTCGGCAAGGTCGACGTGCTGGTCAACAACGCGGGCATGTCGCCGCTATACGACAGCCTCACCGACGTCACCGAGAAGCTCTTCGACAGCGTGGTCAACCTCAACCTCAAAGGCCCGTTCCGGCTCACGGCCCTGGTTGGTTCCCGCATGGTGGCCGCCGGTGGCGGCGTGATCATCAACGTGAGCACGACCGGGTCGCTGCGGCCGGAGCCCCACTTCCTGGTCTACGCCGCAGCCAAGGCCGGGCTCAACGCCTTCACCGAGGGGTTCGCCAAGGCCTATGGCCCGGCGGTGCGGGTCAACACGCTGATGCCCGGCCCCTACTTCACCGACGTCTCCAAGGCCTGGGACCAGAACCACCTGGACACGATGTTCGGCGGCCTCCCCCTCCAGCGCGGCGGACAGCCGGACGAGATCGTCGGTGCGGCACTGTTCCTGGCCAGCGACGCCTCGAGCTTCACCACGGGGTCCATCGTGCGCTCGGACGGCGGCCACCCCTGACGACAGTCCACTACTGCGGAGGACGACCGTGGAGCTCGGGTTCTCGTCGATGAACACCCCGGAGGATCCGGCGCCGGACGTGCTCGCCCGCGCCCTGGAGGAACGCGGCTTCGAGTCGTTCTGGATCGGGGAGCACACCCACATCCCGACCTCACGCAAGACGCCTTACCCGGCCGGTGGTGAGCTGCCGCCCCAGTACCTCCGGATGATGGATCCGTTCCTGAGCCTGGCGGTCGCGGCAGGTGCCACCTCGCGCCTGGTCATCGGCACCGGGGTCGCCCTGCCCCTGGAGCACGACGTCTTCGACCTCGCGAAGTCGGTCGCGACCCTCGACCACCTCGCCGCCGGTCGCCTGCGGGTCGGCGTCGGGGTGGGTTGGAACCAGGAGGAGCTGGCGAACTGTCGCCCCGACATCCCATGGGCCCAGCGCTACCGGGCGCTGGCCGAGTGCGTCGGTGCGCTGCGGGCGCTGTGGACCGACGACGAGGCCGCGTATCACGGTCGGTTCTACGACTTCGACCCGGTGTGGTCGTTCCCCAAGCCACGCCAGCAGCCGCACCCGCCGGTCCTGTGCGGCACGGGTGGCCGGCTCGGGACCACCCACGCCGTGGACTGGGCCGACGGATGGATGCCGATGGACATCGCCCTCGGCGACGTGGCGCGCAAGCTTCGCCGCTTCCGCGAGATCGCCGTGGCGGCCGGTCGGCCCGACATCCCCGTCACCATCGTGACCTACGGCGACCCCACCCCCGACACGTTGCGCGGCTACCGCGACCTGGGGATCCGGCGCGTCGTGCTCGGCGCGGCCCGGACCGGGTGGGACGACCCCGCGACGACGATGCCCTTCGTCGACCGCTACGCGGCTGTGCTCGACGACCTCCGCTGACCGCCCCGACTCCCCAGGCCCGGGTGGTCAGAACCGCTCCGCAGCCGACGTCCAGTCCCCGCTGCGCAGCATGCGGACGAGCAGGACCACCGGCAGGAGGCCGACCGCGACGATCAGCAGGGCCGGGAGCGCGGCGACCTCGAGGCGTGAGTCCTTGGTGGCCTCCCACACCGTGATCGCCAGGGTGTCGCCGCCGACCGGACGGAGCAGCGCCGTGGCCGGAAGCTCCTTCATGGTCTCGACGAGAACCAACATGGCCGCGGCGATCAGGCCGGGCCGGAGCAGTGGCAGGTGGACGTCGGCGAGGACGCGGGCCCGGTCGGCGCCGAGCGCTCGGGCCGCGTCGTCGAGGTCAGGGCTGATCCGGCCCATGCGGGCATCGACGGCGAAGTAGGCGAGGGCGTGGAACCGGACCAGGTAGGCGATGACCAGCCCCAGGATCGTCCCGGTGAAGACGAGGTCGATGCTCCGACCGAGCGCCTCGTCGGCGACGTCGACCAGGCGACGGTCGAGCCACACCAACGGCACGTAGACGGCGACGGCCACCACGGTGCCCGGGACCGCGTAGCCCATGGTGGCCAGGCGGCTCGCCGCCAGGCCGATCCGCGACGGTCGGGCCCGTTGCCCGTAGGCCACGACCGTCGA
Source organism: Acidimicrobiales bacterium (assembly GCA_050744325.1). Classification (GTDB taxonomy): domain Bacteria; phylum Actinomycetota; class Acidimicrobiia; order Acidimicrobiales; family VFJN01; genus DASXTK01. The sequence goes on from JBOGHK010000049.1 coordinate 11,322, forward strand.
GGTGATGACGGCGACCAGCGCAGCGATCACTCCGAGGACCAGCGTGTTGCGTGCGGCGCGGGCGAGGTTGCTGTCGACCGTGCCTTCCACCACGGTCTCGGCGGACCATGCGATGAGCTGGGCCACGGGCACGACGAACACGACCACGAGCAGCACGCAGCCGGGCACGGCAGCCAGCCATCGACGCCACCCCCGCAGGCGCCGCGGCACGACTGCGTCGCCGCGGGCGAGGGTTTGGTGGTACCGCGCGCGGCCTCGAAGGAGCCGCTCGAGTGTCACCATCGTGAGGGCCAGGCCCACCAGCACGGTGGCGAGCTGCAGCGCGGCAGCCTGGTCGAAGGTCCCGTACCAGACTCGGTAGATCGCGCTGGTGAGCGCCTGGACCCCGAGGAGGTCGACGGCGCCGAAGTCGGCCAGCGCCTCCATGATCGCCAGGGACGCGCCCGCCGCGAGGGCCGGGCGGGCGAGGGGCAGAGCGACCTGGCGCACCGCCTGGCCGTAGGTGCAGCCGAGCGACCGCGCGACCTCGATGGCCTGGCGGGACTGGCCGAGGAACGCGGTGCGCCCGAGGACGTAGACGTAGGGGTACAGGACCGCCGTGAGCACGACGATGGCACCGCCCGTGCTGCGCAGCCCGGGGATCCGCAGCCCGTCGCCGAACAGGTTCGTCTGCAGGGGGCTGGCCAACCCGTACTGGCCGAGCATCACGAAGACCAGGACGTAGGTAGGCATCGCCATCGGGAGGACCAGCGCCCAGTCGAGCCACCGGCGACCGGGGAAGTCGTAGAACGACAGCAGCAGCGCCAACCCGCCGCCGACGACCAGCGTGCCGGCGCCCACGCCCGCGGCGAGCAGCAGGCTGGTGGCGAGGGCCTCGGGAAGCAGGGTCCGGCCGATCTGGTCGAACGCGTCGCCCTGCCCGACGAAGCTGGCGGGCAGCGCCACCAGCGGCCCGACCACCAGGAGCGCGACGAGCACACCGAGGACCGCCGACGCTGGCACCCGCCGGGTGCGGGCCGGCGCGGTGGTCAACGCCACGTCGCGACGGTTCCCCGAGCGCGGGTCAGTTCCAACCGACGTCGAGCATGAGCGCCACTGCCTCGTCGAGCAGCGGCCCCGCCTCGTCCACGGCGATCGGGTCGATCGTCACGTCCGCCCAGTCGCTGATGTGCTCGGAAGGCGGCACCTCGGGGTTGGCCGCGAACTCGCTGCGGGCGACGATCAGCTCCTGCGCGTCGCGGGACGTGAGGTACTCCATCAGGGCCACGGCGTCCTCGTCGTGGTCGGACCACCGCACCAGCCCGACGCCGGACACGTTGGCGTGGGCGCCGGCACCGTCCTGGTCGGGCCATGCCGGCGCGACCGGGAAGTCCGGGTCCTCGGCCAGCGCCCGACCGAGGTAGTAGTGGTTGGTGAGCCCGACGTCGCACTCGCCGGCCGCGATCACCGCCAAGAGCTCGCCGTCCGAGTTGACGATCTCGGGGTCGTTCGCCATCCACGAGCGCAGGAGCTGCTCGGTGGCGGCCCTGCCCCGCTTGGCGATCATGTCGGCGACCAGGGACTGGTTGTACTCGTTGTTGGACGTGCGCAGGCACGTGCGCCCCCGGTAGCGCGGGTCGCCGAGGTCGGCGTAGTCGGTGACCTGGCCCTCGGGGACCCTCTCGGTGGACACCACGGGGATCCGCAACCGGGTGCTGAGGGCCCACCAGGCGCCGTCGTCGTCGTGGAGGTACGGCGGAACGTTGGATTCGAGCGTGGATGTGGACACGCCCTGGAGGAGCCCGGCCTCCTCGGCCCGCCACAGGTTGGCCAGGTCGGTCGTCACCAGCAGGTCGGCGGGCGTGTCCTCGCCCTCGCGGCGCAGACGCTCGAACAGCTCGGGGGCCGTGCCGCCCCGAAGCTCGACGTCGATGCCTGTCGCCTCCTCGAAGTCGGTGAAGACCTGCTCGTCGCCGTAGTGCGACCGACCGTTGTAGACCACGAGCGCATCGTCGGCGCTGCCGGCGGCGACCAGCGCACCTCCCACCACGCCCATGACCACGACGACGACGAGCACCGGAAGTGGCCAGCGGCGGCGGATCAGGCGGGAGAGCAACGACGGCGTCCTCACAGGAGTCGGGATAGCAGCCAGCATCCCTAGTGTAGATGGTTAGGGTTCCCATATAGCAGGCGATGCCGCACCTGACATTCCCGAACCACCCCGGGTAGGGTGCCGTCAGTGTCCGAGCCGTTGGCGATCCACGCCGCCGACATCCACAAGACGTTCGGAAGCACCCGGGCCGTCGCCGGGGCCACCGTGACCGTCCAGCAGGGCGAGCTGGTCGCGTTGCTGGGGCCGAGTGGATCCGGCAAGACCACGCTGCTGCGGATCATCGCCGGGTTCGAGGTCCCCGATGCCGGCGGTGTGACGATCGGTGACCGGCGGGTGGCGGGTGACGGCGTCTGGGTCGAGCCCGACCGCCGCCGCGTCGGCATGGTCTTCCAGGACGGGGCGCTGTTCCCCCACCTGTCGGTGGCGGGCAACGTCGGCTTCGGCGAACCGCGGGAAGGCCGGGTCGAGGAGTGCCTCACGCTGGTCGGCCTGGCCGACCGCGCCCGGTCGTACCCTCACGAGCTCTCCGGCGGTGAGCGTCAACGCGTCGCCCTGGCCCGAGCGCTGGCCAACCAGCCCGAGGTGGTCCTGCTCGACGAACCGTTCGCCTCCCTCGATGCCGGGCTGCGCGAGGCACTGCGCGAGGAGGTCGCGGCGATCCTGCGAGAAGCCGGGGCCAGCGCGTTGCTCGTCACCCACGACCAGCAGGAGGCCCTCTCGCTAGCCGACGTGGTGGTGGTGATGCGCGAAGGCCGGGTCGAACAGGCGGGTACCCCCGAGGAGGTGTACGCGCTGCCGTCGACGCGGTGGGCGGCCGAGTTCCTCGGTGCCGCCGACGTGGTGCCCGGCACAGCGGTCGACGGGATCGTCGACTGCGAGCTCGGCAGGTTCCCCGCCGACCCGGGCCTGCGGGGAGCGGTCGAGGTCGTCGTGCGCCCCGAGGTGGTCGCGATCAGCGCGGTCCATGGTGCAGACCGTCCCCACACGCCGAACGGCGCGTCCGACGCCCGCGTCGTCGGACGCTCCTTCTATGGTCACGACCAGCTCGTCCGTCTCGAGCTTGCCAGCGGGCTCCAGCTCCGCAGCCGCAGCAGCGGCTCGGCTCCCTGGCACCCCGGCGACGACGTGCGGGTGTGGGTCGCGGGGCCGGTCAACGTCCTCGCCTCCTCGACGAGCTAGCTCACGGTGCAGGCGGTCGCCACCCAGCCGGTCGTCGAGCGCCGCGCCCTGGCTGGCGCCGCGTGGCCAGGGGGCGTGTGTCTCGCCGTCGCCGTGGTGTCGCTGGTCCTGCCGGCCACGCTCGCCTTCGACCCGTGGGCGTGGCTCGTCTGGGGCCGCGAGGTCGCCCACCTCGACCTCGACACGACCGGAGGGCCCTCCTGGAAGCCGCTGCCGGTCGTGGTGACCACCGTGCTGTCGGTGTCCGGAGGGCTGGCCCCGACCCTGTGGCTGGTGGTGGCACGAACCTTGGGCCTGCTGGGTCTGGTCTTCGCCTACCGCCTCGCAGCGCGGTTCTCCGGGCGGGTCGGCGGCATCGTGGCGGCGGCGCTGTTGCTTCTCACGCCCGACGGCGGGCCCCGATTCCTGCGGTTGCTCGCCGAGGGCCACAGCGCTCCCGTGGAAGCGGCGCTCTGCTTGTGGGCGATCGAACGTCATCTCGACGGCCGGCGGGCCCACGCCCTGCTGCTCGGGACCGCAGTCGCCCTGTTGCGGCCCGAGATCTGGCCGTTCCTCGTCGTCTACGCGGCGTGGCTGTGGCGCCAGGACGCGGTGCATCGGCGCCTCGTCGCCGTCCTCCTCGCGGCCGTCCCGCTGCTGTGGTTCGGTGGTGACCTGTGGGGCTCGGGGGATGCCTGGCACGGTGCGGATGCGGCGCAAGTCGTCTCCGGCGACGTCGTCGACCGGACCGGTCTGGCACTGCGACGGGTCGCCAACGTCGTGGTCCTGCCGGCGTGGGCCATGGCGGTGGTCGCGCTGGTCTCGGCCCGTCGGCGTGGTGAGGCGACCCCCCTGGCCCTCGCCGGCGGGGCGGTCGCGTGGCTGGCGCTCGTGGCCGCGATGAGCGTCGGGCTCGGCTATGCGGCACTGAGCCGGTTCCTCCTGCCGGCCGCCGCGCTGCTGTGCGTCCTCGCAGGCGTAGGTGTGGTGCGGGCCCTCGCTGCGGTCCCGCCGGATCGGGTGGGTCGGATCCTGGCGGCCGGGTTGGTCGCCCTGGGCGTGGTCGCCGTGCTCCCGCGGGTGGTCGCCCTGGAGACCCTCGCCGGCGACGTCCGGACCCGAGCCCGGCTCGAGAGCGACCTCGAGAGGGTGGTCGACCAGGTGGGCGGCCCCGACGCCGTGCTGGCCTGCGGGGGCATCGCGGTCGACCGGTCCGACGTCCCCCGGATGGCGCTGGCCTGGCGGCTGGACGTGCCGTTGAGCCACGTCCCACCTCGGCTGGGCGACGGACCGGGCGTCGTGTTCGCCCGGGTGGGCAGTCGCCGGGACGTGCTCCTCTCGGGCGAGCCCTCGTCGGAGGTCGCGACGCTGGCGCGGTCGGCCGAGTGGGTCGCCTACGCCGTGGGATGCCAGCCCGCGCTCAGGTGATCGACCCGGGACCGATCCCGACAGCACGGCTACTACTTGATCTTAGGTACTCCTAATTACCTATAGTCAGCGCGATGACCTCGTTGTCCGTCGTGGTGCCGGCGACCGACTCCCCCCCGACGCTGGTCCGATGTCGGGCAGCGATCGCGGACGCGGACGACCTGCCGGACGAGACGATCGTCGTCGACCGCCCCTCTCGGCTACCGGCCGCCGCGGCGCGCAACCTCGGCGTCGAGCGGGCGACGGGCGACGTCGTCGTCTTCGTCGACGCCGACGTCGAGGTCCACCACGACGCCTTCACCCGCATCAGAGCCACCTTCGACGCGCAGCCCCAGCTCGACGCGGTGTTCGGCTCCTACGACGACGCCCCCCGCGCCCGGGGCACGGTGTCCGCCTTCCGCAACCTGCTACACCACCACGTCCACCAGGCGAGCGCCGGGCCGGCCGAGACCTTCTGGACCGGCCTGGGGGCGGTCAGGCGCTCGAGCTTCCTCGCGGCAGGCGGCTTCGACGGGCAGCGGTACCCGCACCCCTCGATCGAGGACATCGAGCTCGGTCACCGCCTGATCGCCGGAGGAGCGCAGGTGGTGCTCGATCCCGCCATCCAGGGCACCCACCTCAAGAACTGGACCCTCAAGTCGATGCTGTGGACCGACTTCGCCCGCCGCGGGGTCCCGTGGGTGGCGCTGCAGCTGCGCCACCGGCGCATGTCGGCGGCGCTGAACTGCGGCTGGCGGCACCGTCTGAGCGCGGCCTCGTGTGCGCTCGGCGTCGTGTTCGCCGTGCTGGGGCTGCCGCTGCTCGTGCTGGGCGCCCTGGGCATGCTGCTGGGGTTGAACCACGCGTTCTACGCCCTGCTCGTGCGGCAGCAGGGGTTCTGGGCGGCGGTTGCCGGCGTGGCCCTGCACGGGATGCACCACCTGGTCTCGGTGGCGGCGGTCCCAGCCGGGATCGCCGCGGCGCTCGGCGCGTGGGCTGTGTCCTCCCGGCCGGGACGGCCGGACCGGGTCGCCCCGGCGCCGGCGAGGCCGGCTCCCGCCAGCGGTACCGTCACCCGATGAGCGGCGCGCCGATAGCGTTGGGGCTCGTCGGGTGCGGCCGGCTCGCGACGGCCGGCTACCTCCCGGCCTTCGCTGCCACGACCGACGTCCGCCTGGCTGCGGTCGCCGACCCCGAGCCGACCCGACGAGCCACCGTCGCGTCCCTCGTCGCCAGCGGGACGTCTGATGCCGGGTCCGTGGCGACGTTCGCGGATGCCACAGCGCTGCTCGATGGCATCGAGGTCGAGGGCCTGATCCTCGCGACGCCCGCTGCTGCCCACCTTGCGGATGCGGTGGTGGCGACACAGGCCGGCGTCGCCGTCCTGGTCGAGAAGCCCCCTGCGCCCGACGCCGCCGGTGCCGCCGCGCTGGCCGCGCTGGAGCCGGCGCCCTGGGTGGGGTTCAACCGCCGCTTCGACCCGGGTGCTGAGGCGCTGCGCCAGCTCGTGCCCGCCGATCGCGACGTGGACCTGCGGCTCGAGATCAGCTACCGGCGTCGCAGCTGGGGTGCGCACGCGGTGCGCGACGACGCCCTCCTCGACCTCGGGCCCCACCTCGTCGACTGTGCCCGATGGATCAGCTCCGGCGACGCGGTCGAGGTCAGGTGCACCGAGCTGAGTGCCGAGCGTGCCAGGTTGGAGCTGACGTTGACGCGTGGCCGGGCCGTCGTCCGGGCAGCGACCGACCGACCGCACCGCGAGATCGTCGATCTCCGCGACGGCGCTGGCACGCTGCTCGCCCGCCACCGCCTCGGGGGGCGCGTGGCCGCCGTGCGCGCCCGACTCGCCCGCGGGTCGGGCGTGAACCCTCTCGTCGTGTCGCTGACCGGCCAGCTGCGGGCCTTCGCCGCCACCATCCACGATGCCCACCCGTCGGCGCTCGGCTCTGCAGCCGACGGCCTCGCGGCGATGTCGGTCGTCGACGCGGCCCGGACGAGCGCGGCACGGTCCGGCCGTCCCGTCCCAGTCACCCAACCCGTGGGGAGATAGGCGTGCTCGCGATCCTCCAGTTCGACGCCGCCAGCGCTTCGTTGCTGGACCGCATGCTGGCCGCCGACCGGCTGCCGGCGCTGGCGGCACTGCGCGAGCGCGGCGTGTGGCACGCGCTGGACGCCCCCGCCACCCAGTTCGCCGCTGGTGCCCAGCACACCCTGTACAGCGGGGTCGAGCTCGGTGAGCACGGTCTCTTCTACCCGTTCCAGTGGTCGGGTGCCGACCAGCGCGTGCACTACATGAGCGCCTTCGAGGCCCCGCGGCCGGTGTGGGAGCAGCTCGGCGCCCGGGGCACCCGTACGCTGGCCGTCGACCCCTACGAGAGCCGGGCGCCGAGCGAAGCGCCACCGGGCACGCTGGTCTGCGGCTGGCAGCTGCACGACCGCGTGGTCCTGCAGAAGTGGGCCTCGCCGGGCGACATCCACCGTCGGCTGGAGCGCCTGTTCGGGCCACCGCTCCCCGTCGACGAGGTCTTCGGGCGGCACACGGTCGACGAGATGCTGGGGCTGCGCCGCCGCGTGCTCGGCGCCCCTGGCCGGGTCGCGGATGCGGCCACCCTCCTGGTCGACGAGCAGCCCTTCGACCTGGTCTGGCTGACCTTCTGTGCGGCCCACGTCGCCGGCCACCAGTTCTGGGATCTGTCCCAGCTCGACACCGAGGGGCTTGACCCGGCGGTCGAGCGGGTCCTCGGCGACACACTCGAGGCGGTCTACAGCGCGGTCGACGCCGCCCTGGGCCGGGTGGTCGAGGCGCTGCCTGCGGGCGCCGACCTGATGGTCGTATCCCCCGTGGGCATGGACGTGAACACCAGCCGGGCGGATCTCCTCCCCGAGATGCTCCGCGCGATCCTCGACCCCGACCCGGACGCCCACCAGGCCAACGTGTCGAACTCGATCTGGCGGCTGCGTGCCGCGCTCCCGAGCGGCCTGCGCGCCCGGGTCGCGGCCGCGCTCCCCGAGCGCGCCGCGCTGGACCTGACCGCGCGCCTCGAACTGCGGGGCATCGACTGGAGCACGACCCGGGCGTTCGCGCACCCGGCCGAGAACCAGGGCTACATCCGGCTCAACCTCCGGGGGCGCGAGCGCGACGGCATCGTCGCGCCCGAGGACGCATCCGACCTCATGGACGAGATCGCCGCGGGCGTGCTCACCTTCACCGATCTGGACGGCTCCCCCGCCGTGCGCTCGGTGGACCGGGTCGGCGAACGGTTCGGTTCGGGCAGCCGGGCCAACCAACTGCCCGATCTGGTCGTCCACTGGACCGACCGCCCGGCTACCAGGCTCGAGGGTGTCCGGTCCGAGCGATTCGGCACCGTGCGCCGGCACGGGGTGGGCAGCGGCCGCTCCGGCAACCACACCGACGGCGACGCGTGGGCTCTCGTGGTGCCCGGGTCATCCCGCCTGGTCGATCCCGAAAGGCCGCCTCGCCTGGAGGACGTCGCTGCGACCGCCGTCGCCCTCGCCGGTGCCGACACGAGCGCCATGTCCGGCGAGCCCCTCCTCCAGCCGTAGGTAGGGCGGCGCACCCCGTCCGACGTCCTACCAGTCAGGCCGACGGGCGGCGAGAGCTTCGCGGGCCATCCCGACTGCGGTGGCGCACTGGGCCAGGACGACCAGGAGCCCCGCTGCCAGGCCTGCAGCGAAGCCCTTGCCGGCCAGACGGACGTAGAACGCCGGTGTCTGGAGCCGAGCCCGCGGCCCACGGCCCCGATGGCACCGGTAGGCGCCGCGCCCGTAGCGCACCTGTTGGCGCCAGAAGCCGGCGAACGACAGCGACTGGTGGTGCGTCACCCAGGCCGACGGATCGAAGGCGAGGACCAGGCCACGATCGACCAGCCGGGTGCACCAATCGCGGTCTTCGCCGGCCGCCGACCGGTAGCCCTCGTCGAACCTGAGCGTCCGGTGCAGGGCTGCCTGGCAGGCCAGGTTGCTGGTCGGCGCGAAGCGCACGCCGTCGACCGCGGGGTCGTACGACGCCTCCGTCAGGTGGTTGGTGATGGTCTGAGACGCAACGGCGAAGACGTTGCGCGGCTGGCCGTTGTAGGTCGGCCCAGCGACGGCCGGAGCGGCGGCGTCCATCCGACCCGCGAGCGCCTCGATCCATCGCGTGCCCGGCCGGCAGTCGTCGTCGGTGAAGCACAGCGCCGGCGCCCGGGCCACAGAGGCCCCGAGATTGCGGGCGGCGGCCGGCCCCCGCCCCGAGCCCCGCAGCAGCCGGGCGTGGGGAGCGGCGGCGACCACGGCGGCGACCGCGGCGGCGTCACTCGAGCCGTCGTCCACCACGACGATCTCGAACGAGCTCGCGGTCTGCTGCTCCAGGGCGGCGAGACAGGCGGTGAGCTGGTCCGGGCGGTCCCGGGTGGGGACGATCACCGACACCTCCGGGTCGGCGCCGGTCACGTGGCCACCGCCAGGACGACCACGAGGACAGCTCCGGCGAAGGACGCGGCGCCGATGCGGCCCCCGACCGCACCGGGCAGCATCCACAGCGACACGAGCGCGCCGGCCGCCATGCCGACCAGGGCCGCCGCCGTGCCGCCCGGAGCGCCCCACGACGGGACGGCGACGACCGCGGTGACGAGGAACCCGAGCGCGGCGGCGAGCCCGCTGGCCAGCGACACGCCGGGCTGAAGCCGCAGCGCCGCCGCCTGGACCGCGAGGGCGTTCAGCGGGGCCAGCACCATCACCCCCAGCACCGGACCGAATGCCGACGACGCTCCCGCGTAGTCGCCACCGAACACAGTGGGCACGACCGCGTCGAGCGTCAGGGCGACCAGTGCGGCGGCAGGCACGATGACGACGAGCAGGCCGCCGGCGAGCCGCCGCAGGACGGCCTCGGCTGCGGGGCCCGCCGTGTCGGCGGGACCCCAGGCGCGGCCGCTCCGACCCGCGAGGTGCGGCAACGACACGGTGAACGCCTGGAGGACGGCGTAGGTGACCCCGAGCGCGACGCCGATGGCCAGCGCGGCGTGTCCGGTCTGGGAGGTGGAGCCGGCCAGCAGCGCCACTGCGACGACGCCGCCGCGGTGCACGACCTGCATGAGCGCCGCGCCCGCGGCCTGGAGGCCACCGAAGCGCAGCGCTCCCACCGGGACCGCGACCTCCGGCCGCGTCACGCCGACGATCGGCGCGACGACCGATGCGCCGAGAGCCGCCGCTGCGGCGGCCGCCACCAGGATCGCGACGACCGCTCCCGTCGCGCCGGCCGCCGGATGGAGGAGCAGCACGGCCACGATCAGCACCGCGTTCTGCAGCGGGTAGCGCAGGCTCCACGCCCCGGCGCGGCCCAGACCAAGCGTGACCTGTAAGGCGAGGGTCGCAGCGACGTTGAGGGCGAGCGCCGCCGAGACGAGCGCAGTCTGCAGGGGCGGGAAGCGCGCCGGGTCCCACACCACCGCAGCCAGGGCCACCGCCGTGAGGACCGTGAGCTGCGCGGCCCGACCGCGCGCCAACCGCGCCCCGATGGCCAGTGCGAGCGCGGCCCGCTCCTCGGGCACCGCCGCAGGCACGAAGCGCGCCATCACCGTTGGCCCGCCGAGCGTGAGCGCCAGCGACCCGATCGTGACCACCGTGAGCGGCACGGCGAAGTGGCCGTAGTCCGTCGGGCCGAGCACGCGGGGTAGCACGGTGGCGAGCAAGAGCAGCGTCGCCATCTCGCCCGCCTTGCCAGCGAGGCTGGCAAGGACGGCCACGCGCAGACGTCCGCTCTCCGGGGGTGCGACGAGGGTCGAACCCGGTACGTCCATCACAACGCCCTACGGTAGGCAGACTTAACAGGAGCGCCGGAAGACTAGCCGGACGGCCGACGACGCGGGGTCACGGCATGCCGTAGCTGTGACGGACCTCGAACTCGTAGATCAGGCGCTGCTCGTCCACCATCAGCTGCAGGAAGTCCTCCTCGCTGTACTCGCCGCCGAACCAGCTCAGCGGCCCGGTCGGCTTGCCCTGCATCACGCGGAACAGGCGCAGGCTCTGCTGGGCGACGTCGGGGCCCTCGAGGATGGCGACGGTGGTCTCGAGTGCCCGCCAGGCGACGGCATGGTCGTGGACGTAGAGCGTGCAGCGCGGGTCGTGGCGCAGGCGCCGGGTGCGGACGCGGTCCTGCGTGCCGCTGCTCCACAGCTTGCCGTCCACCAGCGCCACCCCGCACCGGACCACCTTGGGCATGCCGTCGGCGCCCAGCGTGATCATGGCGGCCGAGTGATGGTCCTTCAGGAACTGCGCATCGCTCTCGGAGAAGTCGGGCATCCCCGCAGGCTACGTCTGGGGGCAGGACGCCATGACGTCCTGCCCACTCACGCGGACGACTGACGAGGTCGCCGTGGGTTCCGCCGCGCCGTTCGGAAGCCCCCTGAACGGACCGGTAGCCTGCCGGACACCGGACCACCACCTCGTCGTGAACCGACGACGAAATCTCGACGAACCGACCGCTCCTCGGCTGCCAGGGTGTTGCAACCTCATGAGTGACCAGCCATCAGACCCAAGCGACGGCGACCCGTTCCCCATCGACCTGAGCGTCGCTCGTATGGCACGGGTCGAGAACTTCCTCGCCGACGGCGACGCCCACTTCGCTGTCGATCGGGCCGCAGCCGAGTCGATCGGCGAGCTCTCGCCGGGCGGTCTGGAAGGGCTGCGTGGCTTGGTCCAGACGGTGAAGACCTTCGTCACCCGGGCGGTGCGCTACCTCACCGGCGAGGTCGGCGTCCGCCAGTACCTGCACATCGGTATGTCGACCCCGACGACGGGGATGGTTCACGACGTCGCCTGGGAGATCGCACCTGAGGCCCGGGTGGTCTACGCAAGCTACGACCCTACGACCCTGGCCCACGTGCACCGGCTGGGAAAGGACGCCACCGAGGGCGTCGTGGCCCATGTCCACAGCGACTTCGACGACCCCCAGGCGATCCTGCGTGAGGCCGCAGCGACGCTCGACTTCAGGCAGCCCGTCGCGCTGGTGCTCCCGACGACGCTGAACCTCATCCCCGACGACGGCGTCGCCCACCAGATCGTCGACGACCTGCGTGCCGCAGTGACGCCCGGCAGCTACCTGATCATCGCCCACACCAGCCTGGACATCGCACCCGAAGCAATCGCGAAGGCGATCGAACGGTTCAACGAGATCCTCGCCGAGCGCTACGTCGTGCGCTCCAAGGACCAGATCACCGCGCTGCTCGACGGCTTCGATCTCGTCGACCCAGGCCTGGTCCCGCTCGAGAACTGGCACCCCGACGACGACCGACCCGCCCCGAAGGGGCGTCGACCCGTCCCTGTCTACGGTGCCGTCGGCCGCAAGCCCGACACCCGCTGATCGTCGTCTCGACATCCCGGTCCGCTGGTCTGGAGGCCGCGGCAACCGGCCGCACCGACCCATGTGCGCCATCTACTGCGTGTCAAATGTGCTGACAAGCACGGCGACGCGTCGCCGAGGGCGGACTATTGGGGGAGGAGATAGCGTAACGGGACTATGTCCGATGGCCGTCTCTCGATCGGCGACGCCGAGCTCTGGCGGCGTCCGCTGTCGCAGCGCATGTCCCGCTTCGCCCAGCTTCGCGAGGAGCACGGTCCGTTCGTGCCGGTCGAGCTACCGGGCGTTGTCGGCGACGCGGTCCCGTTCCACGCCGTCCTCGGGCACGCCGAAGTGGTGGAGATCAGCAGGCAACCGCACGTGTTCTGCTCCGGCAGGGGCTCGATCTCGATCCCGGACATGCCAGCCGACGCGCTCGAGTTCTTCGGCTCGTTCATCACGATGGACGATCCGCGGCACGCCCGGCTGCGGGGGATCGTCGGCCGGTCGTTCACACCCCGACGGCTCGCCCGGGTCGTCGAGTCGGTGGACTCGATCTGCGCCGAGCTGATCGACGGCATTTGCGAGAAGGGCGAGGTCGACTTCGTCACCGAGATCTCGGCGCCGTTCCCGCTTCTCGTGATCTGCGACATGATGGGCATTCCGCGGTCGGAGTTCCGGACCGTGCTCGACGCGACGAACGTCATCCTCGGTGCGGGTGACCCCGAGATGCTCGGAGGTCGCGAGCCGATGGGCGCGTTGTTCGAGGCCGGGATCACCCTCACTGGGTTGATGACCGAGCTGGCCGAGAGGCGGCGAGCGGACCCGACCGACGACCTCACCTCTGCGCTCGTGCATGCGAACGTCGACGGCGAGTCGTTGACGAACGAGGAGCTCGGGCCGTTCTTCATCCTGCTCGCCGTCGCCGGCAACGACACGACGCGCACGGCGACGAGCCTGGGTATGCACTTCCTCGGCGAACATCCCGCCGAGCGGCGCGTGTGGCAGGACGACCCTGAGCAGGTGACGGCGACCGCGGTCGAAGAGATCGTCCGCTACGCATCACCGGTCACGTTCATGCGCCGCACGGCGACGCAGCGGGTGACGATCGCCGGCCGGACCTTCGACGAAGGGGACAAGGTCGTCCTCTTCTACGGCGCGGCGAACCGCGACCCGACGGTGTTCGACGACCCGGACACCTTCGACGTGCGCCGCGACCCGAACCCCCACGTCGGTTTCGGCGGTCCCGGCCCGCACTTCTGCCTCGGCGCTCACCTCGCCCGACGGGAGCTGAGCATCGTGTTCCGGCAGCTCCTCACCCCACTTCCCGACATCGAGCCGTCGGGCCCGTCCGACTTCCTCGAGGCGCTCACCATCCCGCTCGTCGGCGGTGTGAAGCACCTCCCGGTGACGTTCACCCCGGCCCCACCCCTGGCCTGATCGGAGAGACGCGGTCGGCTGACAGCTACCCCGAGAACATGCCGAGGGTCGCCTCAGCGGAGGTCCGGCGGGTCGAGGCCACCTGCAGCTGGGCGATCCGCCCGCCCATCGCCAGCGTGTCGACGTCGATGTCGATGGTCTCGCCGACATGGGCTTGGGCGACGAACTGGGTGACGACCCACAGCGCGTCACGCTGCGTTGCCGCTTCCATCGCCATGACCGACGCGGCGGCGCCGGTGCCGCCGTAGAGGGCACCGTCGTAGCAGGCGAGGCCCGGCGTCAGCTCGAAGGAGCCGCAGCTCGACGTCGCGTCGAACCCGAAGGGGATCAGTTCGAGGTCGGCCGATCGCGGGTAGCCCGTCGGTTCGGCGGCCCCGCTCACTTGACCAACGGATCGCGGGGCAGCCCGAGGATGCGCTCACCGATCTGGTTGCGCTTGATCTCCGACGTGCCGCCGGCGATCGACATGCCGCGGTGCATGAGCACCATGAAGTTGCTCATGCCGGCGGCGCCGTCCATGAACGGCACGTCCGGCCTGTGCAGCGCCGTCTGGATGGCGACCGCCTCGTGGCCGAGCTCGGAGAGGACCAGCTTTGTCATCGCGCCCTCGGGCCCGGGGCCGGCACCGGCGACGGCGCGGTGAGCGCTGCGCAGGTTGAGCAGGCCCATCGCCTGGTGGGTGGCGATGTAGTGGCCGACGCGAGCGGTGCCACCGGTGAGCCGCTCGGGATGGGCGTCGTACAGCGGCACCAGCGCCGACCCCGGCGTCGCCATGCCGCCCTGGCCCCCGCCGATGCTCACGCTCTCGTTGCCGAGGGTGGCGCGGGCGACGGTCCAGCCGCCGTCGACCCGTGTCGCCCTGGTCTTGATGCCGGCGGCGTCGGAGCCGGCGTCGGGCTCGCTGAACAGCTGGCACCAGACGACGCCCTGGTCCAGCCCCGGGTTGACCCATCGGGCGATCTGGTCGGGCGTGCCGTACTGGATCAGTGTGAGGATGACCCAGCCGGTGACCCCGTAACCCGGGCGCTTGATGCCGGCTGCCTCGAACTCCTGCTCGATGACGAGCTGCTCGACCGCACCGGCGTCACGGCCGTATGGCTTGGGCCAGTTCGGCATCACGTAGCCGGTCTCGATCATCCGGCGGCGCTGCTCCTCGGTCGGCAGTCCCTTGACACTCTCGGCGAAGGCCCGGACGTCGGTCCGGATCGCGTCTGCCTCCGGAGGCAGCTCGACGGCTCTGGCGCTGGCGACGCCTGCCCGGGCCAGGTCGGTCAGCTCGGCGGCGGCGCCGTCGGGGTCGAGGAACGACAGCAGGACCGTGGCCCGGCGCATGAACAGGTGGCGTCGTGCTCCCAGGTGATGGCGATGCCGCCGTGGACCTGGGTGCTGAGGTTCGCGCACAGATCGGCGGCCGGTGCCGCCAGCGTGGCCGCCACGGCGGCGGCGTAGGTGAGCTGGTCGCCGCCCGTCACCGCGGCGCGAGCAGCGTCCCACACGACGCTGGTAGCCAGCTCGGTGGCGACGGCCATGTTGGCGCAGTGGTGCTTGACCGCCTGGAACATGGCGATCGGGCGGCCGAACTGGATCCGCTCCTTGGCGTACGACGACGCCATCTCCGTGCACTCGCGAGCGAGGCCGACAGCCTCAGCGGCCAGCAGCAGCCGGGCGAGGTCGACGAGGGTGCGGCGGGCATCGGGAATGACCGTCGCCGCGACCCCGCCGAGGGCGACGCGGGGCAGGCCGAGCCAGCCGAGCTCGGCGAAGTTGGCCCAGAACGGTGGCAGGCTCTCCTCGGCGCCGTCGAGCAGCCGCCGCGCTTCGGCGCGAGCGCCGAACTTCTCCAGCGCGGCACGGGCGACGGCTTCGAGTTCCAGGTGGGCGTCGGTAATGGCGATCGGCATGGAGGCGGCGCCTAACGTAGCGACACTACGCTGGGCCGACAAGCACGCCCGCGGGCCGGTCAGCGGGCGTCGTGGTCGCGGAGGACCTGGCGGATGCGCTCGTGGGACAGGCCGGCAGCGGCGCCGACGTGGCGGAGGCTGTGACCCTCGTGCACGGCGTCGACGATGCCGTCGTGCAACGCCTGCCGCGCCCGCTCGGCGGCGGCGGCCCGGGTCCGGACCCTGGCCAGGGCGGCGGGCTGGTCGCCGTCGTGGTCGGCACCGGCAGACTGCAGCAGCAGATCGGCCAGCCGGGCGAAGGCCCGGTCCGACGGCGGCGCTTCGTCGAGAGCGCTGAACACGACCTTGCCCATCGTGAGCAGCGCCAGCACCCGGGCGAGGTCGTCGGTGGCGAGGGCCGGGTCGATGATCCCGAGCCCTACGGCCGCATCGTTCGCCTTGGTCATCGCCCGCAGGTAGCTCTGGAGCCCGCGCCGCAGGGTCTGGGCGACGTGCGGATCTCGTCGGGCGACGACGATCACGTCGAGCAGCAGCAGCATGCGGCGATCCGGGCGTTCCGACATCGATTGGATGATCCGCTTCGACGCCTCGTTCCACGGCAGGGAGGCAACCTCACGTGCTGAACGGACGATGTCCTCGACCGGTGCGAGGTCGACGGTTGCCAGCAGCAGATCGAGCTTGCCGGCGAAGTGGGCGTAGAGGGCGCCGGTGGTGACACCGGCCCGCTCGGCGATCCCGGCGACGGTGGCCGCCTCGTAGCCCTTGGTCGAGAACTCCTCGAAGGCGGCCTCGATCAGCGCAGCACGGGAGTTGGGACGGGAGCTCTCCGGCGGCTTCGGCGGCGCCACCGACTCCGAAGCGTCCCGTTCGCCGAGTGGCGCCATCGATCGAGCGTACCCCCGTTATGAAAGTCGTGGTGGTGAGGGGAGCGCTGCGTACGATCGCGTGTCAAGACTCTTGACGCTATCCCGGGCTCCGGGAGCATGTAGAAGGATGACGACGGTGACCACACCACCACCTGCACCGATCTCGATCGCCGACGCGCACGCGCAGCTGACCAGGGCCGGGTCGCTGTTCGAGATCGAGGTCGTGGACATCGACGGTCGGCCGACGAAGTCGTGGAAGAACGCGTTGCCGTCCATTCGCGCCCTGCTCGAGGCCAGCCGAGCGCACGGTGACGCGTCCTTCGTCGTCTACGAGGACGAGCGGATGACCTTCGCCGAGCACTACGCACGCGCGGCGGCATTCGCCAGCGCGTTGGTGAACGACTTCGGCGTGCGCAACGGCGACCGTGTCGCCATCGCGATGCGCAACTTCCCCGAGTGGCCGGTCGCGTTCTTCGGTGCCGCCGCGACCGGTGCGATCGTCGTGCCGCTGAACGCCTGGTGGACCGGACGGGAGCTCGAGTACGGCCTCGCCGATTCCGGGGCGAAGGTCCTGGTCGCCGATGGCGAGCGGATGGAGCGAATCGCCGAGCACTCCGCCAACCTGTCCGACCTCACGACGATCGTCGCGCGCGGCGACGTCCACAAGGGATGCAGCGAGTGGGGCGACGTGATCGGCGAACCCGATCCGGCGAACCCGCCAGCGCTCCCCGAGGCCGGCATCCACCCCGACGACGACGCCACGATCTTCTACACGTCCGGCACCACCGGCCTGCCGAAGGGTGCGCTCGGCACCCACCGGAACTTCACCGCGAACCTCATGTCGTTGGCGTTCGCGGCCACTCGCGCCGCGCTGCGCACCCCGCCGCGGGAGCCCGCCCCGGGCGCGTCAAGCGCGTCGAGCGCGGCGACGCAGAGCGCCAGCCTCCTGTCGGTCCCGTTCTTCCACGCGACCGGCTGCCACTCCGTGCTGCAGGGAGCGGTCGCCTCCGGCTCGAAGCTCGTGCTGATGTACAAGTGGAACCCCGAGCGGGCTCTCGAGCTGATCGAGCGCGAGCGCATCACGACCTTCGGTGGCGTGCCGTCGATGGTCTGGCAGGTCCTCCAGTCACCGGACTTCGACAAGCGAGACATCTCGAGTGTGCAGAGCATCGGCTACGGCGGTGCCCCCGCTCCGCCCGAGCTCGTCCGCAAGATCGACCAGATGTTCCCGGGCCGGACCCCGACCAACGGCTACGGGCTCACCGAGACATCCAGCATGACGACGGGCAACAGCGGCGCTGACTACCTGCGCAAGCCAGACAGCGTCGGCGTGCCGGTCGCCGTCTGCGACGTCAAGGTCGTCGACGAGCTCGGCAACGATCTGCCCCAGGGCGACACCGGCGAGCTCTGCATCAAGGGGCCGAACGTCGTCCGCGGCTACTGGGGGAAGCCCGAGGCGACCACGCAGACGTTCTCCGACGGGTGGCTGCACAGCGGCGACGTCGCCCACATCGACGAGGAGGGCTTCGTCTTCATCGTCGACCGGGCCAAGGACATGATCATCCGCGGCGGTGAGAACGTGTACTGCTCCGAGGTCGAGGGGACGATCTTCGAGCACCCCGCCATACTCGACGCCGCCGTCATCGGCGTACCTCACCAGGTCCTCGGCGAGGAGGTCGGCGCCATCGTCCAGCTCAAGCCGGGCCAGCACGCCAGCGCTGAGGACATCAAGGCCCACGTGCGCGAGCGACTCGCCGCGTTCAAGGTGCCCGTGCACATCTGGTTCCGTGATGAGGACCTCCCCCGGAACCCGGCAGGGAAGGTGCTCAAGCGACAACTGCGGGATGAGGTCGTGCCGCCGACCTGATCGTTGGTCAGCTCGCCGGCGGGTGTGGGGCCCGAAAGCTGCGGACGACCTGTGTACGCGAGAAGCGACCGGCGGTCACGAGCCGGGCGATCTCATCGGTGCCTTTGCTGTCGACCGACCAAGGCTCGCCCCAGGGAAAGCAGGAGGCTTCGATGGCCCGGTCGGAGAGGCCCTCGGCTCGGCCTCGGGCGATCTGGTCCCGGACATTGACGAGCCAGTCCCGTTTGGCCCGCAGCGCCTCCCTGGGGTCCTGGCGGATTACCACCCCGGCGATGTCGGGGATGTCCGGGCGTTCGGTGTGGATGTGGCCGTGGGCTTCTACGAGGATCGAGACGTCGAGCTCGAGGAGGCGGTCGAGCGTCTCGATCAAGGCGTGGCCGTCGACGTCGTCGTTCCAGCAGATGGACCTGCCGACCCCGGGTCTGGACATAGGCAGCCCCATAGCCCAGCTGCCGGGTCGTCCGAGCGGTCGCGTGGGTGGTGTGGTTGTCGTGACGTTGCGGCGGACCGGTGGTGTCACGCCAAGTGGTTCATGACTGGTGGTGTGTCCGGGGCCTCGTCGTGGTTCTGCAACCGATCGTGGGATCGGCGCGACGAGATAGGTGCGGGCCGGCCAGGTGCCGCAGTCGAGACAGACACCCCCTACGGAGACAACGACATGAACCACCGAACGCTCACAAGGGCAGCAGCGATCGCGATCGCGGTCGTCCTACCGATCAGCGCCGCATGCGGTGACGACGATGGAGGAGACGGCGTGCTGTCGAGCCAGAACACGGAGGAAGGCGCCGACCAGAGCACGACGACCGCCGGCGACGCTGACGCGACAACAGAGTCGACCGAAGCCACGGACGCCGGCGACGACCCTGACCAAGCAGACCTGCCCCAGAACCTGGACCTGGACGTCGAGCAGCGCCATCCCAACGGAACCACGTTGAGGCTGAGCGGCCTGAGCTTCGACGGAAACGACATCTTCATCGAAGCCGAGGTCATCAACGGCGGACCCGACGAGATCACGTTCCACGACGGCAGCGACGAGTCGTTCTCGTTGCGGCTCGTGGACGATGCGGGCGAGGAGTACGGCTTCATCGAAGCCGCCCACGAAGAGACCCCGTTCCTGGACGACGGAGCGATCTACGTGGCCCCGGGTGAGACCGTGAGCGGCACGTTCGCGTTCCGCGGTCCGTTGCACGGACTACCCGACCAGCTTCAGGTGGTCACCAACGTCTTGTCCGACGACATCGAGGGCTTCAACCTCGACGACCAGTACGAGGGGGCATACGACCCAGGCTTCGTCGTCCCGTTCGAGCTCACGTGGGACTGATCACGATGCGACGCCGACAGACACGACGAATCGGCGCAGCGCTGGTCGCGGCCACGGTGTTGGCCCTGACCGGTGCGGCGTGCAGCTCGGGAGGTGACGACGCGGGTAGCGAAGCGCAGGTTGGCGGCGACGAGGCCGCGGCCACCACGACGGCGAGCACCGCCGACGAGGCCGCCGGCACCGGTGGCGACAGCAGCGACGGAGGGACCAACCTCGACACCAGCCAGAGCGACGCGGAGTCCGACCTCGAGCGTCAGGTGTCCGAGACCTTGTCGGACCTCGACGCCGAGGTCGTCGAGGGCGACACCGTCATCGCCCTGCCGTCAGAGGTGCTCTTCGACTTCGACCAGTCCCAGCTGCGCCCGGACGCCGCGGCAACCCTGGACCGCATCGCCCAAGCCATCGTCTTCTTCGCCGACGCTCCGGTTCAGGTAGCAGGGCACACGGACGCGCACGGCGCCGACGACTACAACCAGCAGCTGTCCGAGCAGCGGGCCCAGTCAGTGGTGGACCACCTCGTGGCTGCCGGTGTCGACACGGCCCGCATCACGGCCCAAGGCTTCGGCGAGACGCAACCGGTCGCGCCCAACGAGAATCCCGACGGCTCCGACAACCCCCAAGGCCGAGCCGAGAACCGCAGGGTGGAGATCGTCATCGAAGGTGTCGACCCCGCCGAGATCGGCCAATGACACAAGGCCGGTGACGTGTTGCCCGGGGCAGACCCTGCGATCCCCACCAAGGTGATACGCACCGCCTTGCGGAGGGCGGCGAGCGACCCCGAATCGCTCGCCGCCCTCATCGACCCCCTCGCGGCCCACGCAGCGGCCGGATCGCTCGCGCACCTAGAGCTGGTCGTCTGGGCGATCGACGAGCTCCGGCTGGCCGACTTCACGATCCGCCGTCTGGTGCTCGACGAGTCCGACGCCGACGACGTCGCCCAGGACGTGCTCGTCGCCGTCGCCGAGACCATCAGCGGGTTCCGCGGCGAGGCCCGCTTCACGACCTGGCTCAACGGGGTCGCCCGGTTCAAGGCGATCGCCCATCTCCGCCGCAAGCGCGACGAAGCTCCCCTCGACGACGTCGGGCCCACCGACGCCGAGCGGATCTCGTCGATGCTCGCCAATCGGGTCGTCCTCCAGGAGCTGCTCGACGACCTCCCCGAGCACTACCGCGCCGCGGTGGTGCTCCGCGACGTCCAGCAGCTCCCCTACCAGGAGATCACCCGCCGGCTCGCCATCAACGTGAACACCGCCAAGAGCCGCGTGGCCCGGGGCCGGGCTCTGGTGGCAGCCCGGCTGGTGGAGCGTTGACGGGGCCACTCCCCGACCGCATCGGCCGCTACCGTGTGCGGCAGCTCATCGGAGTCGGCGCCTTCGCGACGGTCTACCGGGCGCTCGACGAGCGGCTCGGCGTGGACGTCGCCGTCAAGGTCCTGGCCGAGAACCACAGCCTCGACGCCGACGTGCGCTCCCGATTCGTCGAAGAGGGCCGCCGATTGCGACGCGCCTCCGGATCCCACCTCATCGCCGTCCACGACATCGGCGAAACCGAGCGTGCTCAGCCCTACCTCGTACTCGACCTCGCCGACCGGGGGGACCTGGCCACCCGGGTCGCGACTGTGCGCCGGCAGGGCCGATGCCCCGGACCCGACGATGTCCTGGCGCTCGGCCAGGCTCTCACCGCCGCTCTCCGCGAGCTTCACCGCCACCAGATCGTCCACAGAGACTTGACACCGAAGAACCTGCTACTGCGTTCGACCCTGCCGCCCGCAGCTCGCTCGGACCTCGTCGAGGCGTCGCTGATCGCAGCCGACGAACAACTGGCTCTCGCCGACCTCGGCCTGTCCAAGGATCTCGCGGTGGCGTCGGGCCTCACCGTCGCCACCGGCACGTCCGGGTTCGCGCCGCCGGAACAACGCGAGCACGCCGCCGTCGTCGACCATCGCGCCGACATCTGGGCAGCCAGCGCATTGGTCGTCTGGCTCGCCCTCGACCGCGCCCCCGACGACGAGGGCCGTTGGCAACACGACCTGCGACACGCCGGCTGGAGCCCCGATCTGGCCCGGGCGACCGCGCGGGGCCTGGCCCACAGCCCACATCACCGCTACCCCATCATCGACGAGTGGTACGCCGCCCTGGAGCACGCCCTGCGGCCACCGACGGGAACGCCGACCACCGGTACCGGCCGGGCGGCTACCCGCCGAGGTCGGTGGAGGCCGGGGCTCGGGTCAATGCTGATGATGATCGTGGCCCTGCTCGTCGGAGCCACCGCCGATGGCGTCGGCGAACAGATCCGGGACGCGCGGACGGTGACCACCGAGCCGTCCGACAACGGCAGCGAGACCACAGTCGAGGAACATGGCGTCACGATCAGGATCGACGGACCGACGACAGTCCCGGTCGACGAGTCACTCCGCCTCACCGCCACGGTCGACGGAGCCGAGCAATGGATATGGGTCGGCCCCGACGGTGCTCTGGCCGTCAGAGCCGAGGAATTCGTGCTGGACGCACTGGACTCGGGGCACGCCACCGTGCGCGTCCTCGCCATCGACCAGCGCGGCCGGATCATCGAAGCCACCCGCCCTGTCACAGTGACACAGGGCTGAACGTCGGCATTTCGTGGGCGCCCATAGGTTCGCCGTGTGGACTTGGGCGAGCAGCTGATCCGACGTCGACGACGCCTCTATGGCGCCAGGCGGGAGATGCGGTCGAGAGTCCGGTCCATGGAGCCGCTGCCGCTGACCACCAGGTCGTCGACCACCCTGCCGTCCCGTAGGCGGACCAGGCGATCGCATCGCGCCGCCACCTGCGGGTCGTGCGTGGCGACGAGGATGGTCATCCCGTGCTGATCGCGCACGTCCAGCAACAGGTCCATGATCTCGCTGCCGGTCACCGAGTCCAGGTTGCCGGTCGGTTCGTCAGCGAGCACCAGGCGAGGCTGGTTGACTAGGGCGCGGGCGATGGCCACCCGCTGCTGCTCGCCCCCTGACAGGCGGGAGGGCAGCGCGCCCCCGCGGTCCTCCAAGCCGACCGCAGCGAGCAACTCGGCCGCGCGGGCCGCCTTGTCGAAGGTCGTCCGGTACGGGAGCACCGGCGCGAGGACGTTGTTCGCCGCAGTCAACGTCGGCAGCAGGTGGTAGCGCTGGAACACGAAGCCCACGCGGCGGCGGTAGGCGGCGAGCTGTCGCCGTCGGAGCGCCGCCAGGTCCTGGCCGTCCACGGCGACCTGGCCCGACGACGGCCGTTCGATGGCCCCGACGAGGTGCAGCAAGGTCGACTTGCCTGATCCCGACGGCCCGGCGATGGCGACGGTGGACCCTGCCTCGATGGTCAAGCCGACGTCGTCGATCGCCCTCAACGTCTCGCCGCCGCCCAGCGGGTAGGTCTTGGTCAAGGCGTCCACGACCACTCGGGCGCCGGTCGTCGGTGGCGTCTCGTCGGTGGGCTCGCCGGCCTCGTCGGTCATCGCCTTCGCCTCCTCATTCCTCGGCCAGCAGCACGGCGACGGGCAGGCGCGCCGGCAGTCGGGCGGGAATGACCGCGGCCAGCGCTGCCAGCCCTGCGCCGCCGAGGGCAGCGGCTGCGGTCGTCGCCCAGAGCTCGGCGGGCGCGTGGCCCGCGAACCGCGCGGCCGCCACCAGTGCCACTCCCGCCCCGACCACCGATCCGAGGAGGCCGACCAGTAGGCCCTCCCAGATCACCAGGGCCGCCAGGTGCCGTCCCGTCCAGCCGGTCGCCTGCAGCGCCGCGAACTCTGCGGCCCGCTCGCGAACATTCAGGTAGAGCACGTCACCAACCGCGAAGGCGCCGAGCACCAACACCGTGCCGACCGCGACGTAGTCCACGCCCCGAACCTCCACCGAGATGGCTTCGCCGAGCAGGCTGCCGACCAGGACCTCCTGGAAGGCGAACGTGGCCGCCAGCACCATGGTGAGAGCGCCCACGCCGATGGCCAGGCTGAGCGCACCGAGCAGTGTCCGTCCGGGAACACGCAACAGGTTGGTGAGAGCCAGCCCGACGACGCGGCGCGGTTGGCTCGTCCGCCGTACTCCGAGAGCTGCTGGACGAACCGCGGCCGCGGGCTCGGACCTGGCGGCGCGGCGGGCCGGCGGCAGGCCAGCCAGCAAGGCGAGCACCAGCGCGGCACCGACCGCGGCCAGGGCGCGGCTGGTGGGGATCTCTATGGCGAACACGTGGGCCACCACCGGCGCGAGCAACCCCGCGACGGCGCCCCCTGCCAAGCCCACGACCAGGAGCTCACCGAGGACGGCGCCGTACAAGGCCCGTGGCGACCAGCCCAGGCAGGCCAGCGCACCCAGCTCGGTGCGCCGGGAGCGGACGGCTGCCGCGCCAGCGTTGGTCAGGCTGAGGCAGCACACCACCAGGATCAGCCCGAACAGCACCACGCTCTTGCGGTCGACGGCGTCGAGGATCGCGACGGCTACGCCCTTGTGGACCCACTCCTCGCGCAACGACAGCTCGGGGCGACCGAAGACACCACTGGCCAGGTCGACCCGCATCGGGACCGGAGACGATCCGATCGTGATGTCGACGTCGAGCCCGGTCCGCTCGGCGATCTCCTCGGCGGCGAGCCGGATCCGCTCGCGGCTCGCGGCGTCGGGACCGGTGACCCCGGCGACTCGCACGCGGATCGCGCTGATCGGTCGCTCGTCGTCGACGTCGGTGAAATAGTCGGGGCTCGCGAGGACGTCCAAGGCGTCCAGCGTGGTCAGCAGCAGCGGCGGCGACGCGAGGTAGCCGGTCGGGCTGCTCGACGGTTGCAGGCTCTGGTCGCCGAGCAGCTCGCGGGAGCGATCGTCCCAGCCCACGACCCCTGGCGGGCTGTAAGTCTCCATCGGCACGGCGCTGAGCTCACTCCAGGCGGGCAGCAACGTCGGGTCGAAGCGGCCGACGACGGCCAGTGAAGGCAGCAGCTCGTCGCCCGCCCCGCCTGGTCCTGGTTCGGGCACGAGGTCGTGGACCTCCGGGGTGCGGAACGCGGTGTCCTCGGCCGACCAGGGGACATCCCAGCCACCGAACACGCTGAACAAAGCATCCTCCGACGACCAGCGCTCGGCCGGCACCTGCACGACACGCGGCTGCAGGTGGTCGACGTCGGACCGGCCGTAGTCGACCGGTCCGACGGTCCACCGGCTCGGCAGGACGTAGAAGGCCGAACCCAGCCCGCCACCTTCGAGCTGCTCGACGTGCTCGAGGAACCGCTGGTGCGCGTAGGAGGTGTCGTAGGTCTGGTGGTCGACCTGCTCGCCGGCCAAGCGGTCCAGCTGGGCCTGGAGGGTGGGGCTGTCGAGACCGGCGAGCATCTCGGTGTTCGCGACCGGAGGGAGTCGCTCGAC
This sequence comes from Acidimicrobiales bacterium, assembly GCA_050744325.1. Taxonomy (GTDB): domain Bacteria; phylum Actinomycetota; class Acidimicrobiia; order Acidimicrobiales; family VFJN01; genus DASXTK01. The sequence goes on from JBOGHK010000049.1 coordinate 36,066, forward strand.
GGTGACCTCGATGCGCTCGTCGAGCACGAGCTCGTCCGCCACCAGCACCGGCAGCTCGATCGACGGCTCCGGAGTCCTGACGAGCCCGTCGGACGCCCGCAGGTAACGGCCCTCCACGATCGCCTGGTCGAGCCCGGCAAGTCGGGCCTCCTGTGCGGGGTCGATGGCGGCGACCACGTAGGCCACGGGCCAGCCGAGCCGGACGACGTAGCCGCCCGCGGACGGCTCGTCGAGCCCCGGCACCACGGCCTCTCGCTGGTCCTCGGGTGAGAAGCACTCGAAGTGGGCGTAGTCGCGCTCGAACGACGTCTCCACGTACGGTGCCTCCGGGCAGACCGCGACACGCTCGCCGGAGGCCAGGTGCTCGTACGGCTGGAGGACGGCGAGCTCGGGGTGGTAGCGCGACGACGTCTCGGCGTCGGTCAGCTGGTTGGGGGTGACGTAGGCGTAGCGCACCTCGCCGGGGATGGTGCTGAGGCCGCGGTCGGTGACCAGGTTGGTCCGGAGCCGGAACACCTGCTGGCCCTGGGCCGGGTCCATCACAGGTGCCAGCGGGATCTCGACGTTCACGGGCTCGCTCTGATAGCCGAGCACGGCGATCGGGGCGGCGACGTCGACGCCGGGGGTGTCCTTGATGTCCTCGTACTGGTCAAGGCTGATGCCGCCGTCGAGACCCGACAGGAAGTTGTTGCGCACCAGGTCGCTGTCGGCCTCCAACTCCGTGGTGGCCCCGCGCGGCCGCACCAGGATGTCGTAGGCGCCGCGGAAGTTCTCCTCGACCGTGCCGACGGTCTCGAGACGGCTGACCTCGGTGGTGCCGGTGAGCACGGTGAAGCTGGTGACGGCGGCGACGATGCCGAGCAGCAGGGCGAGGTTCCGGCCGATCCTGCGTCTCAGCTGTGCCGCGATGACCCTGCGCATGCCCCCCGTCTCCTGCTGTCGGCCATCACTGTGACCTATGCATTGTCACAATGCAATAGTCGCCTCGATAGTGGCAGAGTGATGGTCGATGTCGATACGCCACGCGGTGCTCGCGTTGCTCGACGACGGCCCGAGCTACGGCTACGAGCTCAAGGCCAGCTTCGAGGACGCCGTCGGGCCGCAGTGGGGACCCCTCAACATCGGCCACCTCTACCAGATCCTCGGTCGGCTGGACCGTGACGGCCTCGTGCGATCGCACCGCGACCCACAGCCGGCGCGACCCGAACGGGTGGTCTACGAGATCACCTCGACCGGGCGGGCTGAGCTGACCGAGTGGCTCGCGCGTCCGGCCCAGCGTTCCGGAGGGTTCCGCGACGACCTGTTCCTCAAGATCCTGGCAGCCGAGCGCTCGCGGGATGCCGACGCGCTCGAGGTCGTCTTGTCCGCCCAGCGCGCCCACCTGCTCGGTGAACTGCGCGATCTGGCCGAACTGCGCCGGGCGCGCCGCAACGACCGCATCGTCCGGCTGCTGGTGGTCGCCGCCGAGCTCCAGGTCCGGGCGCAGCTGCAATTCGTCGACGTCGTCGAGCAGGAACTGTTGATCGCCGAGCGGCGGGCAGTTGCTCGGGCCCAGAACGCCGTCCCCGAGCGTGGGCGACGCCGCCGCAGCCCGGGCGCAGCTTCGTCCTCGCCGTGAGGCCCGCTGGGTGGCCGAGGCTCACTCCTTCGATGGTGTTCGAACAGGTCTTGACGGCCCTGCGGACGGCCGCGACGGTCCGTCGCATCGAGTAGGCGAACGGGCGCTGGGAGGACCGCGTGACCTATGACCTCAATGTCGCCGCTACCTCGCGCCGCGGCCGTCTCCGTCGGCGGCTCGCCGGTCTCATGGCGGTCGCGTCCTTGGTGGCGATCGCGACTCTCGATCCAGCGCGGTCGGGGCCCGTCACCGCGACCGATGGCGCGAACGTTGCCTCGCTGCCAGCGTCAGATGGACCGGGAGCCGCTGCCTCGGCGGCGACGCAAGGCGTCACGCTGCGCACCTTGGCCGCAGCACGTGGCCTGCGGGTCGGTACTGCGGTCCACGCGACGCCGTTGGGCAACGAGGCCGGCTATCGGGACAAGGTGGCGCACGAGTTCAACAGCGTCACACCCGAGGATCAGAACTGGGCGCGGCTCGAACCGGTGCGGGGCCAGTACGACTGGTCGCGGGAGGACGCGATCATCGACTTCGCCGGCGACCACAACCAGGTGGTGCGGGGTCACGCGTTGGTGTGGCACAACGCGGTGCCCGCCTGGTTGCGGGACGGCAACTTCAGCACTGCGGAGGTACGCGGCATACTCCAACAGCACATCACCGAGACCGTGAGCCGCTACGCCGGGCGGGTCCAGGCCTGGGACGTGGTCAACGAGGCCTTCGACGACGACGGCACCCTGCGCGAGGACAGCTTCTGGTACCAGCGGCTCGGGGCCGGCTACATCACCGACGCGTTCCGTTGGGCTCGTGCGGCCGATCCCGCGGCCAGGCTGTACATCAACGACTACAACATCGAGCGGATCAACTCGAAGAGCACTGCTCTGCACGACCATGTCCGTGCCCTACGGGCTCAGGGTGTGCCGATCGATGGGGTCGGGTTCCAGAACCACGTCACGATCAACAACGACCTGGCGGGGTTCACGGACAACCTGCAGCGGTTCACGAACCTCGGTCTCGACGTCGCGGTCACCGAGATGGACGTACGCATGCAGTCACCGACGGCGGCCAACCTGGCGCTGCAAGCACAGCGGTACGACACCGCCCTGCGGGGCTGTCTCGCGGTGGTGCGGTGTGTCTCGTTCACCGTGTGGGGCTTCACCGACGCCCACTCGTCGGTGCCGCTGTGGGCGCCGGGCTGGGGATGGGCGACGCTCATGGACACCGAGCTCCAGGCGAAGCCCGCCTACGAGGCGGTCCATGCCACGCTCGGGAACCGGAACTTCACGACCACGGCGCTCGCGGTGCACTCGGGCAAGTGCCTCGACGTCCCCAACGGCACGACCCAGCCGTGGATCCAGCTACAACAGTGGGCCTGCGGCAGCGGCGCCCGCCACCAGCAGTTCGAGTTCCAACGGGTCGCGCCCGGCACCCTGGGTACGGGCATCTACCTCGTCCGCAACCGTGCGTCGGGCCTATGCCTCCAGGTCCGCGACGGCAGCACCGCCAACGGTGCACCCATCGTCCAGGCCCCCTGCAACACCTCGACCAACAGCCAGCGATTCGAGTTGCAGCGAGTGACCGGGCTCGGGACCGACCGCCACTTCCGGCTGGTCGCCACCCACAGTCGCCGCTGCGCCGACGTCGACGCACGGTCCACAGCCAACGGCGCCACGATCCAGCAGTGGGACTGCCACGCCACCCCGGTCACCCACCGCAACCAGGTCTTCCGACTGGCCGGTGCCCCCGGCGGCCACCCCTGACAGTCAGGGGCGCCGATGTCGGAGGGTGAGGGTCGCGGTCAGGTCGACGTCTCGGTCCGGCCCTCGGACCATGCGGTGTGGAAGCTGCCGCTGCGGTCCACACGGCGGTAGGTATGGGCGCCGAAGTAGTCGCGCAGGCCTTGGATCAATGCGGCCGGCAGTCGCTCGCGGCGCAAGGCGTCATAGTAGGACAGGGCCGACGAGAAGCCGGGCGTCGGCACGCCGAGCGACGCTGCGGTGGCCACCACGTTGCGCCAGGCCTCCTGCGCGTCGGCCAGTGCCGCCCCGAACGACGGGTCGACCAGCAGTGTGGGCAGCTGTGGGTCGGCGTCGTACGCGGCCCGGATCCGATCCAGGAAGCGAGCCCGGATGATGCAGCCGCCGCGCCAGATCGCGGCCATCGCACCGAGGTCGACGTCCCAGCCGTACTCCTCGCTGCCTGCCGCGATCTGGTCGAAGCCCTGGGCGTAGGCGACGATCTTGGAGGCGTACAGCGCGCGGTGGACGTCCTCGACGAAACCCTCGCGCTGAGCGTCCGCGATCACCGGCCGGGCGGGCGGCCCGGGCAGCCCGGCAGCAGCGCGGCGTTGCTCGGCGCGGGCGGACAGCGAACGGGCGAACACCGCCTCGGCGATGCCCGTGACCGCCACCCCCAGCTCCAGAGCCGACTGCACCCCCCACCGACCGGTGCCCTTCTGCTCGGCCTGGTCCAGCACGACGTCGACGAAGGGCTGCCCGGTCGCGGCGTCGACATGGTCGAGCACCTCGGCCGTGATCCCGACCAGGTAGGACTCCAGCTCGCCGGTGTTCCAGCGGCGGAACACGTCGGCCAGCTCGGCCGGGCTGGCCCCGACGCCGTGGCGCAGCAGGTCGTAGGCCTCGGCGATCAGCTGCATGTCCGCGTACTCGATGCCGTTGTGGACCATCTTCACGAAGTGGCCGGCGCCGTCCGCACCGACGTGCGTGCAACAGGGCGTGCCGTCGACCGTGGCGGCGATGGTTTCGAGCAGCGGGCCCACGGCCTCGTAGGCCTCGGCGGAGCCCCCAGGCATGATGCTCGGCCCTTCGAGCGCACCGACCTCGCCCCCCGAGACCCCGGTGCCCACGAAGTGGATCCCCAGCGGGCGCAGCGCGGCCTCACGGCGGCGGGTGTCGGCGAAGTGGGCATTGCCGCCGTCGAGGATCATGTCGCCCGGCTCCAGCCGGGCCGCCAGATCGTCCACCACCGCGTCCGTCGCCGGCCCGGCCTGCACCATGACCAGGGCCCGCCGCGGCCGTTCGAGGGTGGCCACGAACTCGTCGGGCGTGGTCGTCGCGACGAACGAGCCCTCGTCGCCGTGGGCAGCCATCAGGGCCTCGGTGCGCGTGGTTGTCCGGTTGTGGACCGCCACGGTGAAGCCGTGGCGAGCGAAGTTGCGGGCCAGGTTGCTGCCCATCACGCCCAGTCCGGTGACGCCGATATCTGCGGTCATGTCCACCATCATGCAGCCTGCATAGCGCGCGCCGGCGACACCGGGCGGCTACGTTCGTTGACCGTGGACACCCTGGTTCTTCTGGGTACGGCCAAGGGCCTGTTCGCACTTCGGGCGGGCGACGGACGCGAGCGGTTCGAGCTCACCGGGCCCTCCTTTCCCGGCGAGGAGGTCTACGCCACCTGCGTCGACCCTCGAGGAGAGACGGCACGCCTGCTGTGCGGCTCGGTCAGCAACCACTGGGGGCCAGTGCTCCGCTGCTCCGACGACCTCGGCGCCACTTGGAGCGAAGAAAGGACGGCGGCGCTGGCATTCCCCGCCGACAGCGGGGCCGCCCTGGCCCGGATCTGGCAGCTCGTGCCAGGGCCTGCCGACCAGCCCGAGGTGGTCTACGCCGGCGTCGAACCGGCCGCGCTGTTTCGCAGCGACGACAGCGGCCAGACCTTCTCCCTGGTCGACGGCCTATGGGGCCATCCGCATCGCCCGCAGTGGCAACCCGGAGGTGGCGGGATGTGCCTCCACACGGTGCTGGTCCACCCGACCGATCCCGACCGCCTGTTGGTCGCCGTCTCGGCTGCCGGCGTCTACCTGACCGACGACGGTGGCAGGTCCTGGCGGGCCAGCAACGCGGGCATCGGCGTCGGGTTCGTCCCCGACACACCGGTGCTCGAATTCGGCCAGTGCGTGCACAAGGTGGCCCGCGACCCCGCCGACCCTGAGCGGCTCTACCTCCAGCACCACGGCGGCATCTACCGCAGCGACAACGGCGGCGGGTCGTGGGACGCGATGACCGGCATCGCCGGCATGAACTTCGGGTTCCCGGTAGTCGCCCACCCGATCCGCGCCGACACCGCCTACCTGCTGCCGCTGGAGAGCGACGAGTTCCGTTGCACCCCCGACGGCCGGTGCATCGTCTGGAGGACCACGGATGCCGGCGACTCGTGGCAGCCGCTGACCACGGGCCTCCCCCAGGCGGACGCGCACCTGACCGTGCTGCGCGACGCGTTCACCACCGACGGGCACGATCCCGCCGGCCTGTACTTCGGCACCCGCAGCGGCGAGGTCTACGGGTCGACCGACGACGGCGAGTCGTGGCGGCTGCTGGCCAGCCACCTGCCGCCGGTCCTGTCGGTGCGCGCCGCGCCGGTCGGCTGAGCGCGGCGATGGAGGTCTGCATCCGGATCCCCACCCGGCTTCGGGAGCTGACCGCCGGCGAGCGCGTGGTGTCGATCGAGGTCGCGGCGTCGGCCACCGTCGCCTCGGTGCTCGACGCGCTGGCCGACGACCATCCGGCACTCGAACGTCGGGTCCGCGACGAGCAGCGACGACAGCGGTTGCACGTCAACCTGTTCGTCGGGCCCGACAACATCCGCGACCTCGACGGCCTCGCGACCCCGATCACCGCCGGCCAGGAGCTGTCGATCATCCCGGCGATCTCCGGGGGCTTCGATGGTGCCCCAGTCCGGTCGGGCAGTCGCCGCCGTGGCCCCATTGGGCGCCATCCGTAAGCGGCTGCCGGCGCTGCGGCGCCGGGAGATCTCGGCAGCAGCCGTGCTCCCGCCGGAGTGGGAGGCCCGCACCGCTGCGGCAGTCGCACACTGGCAGGTCCTCGACGCGACCGAACGCGAGCGCCTTGGCCTCCTCATGGCCCAGCTCGTGGCCCTCAAGCGCTGGGAGCCGGCCTGGGGCTTCGAGATCACCGACGAGATCCGGGTCGTGATCGCCGCCCAGGCCGCGCTGCTGATCCTGGGCCTGGACTTCGACTACTACCGCGACGTCGGAACGATCATCGTGCACCCGACGACGATGACGCTGCGAGGACCACGGCCCGGCCCGGCGAGCGGCGTCGTCACCGACGGCCCGATGCCGATCCTCGGCCAGGCGCACGGTCGACGGGGGCCGGTCCTGATCGCCTGGGACACCGCACGCGCCAACGCCCGCCACCCCGAACGGGGCCACAACGTGGTCATCCACGAGTTCGCCCACAAGCTCGACATGCTGGACAACCTGGTGGACGGCACGCCGCCTCTCCCCGACGCAGCAGCCCGCGCCCGCTGGGTCGGGGTCTGCACCGCCGAGTACCGCCGACTGCGCGCGGGTCGCGGCGGGCATCTACTGCGACCGTACGCCGGGGTCAATCCAGGGGAGTTCTTCGCCGTCGCCACCGAGGTGTTCTTCGCCCAGCCGGCCGAGCTCCAGGCCGACAAGCCGGCGCTCTACGAGGTCCTGCGCGACTTCTACCGCCAGGACCCGGCCGCCCGCCTCACGGGGTAGCCAGGGGGATAGTGGCCCCTTGGTTACTCCGGTCGCCCACGGCACCGTTCACGAGTCGTTCACGCGAACGGAGGGATCTTGATACCTCGTTTTCGGGTTCCTCTCTACGTTGGGCGCAAGTCTCGGGCTCGAACCGAGAGCAGATCATTGGGGGGTGATCTGGTGAACAGACCGCGCAGGCATAGGGCCATGGGGGTCGCGGTAGCCGTGGCGCTCGTCGCGACCGTCGTCTCGGGTTGGGCGGTTGGCACCGCGCCGGCGGCGGTGCCACCAACGCCGCCGGGCTGGCAACTCGTGTGGAGCGACGACTTCGACGGCGCCGCGGGCACCCTGCCGTCGAGCAGCAACTGGATCTTCGACACCGGCACCAGCTACCCCGGTGGCCCTGCCAATTGGGGGACGGGCGAGATCCAGACCTACACCGCGAACCCGGCGAACATCAGCCGGGACGGCAACGGCAACCTGCGCATCACGCCGCTCCGCGAGCCGTCGGGTCAATGGACCTCGGCCCGCATCGAAACGCAGCGAAGCGACTTCAAGCCACCGGCAGGCGGGGTGCTGCGCATCGAAGGACGCATCCAGATGCCCAACGTGACCGGGAACGCGGCCCTCGGGTACTGGCCGGCGTTCTGGGCGCTGGGCTCGCCCTACCGGGGCGTCTACTGGAACTGGCCGTCGATCGGCGAGTTCGACGTCATGGAAAACGTCAACGGGATCGACTCGGTGTGGGGCGTGCTCCACTGCGGCGTCGCCCCTGGCGGGCCGTGCAACGAGTTCAGCGGACTTGGTGCCAACCGTCCCTGCCCGGGCTCCACCTGCCAGTCGGCGTTCCACACCTACCGCTTCGAGTGGGACCGCAGCGTCACACCCAACGCCTTCCGCTGGTACGTGGACGGCCAGCAATACCACAGCGTCACCGAGAACCAGGTCGACCCGACCACCTGGAACAACATGACCGGCCACGCCGGCTACTTCATCCTGCTCAACGTGGCCATGGGCGGGTCGTTCCCCAACGGCGTCGCCGGGTTCGGGACCCCGACCGCAGCGACTGTCTCCGGACGCCCGATGCTGGTCGACTACGTCGCCGTGTGGACCCGCGGCGGGGGCACGACCACCACCCAGCCCACGACCACGACGACGTCACCGCCCGGTGGCAGCCGCGACGCCTACGCCACCATCCAGGCCGAGAGCTTCGACGCCCAGTCCGGAGTAGCTGTCGAGCCGACCAGCGACACCGGTGGCGGACAGAACATCGGCTGGATCGGCAACGGCGACTGGGCCCGCTTCGACAACATCGACTTCGGGTCCAGCCCACCGGTCGACTTCGTCGCCCGCGTGGCCTCCGGCGCCGCAGGTGGGGTGAGCGGCATGGTCGAGGTGCGCATCGACAGCCCAACCGCGCCGCCCATCGGCGGCTTCGCCGTCGCCAACACCGGCGGCTGGCAAGCCTGGCGGACGATCCCGGGGAACGCCGGCGCCGTGACCGGCCGCCACACCGTCTACCTCACATTCACCAGCGGCCAGCCCAACGACTTCGTCAACGTCAACTGGTTCCACTTCCGGCGCTGAGCGAGCAGGTCGGCGACCATCGCTACGCGTGTCCGTCGGGGGTGACGCGTAACGAGTCCAGGACTGCGTCGAGCGCGGCAGCGCTGCGCTCGAGCTCGTTCGTGGAGCTGGTGTGCGATGCCATCAACGCCGCCTCGGTCACCGCGGCGCCGAGGATTCGGGCGAGCGGCTCGACGGGTTGAGGGGCCATGACACCGTGCCGGACCGCGTCCTCCAACCCACGATGCAGCAGTCCGAGGAAGTGCTCGAGGTCGAGGTCGCGCCAGGGCTTCCAGCCGAGAACGCTGGGACCGTCGACCAGGTAGACCTGGCGAATCGCCGGTTGGCGGCAGGCGTGCAGCAGCTCGTGGCACCCGGCCTTGATGCGTTCGAGAGGATCGTCGACTTGCAGCGATGCTTCGAGGATCTGGTCGGCTAGGTCCGCCAGGACCGACTCGAGCACCAACCTGAACAGAGCCTCCTTGGCCTCGACGTGGTGGTAGACGGCGCCCTTGGACACACCGGCTCGTGCGGCAACGTCGTCGATCGACGTCGCCTGGAATCCGTGGCGACCGAACAGCGAGCGGGCGGCACGAACGATCGCACCGCGGGTTGCAGCGCGGCGTTCTGCTTGTGTGGGCATCGGCGTGATGCTACCGCCACGGTTGAAGTACTGACCCGAAGTCGGTATAGTCCGACTCTCAGTCGGTATGTGAGGGGTTCCTCTTGACACAGGACGACATGCTCGTTGCCTACCGGCGGCACCTTGCCGCCGAACAGGAGAGCCACGATGCCCACGCGGCTGCCGCCGAGTACGTCGACGACGGCTACTACGAGCTCGTGGCGTTCGGTGCGCGCCTTCGTGGGCGCGCTGCTGTCGAGCGCAACTACGCCGCGACGATGCGGGCGATGCCCGATGTGCACTTCGACATCGACGGTGAGGTGATCGACGGCGACACGCTGGTTCACTGGGGGACGATGATCGGTACTGTGACCGGCCCCTATCTGGGCCATCCGCCGACCGGACGCAAGGTCCGCCTGCCGTTCCTCGCCCGCTTCGAGTTCGCCGACGGCGCCATCCGTGGCGAACAGCTGTGGTTCGATGCCGCAACCCTGTGTGAGCAGGCCGGCGTCGCCTTGGCCACGGCACGGCGTCACGTACAAGACGCCGCCGCGACGAGTCCAACGAAGGACTGAGCATGGCCCACAACACCTCGCCTCTTGCCAACGTCATCACCTTGGGCACCCACGACCTCCCCAAGCTGCGCGACTTCTACCGTCGTCTGGGTTGGCGCCAGATCGCCGAGGAGGACGACTTCGCGGCCTTCGAGCTGCGCGGGGCGGTGCTGGCGGTGTTCCCCGTGGACAAGCTCGCGGGCGACGGAGGGGTCGAGCCCGAACAGACCCGCAGAGGGATCCGCTTCACCGTGGGGGTGATGGTCGACCGAGCGGAGGAGGTCGACGAGTTGACCGCGCTGATGCGCGAGGCCGGGGGACGGGTCACGAAGGAGCCCGTCGACGCCGAGTTCTTCGAGGGCCGGTCCGCCTACGTCGCCGACCCCGAGGACAACTACTGGGAGATCGCGTGGGCGGCGCCGGACAACGCCATCGTCGCCGCCGCCCGCCGCGCCGCGCGCTACGACGGATGACCCAGCCCACCCAGACCTCGAACGAAAGGTTGGTTCCGTGGTGACAGACACCAGCGTCGACGAGATCGCCTCTGGCATCTACCGGCTGTCGACCTACACCGAGGCGATCCCCGGGGGCTTCACGTTCAACCAGTTCCTGATCGACGCCGAGGAGCCCTTGTTGTTCCACTCGGGCCTCCGCCAGCTGTTCCCGTCGGTGTCGGCGGCCCTGGCCACCGTGATCCCCATCGACCGACTGCGCTGGCTCAGCTTCGGGCACTGGGAAGCCGACGAGTCCGGCGCGGTGAACCGGTGGCTACAGGCCGCTCCGGCCGCATCGGCCGCCATCGGCTCCCTGGGAGCCGCGGTGTCGGCCACCGACCAGCTCGACCGCACGCCGCGGAGCCTGGCCAGCGACGAGATCCTGGAGCTCGGCGGCAAGCGGGTTCGCTGGCTCGACACACCACACGTACCTCACGGCTGGGATGCCGGAGTCCTGTTCGAGGAGACCACCTCCACATTGTTCTGCGGCGACCTCTTCACCCACGCAGGCCCGGTCGCGTCGCTCACCGATGGCGACATCGTCGGGCCGGCGGTCGCGACCGAGGACCTGTTCGGTTTCACCTGCCTCACCCCGTCCACCGCACCCACCATCTGCCGTCTCGCCGATCTCGAGCCACGCACGCTCGCCCTGATGCACGGCGCCTCGTTCGCCGGCGACGGCAGCGAAGCGCTCCGCGCTCTCGCTGACAACTACCAGCGGCGGCTCCACGAGCAGATGGCGCGGCCGTCCGAATAAGCGGAAGAGGGAACGTTCGTGCTCACCCCGCGAGATCCTCGGCGAGGATCTCCTCGAGCAACGCGCTCTGCGCGTGGAGAAGCCAGTCCTTCGCCTCGACCACGCGGCACTTCGGCGAGGTCATCGCGTCGGCACTCACCTCCTCTCCACGGGTCACCGGCGGACACGGGAGGAAGAGTGCCGCCGTCGGAGCACGCTCGAGGAGTGCGGCCGTGACCTGGAGGGGCTCGAACAGGGCGCCGACCCGCTCACGCTCGTCGTCCGTTGCTCGCGGTGGCCAGCAGTCGGTGTAGACGACGTCAGCGGTCGTGATGGCATCCGCCAGGTCGTCCGTTAGTGCCAGGGTTCCTGGTGGGGCCGGCGTCAGCGTCTCCCACCACGAGGGGTCGACCTCAAAGCCAGGCGGTGCAACCTGGGTGACGGCGAGCGGCAGCACCGCAGCGGCTTCGCACCAGCTGTGACACAGGTTCGTCGCTTCGCCCACGAAGACGATGTGGAGGCCGTCGAGACGGCCACGCAGGGACCGGATGAAGGCCAGGTCGCCGAGGATCTCGCAGGGATGGTTGTGGCGCGTCCGAGCGTTGACGACCGGCGCTGTAGCGGCGTCCGCCAGTTCCTGAAGCCGCTCGAATCGCGACGTTCGGACGACGATCGCGTCGAACCAGTTGTCGAGGTACTGCGCTAGGTCACCTATCGCTTCGCGCTCGCCCAGACGCCCGGGTATCTCGACGCCGATGCCGCCCAGGAGCCGAGCTCCGAGCTCGAATGCGGCGCGGTTGCGAAAGCCCTCCCCGTCCCACAGGAACGCGAGGCGCCGTCCACCCAAGCTGTGAGGTGGCCGTGGGTTGGCGCGCAACCACGCGGCACGACCGATCAGCCCTTCGATCTCCGCCCCGGTCCGGTCGCAGAGACGAAGGAGGTCGCCGGGTCGCGTGCTCACCATTCAGATGCGTCCCCGGGTCGTACGGCGCCTTCGGCGGATGGAGCCCGCTCCCCCACCTCTGTGACGAATGACCGTCTTGTTCGACATGGTGGCCCTCGTTGTCGGCGAATGTGCGGGTCTAGGGTCGTCCCATGAGGACACTCGATGATGCGCCATTCGTTGATGTCTTCTCCTGGGAGTTCAACGAGGACCCCGCGTCGGTCATCGACCCCCTCCGGTCGGAGACCGGCCTGGTCCGAACGCCGATCGGTGGAATGGTGATCCGCCGTGATCTCGTCCAAGGATTGCTGGCCGACCGGCGCCTACGGAGCTCGATCCGCGACCTCGTCGTCATGCAGGGCGTTACCGAAGGCCTGATCTTCGACCTGATGGGCAACTCGCTCTCCTGGGCGTGCCGGAGGCGACGAGCACCTGCGATTGCGGCGTCTCGTGAGCAGGGCGTTCACACCCCGGGCGGTCGATCCCCATCGAGGGGTCATGCGCGAGACCCTGGTGGCATTGCTCGAACCGCTGCTCGGGCGGGGAGAGTGCGAGTTCATGGCCGACGTCGCCGACCATTATCCCATCCTGGTCATGTGCCATCTCCTGGGCGTGCCGGAGGAGGACCACGACGACTTCGCCACCTGGAACAAGGCGATCACCTGGGTCCTGTCGTTCGAGCTTGGCACCCATCGCGAGGAGGCCGAGTGGGGGATGAACCAGCTCGACGGCTACGTAGAGCGTCTCATCGAGGACCGACGCCAGAACCCCAGGGAGGACATGATCACGGCACTGGTCCAGGCGGAGGAGGCGGGCGACCGGCTGTCGGACGGGGAGCTGCGGTCCATGATCGGTGGACTGCTCTTCGCCGGATTCGATACGACCCGCAACCAGCTCGGCCTGGCGATGGCTCTGTTCGCCGAGCACCCGGAGCAGTGGTCCCGGTTGGCCGGTCAACCCGACCTCGTGCCCCGGGCGGTCGAGGAGGTCATGCGGTACGACGGGGCGACCCGTGCAACTCCACGCCTTACCGTCGAGGATCTGGAGATCGACGGCTACCACCTCCCCGCGGGAACGTTCCTGGCCCTGGGAACCAGCAGCGCCAACTCCGACCCTGCGGCCTACGACGAGCCCGCTCGGTTCGACATCGCTGTGGACCGGGAACCACATCTGACCTTCGGCGGCGGCCCGCACTACTGCCTGGCCAATCTCGCCCGCGCCGAGATGCAAGAGGCCCTCACGATCCTGTCGGCCCGACTGCCTGAGTTCGCGCTGGCCGGCGAGCCCACATGGCGTCCCCCGATAGGGATCTTCGGCCCCGAGACCTTGCCACTCAGATTCGCCGTGGCCACACCCGCCTCCGGCACTCACCCGCCGCGACATCGATGACGAGATGCTCAGCGGGCTCGACACCCTGCAACGGCTCAGCAACATCGGGCTCTCGACACCATCGACCAAGCCCTCACCCCATGAGCGGCCATCACAACGCCGAGGTCTGGACCCTCGACGCGATCCGAACCAACCCACGCTGGGCCCACGTCCGAACCCTGGCCCGCCAAGCACTCGCAGCCTACCCCCCACCCCTGAGGACGCTCCCGCTAAAACGCAAAGCGCCCGTAATCCGCCGGGGGCGATACCAGCTTCCACGCACAGGACCATCTCGGTGCGTGCCGCTCGGCGTTGACAGGCAGGGGGTTCACTGCGAGTCTCGGCTTGGGAGCTGTTCGTAGTGGTCAGGGGGATTCGTATGGGGCCCATGACGCGCCGACAGGCGCTCACCGGATTCGCCGGCACCCTGGTCGCAGTGGGTGCCGCTCGGTTTCCCGGCGCCGCAGCGGAGTCGCTGGGCGATAGGGACAGGGTGCGGGCGCTGCTTCGGCGGATGACGTTGGAGGAGAGGGTCGGGCAGCTGTTCGTAGTCGAGGTCTTCGGGCAGGACGCGTTCAGCGTGGGCGACGAGATGGCCGCCGCGAACCAGCGGCTCTACGGTGTCGACACCCCGGCCGAGGTCATAGCGAAGTACCGACCCGGTGGGGTCATCTACTTCACCGCCGCTCGCGGTCCCGACAACCTGCACGACCCTCGCCAGATCGCTCGGCTCTCCAACGGTCTGCAGAGCGCCTCGGTCGACGGGCACAGCGGAGTCCCGCTGGTCGTCTCGATCGACCAGGAGGGAGGCATCGTGTTCCGCCTGCCGACGCCGCCGAGTACGGCGCTGCCCGGCAACATGGCCCTGGGGGCGACCCGCAGCACGGCGGACGCCTTGCGCTCCGCTGAGATCATCGGCCGGGAGCTGGACGTGCTCGGCATCACGCAGAACTACGCCCCGGTCGCGGACGTCAACGTCAATCCCGAGAACCCGGTCATCGGCGTCCGCTCCTTCGGCTCCAACCCGGAGCTTGCGTCGGGCCTCGTCGACGCGGTCGTGCGCGGCCATCGCCGCAGCCGCGTGGCGTCGGCCGCGAAGCACTTCCCTGGCCATGGCGACACCGACGTGGACAGCCACTTCGGGCTGCCGTTGATCACCCACACTAGAGCAGAGCTCGATGCCATCGATCTGCCCCCCTTCCGTGCGGCCATCGCCGCCGGTGTCGACACGATCATGACCGCCCACATCGTCGTCCCCGCGCTCGACGACAGCGGTGTCCCGGCCACGATGTCGCCCAACATCGTGACTGGCCTGCTGCGCGACGAGCTCGGCTTCGAGGGCCTCGTCGTCACCGATGCGCTGGACATGCAGGGCGCGTCGGAGCAGTTCCCGCCCGATGTGGCGCCTGTCGAAGCCCTGAAGGCCGGTGCCGACATGCTGGTGCTCGCGCCGCAGATGGACGTCGCCTTCGCGGCGGTGCTCGACACCGTGCGGCGCGGTGACGTCAGCGAGGAACGTCTCGACGAGTCCGTCGCCCGCATCCTCGAGCACAAGGTCCGCAACGGTCTGTTCCGCCATCCCCCCGTCAGCGAGCGTCGGGCGGAACGGGTCGTCGGCAACCGACGGCACCTGACCGACGCAGCAGCCATCGCGGACGACACGATCACGCTCGTCCGCAACGACGGGAACCTGCTTCCC
The DNA here is from genome assembly GCA_050744325.1 of Acidimicrobiales bacterium. GTDB lineage: Bacteria > Actinomycetota > Acidimicrobiia > Acidimicrobiales > VFJN01 > DASXTK01. The sequence continues at coordinate 51,151 of JBOGHK010000049.1, forward strand.
CTCACCGCCGAGCCCCGTCAGGTCCTCGTCACCGGATGGGGCGAAGCGACCACCCAGATGTTGTCGACGGCACTCGCCTCTCGCAGCGGCCAGACGGTGACGAGGTTGACGACCGGGGCAGTGCCCAACCAGGCACAGATCGATGCCGCGGTGACCGCTGCCGACCAGAGCGACCTGGTGCTGGTCAGCTCCAACGCAGCGGCCGCAGGGGCCGAGCAGGGTGATGCACAAGCCGGCCTGGTCGATGCCCTCCTCGGCACCAGCACGCACGTGGTCGTGGTGGCAGTGCGAAACCCGTACGACATCCGGCGCTTCACCGCCACACCCACCTACCTGTGCACCTACAACTTCGCCACAGCCGTTTCCCTCGATTCGTGCGTCAACGTGCTCTACGGCGAGGTCAATCCCCGCGGAAAGCTCCCCGTCGCCATCACAGCCTTCGAAGACCCCGACACCGAGCTCTACCCCTTCGGCCACGGCCTGAGCTACAACGCCTGACTCACTCCGCCGCGGTGAAACCCTCGACCCGGGTGTACCGCTGACTCGTAGCGCCCAGACCGCGATGCGATGGCCGTGCCCCTTTGTCGGGGAGCGGCGATTACGCCTGCAAGGGCTGGAGTGTGCACTTGGGCTGGCTCGAACTCGAGAGGCCGAGCGCGCTGGGCCGCTGGTTGTCGGCAGCGGCATGTCAGCGTCGGGCGTGTCCGGCACCGACGGGAGGGAACCCCCGGTCGTGGTCTGCGGCGGTCGCCGTCGGTCGCCGCAGACCCGCCGGGCCCCCTCCGGAACCACCCATTGAGGTGACGGATGTTGAGCGAGTCACGGCGATCCCCCCGCTTGGCGCTCGACCGGGGCATGGACCGGGCGGCTGTCGGCCTGGGCACCTCGGAAGTGCGTGGCCGGTGATCTCGGGGCCGGGCAAGCTGATCGGCGACCGGTACCTGGTGGACGGCGTTGTGGCCCGGGGCCCTGTGGCCGATGTGTACCGGGCACGCGACCAGGAGTTGGGTCGACCCGTAGCCGTGAAGGTGTTGCGGGCGGGCGCGGTGGATGACCGCCGCTTCGAGACCGACACCAACCTGCTGAGCCTCCTGGAGCACCGCAACCTGGTCCGCCTGCTCGACGCAGGCCTGCGGGCCGGGGTCCCGTACCTGGTCTTCGAGGTGGTCGAGGGCCGGCCGCTGGCTCACTGGCTCGCACGCGGGCCTCTCGACCTGACCGCGGCGCGCCACCTGGGGTGTGACGTCGCCCGAGCGCTGGCCTACCTGCACGCCCAGGGCGTCGTGCACGGGTTGGTCGAGCCATCCAACATCCTGCTGGCGCCAGACGGGCGAGCCCTGCTTGGCCATCTCGCCATGAGCCGCCTGCTCACCGACCAGAACGTGGACGGGACCTCCGCAGACGATGTCGCTGCCCTGGGCCTGGTACTGATCGAGGCGCTGTCGGGTAATCCGACCGGTAGCGGTACTACCGCCGGATTGGCGCTTGCACCGACCATCCCGCCGGGTCTCGAGCGGCCCTGGCCAAGCCTGCTGCAGGCCATGACCCGACCCGATCCCGAGGCTCGACCCGACGCCGCGACCATCGCCGCCCACCTACAGCCGCTGGCCGGCGCTGATCTGGGCGCTGACACCGAGAAGCTGGACACGATCGAGATCGCCGAGGCGCCCGCCCCTGCGGCCGGTCGGCCCGTGGACCCGATCCGGCGGGCGTCGACGTTCAGCTCCGCCGAGCTGCGGCCGGTGCTGTGGCTCATGGCCGCGCTGGTCGGTCTCCTCGGTCTCCTCACCTACGTCATCACCTCCGAGAGCCCGGGCGACGACCGATCCGTCGAGCAGGTCGCCGACGGCACGATCGCGAGTGCCGCGGTCCCCACAACGACGACGACGCTCGCCACGACGACCACGGTCACGTCGACCACGATCGCACCGGCCGCCGTGTCATCGGCGGACGCCTGCGCTTCGCTCACCGCCCGCGAGCAAGCCATCGAGACCGAGAGACGTCAGGTCGACCAGTCACACCGCGGTGACCGCGACACACGCGAGCGCCTGACGGACCAGCTGGAGGCCGAACAGCAGGCCATCCACGACCAACGCGACGCCCTCGACTGCTGAACCTGCCACCAGCGTTCGAGAACGACCTCGGCCTAGTCGTCTTCGTCCTCACCCTGGTCGTCGTGGTCCCCCTGGCCGCCAATCCCGTCCGACTCGTCGCCGTCCTCGTCCTCACCTTCGCCGGCGTCGTCCTGCTCGACGTCCTCCGAGTCGCCGCCCTCGTCATCGTCGTCGATCTCGCCGGGTTGGTGGCTCTCGTCGACGTCGTCGTCGTCTCTGTCGTCCATCTCCCCCGGCCCGACAGGGGCCTCGACATCGTCGCCCTCCGGGTCGTCGGGCCCGTCGACACCAGCCGGTTTGCCGGTGCCGTCACGGTCGGACGGGTCGTCGAACTCGATCGGTGTGACCTTCTCGATCGCACCACGCACCGTGCCGCTCGCCTGGCCCCCGAACAAGCCGGCAGCCCCGGCACTGACCGCCCCGGCAGCGGTAGCCGACGCCACGAGCGCGATCTTCGCCGCCAGCCCCAGCGCTGCGATCCGGGCGACAGCCCGACCAGGCCCTGGCCGATGGACCTCTGCTCTCGTCGTGACGACCTGACCTGGCGACTCCGCGAACATCGCCAACAACGCTGCGCTCGGGGCAGGCGGCCGCTCGTCCCCGAGATCACGGACACGGCGCGCGAACGCCGCGATGTGGCTGAAACGGGGATCGACCTCCTCGCCAGCCACGATCGCCTCGATCGTGTCGCCGTCCAGCCATGCCACCGTCATCTCGTGCTCGCGATCGTCTGGCCTGCTCACAGCGGTACGCCTTCGCGCTCGATGATGCGCCCGATGGCGACGAACCCCCGGCGCTGCAACGACTTGACCGCCCCCGACGACTTGCCCAACGCGACAGCGATCTCGTCCACCGTCAACCGACCCAGGAGCCGCAACAGCAACACATCACGCTGGTCCGGCACGAGACGCTGACACAACGCCCGGACCTGCTCGGAAGCCAGCGACCCGCCGACCGCGCCCTCGACATCATCGGGCGCCGGCAACTCCGGGGCGTCCTCGAGTGGCTCGAAGACCGGACGCCGCCACAGCCGCCGCCGCTCATCCAACAGACGCCGGTACGCGATCGTGAACACCCACGACCGGAACCTCTCTTCATCGCCCTCGAAGTCCTCCAGGTTGCGCAGCACCCCCACGAACACCTCGCTTGTGAGGTCGTCCGGCTCGACGCTCCCCCGACCGCGCAGATACCCCGCTACCACCGGCGCGAGCGCGACGAAGATCCGCTCTCGCGCCCAACCCTCCCCTCGACGCGCAGCAGCCAACACCTCCTCGAAGCGCCCCTGGAACCTGTCCTTCCCACCCATGAGCTCACCCTCGTCATCGTCACCACCCCCGGAAAGGTCTCACCCTCCTGCGCGGAGTTCGCCGGTGCCCACAGCAACCCAAGTCCCTGGCGTCGGAGGACCGACTTACACAGTAGGGACACGATCGATCCCCAGGTCCGAGCTGGCGCCACTTCGTGGGCTGGAGGCCGTTGACCACCGTCTCGACCGGATAGCCGAGCGGCGTTTGCCGCCGCCGGTGGAGGAGGCCTCAGCTTGAGACGCAGGGACCTACTTCTTGGGCTCGACCATCTGGTGCAGACGCCGAGCCGCGTCCACGAGCGGGGGCAGGTCGTGCTCGACGGTGGCTCCGACGATGGTGTGGTCGGTGTCGAAGACCAACCCATCGGCAAGGGTTCCGCGCTGCAGGTGCGATGTGATGGCCGAAGCAGCGGCCAGGACGTCGTCGAGTCGCTTGCGGTCGATTCTCACAGGGGGATCGCTTCGGCGAGCACTTGCGATGCCAGGGTGGTCTTGAGGTTGGCGGCGGGGACGACGTCGACGTCCCGCTTGAGGGTCTCCGCGATCTCGCGCTCTAGCCCGATGAGTCCGACGATGCCCACGTTGTCGGCGAGGTCCACGAGCAGGTCGAGCGTATCGATTGGAGCGATCGCCTCCCACGACATGGTCCATCCTCTCAGCCGCGCCGAACCCAAGACTCCAAACGAGCGGCCCTCGGCTAAGTGCCCATCGCCTCTGAGGCGGTTGACCGGAGGATCAGTCTTTGTAGGTAGGCATCGACCTGCGTCCGCTCGTAACCACGCAAGACGATCGTGAAGTCCGGCATGGCCGAGACGCCGGACAGAGCGTCACCGCGTGCCAGAGCACGACGAAGTGTGTCGATGTAGGTGTCGACCTGCGTCCGCTCGTAACCACGCAAGACGATCGTGAAGTCCGGCACAGCCGGGAGTGGCTGCTCCGACCCCTCCGTGTCATCCGCATCGGTGACATCACTGTCGACGTCGTTGGCAGTGTTGTCCGTTTCCGTGTCTACCGCCCCGGGGGTCGACGAAGCTGGCTCCTCATCCGCCCGGTCGTCTATCACGCACTCGAAGACCCTGGTGGCCTGCGCTTCGGCCACGACGATCTCGCGATAGATATCAGTCGCGATCAACCCGATGACAGTGAGTCCGACGACGCTGAGCGTCCTACGCAGTCCGGTCGTGATGGATGCAACTATCGACCTGTCGGGCGAGGAGCCGGCCTGCCAAAGCTCTATCTCCAGTGACTCAACGAGCGTCTCCAACTGGCGAAGACGCGACCGCGCCTCCTCTTTGCCCAAAGACTTCCGCAGTGCCTTCTCGATCGCATCGCCATGGTCCAAGAGGAGCCGCACATGACGGACCAGCTCTTCTGCCGCCGACTCCCAGCTCGCCTTGAGGCGGTCGTCCGTCACGCTACGAATGCTATGCCCGCGGAATCACCGACTGGTCCCATCACCAGCGGTGGAGACGGATCGCGCGTCGAGGTTGCCGAGGGCCTGGGGTGCCGTCAACGCTCACGGGCGACGACTCAACGGCGACGACTCAACGGCGACGACTCATCGAGCAGGTGAACCCGGTCTTCCCCGGGTACCACATCGGCAACCGCCCGGCGAGCGCCAGTCCCCGCTCACATGAACCTGAAGGTCGGTTCGAACTCGATCAGGTCGTCCTTGCCGGTGACGATCGCCGCCATGTTGTCCCTGGCCACGTTGCCGTTATCCCAGTAGTCGGAGTGTGCGGGGTTGCCGAGCGGATCATGGAGGCCGTACTCCGTACCGGGGTCGCTCGTGACCACTCTGGCCCCGAACTGACGGCTGGTCGGGTCGGGGCCGTGGAGCCCATCCGGGGTGCTGCCGATCGCATCGTTGTCGGCGGTCACGGCGAAGACCCGGTTGGGGTCGACCTGCAACTGCGACACCTCGTCGACTCCGACGCCCGGGCTGCCCACGAAAACCAGGTTGTCCGCGTTGATGCCGTCCTCCGCCGCATGTCCGATCACCGTCGACCCGTAGCTGTGGCCGACCAACGTGTAGTTCGCGTCGCCCTGCACATTGCTCATCGCCAAGCCGTCCTGGAAGCTGCGCAGGCTCTCGGCACCCTCCTCAGCCCAATCACCGCTCATCGCTGACCGGACGTCCGGTGGGCTGTCGTACCCCAGCCACATGATGACCGACGTGTTGTCGTTGCCGTCGATCCGAGCGGCGTCCACAGCCATGCGATCGGCACGCTCGATGTCGCCGCCGACGTTGCCGAGCCAGGCACCGGTTCCCGGCACGTAGGTGGCCACGTTCTGGGCGTAGTCAGGGTTGCCGATGGCGATGATCGCCCCTCCCGGGTGCTGACCCTCGACGTCGAAGCCGAGCAGGTAGGCCGGTGGCCGCCCGGGAGACCCCGCGAGCCGAGCCTCGATCGTCGCGATGCCGGCCAGCTGTCCTTCGAGGTCCTCCACCTGGTCGGCTGGGCCTCCAGCGGCCCGAAGGTCGGCCAGGCGGTCCTCCAGATTGGTACGAGTCCTCTCCAGCGCGATGCGGTTGGCCTGGTCGCGTGCCAAGGTCGGCAGCCCGTCGAGGCTGCCCACACGTGACGGATAGACACTGATGAGGACCTGTTGCACCAGTGGCGTGAGTTGCTGCCACAGCGCCGGGTCCTGCTCGACGAGCGCCATCTGCCCGAGGATGGCCTCGAGCGCCGCACCGTCGATGCTGTCGTCGAGCAGCCCCGGCAAGAGCAGCCCGGCGAGCTCGGGGTGCTCGGCCAGGAGGTCGAGCACAAGCTGGTCCGCCTCCTCGAAGCCGTCGGCCACCGCCGCGGTGAACTCGTTGAGACTCTGTGACCGGGAGGCGAGCCCCGGGACGTCGTCGCTGGGGCTGTCCAGGGGAACCAGGGCGGCGACGTCGTCGACGGGGTCCGTCTGGGTGACCGTGCTCTGATCGATGATGTCAGGGTGTATCCCGGCCTCGTACTGCGCGCCCCGTTCGGCCGCGTTGAGCGGCCGCGGGTAGCTGACCTCGGCGGTCACCCCGTCGAGGTCGACGACGCCGGCCAGGGTGGCGAAGCGCTCGTCCTGGCCGGAGGCGACCGTGACGTATGCCCGCAACTGCTCGGGGGTCGCTGCCGCGCTGCCCGGCTCGGACGGGGCCTCCACCTGCGCCGCAGCGTGCACGGCGTCGTAGTGGCTGATCGAGACCGGCGCGGGGTCGGGGAAGGAGCCGAGGACGCTGCTGGCACGCGACAGGGCGAGCTTCAGCGACGCCATCTTCCCGAGCACCACGTTGAGATCCTCGGCGAAGTGGGCCACATGGGGACCTCGCCAGGTCTCCATCGCCGTCGCCGCGGCGTCGATGCGGTCGCCGATCATGGTGTCCACCTCGTGCGATGCCCCGCTGATCGCTCGGGCCTTCGTGCTCAGCCCGACAACGCGGTACGCCCGATCGCCCTCCGTGTAGGCAACGACGTCGTCCACATCGGCGATGTCGGCACGGCGTCGGGCCGTCGGCAACCCCCTTTCGACCGTGTTCGAAACGAAACCGCCTCGTCGACGCTCCAGAGCCCGGCGGCGCGACGGCCACCAGAGCCGGGGCGCTCTCCTCCTCGCGGTCGCCGGAGATCCAAGCGGTTCCGACGTGAGCACTGTCGGCGTTCATGTCGGGCAAGGCACCGAGCCGTCCTCGGGTTGGGTGCCGATGGGCGCGCCCTGCAACCGCACCGTCCTGTGACGCGATCAACCCTCGGGTCGGAGCGGACACCGCTTGACACCAGCCAGACAACAGTTGCACACTTGTGCAAATGAGCAACGATACTGCCGTCCCAGGCGACCTCGCTGCGGTCCTGTCCCACCATCTCTTCCGTGCCCTCGGTGACCCCACGCGGGTTCGCCTGCTCGATCTGCTTGCCGAACGGTGCCGTGCCTGTTCGGTGTCCGAGCTGGCCGACTGCCTCGACGTCGACCTGTCCGTCGTGTCCCGGCACCTTGCTCTCCTGCGAGCCGCCGGTGTCCTGCGGGCCACCAAGACAGGCCGCAACGTCCTCTACGAGATCCAGTTCGACGTCCTTGCCGAAGCACTCCGCGGCATCGCCGACGCGCTCGAACGCGCCCGTGACGACTTCGACAACGCCAGTTCCTGCAGCCCGATGACCGACACCGACGGCTAGCACGCCGCCACGACGGCCCCTGACCGACACGACGTCCCCTCGGCGCGGGCCGAGCGGGCTGCTGGGTGGCATCGACTGGCCGAGCCGCGCCCCGGCGGGATCCCGACCGATAGCTCCGACCATCGAAGAAGGGACACAATGGGAACCCACTCCGACTCCGTGATCATCATCGGCGGTGGCCAGTCAGGCCTTGCTGCCGCCCGTGCTGCCTCTCATGCCGGCCTCCGCCCGCTCGTCTTGGAGACCGGCGAACGGCCCGTCGGGTCCTGGCCCCGGTACTACGACAGCCTCAAGCTGTTCTCGCCGGTCCGGTTCAACTCGTTCCCGGACATGGCGTTCCTGGGTGAAGCCGACCACTACCCGACTCGCGACGAGGTCGCGCGCCACCTCGAGCGCTATGCCCAGAGTCTCGGCGTCGAGATCCGCACCAAGACTCACGTCGAGGCCGTCGAGGCGGCAGGCTCGGGTTTCGTCGTGCACACCTCGGCGGGCGACAGGCTCCACGCCGCCGGGCTCGTCGCCGCGTCCGGCTCGTTCTCGAATCCCTACATGCCCGAGCTGCCGGGACTGGCGCGCTTCACCGGCGAGCTGCTGCATGTCGCCGACTATGGCAACCCCGCACCGTACGCGGGCAAGCGGGTCGTCATCGTGGGTGGAGGGAACTCGGCTGTCCAGGTTGGATACGAGCTCGCCCAGGTCTCGGTGACAACCATCGCCACTCTCGAACCCCTGCTGTTCGTCGATCAACGGCCAGGTGGTCGCGACCTGCACTACGCCCTGGCGAGCAGCGGTTTCGACGACCTGCCGCCCGAGTGGCTGGGCAGGATCATCCGGGGCATCCCGGTCCTCGACACCGGGGTGTACCGCGATGCGGTGGAGTCGGGCCTGATGGATCGGCGACCGGTGTTCACCGAGCTCGACGGGAAGGATGTCATCTGGGCGGATGGCGATCGCGAGCCCGTCGATGTCGTGTTGTGTGCGACGGGTTACCGTCCCAGCCTCGGCTACCTGCGCTCGCTCGGCGCCCTCGACCCCGACGGCATGCCGCTCCACGTGGGAGGCGTCTCGACCACGCATCCGGGCCTCGTCTACGTCGGACTCGAGTTCCAGAGGTCGTTCGCCTCGAACACGCTCCGTGGCGTACACCGTGACGCACGCCACGTCGTCGGGCCACTGGCCGCGCACGTTCGTGGAGCCGCCACGGTGCTCGGTCTACCCAGCTGATGACCAGCATCACGACGGCGAGGCCAGCGGCCCGGGCGAACCGTTCCTTGGTGTGGGGGCTCGCGGTCACCCAGACAGTGGGTTGGGGCGTGCTGTTCTACGCGCTGCCGGTCGTGCTGGTGCCGATGCAGGACGATGTCGGGTGGGAGCGATCGACGATCCTCGGGGCCTTCGCGTTGGCGATCCTGGTCTCCGGGCTGCTCGCCCCCGCTGTGGGCCGCCGCCTCGATCGCAACCGGCCACGCTTGCTGATGGCTGGCGGTTCGACGCTGGCGACCGTGATGGTCCTGGCGTGGTCGCAGGTCGGGCATCCGGTGGTTCTGTACCTGGTGTGGGCCGTCATCGGCGTGGCCAAGGCCGCCGTGCTGTACGACGCGGCCTTCCCGGTGATCATCAAGCGCTGCGCTCCGGACCACACGCGGGCCCTGCTGACCGTCACGCTCGCCGCTGGACTCGCGAGCTTCGTGTTCCAGCCCCTGACCAGCTGGCTGACGTCGCAGTACGGGTGGCGTACCGCACTGCTCGTGCTCGCTGTGATCCTCGGGGCAGTGACGATCCCCATCCACTGGATGGCGCTCGCACCAGGCGAAGAACCGACCAAGACCCCCCACCGAAGCGTGCGCTCGCCACGGCCCCCCGAGTTGAGGGAGAAGAGGTTCTGGCTGCTCACCGGAGCGTTCGCGGCAGTGACGATGACCTCCTTCTCCGCTGCGGTTCTGCTGATCGCGTACCTCCACGACTCGGGATGGACGCTCTCCAGGGCGGCGATCGCCGGCGGAACCCTCGGTGCGATGCAGGTCCCCGGCAGGATCGCCCTCGGTCGCGTCGTCGGGCGCATCGGCAACGAACTGCTTGTGCCCGCGCTGCTCGTCGTGCCGGCCGCAGGTGTGCTTCTCCTGCTGGTGAGCGCTGGCAACTGGCTGGCCTGGCCGGCCGTCTGCCTACTCGGCATCGGCCAGGGCGCCACGATCCTGCTGCGCGCCACCATGTTCGTCGATCTGTACGGCACCGAGCGGATCGGAGCACTCAACGGAGCGAGCGCTCTACCGGTGACGGCAGTACGAGCACTCGGCCCGTTCGGCGCCAGCGTTCTCGTGGCGCAGACCGCCGGCTACGAGATCACGTTCCTTCTCCTCGCAGGGTTGAGCGTTGCCGCTGCGATCGCCGCGGGACGAGCACTCCATCGCGGTTGCGACGTACGAGCTCATTCTCGACGGCCGCCGTCGCTCGGTATCACTCGTGACTGTCGAGCTGGCCGCTGAGCCCTCCGGGACCCGCCTGACCTACACCGAGCAGTACGTGTTCCTCGCACCCTCAGGGGAGGGTAGTCCGGATGTCGCGGAGCGTGAAGGTGGCCTGCGGTTGCTGCTGCATCGCTTGGCGTCCGTGGTCGGGGCCGAAGGCGGCGGCGGGGTTTAGAAACTGCAGCACAGCTTGGTGACGTCCCGCGTGAAGGACAGGGCGACGATCTTGATGGCCTCGGAGAGCGTCGGGTACATCGGGGCGGTGGCGGTCACGTCGTCGACGGTGTGACCGTCGCGGACCAGGATCATGGCCTCGGCGATGATCTCGCTGGCGTTGGGGGCGAGGACGTGCACGCCGAGGATCCGGTTGGTAGCGGGATCGGTGACCATGTTGACGAGCCCTTCGGTGCGCCGCGTGATGACCGCCTTGGGGACGTTCTCGAAGCTGAGGGTGCGGCAGTCGGAGACGCCGGTGCGGCGGAGCTGCTCGGCCTCGGTGACACCGACCGAGGCGAGCTGGGGGTCGGTGAACACGGTGGTGGGCACGTGGTCGTAGTCGATGCTGTGGGTGGTGCCGGCCAGCGCGTTCTGCGCCGCGAGGGTGCCCTCCCGGCCGGCGGTCGGGTTCTCTCGCACCGGCTGGTCGTTGACATCGCCGATGGCGAAGATGCCCGGCTGCGACGTCTCGAAGTGCACGTCCACGACGACCGCCTGACGGTCGTCCACCGCAACCCCGGCCTCGGCAATCCCGAGGCCGCGGGTGTTGGGGGTCTTGCCGACTGCGAGCAGGATGGCGTCGACGTCGACCTCCACACGCCCAGCGCCGGTGCGGTACGTCACGAGCTTGCGATCACCTGCCCGATCCACTCGCTCGACCTCGACGCCGGTGGCGACCGTGATCCCCTCGCCCGTGAGAACCTCGGCCAGCCGCTGGGTCAGCTCCCGCTCCGCGGCGGGGACGATCGAGCTGGCACGTTGGAGCAGGGTCACCTGGGTGCCGAATCGGGCGAGTATCTGAGCGAACTCCACGCCCAGCGGCCCGCCACCGACGATCGCGAGCCGCTCCGGTACCTCGTTGAGCGCCAGGGCTTCGACATGGGTGAGGTAGTCGACGTCCCGGAGACCGGGGATCGGGGGAACCACCGCCGTCGACCCGGTGGCGATGATGACCTTGCCGGCGGTGAGCACCTGGTCGTTGACGGCCACCTCGCGGGGGCCGAGGAACCGGGCCCGGCCGTCGATGACGGTGACGTTGACCAGCTCGGGCAGGACGGTCTCGTACTTCTGGTGCCGCAGAGCCTTCACCAGGTCCTGTTCACCCTCCACGATCCGGGCGAAGTCAAGCTCCTTCACCTCCAAAGTGAGGCCCGGGATGCCATGGTTCCTCGCCTGGTGGAGCACCTCGGCCGTGTGCACCAGCGCCTTGGACGGGACGCAACCAACGTTGACGCACGTGCCCCCCAACGGCAAGCCACTGTTGATCAGCGCCACGGTGGCACCCATCTCGTCGGCCTGGCTGGCCGCGGCCACCGCGGCCGTGCCACCTCCGACGATCACCAGGTCGAAACTCGTCATGGCTGGCGCTCCCTCGTCTCCGGTCGGCCTCCGGGCCGGCCGGCATCGTGTTCAGTCCGTCGATGACGTCCTTCAGCCGGTGGTTGCCACCTCGGTCAGGTCGTCGCAGGGACCGTCGGGGGGTGTGCGCAGTCCGACAGGTCGTCGTCACCGCCGTGAGGGTAAGCCTTCAAGTCGACTTAAAGGTCAAGCGCTGCCGGACATTTCCTGGTCACAGCCGGTGGGATCGTTGGCTCCGCTGCCATGTACGCACCCCGGCCCACCTGAGGCACGCCCGAGAATTTGCCCAGTTCACACTGCAACTGCTCTCGATGTGCGGAGCCGCACACCGACCATCTCGCTCACTGGTGTGACATGTCGTGTTCACAGAAGGTTGGCTTGCCGCGCAAGCCCGCATCAACGACCATTGATTCAGTGGCGGTTGATGCTCGATCGGATGCAGGGGCGTTGCTCAAGTTGTTGGGTGAGCCGTTGCGGTGGGAGATCGTGCGCCGTCTGGCAGTCGAGGATCTCTGCACGTGTCATCTGGCTGACGATCTCGATGTGGCGCAACCGCTGTTGAGCCATCACTTGCGGGTGTTGCGCCAGGCCAGGGTGGTGGACACAGAGAAGGTGGGGGCGTTCACCTACTACATCCTCAACCGCGACCTGGTGGAGCATCTGGCCGGTGTGTTGGGCGAGCTGGCGGCCGAGCCGATGGACCGTCGACGGCGGCCCTGCTCATGAACCTTGGGCTCTCGCTACCGGCCCGATGCCTGGCCGAGGGACTCGGGGCCGGGCTGCTGGTCGCGACCGTGGTGGGGTCAGGGGTGGCGGCGGAGCGGCTCTCGCCTGGGGATGTGGGGTTGCAGCTCTTGGAGAGCTCGACGGCCACCGCGCTGGCGCTGGTGGCGTTGATCTCCACGTTCGGGCCAGTGTCTGGTGCGCATCTGAACCCCGCCGTCACCGTGGCGGAGCGGCTGGCGGGGAAGATCGACTCTCGCACCACTATGGCCTATGTGGCGGCGCAGGTGGCCGGGGCGTGTCTGGGCACGATGGCAGCGAACCTGATGTTCGAGCTGCCGGCCGTAGAGTGGTCGAGCACGGACCGGGCCAGTCTGGCGCACGCCTTCGCGGAGATGGTGGCCACGTTCGGGCTGCTGGTCGTGATCTCCGGCGTCGTCCACGCCGGTCGGGCGACGGCGGTGCCACTAGCCGTGGCGGGCTGGATCGGGGCCGCCTACTGGTTCACGTCGTCGACCAGCTTCGCCAACCCCGCCGTCACCATGGCCCGCACCCTGTCGGACTCGTTCGCTGGGATCGCCCCGGCCTCGGTTCCTGGCTTCATCGCCGCCCAGCTCGCCGGGGCGGTCCTGGCCGTGGCCTGTGGGCGGGTCCTGTTTCCCCGACCCCAACCCGAACCCGCACCTGCTCCGGCGTCGAACGCGGAGCGGGATGTGTCCCTCGAGGAGGCCCTCGATGCCTGACCTGGACTCGCGCCCACCCGACCAGCAGCTCGCACTCAAGTCCGCTGCCAGCAACCTCAAGGACGACTTCGCCGGCATCTTCGGCGTGGAGACGATCGAGCTGTTCCTGCAGACCAGCTACGACCAGTTCGCCGGCCGGGCCACCGTCGCCCATTTCCTGCCGCTGCTGGCCGAGCGGTTCGCCCGCCAACGGCTGAAGGCCCTGGCGAAGGTTGAGGGCAAGGCCGACAACGGGGTGCCGATCGTGCTGTTCCTGTGCGTGCACAACGCCGGCCGTTCCCAGATGGCCCTGGGGTGGTTCAACCACCTCGCTGGCGGTCGGGCCGTGGCCTGGTCGGGTGGCTCCGAGCCCGGCAGCGAGATCAACCCCACCGCAGTGCAGGCGATGGCCGAGGTGGGCATCGACATCAGCGGGGAGTTCCCCAAGCCCTGGACCGACGAGATCGTCCGTGCCGCCGATGTCGTGGTGACGATGGGGTGCGGGGACGCCTGCCCGGTCTTCCCCGGGAAGCGCTACCAGGACTGGGAGCTCGACGACCCCGCGGGCAAGACCCTCGACGACGTCCGACCGATCCGAGACCACATCCGCGACCGTGTCCGGACCCTGCTCGGCGGCCTCGACGTGGCCGTCGGCGCCTGACCCGCCGGGTCAGTCGGCACTCCAGACGCGGCGGACCTGCAGCTCAAGCCGGCACACCGGCCGGGCCTAGCGCCAAGACGACGCCGTCGGCACTCCTGACCGGCTGAGCGGGGCGATGACAGTGCATCGAAGCCGGCGTCTCGGGGCTGGTGTCGTGGGCCGATGCCGGAGCGCAGCGGTGCCAGATGGGAACGTCGGTCTTGCTGCATCCCGCGAGGCTTCCACGGCACCCTCGGTATCCAGGTCTACCTCGGCGATGTCCTCGCGGCGATCTCGGACGTGCCCCTCACCACCGAGTAGGTTCCCCCTCCCGAGCCGCTCTGCCGTGAACCCGACACGGACCCCCACGAACACAGCCGCTCTCGCAGGGCCGATGCCGCGTGCGGGAGAGGTCGCGTGGCGGGGCGAGTGGAATTGTCCCGCACGCCCACCCTCGCCTTTCTGTCGCCGGAGTATGCCCTCGGTAGTTAGCTCACGGACCGGGATCGATGGCGAAGAGCTCCAGATGCGAGCAGCTGGAGCAGCGATAGGCCTCGATTTCGTGGCGACGCTTCCCGAGCCGCCTGGCACCACCGAAGATCCCCAGCTCGAGGGGTCCTTCGATCCACCGGGCGTAGCCACCGGAGGACTGACCCTGGTCCTCAAGGAAACCGGGGCGCAGCTCGTCGCATCCGCAGTGCGTGCACCTGACCGCCAGCGGCTTCGGCGGGAC
>JBOGHK010000050.1:0-34167 GCA_050744325.1 Acidimicrobiales bacterium
CAACAACAACCGCTGCTGAGGATCCATCGCCAACGCCTCACGCGGCGACACCCCAAACAACCCCGCATCAAACCCCGCCACATCATCCAAGAACCCACCACGACGCGGAAACGAACCCCCACCCCCACCACCGTCGTCGCCGGCACCATCGCCGGCACCATCGCCGGTCAGGTCACCGCCATCAGCGCCGAGCAGCCCCTCCCAACCACGATCCTCCGGGAAACCCGACACCACATCGCGCCCACCGGCCACCAGATCCCACAAGTCCTCCGGCGACACGATCCCACCCGGAAAACGGCACCCAACGCCGACGATCGCGATCGGCTCGGCCGCCCCCGGGCTGACGCCATGGGGAGCGACGCGATCGCGGCTGTCGCCATGTCCCTGCCCGGCAAGCACGATCTCACCCCCGGTGCATGCACGTTACGTAGGAGGAATCGTACGGGCGGGCACCCCCGTTCCGTGTACAGGACTCCCGGCGATTTCTGCCAGATCCAGTACACAGAACGAGGGCAGGCCGGTCACTCGATCAAGGCTTCGGTGACCAGACGCGTGACCTGTTGCATGTTGGACGCCTCGTCGCCGCCACCGAGTCGCACAACGACCGTGTCGGTTTCCGGATGGATCTGGATGAGCCGGCCGCCAAATCCTACTGCCCAGTACATGTCGAGCGGCGCCTCGGGGTTCAGTTGCAGGTTGCTCGGCTCGTCGTAGTCCGGCGTCAGGATGTTCTCGATCGAGACCAGTGAGCCAGGCTCGTTGAGCCACCACATGTACCCGAAACCGGGGTTCAGTTCTTGCGACGGATGCGTGGCCTCCTCGACCCACTCCTGCGAGACGACCTCACTGCCGTTCCAGTCGCCATTCCTCAGGAACAGGTACCCGAAACGGGCAGCATCACGACATGTCGTCTGCAGGAACGTGTGCATCCATGTCTCGCCGCCCCCGGTCTCGCCCATCTGGGTGTGAGTTGCGCCGATCGGAGCGAACAGCTTCTCCTGGGCATAGGCCGCAGGCTCCATGCCCGTCACGCTCTTGAGTATGGGCTCGAGCACTTCGAGAGCCGGCAGATTCTGGCTCCATACGGTGCCTGGATCATGCTCCTGCGCCAGACCAACGGCGAACTCGCCAGGGTCGGGGGCATTGAGCAAGCCGTCATAGAGCTCGGTGTTCCCGATGGAGTTCGTCGACTCCCGACCCGTCACGTGACCGAGGATGTCGCGAATGGTCACGTCTTCGGATGGAGTCCCGGCCCATTCAGGCACGTATTCAGCCACCGGGTCGTCGACGTCCAGAAGCCCTTCGTCCTGGGCGATGCCGATGAGCGTCGACGTGTAGGTCTGGGTCACCGACATCACCACGTCTTGCTGGTCCTCGGTGAACCCGTTCCAATACCACTCGCCGACGATCTCGCCGTGTCTCGTGACCAGCAGGCAGCTCGTTTCTGGGTCCGCTTCAGCGGCGATCTCCTCGAGCAGGGCGGGGTCGAATCCGAGCTCTGCCGGATCGCCTACCGCCCAATCAGCGCCCGGGAAGGTTGCCGATTCTGCGGCCTGTTGGGCCGCTAGGTCATCGAATATGTCCGTATCACTACTGCAAGCAGATGCAAACAATACCGCGCAGATCCCCACCCTGGAGACGCGCGCGACTAAGCGCCGATCCATGAGCCTGACCCTCCCCAGCATCCCCCTTGCCGGATGCCGAAGGCAGCGAAGTTATCAGGCCGAAAGCGATCAATCCGCAATAAGACCGTCAAAATTGCCTGATATCGAAAAAATATTCAATATTATGATGCATCTATTGTAAACTAAACATAAATGTCGATGGACAGGCTCACGGTGAGTGAAACGCTACCGCTATGCGTCGAAGGAACGTTCCTAATGACGCCTCTATTGGCACGGGTCGCCGAGTGTCTAGTCGATCCTCGGGCCGGTGCCGCTGTCATCCAGGTCGAGCGGATCCGCAACGGTTCGACCTGAGTTACATCCCGTCGCAAAGGACGCGTCATCCGGCAGGTACGGCAGCGCGGGGTTGGCGTAGGAGAACAGCCCCCAGTCGTTCTCACAGCCCGGCACCGCCCACATGTGAAGCATCCAGAGCTCCGCGTTCGGAACGTGGACCCCTCCGAGAACCGTGCACTCGCTCTCGCTGAGGACGTCGGAGCTCATGTTCACTCCGTCGGCATCGAGGCAGAAGCTGCGATGACGATGCCAGTGGTCGTTGTCGCCGACGAACCCCTCGGGCGGTTCGTCGCCCGGCCGCCGCACCACATAGGACAGCCCCGCCAGTGCAGAGTCGTCGTCGGTGCCGTCGTACAGGAACTGGACGGGGTGAGCGGGATCGAACCGATCCTGATATCCGTAGTCCTGGTAGTGCACGCCGAGCCCCGCGAAGTAGGTGTCGCCCTGGACGTAGCCAGCGGCCACGGCGTCGGCCACCGTCGGATGGCGGGCAGCAGCCTCGCGAGCCTCCTGCAGCTGAGCGGCGATCGCGTCGCAGTCGGAGGCGTCGGTCATCGGCACCCAGGGTTGCGCGGCCAGGGTGTCGGTCAGGACACCTCCGAGCACGTGACGGCGATAGATGTCGTCGGCCTCGACCTCGGCCGCGACCTCGGCGACCGTCAGCCCGAGGCCCTCGTCAGCGAAGACCTCGGCCCAGGCACGAACCGTGAAGTCGACCTGGGCCCCCATCTCGTGCGCGTGCTGGGGATGCCGGTGGTCACCGCCCCTGGTCTCGTTGAACGCCGCGGTGTTGAACCCGAGGTCGCACCGGCCCTGGACATCGTCGCCCGACGCGTCGGCGGATGCGGGCCCCACGTCGCCCCCACCCCCGGCACAGGCGGCCGCCACCAGGGACGCGCTCACCACGACGACGAGAGCCAGCGGGCATTGGCTGGACCGACCCATGGGACCCCCCGTCGCCGACGTCGCCGAGTCCGCCAGCCATACCCGCTGGCGGCCTCCGCGCAACCCGCGACGTCAGCTGCTGTAGGGATGGACGGCTCGGGCAGTGCGCAGCGCCGCCGCCCACCAAGCGAGCTGGTCGAGGAGAGACTTCGCGGCCGTGCTGCAACCGCTCGTGTCGACGGGCTCGCCGGCGGCGTCGAAGGCGGTGTGCGCCATGTGGAAGCTGACGGTGTCGCGCACCGTCGTGGCGTGGAGCTCGGCGAAGACCTGGCGCAGCTGCTCGACGGCGCGCAGCCCACCCGCCGTGCCCCCGTAGGAAACGAAGGCCACCGGCTTGGCCTGCCACTCGTGGTAGGCGACGTCGATCGCCTGCTTGAGCGAGGCCGGGTAGCCGTGGTTGTACTCGGGCGTCACCACCACGAAGCCATCGGCCCGATCGAGGCGGGCGATGTAGTCCTGGACCGACGGGCTCGGCTGCCGGGGTAGCGCGGGCGGGAGGTCGACATCGGCCAGGTCGACCAGGTCCAGGGCCATGTCGTCGCGGACCTGGGCCTGCGTGACGAACCAGTTGGCGACCGTCGGCCCGAAGCGACCGGCGCGGGTGCTGCCAACGATCACGGCGATGGACAGAGGTTGGGTGGTCATGTGGCCACCGTAACTGTTAAAGTTCGATTGAAGTCAAGGAATCGAGCCGAGGAAGTCCGACACGATGGACGAAGAGCTGACGATCGGGGCGGTGAGCGAACGGACCGGGGTTGCCGCCTCGGCGTTGCGGTTCTACGAGGCACAGGGCCTGATCCACGCCACCCGCTCGCCCGCCGGTCAACGCCGCTACCCCCGCGAGATGCTGCGGCGGGTGTCGTTCATCCGCATCGCGCAGCAGGTCGGCCTGAGCCTCGACGAGATCCGCACGGCGCTCGCGTCGCTGCCGGACAACCGCACCCCCAACCAGCACGACTGGCATGGCCTCTCGACGTCGTGGCGGCCCCGCATCGACGCCCAGATCGGCGTCCTCCAGAGGCTGCGTGACCGCCTCGACGGTTGCATCGGCTGCGGGTGCCTGTCGCTGAAGGCCTGCAAGCTGCTGAATCCCGACGACGCGGTGGCCGGGCGCGGCCCGGGCCCGCGCTACGTCCTCGACGCCGACTAACCCTCGACCAACGCCCGGCACCGAGCTACAGATCGGCCCCGAAGCGGCGCCCGAGACGGCACGCTGCTATCCGGGGAAGCCGGCGGCGTCGAGCGGCCAGGCCAGGCTCAGGCGAGCGTCGCGTACACCACCAGGTTGTCGAGGTACTGGTGGCTGGCCCGGTCGAAGGGCCCGTCGCAGGTGATCAGGCGGAGCTCGGGGCCAGGCACCGGCCCGTAGACCGCGTCGGTCGGGAACTCGTCCTTCGGATAGGTCTGGATCCCGGTCACCCGGAACCGGACCTCCGAGCCGTCCTCCCGCCGCACCACGATCTCGTCGCCGATGACCAGCTCGGCGAGCCGGTAGAACACCGCAGGCCCGTCCCGCGAGTCGATGTGCCCCGCGAGCACCGCCGGCCCGGGCTGACCCGGCTGGGGGCCGTCGGCGAACCAGCCGGCGACGTGGAAGTCGGTGGGAGCGCCGATCGCACCGTCAGGGTCCAGGGCGAGTGTCTCGAGGCCTGAGCTGACCCCGATCGCAGGTATCTCGACCTGCACCGGCGCGGACGGCGACGGTGCCACGCCCGCTGGCGCACCCTCGGGCCGGGACGGCCGCTCGACCACCGGGATGCTGTCCACGTCGGTGGCCCCGAGCGGCGACGCCAGAGGACCGGCGAGGTCGTCGATCAGCCAGACCTCCGCGGCAACCGCGCTGATCAGTCCCGTGCCGGCCACGATCCCGAGGGCAGCGGCGAGCCGCGCCAGCGCACTGCGCCGCCGCGGCTCCCCACCGTTCCCGTGCCGGGGTCGGTAGGACCTCACGCCCGATCGGACACCTTTGTCCTGCGGTGACGGGGAACCTCGCGAGTCCGCTCGGCGCTTCCGGTCACGAACCGGGGCAGGCCCCGCGAGACGCCCACGGTCACCGCGACCGCGGCACCGACCAGGCCGACCACCAGCAGAGCGGCGGTCAGGTCCACGGTGCCGGCCGCCCCGTCGCCGTTGCCGTCGACGACGAGATCCGCAGCACCACCTCCGCCGGTCGCCACCCCGCCCAGTGGCATGGCCGCGCTGGCCCCGAGCGGCTCGTCGGAGGAGATGTCGATGCCGGTGGCGTCGACCACCCGGGTGAGGTCGGGACCGCTGCCGTTGCCTTCCAGCACCACCAGCGTGTTGACCGTGCCGGGGGCCAGGTCGAGCTGGCGGAGGAACTCGCCCGACCCGCCGCTCGCGCTGACCCGGACGGTCCACGCGCCGGCATCGACCGGGGCGTACTCGGTGGCCGACGCGAACGGCCGGTCCTCGGCCAGCACGGGGCCGTCGAGCGCCGCGACGTCGACCTCGCCGGCGGAGCTCGACGCCTGGATCAGCCGCACCTTGGCCCGGCCGGCAGGTGGCGGTGCCAGGTCGTCGGTCAGCAGGGCCTGCTGGAGATCGGCGTTCGGGCCCATCGCGGCGAACGTGTACGCCGTGCCCGCCTCCAGGTCCGCCGAGGCGGTGACCGCCGGCGGGCTGTCCGCTGCCGCACCCATCGGCCTGAGCAGGAACGAGTAGCTCCCCGGGTCGAGGGCCGCGTAGTCCGAGACCTCGCCGTAACCGAGCCCTTCGAGGACCCGCTGCTCCTCGCCGTCGAACCCGACCAGGTACACGTCCATCTCGGGCGTGTCGGGCGAGAAGTGGGCCAGCCGGATGTGGGACGTCTCGGCCTGCGCCGCCGCCGGCACCGTGCCGGCCGACACGGTGACCGCGAGCAGCGCGGCGATCGACAGCAGCACGGCGCGGCGACGTCGACGACGTCGGGCCGCACCCGCCCCGTTCCGGTGTCCGTCGGATGCGGTGCTCGCGACCGATGAACGCCGGATCATGATGGGACTCGGTGGATTGGTTCGCATGTATCAGTCCTCCACAGCTCTGTGGTGCGGTGATCCGTCAGATCACCGCTGCCGGCCGGTAGGTCACGGTCACGGTCTGGTCAGGTTCGATGTCGACAGCGGCCGGCCGGTAAGGCGCCTGCTGGTGGGCCAGGAGATCGGCGATGGCTTGGGCGTCGGCGCCACTGGCGGCGCGCATCTCGACGATGCGGTGGGGCGAACCGCTGTCGAGCTCGGCGGGATCGGCGGTGAAGGCCGCCACCTCGAGCCGGAAGTCCACGGCCAGCGCCACCAGCGTGGTCATCAGCCGCTGGTCCACGTCGCCCGCCACCAATGCGTCCCTGGCGCTCGGCGCGAGGTCGAGCGAGGGGTTGCGGGCGAGCGCCGCACCCGACGACGCCGCGGCGACCCGGTCGTGGTGGTTGGCGTCAGCGGCACCGGACGGCCCTTCAGGCACCACCGTGCGGATCTCCACCAGGTCACGCCCACTCCCGAACTCCGCCAGCGGCACCGAGTGGCGCAGGGCAGCGTTGAGCGCATCACCGGGCGCCGACGACGCGCGCAGCGACTCGCTGACGACGACCAGCCGGTAGTCGCTCCAGCGGCCCGCTGGCGGCCAGCCGACGTCGGGGTCGGCCGGGAGGGTCTGGTAGCCCACGAGATGGTTGGCCGGGAAACCTCGCTCGACCAGGTCGACCCACAGGGCGTCGTCCACGATCAGGCGGCGCTCGTCGGGGACGTTCGCGACGATCCACGCTTCGGCGCCGTCCAGCCCGCGATCCTCGTCGTCGGTCAGCAGCCGACGATGCTCGCCGACCCATCCGCTGAGAGTGACCGCGGCGACGACCACTCCGGTGACGGCCAGGGCGGCGACGGCGAACGGCGGTCGCGCCGTCGCCCTCCGCCGCCAGCCGTGGTCGGCGAGGCCGGCGATGGTCACCGCGCCGAACGGCAGCAGCTCGACCAGCAGGGCTGGCCGGACGTCGAGTGGACCGACGGCGAGCAGGGACAGGACCACCGCGCTCAGGGCGACCGGCCGGAGCCTCGGCACCACGATCAGCGCGACCGGCCCGGCGACCAGCATCGCCACCACCGCCACGGGATCGACGTCGAACGGGCTGACCCCGAGGAGCGGGGCCGACGACAGCGACGGCCGGGCCACGAGCTGGGACCGGACGCCGTCCACCAACCCCGCATGGCCGTCGCCCGCCACCAGCTCGCCGGACAGCGCCGCCCCCACGGCGTAGGCCCCGACGGCGAGGACGAACACCGAGCCCGCGAGCACGAGGCTGTAGCGCCGGGTCGAGGGCAGGCTCGACCGCGCCACCTGCCAGGCGAGCATCGGTACCAGCAGCAATGCCGCCTCGTGGGTGAGCACGGCGGCGGCGAGGCACCCACCGCTGGCGGCGAAGGCAGCGAGCTGGCGACGCGGCGGGCACGCCAGGACGAACGCCGCCACGATCCAGGGCACCGCCAGGTTGTCGAGCGACACCTGGCGGTGCAGCTCCACGGCCAGCGGAGACAGCCCGACCAGCACCATCGCCAGCCCGGACGACCAGCGGGCGAGGCGCAGGCGCCGAGCGAGCACCCACACCAACCCGGCGGTCACGAGCAGGGCCACCAGTGCGAGCTCCCGTCCGGCGGCCACCGCCGACGGCGCCCGTTCGAACGCCCCGGTCAGCGACGTCCAGCCACTCAACAGCAGCCACCCGAGCGGCGGGTGGTCGTACCAGTCGGTGACCCGACCGAGCGAGCCGGTCGTCTCCACGATCCAGGCCCGGCTCACGAGCATGCCCTCGGCGCTGTGGCGGCCGGGCGCCGCGGTCATGTTGACCGCCTGGACGACACCCGTGAGCCCGACGACGACCGCCGCGATGCCGAAACCACGGAGGCGACGTAGCGGGATCGACTCCAACCGGTGACGCCACCCCGGCCCGGACTTGGCGAACGACGACGGAGCGACGGCCGTCGGGGTCACGGCGACGCCCCGTGGTCCTGGAACTCGTGACTGTCAGCCGACAGGTCGACGACCGAAGGCGGCGTGTGCTCTCGGCCGTTCGACGGGCGCGCCGTGCCTACCCGGCTCGACGGGTCCAACGGTTCCGGTGGGTGCAGAGGGTCGAACGGACCGGAGCGATTCACAGGATGCGACCGGCCCGCCTGATCGAGGCGCCGGGCGCCAGGAGGCGCCACCGGGACGTTGACCCGGCGCCGGGCGCGCACGCCCAGCTCGGCAGCCAAGGCTCCGAGGGCAGCCAGGGCCTGGAGCAGCTGGTAGGGCACCGCGGACGCCAGCAGGTACGCACGGTCACGTGCGAGGATCCGCTGGCTGTGGAGGTGGTGCAGGTCGCTCAGGCCCGCCAGCTCCACGCCGAGGGCGACCGTCGCGGGCACCACCGGCGCCAGCGCCAGCAGCGTGAGCGCCACCGGGGCTCCGGTCGCCACCGTGCCGACCGCCGCCACCGTGGCCGCGAGGCCGATCACCGGTTCGACCAGCGGACGGACCAGCATCGAACGGGCGAGCAGCCGCTGGCGCCGCGTCGGCAGCCGGCGCCACACACCGGAGCGGAGGACCTGGAGATGGCCGCGCACCCACCGCGCCTCGTCGCGCAGCAGGGCCCGCATCGAGTCGGCGGCGTCGGTCCGGGTGACCAGGGCGGGGTCGTAGCGGGCCACCACCTGCGCCCCGTTCACCGAGAGCCGGACCCCGAGGTCGCAGCCCGGGGCCACGCTCTGGCGGTGCCATCCGCCCGCGGCGCACAGGACGTCCGCCCGGACGAACACGGTGGTCTCGTCGAGCGGCATGAAGCGCTGCTGGGCGTGGAACTGCAGCCGGCTCCGGTACCAGAAGTAGCGATCGACGACGTGGCGGACGGTGAACCAACGCCATCGCCGGACGACCGGTATCACGCCTCCCTGCACGGCGTCGGCACCGTCGGCGGTGAAGCAGCCGTCCACGTAGCGCAGCAGTTGCGCGCTGACCTCGTCGCCGGGCTGGAAGACGCCCACGACCTCGCCGTGGCAGTCGGCGACCGCACCGTCCAGGGCCGCGGCCCGGCGCCGCCCGACGTGCACGTCGACCACCACCAGGCGCACCCGATCCGGCCGACGGGCCGCTGCGGCGAGCGCGGCGCCGCGGTTCTCGGCGTCGCCGCGGCCGACGACCGCGAGAACCTCCACCGCGGGATGGTCGAGCGCCGCGAGCCGGTCGAGCGTCCGGCCCAGGCCGAGCTGGCCCGGTGCGGCCGGGACCAGGAGCGAGAAGCTGGTGGCCGGCTCGCTGGCCGGCCGGAAGCCGGACGCCCGCACGGAGGCCGGTGACCGCCAGATGTGCAGCGTGCGGGCCAGCCTCGTCGCCGCGACGGCCGTCGCCGTCAGCGACAGCACGGCCAACAGGGCCCAGCCGGTGGCCGCGAGCGGGTCGATGTCACCGAGGTCGACGCCACCCGACCCGTCGAGGCCGTCGGACCCGTCGGAGCCGTCGGAGTCCGGGTCGTCGGCCGCGGGATCGTCCGATCGCTGGTCGGTGGGCACGATGGACACGTCGTCCGCGTCGGCCGGTGGGAGGACGGTCTCGTCAGGCGGCGTCGGCGGGGACGGCTGCTGGCCGGTACCGGTGGGCTCAGCGGCCGCCGGCGGCGCGAGCCCCAGGAGCACCAGCAGGGCGGCGCCCACGAGCCCGCCCGCGATCCGACCACGCCCGCCCCGGCTGGCGTCGCTCTGTCCCATTGGCGCGCCCTCCTCCCGCCTGGCCCCAGAGCCAGTCGAGCGCAGTCCCATCCCGCAACGCTCATCGAGGAACCGCCGAGAAGGTGCGTTCCCCAGTTCGCAGTGCCTTTGTGGTCGCCGCCGCCTACGGTGGCCACCCGGTCACATGCTGTCCGGCATGGTGGAGGGGGTCAAGGATCGGCCACGGCCGTCATGAGAACGCAACACAACCGGTCCGTACGGCCACCGAAGCGACTGCCTCGGGCACGTCTCGGGGTGGTGGCTGGCTGGTGCCGACCAGCTCCGGAGACCAACGACTAGCGTCGTTGGTCCAGCTGTCCTGTGGGCCACTGGGGCGAGCAACGAGTGGAAAAGGCGGATCGAACGATGAGCGACCCCTGGCAGAATCCGAGCGACCGACCTCCCTATGGCGGTCAACCTGCGTACGGCGGTCCGCCTGCCTACGGCGGCGTCCGCGAGCACCCGCAGGGCACGACGATCCTGGTGCTCGGCATCCTGAGCCTGGTCGTGTGCAGCCTGCTCGGGCCGGTCGCGTGGGTCATGGGCAACAACGCCATGGCCGAGATCGACCGGGCGCCGGGCGCCTACACCAACCGGGGCTCAGTTCAGGCCGGCCGCATCTGCGGCATCATCGCCACGGTCCTGATGATCGTCGGCGTGGTCTTCGTGATCATCCTGATCGCGGCGGCCGGCAGTAGCAGCAGCAGCTGAGCCCCCGGCTCGCACCACCGTCACGACCCCCACGGCGAGCAGGACGGCGGCGGGGATGGCCGCAGCCGGCGGCACCTCGTCGAAGAACGCCCACGCCAACAGGGCAGCGAAGACGATCTCGCCGAGGATGGCCACCGACACCAGGGTCGGGCTGGTCGTGCGCAGAACGCGGTTGACCACGGTGTGGCCCAGAAGCTGAGGCCCGAGCGTGATGGCGCCGAGCAGCAGCCACGTCTCGCCGTCGTAACCGCCCAGCGGCTGGCGGGCCACCAGGCAGACCGCCAGTAGCGCAGCCGCCGCGACCGAGTAGCAGACGGTGGTGTACACCGCGGTCGAGGTTTCCCGCCGCACCTCGGCCCCTGCCTCCAGGTAGAACGCCGCGAGGATCCCGCCTGCCAGCGCGAGGGCGTCGCCGAACAGCGCCCGCGGCGTGACGGTCAGGTCGACGCCGGTCAGGAGCACCACCCCGCCGAGCGCGACAGCGATGCCGCGCCAGGTGCGGGCGGTCACGGGCTGTCCGCGGTGGCGGGCCAGGAGCGCCGACCAGATCGGCGTGCTGCTGACCAGGGCCACCGACGATGCGACCGAAGTGAAGGACAGGCTCGGCACCCAGGTGGCGAAGTGCGCAGCCAGGAACAGGCCGGCCGCGACCGACCGGCGGCGGGCCAGGGCATCGAGGTCGCCAAGCCCGGGCTGTCTGGGGCGACCGGCCCGTCCGGCGCCGCGGAGCAGGAGGACTCCGCCGGTCACGGGCAGCGCCAGGATGGTCCGCCAGAACGCGATGGCCAGTGTGGGCGCCTCGGCGCCCCGGATCAACGGCGCCGACGTCGAGACCGCCACCACGGCCAGCGCCAACAGCACGAGGTCGACCGGCGGCGGCCGCGGCGGGTCGGTCACTCGATCACCCCTTGCTTTTGCACGCGGCGTGCGAAAACCTCTTGCCCATGGCCGAGGTGACCTACAACCCGTTCGAGCCCGGCTTCGCCGAGGACCCCTACCCGCAATACGGCCGGATCCGCGACGCCACCCGAACCTCGTACACGGTCGTCGGGAACCGGCTGATCCATCGGTATGACGACTGCTTCGCGCTGCTGCGGCAGCCCGGCACGAGCGTCATGGACGTCAACGCCAGCGTCAGCCAGCGGGTCCAGATCCCGAGCGAGCTGCTGGCCGGCCGCGAGGACCGGGGTCGCCATGCCATCCTCAACCTCGATCCTCCCGACCACACGCGGATCCGGCGGCTGGTCTCCAGCGCCTTCACCATGCGCCGGGTCGAACAGCTCCGCCCCCGGGTCCGGCAGCTGGTCGACACCTACCTCGACGACGTCGACGCCGCCGGTGCCGACGGCGAGCCCGTCGACCTGATGGAGCACTTCGCCTTCCCGCTGCCGTTCCAGGTGATCACCGAACTCCTGGGGATGCCCAAGGCCGACCGTGACCAGCTGCGCCGCTGGTCGCACACCACCACCCGGATCCTCGAGCCGGTGATCGCCGACGACGAGCTGAGCACCATCCTCGAGGCCAGCGACAGCATGAACCGCCATGTCCGCGAGGCGATCGAGTGGAAGCGCCGGAATCCGGCGGACGACCTGCTCAGCGCCATGATCGCCGCCGAAGAGGACGGCGAGCGGCTGTCGACGGCCGAGCTGATCGACCAGGTCGTGCTGCTGTACCTGGCCGGGCATGAGACCACCGTAAACCTGATCGGGAACGGCACGGTCGCTCTGCTGGCGCACCGCGACCAGTTCGAGCGGCTGGCCGCCGATCCCGAGCTCGACGCCAATGCCGTCGACGAGGTGCTGCGCTGGGACTCGCCCGTGCAGCTGTCGCGCCGCATCGTGCTGTCCGAGATGGAGGTCGGGGGAGAGATGGCCCAACCCGGTGACCTGGTCGTCACGCTGCTCGGCGCGGCCAACCGCGACCCGGCGAAGTGGGGCCCGACCGCCGAGCGCCTCGACCTGGCCCGTCCCGGTGCCGGGGCGCATCTCTCGTTCGGCAGCGGCATCCACCACTGCCTCGGGGCCGCCCTGGCCCGGCTGGAAGGGGCCGAGGCGCTGGGCGCCGTGGTCCGCCGGTTCCCGCAGATGGAGCTGGCCACCGACGTGCCCCACTGGAACGGCCGGGTGGTGCTGCGCGGCGTCGACACCCTCGACGTCGCCCTCGCGGCATAGGTGCTACTGCCTGGTCCCGTGTCCAGGAATCCCGGCGACTCCTGCCAGATCCAGCACACGGAACGACGTGGGCGCCAGACGCTGGCATCCTGGGAGGCATGGTCAACGTGTCCTCCACCATGCTGCCGTTGGGGACGCCGGTCCCCCAGCTCTCGCTGCCCGACCCCGACGGTGTCACCCACGGCACTGCCGACGTGGCCGCGGCACCCGCACTGCTGGTGGCCTTCGTCTGCAACCACTGCCCGTATGTCAAGCACGTCGCCGAGGACTTCGGCCGCCTGGCGAAGCAGTGGACCGACGCCGGGGTCACCATCCTCGCCGTGAACTCCAACGATGCCGCCTCCTACCCCGACGACAGCCCGCCGCGGATGAAGGAGTTCGCCGCGGCGCACGGCTGGGACTTCCCCTACCTCGTCGACGAGACCCAGCAGACCGCCCTGGACTACCGGGCCGCGTGCACGCCCGACTTCTTCCTGTTCGACGGCGACCGGCGCCTCGCCTACCGGGGCCGCCTCGATGCCAGCCGCCCGCACAGTGGCACCCCGGTCACCGGCGAGGACCTCGGCGCGGCGATCGACGCCGTGCTCGCCGGCCGCCAGCCGGGCGAAGGCCAGCACCCCAGTCTGGGCTGCAACATAAAGTGGAAGCCCGGCAACGCGCCGGAGTGGTTCGCCGGCTGACCAGGGGGTTCCTTGCGCTGACCCGCTCGCTCGGATGCCGCCGAGGTCGCGTGCCTCACTGAGCACCACGCGCTCACCCAGGACAGCCTCCTGTCGGCCAGCCCCGGTGGCGACACCTCGCTCTTTGACCGGTAGGGCCGCTTGTTCCTGCCCGAGGCCGTGGGGCGAGAGGATCGGCACTCGCTACCTGGTGGCTCGTTGGCCTCGTTCGGGCCGGCCGTCGCGGGAGGTGTCGCCGCGTACGAGGGCGACCGCTTCGCGGTGAGTGAGCTCGGAGCCGGCCGCGAGGGCCTCCTGGGGGTCCTGGGGATCGATCATCTGCCTTACGCGGGTGACCAGATCGGCCTCGCTGCGCCGCGTCGATGGCCATGCCCGCAGGCCCGCACGCCGCCGCAGCCCCTCCGCTGCTCCGAGCGCCATCGCTGCTCGCCATGCGTCTCCTTCCGCCAGCGCGAGGCGGGCACAGGCAACGAGAGAGAAGGTCACGGTGAGGGTGCTCAGCTCGGTGTGCTCGCTCGCGTCAACCGACTCCATCAGTAGCGTTCGAGCCTCGTCGAGGTGACCAGCACTCACAGCAAGTGCGGCGAGTTGCGATCGTGCACTCGACTCGAGCCAGCTGTTGTCGAACTGTCCGCCGAGCACATTGGCCTCGATGAGGTGTGCGCGCGCGGCGTCGGGTCGGCCGAGCGCCGTCTGCACCATCCCGACCGTCAGAGCCGCAAACGCCATGAACGGCTCGTTCTGCTGGCGGAAGCCGTCGAGGGCTGTCGACGCGGCTTGGAGCGCGCCGTCGAAGTCGTCGACGATCGGCAGGATCCACGAGACTGCCAGCTGGGCGGCGCTCTCGAGATACGGGTCGTCGATGCGCCCCTCGAGCTGTTCGAGCCCCTCGACTGCGGCCAGCGCACTGCCGTCGTCACCGACCTCGACCGCAGTGATCGCCGAGGTGAACAGCAGCTCGGCCTGCGCTCGGTCGTCCAAGGTGTCGGCTCGGACCTGCACCTCGTCGATCCAGGCGCGGCCTTCCCGCATGCGACCGCGCATCTGCCAGAACAACCAGAGGATGCGGAAGATGTGTGGCAGCGGCGCGAGGTCGTGGATGAGGAACCAACGGATGGCGATTCGTAGGTTCTCCTCCTCGGTTCGCAACCGTTCGGCCCACTCGGCCTGTCGTTCGAGAGGCCAGTCGGCGTCCTCCACGAGCGCACCGAAGTACTCCGCGTGCCGCCGCTCGACATCAGCCAGGCCCACGGTGGCGGCACGGCGCTCGGCGGCCAACTCCCGCACGGATCCGAGCATGTGGAACCTCGGCCCGGCGTCGGTCGCGTCGACGTTCACGAGGCTGTGCCCAGCGAGAGCATCGAGCAGATCCAGCGCCTGGTCCTCGGTGAGATCGGCGACGTGCATGGCGGCGTCGACCGTCCATCCGTCGGCGAAGACCGAGAGGCTGGCCAGCATGTGCTGCTCCGCGTCGGTGAGCAGTCCAAAGCTCCATTCGACGGTCGCGCGCAGCGTGCGCTGGCGCTCGGGAAGATCGACCGGGCCGGTCCCCAAGGCGTCGAGGCGACTCCCCAGCCGCGTCAGCAGCGCACCTGGTTCGAGCAGTCGGGTGCGGGCCGCTGCGAGCTCTATGGCGAGCGGCAGACCGTCGAGCCGCCGGCAGATCTCCACGACGGTCAACGCGTTGTCCTCGGTCAACGCGAAGTCGTAGCGGACGGCCCGGGCTCGATCGACAAACAGTTGCACAGCGGGCAACGACGCCAGCTGTGTCATCGGCGGCCGCTCCGACAACGCCGGCACCGCGAGCGGGCTGACCGGGTACTCCCGCTCGGCCCGGAGCCGAAGCACGGTGCGGCTCGTAGCGAGGATCTCGACGCCAGGGCAGCCGGCCAGCAGCCCGTCGAGCTCGGGCGCGATGCCCACGACCTGTTCGAGGTTGTCCAGTACGAGCAAGGTCGGCGTCTCCGAGAACTGCTCGGCCAGGACGTCCAGGGGCGGTCGTGCGCCCTCGATGGTCGCGCCCACCGCGGCAGCGATGCGAGGCAGCACCAGGTCGGGTTGCGCGATCGAAGCAAGCGACACGAAGACCGTCCCGCGCGGGTAGCGATCATCCAGCTGTTCACCTACAGCGATCGCCAGCCGCGTCTTGCCGATGCCGCCAGGACCGGTGAGGGTGACCAACCGCACCTCAGGCGTCTGGAGCAGTCGCAAGACCGCGGCGACGTCCTGCTCGCGCCCGATCAACGACGTCGACGTCACCGGCAGGGACCGCGGACCTCGGCGGTCAGTGCTCAACCCAGACGACGCCGAACGGTCGGCGCGACTGACGGTGCTCGCGAACCGCTCGCTCAGGAGCAGGGCAAGGTCGTCTCGGACCAGTCGCCCGAGCTCCCGCGGGCTACCGAAGGACCGGTAGGAGTCGGTCCCGTCCGACTGGAGCTCGGCGATCATGGCTGTCAGCCGAGGTTCTCGCTCGGGCGCCGGCGTTCTGACGTACAGCAACCGCGGGATCGACTGGGAGAGTCGGAACTCGTCCTCCAGACCCGAGATGTCCATGCCCGGCCCGATCCAGCCGTACCGCTGCCAGTACAGACCGATGAAGATGTCGGACTGGGTCAAATAGGCTCGGTACAGCTCGCGAGGCGGGTGCGGTCGAGCCCCGAGCTCAAACAACACCGGCGTGAGGCGGAGCGCCGAGATGGCACGAGCCACAGCCGCACGCTCATCGGCGAGCTCGGCCAGGGTGGAGCTCACGAAGACGCGCAGACGCTGGTCGGGCGTCCGGATCTCGGCGTTGCCTTCCTGCTCCTCTGTCACGACATCCGTCCTCGACAAGATCGGCCGTCGAAGTTTGGACGGTCACCCCGCGGAGCTGCAACGTCCGGGCCCATCCGCGGGAGTACGGGGCCGGGCGGGGAGACTGGGGGCATGGCATTCGGACAGCAGGCAGGGCCGCCGGCGTCGCGGCGCGAGGTGCAGGAACTGCTCACTTTGCTGCAGGACGCGGGCCACACCGACTTCCGCGACGCCCGCGGGCCGATGGGGTTCACCCAGCGTCAGGCGGCCGGCAAGTTCACGCGCGACGAGGCGGCGGCGTTCATCGCCCAGCTCCAGGAGGCCGAGTCGTCGGGCGAGCCCGCCGCGCCCCGGCCGCCGAACCCCCGGGTGTCGGCCGCCGAGCAGGTGCTGCGCCGCATGCCGGCCGAGCAGCTGGCAGCCGAGCTGCAACGCCGCGGCTGGGTCGTCGTCCAGCCCTGATCACCTTTACGCAGCCCTGTTTCGGCTCAAAGCGAAGTCCTGAGCGGCGGGAAGCGGGTGAGGAGCCCTTTAGCGGTGACTTGGTAGAGTTCGACCTCGTCCGGTAGGCCGCGTAGCGCGTATGCGCCGAGCTTCCGTAAGCGCACGCCGTTCGGCACGGGGACGCCGACGGCGGTACGAAAGTCGCCGGACACCACGATCTGCCCTCCGTGCGATGCGCCGCAGATCCGTGCCGCCGTGTGCACGGCCATGCCGATGTAGTTCGCTTTCGCCAGCGTCGGGTAGCCGCTGTGGATCCCGACTCTGACGCGTACATCCTCGTCACCGGCCGACGCCCTCGTGCGAAGCTCACGCTGCACTGTCAAAGCTGTGGCGAGCGCGGCCGCTGGTGGTTCGAACACGGCGAAGAACTCGTCGGCGCGCGTCTCGACGACGTGTCCGTCATACCCGAGCGCCGTGTCGCGCAAGAGCGCCCTGACTCGCTCGAGCAGGTCGCCGTAGTCGTCGCCCAGTCGGTGGACCAGCGCCGTCGATCCCTCGATGTCGGTGAGCAGCATCGTCACGAAGCCCGAAGGCAGACGGATCGGTTCGTCGCCTCGGCGCCCGAGGTCGCGCTCGGACTGCAGCTGGTTGGTGATGAACCCGACGGGCACGATCTTGAACTTCTTGGCCGCGTTGAGCAGTCGCTTGCGTGCACGGTCGCGGGCAGCGTCGTCCTCGAACGCGACCTGGTTGAAGCGAGCCAGTGCGTTGCGAACATGGCCGGCGTCATGGATCGGTAGCCGCCGGCGACCGTGGGCATCGATGTAGGCGAAGGCGCGGTCCGGGAGCCTCGCCCGCTCTGCCGAGCCGAGTTGCGCCATGCCGAGAACCGTAAACCGTGGCCCTGGCTTGTGATGCCCGACCTGTACGTTGCACGGGCCGCTCCACGCTCGCCCGGGGTCCCGCTGACGACCAGCAGCATTATCGGTTTGGACATCATCCGTGTTGCAGACGGTCGTGGACTTGCGCGACCGGGTGAACGACGGTGGAGGGGTGAATCGGCAACGTGCCGCGACGTCGGTGAGCTTCGAACGGCTGGTCCACGACGTGAACGGGACGTCCACCGTGGTGCTGGCCGCGGGCGACCCGGCGGCGCCGCCGATCGTGTACTTCCACGGAGCGGGCACCTTTCACGGCTGGCCCTTCGCGGAGCCGTGGGCCGAGCAGTTCCGGGTGCTCATCCCCCACCACCCAGGCTACGGCGAGTCCGGCGACCTCGACGGGCTGCACGAGGTCCACGACCTCGTGCTGCACTACGTCGAGCTGTTCGACCAGCTCGGGTTGACCATCGACGTCAATCTCGTGGGCGCCTCGCTCGGCGGACTGGTCGCCTCTCGCTTCGCCATCGAGCAGAAGCACCGGCTGCGGCGCCTGGTGCTGGTCGCGCCAGGCGGGCTACGGATGCCGGGAGTGACGGTCGACGACCCGAGGCAGATCCCGCCCGAGGAGCTTCTGGGGCGCCTGGTGCACCGGATGGAGACGCTGCTACCACACCTGCCCACCGACCCCCACGACGTGGACTTCGCCGCCGACCGCACCCGAGAGGCACGGACGAGCACCGCCATGATGGGGGAGCAACCGTTCGACCTGGTGCTGCCCCGCTGGCTGGGTCGCGTCGACATACCCACGCTAATCGTCTGGGGTGAGGAGGACCGATTGCTGCCCGTCGGGTTGGCCCGTGGCTGGGCTGAGCTGCTGCCGCAGGCCACCGTGGCCACCTTCCCCGAGGCCGGGCATCTGCTGCTGGACGAGTCTCCGGAGGCCTGCGCGGCCGTCGCTCGGTACTGTGCGAACAGCTCATTGATCAGGGGGGACACACCTCATTGATCAGAGGGGGAAGGAGCTACGTATGCCCGTTGGAGCAATCGCGGGGAGGCGCGCACGACGCGCGCTGGCGGTCATGGTGACCGCGACCCTCGTCGTGGCGTCCTGCACCGAGGACGACGACGACGAGGCGGGGACGGACGCCGACACCGAGTCCGACGCCCCGGACGAGACCGCCGGCGACGACGCCGACGTGGTGACCGACTACCTGGACTTCGTCGGCGGTGAAGCCGGCGAGGCCGACTCGAGCGAGACGCCGATCGCCATCGGTTGGGTGAACGCCCAGGGCGGTGCGAACGAGCTCCCTGAGGCGACGGCCGGGGCCGAGGCGGCGGTCGAGTACGTCAACGCAGAGCTCGGGGGTATCGAAGGACATCCGATCGAGTTGCACACGTGCTTCATCGTCGAGGCCGAGGAGGAAGGGCAGAACTGCGGCCAGCAGCTCGCGAACGACGACGATGTCTCGATCATCGTCTTCGGCGCGGTCGTGACCGGCAACGAGTCGTTCCACGCGACGATCGGTGGGAGCAAGCCGGTGATGATCGGTGTGTCCGCGAACCCGGCCGACGACGACGCGGAGAACACCTACGCCCTCTACGGCACCCAGACCTCGGTCCTCGGGCCATGGGGCACGTACGCGCGCGACGAATTGGGCGCGGAGACGGCAGCCATCGTGTTCCCGAGCCAGGCCGGCGCCAACAGCGCCGCCGACGCCGCGACTGCGGGGCTCGAGGCCGCGGGCATCGACGTCACGTCGGTGGGCTACGACCCGGAGACGACCGATCTGCTCGGCCCGCTCACGGCGGCCGGCGGTCAGGACGCCGACGTCGTCGTTCCCATGACCGACGCCGCCGGCTGCTCGAACCTGGCGAACGCCCTGGAGCAGATCGGTGCGGCCCAGCCCGTGGTCTCCAACCCCCTGTGCCTCGCTCCGCCGGTGGCCGAGGCGCTCGGCGGAGACCTGCCGCAGTGGACCTACGGGATCGCCCAGTCACTCCCCGGCGACCAGCGCGCGGAGGACTCGGCCGCGTACCTGGAGACCTCGGCGCAGTACGGCTTGTCGCCCGAGGACTCCGGGAGCCCGTTCGCCGCCCTCTCCTGGGCCGAGATCCTCACGGTCACGAGGTTCATGAACGCCGCCGGTGCGGACAGCATCACCCCGGAGTCGATGGCCGAGCAGGCCCAGGCGTTCGAGGGGCCGCTGATCATGGGAGCGCCGAGCGTGGACTGCGGCTACGACCCCGAGGCCCCCGCGGCCTGCAACAACCAGACGAAGTTCTACACCTACAACGGAGGGGGCGAGTTCGAGGCCGTCTCGGATTGGCTGCGGCCTCCCGAATGACGCAGCTCGGGGGGTGATACCACGTGGACCAGTACGTCCTGTTCGCGCTCCTCGGGCTCGGGTCCGGCGCGCTGATCGCGGGCATCGCGCTCGGCGTCGTCCTCACCTACCGCGGGTCGGGGATCATCAACCTCGCGGTCGGAGCGGTGGCGATGGTGTCCGGGTACTCGTTCTGGTCGCTGAAGACGGGGTTCTTCGGGCCTGAGTTCACCACGGCGTCGGCGCTGATCATGACGCTGCCGGTCACGCTCGGCATGGGCGCGCTCATGGAGCTCGTGGCCTTCCGGCCGCTGCGGACGGCGTCGCCCCTCGCCAAGATGGCGGCGTCGATCGGCGTGCTCCTGTTCGCCCAGGGCGGCATGCTCCTCGGCTTCGGCACGTCCGCCAAGCAGGCGCCGGGCATCCTGCCGACCGACACGGTGGAGGTGTTCGGGGTCACGGTGCCGGTCAATCGCTTCATCCTGGCCGGCATCGTCGCCGCCGCTGCCGTCGGGTTGGCCGCGCTCTACCGGTGGAGCCGGTTCGGCCTGGCCACGCGTGCGGCGTCGGAGAGCGAGGTGTCGGCGATCCTGGCCGGGCTGTCACCGAACCAGCTCTCGATGGTCAACACCTTGCTCGCCAGCCTGGTCGCCGGCGCCCTGGGGGTACTGGCCGCGTCGCTGACCCAGCTCAACGCCACGACCCTGCCGCTGCAGGTGATCCCGGCGTTGGCCGCCGCGCTGTTCGCCCGTTTCACCTCCCTGTGGATCGCCTGTGCAGCCGGGCTGCTCATCGGCGTGGCCCAGAGCGAGCTCGACTACCTCTCCACGCTGTCCTGGTTCCCGCAGGACCAGGGTCACGCTATGCCGGGGATCAAGGACCTCTTCGTCTTCGTGGTCATCGTGATCGCCATGTTCCTGCGGGGCGCGAGCCTGCCCGGCCGTGGCGAGCTGGTCGAGAAGCGGCTGCCGCTGGCCCCGCGGCCCGAACGGCTGCTACGCCCCGCGGTGCTCGCCACGGTCGTCTGTGGTGTCGCGCTCATCGTCCTGCCCTTCGACTTCCGCCAGGCGCTGACCAACAGCATGATCGGGGCGACGCTGATCCTCTCGGTCATCGCGATCACGGGGTTCGTCGGTCAGATCTCGGCGGTCCAGCTCGCGCTCTCGGGCGCCGCCGGCTTCGGCATCTCGCGCCTCGCGACCGAGTGGGGGATCGAGTTCCCGCTCGCCCCGTTGATCGCGGTGGCGGGCGTCACGCTGCTCGGTCTGCTCACGGCCGTCTCCGCGTTGCGGGTACGGGGCGTGAGTCTCGCCGTGGTGACCCTCGCCGCAGCGGTGGCGATCGAGCAGTTCGTGTTCGTCAACGCCACGTGGGGCGGTGGCGCGGGCGGCTCGCCCGTGGCCCAGCCCGAGCTGTTCGGGATCGAGCTCGGCACGAACGCCTCCTACCGGGGCCTCGACGGCAAGCTTCCCAGCCCGGTCTTCGGCTTCGTCGTGCTCGGGGTGGCGCTGGCTCTCTGCCTGCTCGTGGCGAATCTGCGGCGAAGCAGCCTCGGTCAGCGCATGCTCGCTGTCCGCTCCAACGAGCGCGCGGCCGCCGCCGGGGGCATCAACGTCCGCAACGTCAAGCTCGCGGCGTTCGGGATCAGCTCGTTCATCGCTGCCGTCGCCGGGGCGTTGTACGCCTACAACTTCGGTTCGGTCAGCGCGACCCGCTTCAGCGCCCTGACCGGCCTCGTGCTGATCGCGCTGGCCTACCTCGGCGGCGTCACGATGGTCGAGGGCGCGATCTTCGCCGGGCTGATCACGACCGAGGGCCTGTTCCCCCACATCTTCGACAAGTGGGTCCTCCCTGAGAACAGGGTCGGTCCGTGGACGCTGCTCGTCGCCGGCGGGGCGCTGCTCATCACCCTGATCGTCAACCCGGACGGAATCGCCGGGACCGGGTACCAGAAGAGGCAGGAGAAGGCGAAGAAGAAGGCGCTCGGCGCCGAGCCGCCGCTTGGGGCCCTCGAGCCCAGCATCGTGACGACCGCGGCTTCGGAGATCAGCTGATGGGTGCCGTGCTCACCACCAGAGGCATCTCGGTGAGCTTCGGTGGCGTGCGCGCCCTCACGGAGGTCGACCTCGACGTCGGGGAAGGTCGCCTGGTCGGCCTGATCGGGCCGAACGGCGCCGGCAAGACGACGTTCATCGACGCGATCAGCGGCTTCGTCCGGAGTCAGGGTCGCGTCGAGCTCGACGGACGTGACCTCACCCCATTTCCTCCGCATGCCCGCGCCCGACGCGGCCTGGCCAGGACGTGGCAGAGCATCGAGCTGTTCGACGACCTCACGGTGCGCGAGAACCTCACGGTCGTTTCGGGGACGAGTGCCGCGGAGGATGCGCTCGCCTCCCTCGGCCTCGAAGGGCTCGCGGACGCGGTGCCCTCGGAGCTCTCCCAGGCGCAGCGCAAGCTCGTCGGCCTGGCCCGGGCGCTCGCCACCGAGCCCCGCCTGCTCTGCCTGGACGAGCCGGCAGCCGGGCTCGACGTGACCGAGAGCCAGCAACTCGGGCGCCGCCTGCGCGAGATGGTCGACGGAGGGATGGCGATGCTCCTCGTCGACCACGACATGGGGCTCGTGCTCGGTATCTCGGACCACGTCGTCGCGCTCGAGTTCGGGAAGGTGATCGCGGAGGGGCCGCCAGAGGTGGTGCGCGGCGACCCGACGGTCGTCACCGCGTACCTCGGGAGCGCGGCGGCCGACGTGGCAGGAGCGGGCGGAGCATGAGTGACGAGCTGCCGAGGGACGTGCCCGGGAGCGAGCCCGAGCCCGTGCTCACCATCGAAGGCATGACCGCCGGCTACGACCAGGCGGCGGTGGTGCGCGACCTCGACCTCACCGTCGGTCCAGGCGAGATCATCGCGCTGCTGGGCGCCAACGGCGCCGGGAAGACGACGACGTTGCGGGCGGTCTCGGGGCTCGTGCACCCGATGAGCGGGCGCATCCTCCTCTCCGGGGAGGACCTCGCCGGCCGTTCCCCGAGCGCGCGCGCCCGCCTCGGGATCGCCCACGTGCCCGAGGGCCGCGGTCTCTTCTTCGGCCTGAGCGTGGCCGAGCATCTCCGCCTAGGCCACCGGGGAGAGCGCATCGACACAGACATCGCGTACGAGTACTTCCCGGTCCTCCGCGACCTCGAGGCGAGACGGACCGGCCTCCTGTCGGGCGGCGAGCAGCAGATGCTCGCGGTCGCACGCGCCCTCGCCCGGCGACCCCGGCTCCTGCTCCTCGACGAGCTCAGCCTGGGCCTCGCGCCGGTGATCGTCGAGCGCCTGCTGCCGCGGGTCCGCGAGTACGCGCAGGCGTTCGGCTGCGCGGTGCTCCTCGTGGAGCAGCACGTCCAGCTCGCCCTGGAGGTCGCCGACCGCGGCTACGTGCTCTCTCACGGGCAGGTCGTGTTGCACCGGTCCGTGCAGGACCTCCGCGCCGACCGCCAACTGCTCATCGCCAGCTATCTGGGTGAGCAGGCTCAAGTGGTCCCGGCGACGCCGGAAGCGTGAGCGGCGAGGCGTGAGCGGCGACCGAGGTCGGTGCGGACCGCTCGCTACGGCCGAGGGGGCGAGCCGGGGTTGTCGGCGCTCGTGCCGCCGTCGATCGTGATCGTCTGGCCCGACACGTACGAGGCGTCGTCGCTGAGAAGATAGGTGACCAGCCCGGCGACCTCGGCCGGCTCGCCGAATCGCCGCACTGGGACCATGGAGCGGAATGCGTCCATCACCTCCTCGCTGTCGCCCACCGCGTCCTGGAAGTTGCGCATCAGGCCGGTGAGGATGATGCTCGGGGCGATCGAGTTCGCGCGCACCCCGAAGCTCGCGCCCTCGAGCGCGGCAGCCTTGGTCAGCCCGACGACGCCGTGCTTGGCCGCGATGTAGGGGATCGCGACGCTGCCGCCGTAGATGCCGGCCAGCGATGAGGTCGTGACGATGGCTCCGCCCACGCCCTGCTCGGCCATCTGCCGGAGCGCGGCCCGGAGCCCGAAGAACACGCTGCGCAAGTTGACGTCGATCACCCGGTCGAACTCTTCGTTCGTCGTGTCGCGGAACCCCTTGAACTTCCCGGAGATCCCGGCGTTGAGGTGGACCAGCTCGACCCGACCGAAGCTGTCGAGGGCGGCCTGCATGTAGCGCTCGATCTCGGCCTCGCGCGACACGTCGGCGTCGACGGCGACCGCCGGCCCCGGAAGCTCCTTGACGACGGCGTGGACTCCGTCGCCGTTCCAGTCGACGGCGACGACGCTGGCGCCCTCGGCGGACAGCCGCTCGGCCGTGGCCCGCCCCATCCCGCTCGCCGCCCCGGTGACGATGGCGACCTTGCCGGAGATCCCGTTCATTCTCTCGGCAGCCCGAGGCGCTCGCGGGCGAGGGCGCGGAACGCCCAGTCACGTAGCTGGGTGTTGAAGTGGCTGTTGAACATCGACGTGTCGCGGAACATGCGCTCGATCCGTTCCCCCCGGCCGGCCGCGCTCGATCCGGCGGTGCGCCAGATGTCGCCCTGCATCGTCTCCCACGCCTGGAGGATCGCTTCCCGGCCGATGCAGCCGACGCGCATGTCGTCGGCGTAGCTGAACGGGATCCCCTCGTCGACGAACCGCTGGCACAGCTCCATGTGCTGGTCGGCGGCGTTCATCAGCGCCGCCTCGGCGGTGGCGATCTTGGCCATCGCCGCTCCGAACCAGCGCTGGAAGTCGGGGTCGTCCTTACGCAGGATCAGCGGCGGCCGTCGGGTCTGCTTGGTGTTCAGCAGCACCTCGTACTCGCCGAGGGCGCAGTAGGCGGCGCCGACGATGAGCGCCGCGAGGCAGATCGTGAACGGCCCGATCGCCCGGCCGCCGTACATCGGGTTGCCGTGCAGCTGGAGGCCGGGTGTGCCGTCAGTCACGTCGACGTCGATCATGAACGTGTTCTCCAGCGCCCAGTGGGCGGGGATCCGGGAGTGGTCGAACACGACGCTCTGCGACCCGCTGCCCTTCAGCCCGAGCAGGTTGCCCCAGTCGTCGAGCATCGTCCACTCGCTCTTCGGCGCCACGAACAGGAGGACCTCGGGCACGTCCTGGTCGGTATCGGGCATCAGCGCCTGACCCATGTAGTGCGTCGAGTACGGGATCCCCGAGGCGTACGGGACCTTGCCGTTGAGCTCCCAGCCGCTCTCGGTTCGCGTCGCCGGCCCGATCGGCATCGCCACCGACGCGGCACGGAAGTCGCCGTCGCCGAAGATCTCCGCCTGCGCCCGTTCAGGGAACCACGATCCGATCTGCAGGGCGTGGTTGCCGGCGAGCCCCATGCACCACGCCGTGTTGGGGCACCCGCGGGCAAGCTCCAGCAGCACCCGCATGTAGGTGGGCACGTCGAACCCGTAGCCGCCGTAGCGTCGCGGCACGTACATGCGATAGAACCCGGCGCGCAGGAACTCCTGGTGCATCTCCTCCGAGTAGTAGGTGCGCTCCTCGGTCTCCGCCTGCTGATCGAGCAGCCTCTCGCGGAGCGCGACAGCGCGGGCGATGATCTGCTTGGGTGTGAGGTCCGGCTCCGGCGGCTCGACGGCCGCCGTCACCCCGTCTCTGGTACTAAAGGCCATAGACCGCCTCCGCGTTGTCCCGCAGCACGCGTCGGCGAGCCATCGGTGGAACATCGCGCATCAGCCGTTCGACCACCGCCCGCGACTCCGGGAAGGTGCTGTCCGGATGCGGGTAGTCACACGCCCACATCACCTTGTCGTCGCCGAAGTGGTGCAGGATGTCGAGCCCGACCTGGTCGTCCTGGACCGTCACCCACACCTGGCGGCGGAACACCTCGCTGGGCTTCATCGTGAGCCCGATCCCACCGCGCGGCTCCCAGTAGTCGGCCATCGAGACGAGGCGGGCGTAGCGGTAGTCCATCTCCTGCACCACCCACGGTGGCCAACCGAGACCGCTCTCGGCGAGCACCAGCTTGGCGTTGGGCCGCCGTTCGAGGACGCCGCGGCCGAGGAGGCCGACGAGCGGGTCGAGGAACTGGCCGATGAACTCCTTGGTGGTGTCGAAGATGCGGTGGGGCGCCTCGTTGAGCCTGGCCAGCTGAGCCATCGTGAGCACGAGATGGAACGAGGCGATGACCCCGGTCTGGTCGATCGTGTCCCAGAACGGCCGCCAGTCCTCCTCGTAGATCGGGCTCGCGACCCTGCCGATGTGCATGGTGACCTGCTTGGTCGCACCCCGCTCGGCGACGCGGCGAAGCTCGGCCGTCGCTCCCTCGGCATCCTCGGCCGGGAGCATCGCCACCCCGATCAGCCGTTTCGGGTCGTAGCTGCAGAGCTCGACGAGCCAGTCGTTGTACGCGCGGTACACGGCGAGGCGCAGCTCGGGGTCGGCGATCTCGAGCGCCACGGCCGGGCCATACATGACCGTCGCCTCGATGCCGTCGCGCCGCATGTCGGCCAGCCGCAGCTCGGGATCGGTCGGCCGCAGCACACCCTCCTCGTCCAGACCTGCCCGTTCGAGCGCGCTCTGGTACGAGCGCTTCTCGGTGGAACGGCGGCCACCGGCCCATGGACCGAGGTTGTCGCCGTCGCACACCCAGGCCGACATCCCGTCGTCCAACTCGACAACCCGCGGGCCGCGCTCGACCAGCGATGCCGGCAGCCGCTCGGTCCAGACGTCCCGCGGCACGTACTGCAGGTCGATGTGATCATCGACCGAGATCATCTCGTAGTCCATCGGGCTTTCCCCCCACCGCCCGCGGCCCCAATTATCAGCCTTCCTGACATCGTATAGTCCGTACGACGGGAGGAGGGGGCCCGCATGGCAACACGTTCGGCAGTCCGGGCCGTTGGGGGCCCGGCGGCCTGGACGGCCGACGAGCTCGAGGGTTCCACCGACTGGTGGCACGCCTTCACCGAGGTCGAGCTGGGCGAGATCCATGCTGCGCTCGAACACGCCCGCGCTGCCGATCCACGCCTCGACCTCGCCCATCTGACCCCGGACGAGTTCCCGCTCCCGACCGTGGCCGGGCTGGTGGAGGCCATCCAAGGCCAGCTCGTGGACGGCAAGGGCATCATGGTCTGCGCCGGTTTCCCGGTCGACCGCTACACGCTCCCGGAGCTGCGCGCCATCTGGTGGGGTCTGAGCCAACACATCGGCTCGCCGGTTGCGCAGAGCTGGCGGGGGGACGTGCTCGGCGACGTCCGCGACATCGGCACCGGCATCGAGGGGCGCGCCGGTCGGGGTTACACCTCGAACGTCGAGCTGCGGTTCCACTCCGACCAGGCCGACGTCACGGCGTTGTTCATGTTGCGGCGGGCGAAGCTGGGCGGTGAGTCACGTTGGGCCAGTTCGGTGGCGGTGCACGACGAGATCGCCCGCCGTCGCCATGACCTGCTCGAGGTGCTCTACCAGCCGTTCACAGTGAGCTGGCAGGCGAACGAACCTCGCGGCGAGCGGCCGTGGCACGAGATGCCGGTCTACGGTCGGGCGAACGACGCCCTCGCCTGTTCCTATGTGGGCTCGAACATCCTGTGGGCCGAGAAGAACTCTGGTGCACCACCCCTCACACCGCAGCAGGTCGAAGCGGTGGAGTACGTGGCTCAGGTCGCCGCCGAGCCTGCGTTCTGGGTCGAGCGGACCCTTGAACCGGGGTCGGTGGCGTTCGTGCACAACCACACGGTCTTCCACATGCGCACCGCGTTCGAGGACTTCGACGAGCCCGACCGGAAGCGGCACCTCTTGCGGACCTGGCTGAGCCTGCCCAACAGCCGCCAGCTACCCCAGAGCTTCGCCACGCTGTTCCGCGATGTCCAGGCCGGCGCGACCCGTGGCGGGTACGTGAGCCGTGACGGGCGGCGGCGCTTCGAGACGGCAGGACCGGAGGTGTCTCGATGAAGGATCTCGCCGGCCGCACCGCCTTCGTCACCGGAGGCGCGAACGGCATCGGGCTCGGCCTCGCCCGTGCGCTGCTCGACGAGGGCTGCAAGGTCGCGATCGCCGACATCCGCGAGCAGTCGATCGATCGGGCCTTGGCCGAGCTCGACAACCCTGACGTGATCGGCATCCCGCTCGACGTGGCGTCGCGCCGCGGGTTCGAAGCCGCGGCGGCCGAGGCCGAAGCGGCGCTCGGGCCGGTGTCGCTGCTGTTCAACAACGCCGGTGTCAACCTCTTCAAGACGATCGAAGACTCGAGCTACGAGGAGTGGGACTGGCTGCTGGGCGTCCTCCTTCACGGGGTCATCAACGGCGTCGCCACCTTCGTGCCGCGGATCAGGGAACGCGGCCAGGGCGGCCACATCGTGAACACCGCCTCGATGGCGAGCTTCCTGGTGGGGCCCGTGCCGGGGATCTACAACTGCGCGAAGTTCGCGGTGCGCGGTTTCTCCGAATCGCTGCGCTACAGCCTCGCCCCGCAGGGCATCGGCGTGTCGCTGCTCTGCCCTGGCCTGGTCAACAGCTACATCTACGCCAGCGACGAGCTCCGTCCCTGGGTGCTCAGGGGGGAGGCGACGGAGACCGATCGCGCCGCGGTCGAACGGCTAGCGCAGGTCCATCAGGCGGGCATGGCGCCCGACGAGCTTGCTGCCAAGGTGATCGATGCGATCCGGACCAACCGCTTCTACGCCTTCACCCATCCGGAGCACAAGGACGAGCTGCGCGAGGTCTTCGACGAGATCCTCGCCGACTATCCCGACGGCAAGACACCCACCGATCGGATGAAGGTCGAGCAGGAGCGGCGCGCGGCTTACAAGGCGGCGCGCGACGCGGCGCGTGCCGCCTTGTAAGCGGACCTTTGCCCGGTCACACCTCGGGGTTGCCGTTCGCCGACGTCGAAGGCGAGCGTCGTGACCGCAGCGACCGCCACGACGGCGACGAAATGCCAGGGCAGTGTGCGTTTCGTGC
This sequence comes from Acidimicrobiales bacterium, assembly GCA_050744325.1. Classification (GTDB taxonomy): domain Bacteria; phylum Actinomycetota; class Acidimicrobiia; order Acidimicrobiales; family VFJN01; genus DASXTK01. The sequence continues at coordinate 28,542 of JBOGHK010000050.1, forward strand.
CATGACTTTGCCCCTGGTTGGCGCATGACAAGCTCAGGACGTCGCGGGCACTCTCCCGTCGGTCGAGGCGCGCTCAGGCCCGTGCTCGTTGATCGTCGTGCGACGCAGGTCGCGCGGGTGGCGCAGGTCGTCGAAGCGGGTGGCGCGGTGCAGCGTGCAGCGGTTGTCCCAGATCACCAGATCGCCGTCGCGCCACTGGTGGGTGTAGATGTGTCGCGGCTCGGCGGCGAGCGTGTGGAGCTCGCGGAGCAGCGCTCGCCCTTCGTCGACCGGCCAGCCCACGACATGCGACGCGTGTGCACCGATGTACAAGGTGCGCCGTGCGTTGGCCGCGGTGCGCACCATGGGGTGGCGGACCGGCGGCATCAACCGTTTCATCTCGTCGGTCACCGCGCTGAAACCGCCGCTCTCGCGCGAGTGCCACAGGTTGTGCTCGGCGACGAGCCCCTCGAGGCGGGTTCTGGTCGCGGGCGGCAGCTCGGCGTAGACGGCGCGCAGGTCGACGAACTCGGTGTTGCCGCCAGCGGGCGGCAACACGTGGGCGAGCAGCAGCGACCACTTGGTTGGCAGGTCGTTGAACGAGCTGTCGGTGTGGAACAGCTCATTGCCGCGGTTGTAGCTCCGGCGCGGCGATTCCGGGTCGAGCAACTCGCCGTTCTCGTCGAGGTTCGATGCGTCATAGAGCTCGGGTCGCAGCCGCCGCTTCATGGTCGCCATCCCGAGATTGGGCGGGAGCTCCAGTGACCCGAACGCGCGGCTGAAGCCGATGTGCTGCGCGTCGCTGATGTGTTGGTCGCGGATCGCCACGACGGCGTACTGCGCCATCGCGTGCTCGACCGTCCGCATGAGATCCGGCGACGGCTCGAGGCGGAGATCGGCACCCGTGAGCTCGGCTGCGAAGACGGGATGGAGCGGCCGGACCGTGAGCCCCTTCCCCGCCGCCTCGCCGCTCGCCCTGGTTGGATGCGAGGTTGGAGGCATGACGCCACCGTAGGGCACGGTTCTCTAGAACGCGGCGAACCCCGGGCTCACAGCACCAAAGAGGGGCGACGTTGGCGGACGGCACCCCAGGTTTCATCCTCCAGGGCGGCGACCACCCGCCATGAAGTGCCGGAACGTGAAGCGCCATGGTGGACACGTAGATGTGTGTGCAGAGGATGAGCCTGACGGTGACCGCGCGTGCCGACACGGTGCGCGACCCGTCCGCGACAGATCACACGTCTCGTTGAGACCTACGCTCAGCCCGCTGGCCAGGACTCACAGCCGGCATCCAGAGGGGGCCGATGGATGAAACAGCCGACCGGTGCGCCACCGGATCCAGCCGAAGCACGGCGTCGCTACGCCGAGCTGGCCGCCACCTACGAACGGCGCAGTCGACTGGTCCAGCGCATGCGCATCGCCGCTGTGCGGCGTCTCGAGCTGAAACCGGGCGACCACGTGCTCGACATCGGCTGCGGGACCGGCGCCAGCTTCCCCCACCTCGTCAACGCGGTCGGCCCCACCGGGCGCGTCACCGGTGTCGATCTCAGCGAGGAGATGACCGCAGTCGCACGCGCCCTCATCAACCAGGCCGGATGGGACAACGTCGACATCATCGTCGGCGAGGCCGCAGTCGCCCCGCTGCCTGCACAGACCGACGCCGCCCTTGTCTTCCTCGCCCACGACCTCGTCCGCTCACCGGCAGTGCTCGAACACGTGATCAGCGCGTGTCGGCCTGAGGCCCGCATCGTCGCCTTCGGGCCCAAGTCGGCCCCCAAGTGGAACTGGCCCCTCAACATCGCGGTCCGCTGGGGCACCAAGCGCTACGTCACCACCTTCGAAGGCTTCGACAAACCCTGGAGCCACCTCGAAAGCCTTCTCGACGACTTCACCACCCAGGATCTCGCTCTCGGTGCCGTCTACCTCGCCCACGGGCGAGTACCAGCCGCCACCACCCCCTAACGAGCCGAGTTGCTCATAGGTCGATCCCGCATCAGCCACCGCTGTCGGGCCGGCAGGAACGTCACGTCGGGAGCGGCTGGCTAGCCACGCCGGGCTCGCTGCTCGTGGCGTGGACGACGACGGTGCCGGCGACGAGGTCATGCAGGGCGCGGCGCTCGGCCTGGAAGATGATGCCGAGGAAGCCCAGACCGAAGAGCGCGATGCTCGCGAAGAACGCGAACGTCCGCACCGCGGACCGGCGGAGTCCTATTGATGTGCCGTCGGGCCGCACGACCCGGACGCCGAGAAGGCTCATCCCCAACGTCGCTCCGACGGTGGCCCACGAGACGAAGAAGTACGCGAACGTCCAGACCGCCAGCCCGACGCCGGCAAGATCCCGGTCACCGCTCAGCTCGAGACGCCGTCCTGTGACCACGGGGACGAGGAACGCGACGGCGGCGGCGCCAGCCGAGAACAGCACCGACAACGACACCAGGTCGACGACGTAGGCCAACAGTCGGCTCACCGCACCCGCGTACCGCGGCGGCGAGCTCATGTCCGGCCCCTCCGGCCCCTCAGGCGGTCGCCCCACCTCGCCACCACATCGTCCGCCTCGGCAGCACGACCGCGCAAGGACACCAACGCGTCGTCCGCCGTGCCGCTGGCGGCCCTGGCGACCATGGCCGCGAGATCAGTGCGGGCCAGCAGCGCATCGAGATCGATCCGTTCGAGCAACGCGGCGACGTCGACGCGATCGAGCAGCCGTTCGATGTCGATCTGATCGAGCAGGGCGTTCACGTCGACGCGACGAACGAGCGCATCGACGTCCACGGCCTCGACGACCAGGGCGACGACTCGTTCAGCGATGGCCTGCGCCAACCGCTCCGGGCGCAATAGCGACGGCACGTTCACAGTCCCACTAGATGCCCCGGCCCGCCTACGGCACATCACCCCGTCGGGGTGACACACGTCTCACCCCGCTCGGATGGCGACCGCGGGCCGTTGCCTCCCCCACTGTGCGAGTGCGCCTTTCAGGTAGCGGCGGATGCCGGGCGAGACCACCGAGAGCCAGGGCCAACTACACCGTTCGGGCCAGCGCTGGTTCACCGGCTGACCTGCCGTTCCTTCGGCGACCACTCTCGACGGTCCGAGGGCCTCGTGCAGTGGCGGTGTGGTTCCCGTGCCGTCCGGTGTGGGGATTTCGTGAACTTCCCCGGCTAGTTCGTCCGGCGCCCATGGACGATGTACTACGACTCTGCGGACATGGGCGAGGGCGTCTCACCCGGTCCGGCAGAGCTGCGGTCCCCGAGGCGAGAGAACGGGCAGCAGAACGAGCGGCCCGGGCTCATCCGGCGGGCGATCGCAGTCGTGCGGGCGTACGTCCCGCGGGGCAACACACTGGACGCCGAGAGGTTCGCTCAGCGCCACCGGCTGCTGTGCTGGGTGCTGGGCCTCCACGTGCCCGCCCTGTTCGCGTACGCGCTGTGGCAGGGGTTCGGCGTCGGGCATGCCACGACCGAGGTCGCGGCCCCGGTCGCCGCGCTGACGTTCGCCCAGCTGACCCGCAACCGGCGCGCCGCGGCGCTGCTGGTCACGGCCGGCCTCGTCTTCTGCTCGTCGGTGCTCGTCCACCTCTCGGGCGGCACGATCGAAGCCCACTTCCACTTCTTCGTCCTGATCGGGCTGATCGCGCTGTACCAGGACTGGGTGCCGTTCCTATGGAACGTGGGCTTCACGGTCCTGTCCCACGGCGCCGGCAGCGCCATCGGCGCCAACCTGATGTACAACCACACCGCGGCCCAGAACCGGCCCTGGAGTTGGGCTGTCATCCACGGCGTGGCCGTGCTCGCGGCCTGCGTCGGCGTGGTGATCTTCTGGAAGAACACCGAGCTCGAACAGCGACGCAACACAACGCTGGCCGCCGAGCTGGCGGCCGCGCACGCGCAGGCGGCGCAGCGACGATCGGTGTCGCAGCTGTTCGTCAACCTGGCGCGACGCAACCAGTCGCTCCTCGACCGCCAGCTCGCGCTGATCACCGAGCTCGAGCAGGTCGAACGCACACCGGAGACGCTCGGCGGCCTGTTCCGGCTGGACCACCTCGCCACCCGCATCCGGCGCAACGCCGAGTCGCTGCTGGTCCTGGCCGGTGACGACTCGCCGCGGAGTTGGGGTCACCCGGTGCCGCTCGGCGAGGTGGTGCGCGCCGCCGCGGCGGAGGTCGAGGACTACCGGCGCGTCGACGTGCAGGTGAGCGAGCATCTCGAGCTCGCCGGCCGCGCCGTTGCCGACGTCGCCCACCTGCTGGCCGAGCTCATCGAGAACGCCACCGTGTTCTCGCCACCGTCGTCCATCGTCGTGGTGCGCAGCTACTCGGCACCGGGACCTCGGTCGGCGTCCGTGCTGAGCGTCGAGGACCGCGGCATCGGCATGACCGACGCCGACCGGCAGGCAGCCAACGACCTGCTCGCCGATCCGCCGGAGCTCGACCTTCGCGGCACGCGGCTGGGGTTCCACGTCGTGGGACGACTGGCTCGCCGCTACGGCCTGGGCGTGTCGTTGGCCAGCACGCCCGGCGGAGGGGTCACCGCGCTGCTGACACTCCCCGACGACCTCGTCGGCGAGCGGTCCGTCGACAGCGACCGGACACCGGGACACGCCAACCCGCCACCGCTACCGGTGGCACGAGCGCGACTCGTGGCGCCGATCGCCGCCACGGTCGCGCCGCCGCTCGGGCTCGATGCAGCCGTCCACGCGGTGACCCGCAGCCTGGTGATCACGGCGGCGGTGGAACCCGAGGCAACGCTCGAGCGGCTCGTCCGGCGAGACCCCGGCGCCTCGCGCCATGCCGGACGGAGCGAGCCGACCGCTGCCCCCTCGGACGGCTTCGCTCGTTCCACGCCGGGACCTCACACCTGCAGACCGTGAGCGGATGCGCTCGATGCTGACCCGATTCCAGGCCGGCCAGCGGGCCGGCCGGGCGATCGCCGATGCCCCAGCCGGCTCACTAGCCCACCGAGGTGAACCGTGACCGCTCCACCCACCGACGACCACGACGTGAACTGGTTGGTGAGCACCTTCATCGATCGACTCCCCGGTGCCCACAGCGCCGTCGCGGTGAGCTCGGACGGGCTGGTCTTCGCGATGTCCGAGCGCCTGGGCCGCGACTCGGCCGACGAGTTGGCGGCCGCCACGTCTGCTCTCGCGAGCCTGGCCGCAGGAACCGCCCGTTGCCTCGACTCGGGCCAGGTGACCCAGGTCATCATCGAGATGGAGGGTGGCTACCTGTTCGTGACCGCCATCGGCGACGGCTCGACCTTGGCGATCATGTGCGAACCGACCTGCGACATCGGGCTGGTCGGCTACGAGATGAGCTTGCTCGTCGCCCGCATCGGCCAGGTGCTGACCCCGGCCCTCCGAGCTCAGCTGCAGGACCAACTCCCGCGGTGAGCCCGTCGAGGGCCGGGCGTCAGCTTGGCCGGTCGCGTGCGTCGAGCTAATGCAGGTTGGCCTGGCCACCGCTCGGCAGCGTCGGCGCGTCCACGGGAAGGTCCGGTGGACCGTCGGGCACGCCGGTGCCGCCCAACAAGCCCACCAACAGCTCCAGGACCGCTCTCAGCAGGTCGGAGAGCACCGGAACCTCCGGGAGACCCGACAGAGTGTCCAACACGGACGCTGCCAACGATCCGAGCGCAGGTGCGCCGTCAGT
>JBOGHK010000051.1:0-19505 GCA_050744325.1 Acidimicrobiales bacterium
GGCCTCCTCATGCAGCGGCGACAACGAGGAGGCTGACGCCACGCCATCCCAGACCACGGCGACCGAACGCGAGACCACGACGACGCTCGACCCGGAAGAGGCCGAGCGCGAAGCCGTCGTCGCGGCCCTAGAGGCTGCCGATCAGGCACAGTTCGATAGCTCGGCCGCACCGAGCCCGGATCCGCAGGACCCGGCGATTGCGGCCACGCACACGGGACTGATGTTGGACAACTGGACGGCGACAGTCGAAGGCCTACGACGGACCGGCGTTGCGTTTCGGTTGCCGGAGAATTCGCAGTATCGCGTCGAGGTCGACGCGGTGAACTTCGACGAGGTCGACGGACAGAGGGTTGCGTTCCTCGAGGTCTGCACGGTCTCCGACGTCGAGAGGATCGTCGTCGCGACGAATGAGGTTGCCGAGGGTGGCGTGGAGACCATCCAGGCGAGCGCCGCGATGCGCAACGAACAGGACGTCTGGAAGCTGGCCGAGTTCCGCGTGAACACGACGATGGAAGGCGAGGTCGGATGCGCCGTCGACTAGCCGTCGGGTTGGGCGCTGTCGGGTTAGCCCTTGCCGGGGTTGCCGTCCCCGAAGCGGTGGCCCAGGTACCTCCGCCCAGTGGCGAGTTGCTTCCCGGAGGCGCAGGCGTCACAGCCGGTTATCACGTGTTCAACGGCGGCGACCCCGAGGTCGCTCCCGGCGGCGCCAATAGCGATCGCGAATGTTGGTACGAGCACGACTCGGGAGCGGGTCAGGGTTCGGAGGCGGGACTAGGCGCTCTGCAGGCGGCACTTGCCGCACAGCAAGCAGCTGGGGGTGGAGACAACCTCAGCGTTCAGCTGATCTGTCAGGACATCGGCGGCGGCAACGAGACCTCGACGTCAGTCGACTGGCCACCGGACGGCAACACCGACTTCGTGGTCTCGCCTGAGATGTTGGCGCAGTGGGCCCATGACCAGCTCTGGTATCCGCCGCCAGTTGGCGACATGAGCCCCTCGATCGGCAGCGGGACCTTCGCACAGCTCGCCACCTACTTCTGGGTGGACAACTGGGCACCGGTGTCGGCCTCGGCGAGCGCTGGGCCCGTCACCTCGACGGCGACCGCCACACCGGCCTCGCAGACGTGGGAGGTTCGTGACACCTTGCGAGACACGACCTATTCGTTCTCCTGCGCTGGCGCGGGCGTGGCGTTCGACGGCTCCTCTGGCGGACCGCCTCCTGTCGGGGCCTGCACCTGGACGCCTGAGCACTCGTCCGCCGGACAGGGTGAGACCCACACGGCGACCGGCGAGGCGTGCTTCCCGGCGACGGTGACGGTGACCTGGGACGTCGCGTGGACAGTGACCGGCGCAGCCGGTGGAGGGTCACTCGGCACGGATCAGAGCGCTGCGAGCACGTGCGTATTCGTCGACGAGATCCAGGCATTGGTGACCGATGGCTAGCTCCCAGGGCCCGCCCCCGCCTCCGGGCCGTCGTGACGAGCCCGACCTCATGCCTGGCGTCGACCCGGCTCCGGGCAATGGTGCTCGCCCGAACGTGAGCGCCGATGCCACGCGTGCGGACATCCCCGGCCAGCAACACCGGGCGGTGGCGGGCGGTGCGGGCTCCGCGGGTGACTACTCACGGCCCACGACCGGCGACTATCCCCGGCCGAGCACGGGCGACTATCCGCTCCCGCCGCGCCAGGGAGGCCTGGGCGGCGGCGATGGTCTCCGCCTGGAACCACCGTCGGCTGCACCGCGCCGCCGCCTGCCCGAGCTGGTCCTGGGGGTGTTCCTGGTCGCCGGGTGTGCCCTGGCCGCCGTCCTGCTGGCGGCGGCGGGGCGCGAGCGGACGCAGGCGCTCGCGCTCGCCAACGACGTCCAGCGGGGCCAGGTCATCACCGATGCCGACCTCCAGACCATCTACGTCGGCAGCGACACCGACCTGGCGTTGGTCGACCCCGACGACGCCGCCCAGATCGTCGACCGCGCGGCGCTCGCCAGCCTGCCCGCAGGGACGCTGGTCACGACGGAGCAGTTCGTCGATCCCGCCAGCGTGCTGACTGACGGTGATGCGACGATCGCTCTGTCCCTCGAAGAGGGCGACCTGCCGTCCTTGGAGCTGGCTCCCGGGGACCGGGTCCGAGTCGTCGCCGGAGGCGGTAGCGCAACGACCGACACCGCGGCGATCGACGAGATCGCCACGGTCGAATCGGTCACCCAGCTCGACGAGGACACCGGCCAGCAGGCGCGCTGGCGGGTCTCGCTCCGGCTGCCCGAGGGTGACGCCACCGACATCGCCCAGGCACTCACCAACAATGCCCAGGTCCGACTCGTGATGGTTGAGAGGTAGGAGAGCCCATGGCCGTGGTCTGCATTGGTTCCGTCCGAGGCGCTCCCGGCGCAAGCACGCTCGCCGTCCTGGCTGCCGCGTGCTGGCCCCGGCCGATCGCCCTGATCGAGGCGGATCCTGCCGGCGGCGCGCTCGCGGTGCGCTACCGGCTTGGCCGAACGCCCGGGCTCGCCGGGCTCGCTGCACTCGTCCGCCACGGCGTCAACCAGGAAGCCCTGTGGCAGCACGCCCAGATGCTGCCCGGCGAGCTGCCGGTGGTCGTCGCGCCGGAGTCCGGCGAGGTGACGGCGGGGATCCTCCGCGACTGCGCGCCGGCGCTCGCCGCGTGGTGCGGCGCGCTCGACGACGTCGACATCATCATCGACTGCGGCCGCATCGCGTACCGGGACGTGACCTGGCCGCTGTGCTCGTCCGCCGACGAGACCATCGTCGTCGCGCGCCCGCGGGCCGAGGAGCTGTACCCGGCAGCGCACCGGTTGCGGGCCATGTCCGAGGACGTCCCGTCCGCTGGACTGGTCCTGATCGGGGACCGGCCCCACAGCCCCGCCGAGATCACCTCCCAGCTGGGAGTCCAGGTGCGTGGGGTGGTGGCCGACGACTCGTGGGCTGCGGGCGTGCTCACCGTCGGTGGACGCAGCCGGGGCTTGCGCCGATCCTCGCTGGTCCGGTCGGTCCGCAGCCTGGTGGACGACCTGATGTACCGGTTGGAGACCCCGATCCTCGAGCCTGGGCAGAGGCCCGCCGCGGCCCTGATGGCCGGTACCGGTTCCCGGCCTGGCGACGGCCGCAACACCGGCGGCACGCCGGCGGTGGTCAACTCGGGCCAGACCCCGATCGTGATGCCGTCGTCCGGACCGCCGCCGCCTCCGGCCCGGGTCCCCGTTGCGCCGGCGGCCAGCCACGAGCCGTTACCGGCGGGTCCGCCGCCGATGCCACCGGGTGCACCGCCACCGCCTCAATCGCCCGGCCCTCCACGGGATCCCTCGCGACCAAGCGGGCTTCCGCCGACCTACGTCCAACGCACCCGGTCCGCCGCGGCCGCCCGTGCCGGAACCGCGACGGTCACGGGTCCCAACCGGCGTGTGCCCACCGGCCAACACCCGGCTGTGGCGCCGCCCCCGCCCGCCTACGCGAGCCCTCGGAACGCGCCGCTACCGCCACGGCCGCGTACCGGGCCCGTCCGTCCAGGCGGACAGGGGGTGGCGCCCGCCCGGCCCGGTGCCGGCACGCCTCCCGCCGGTCGACAGCGCCCCAACCGCCCCAGTGAACCCACCCAACGTCGCTGGAATCGCAGCGGGCGCTAGATCGCTCGTCGCGCTCAGCCTCACAGCCCACCATAACCCCCCACCAGCCCACCACCAGCTCATCCCACGACAGCGATGAAGGCCTATGCCCCCAGAGCCCTCTCCCCGACTGAGGTGTCGTCATGAGTAGTTCCGGCGGACTGCTCGGTCACGCGGTCGACGACCTGCTGGCCGACGAGTTGCACGAGATCGCAGGCCAGCGCCTGACCAAGCGGATCACGGACCTGCGCGGCGACGAACGCTCCGGCATGCCTTACGAGGACGAGCGCGCGCTCGGCATCCAGGTGATCAACGAGGTCCTCGCCGAGTGGCGCACGTCGGCGTACAACGACGGTCGGATGCCGTTGCCGAACACGCTCGAGGAGGCCCTCGCGCGCGAGGTCCACAACCGGCTCTACGGCCTCGGTCCCCTGCAGAACCTGATCGAGGACCCCGACGTGGTCGACATCCACGTCGGCGGCCACGCCAACGTGTGGGTGCACCGGTCCGACGGCCGCAAGGAGAAGGGCCCGCCGGCAGCTCCGGACGACGCGGCGCTGATCGACATGATCGCCCGGCAGGCCCGCCGGGCCGGTCGCAGCGAACGCCGCTGGGACCGCGAGGAGGTCGCCCTCGACCTCCAGCTGCCGGACGGGTCGCGCCTCCACGCACTGCGCGAGGTCACGGGCCGCCCGGTGATCGACATCCGGTGCCACAACTTCGTCGAGTTCTCGCGTCTGTCACAGATGGAGGACCACGACGTCATGGACCGGTCGATCAGCGACTTCCTCCAGGTGATCGTGCGGTGTGGGTTCAACGTCATCATCGGCGGCGGCAAGGGCATGGGGAAGACCACCAACCTGCGCTGCATGATCAACGAGGTGCAGCGCGACGAGCGGATCATCACCGTCGAGGACTCGTTGGAGCTCGGAATCGAGCGCTTCCCCGATCTGCATCCCGACGTCGAGTCGATCGAGGCGCGGCCTCCGAACAGCGAGGGTCACGGCGAGTTCACGCTGTCCGAGGCCGTCCGCCAGGGGTTGCGGATGCGTGGTCGCGTCATCGTCGGCGAGGTGCGTGGCGACGAGGTCATCCCGATGCTCAAAGCGATGAGCTCGGGCGAAGAGGGCTCGATGTGCACCATCCACGCGATGAGCTCGGCCAACGTGTTCGACCGGCTGCAGATGTACGCGGCCATGGCCGAGCAGGGCTTCGATCCCGACGTGACCGCGATGTTGGTCGCCAATGCCGTGCACTTCGTGGTCTATCTCGCGTGGGACAAGGGGAATCCGTCCCGCCGCCGGGTCCAGAGCGTCCGCGAGGTGGTCGGCGCCGAGGGCAACCAGGTGATCTCGAACGAGGTGTGGTCCCCGGACCCGATCGGTCGTGCCGTGCCTGCCGCACGGCTCCGGCAGAACACCGAGCGGATCCTGTCCGACGCCGGCTACGACCTCGCGCTGCGCGACAACCCGAACGGCTGGTGGCGCCGTTGACCTCGGGGCCCGGGTGAACCCGTTCGTCGCGCTGTTGCTGGGTAGCGGGGTCGGCATCGGCCTCGTGATCATGCTCGCCGGCCTGCGGGGCGAGGCGGTGCTGCCTGGAGCGGGGGCCCGGGATCGCAACCGGCACCGGCGTCGCGGGCCGACCGCCGGGCCGCAGCTGCGGTCGTGGGGGATCGGCCTCGGGGTCGGCTTCGTCGTGTGGTTGCTGACCGGCTGGCTCGCCGCAGGCCTGTTGTCCGTGCTCGCCGCGGTGGTGCTGCCCCGCATGTGGGTGGGCCAAACCGCACGCCAGGCGTGGATCGCCAAGACCGAGGCCATCGCCGCCTGGACCGAGATGCTGCGCGACACGATGTCGGCCGCGGACGGTGTCGAGGCCGCGATCGCCGCGACCGTGCCGATCGCCCCGGAGTCGATCCGCAACCAGGTGGCGCTGCTCGACGCTCGCCGCCGCAGCGAGCAGCCGCTGTCCGAGGCGCTGGCGATCTTCGGTCACGAGGTGGACCATCCGTCGTGCGACCTGGTGGTCGCGTCGCTGTCCTCGGCCGCCCAGGGCGAAGGCAGCGATTTCGTCGGCGTCCTGACGCGGCTGGCCGCGATCACCCGCGACGAGGTGCGGATGCGCCTGCGGGTCGAGGCGGGACGCGCCCAGGTGCGTACCTCGAGTCGCATGATCGTCGCGATCCTGCTGTGCGCGATCGTCGTCCTCAGCCTCCTCAGCGAAGACTTCTTCGATCCCTACGGCACGTCGTTCGGCCAGGTGTGGCTGCTGCTCGTCGGTGCCGTCTTCGCCGGCGGGATACTCCTGTTGGAGCGCATGGGCCGCATCGACCTCCCCGAGCGGTTCAGCCCTCGGCGAGCTCGGAGGACGTGACGTGGTGCTCATCGCTCTGCTTGGCGGGGGCTGCGGTCTCGGGATCTGGGTGCTCTACCACGCGTTCTCGAGCCGGCCCCGGCTGAGCGACGTCGGCGCTGCGCTCGCCCTCCCGGGCCGGCCGGCGGGCGGGTCCGCAGCCCATGCGCAGCAATCACTACTCCAGCAGCAGCTGGTCCGTCGGTCCATCGACCTCCTGCGCGCGGCGGGGATGGACCCCAACCGGCGTGCTGCCGACCTCCGGGTGGCGCGGCGCACCGTCGACCAGCACGTGTTCGCGAAGCTCACCGCCTGTGTGGGCGGCGGGGTGCTCGCGGGCCTGATCGGGCTCCTGTTCGGCCTCGGACCGTTCGCCGTACTGCTCGGGTTCGTCGGCGCGTCCGCCGGGTTCGTGCTTCCCGAGCTGACCTTGACCGGCGAGGCCAAGGATGCTCGCAAGGCCTTCCGCCACGCCTACGGCGCCTACCTCGACCTGGTGAACGTCATGCTCGCGGCCGGCGCCGGCCCAGAGGCCGCGCTGCACAGCGCGGCCGACAGCGGTGCCGGCTGGGTCTTCGGCGAGCTGCGGGCGGCGCTCGAAGGCGCCCGGCGCACCCGCCGATCGATGGCGGACGCGCTCAGCGCGCTGGGGCACGAGCTCGACATCTCCGAGCTCCGCGAGCTGTCGGCATCGGTCGCGCTGCTGAGCAACCAAGGCGCGAAGGTCCGGGCGTCGCTGGTGGCGAAGGCCGACAGCATGCGTGCCCAGCAGACCTCCGAGGCCGAAGCCGAAGCCGAGTCGGCAACCGAGCGGATGACGCTGCCGGTGGTCGTGCTGTTGGTCGGCTTCCTGATGTTCATCGGATTCCCCGCCGTCGCCAGGATGACCGAGATCGGCGGTGCGCCGTGAGGCCGGGGCGGACGACAAGAGGAGACAAGACGTGAGCAGCTACATCACGAGGGTCCATGAGTGGTTTGCGGGCAGGGCCGCGGCGTGGCGAGCCGATGGCGGCGCGATCACGACGGAGACAGCGGTCGTCACCTTTCTGCTGGTCGGCGTGGCCATCGCCGTCGTCGCGCTGATCCAGGGGTACGCGTCGGACGTCGTCAATGCCTTCCCGGATCCCTGATGCTCTGAGCGACAACGGTTCGAGCGCGACCTCGGTGGCGCTCGTCTTCCTGCTGCTCATGGTCATGCTCAGCGTGATCGTGCAGTACGGCTTGAACTACCACGCGCATCAGCGGGCAGCGGGCGCCGCCGATCGGGCGGTGTCGGTCGCCCGCTGGCCCGATGCCGACGAGGCCGACGGCGTCGCGGCAGGGATGGTCTTCCTCGAGGACAGCGACCTGTTGACGGACCCGAACATCGACGTGGACGAAGGCCCCGACGAGGTGATCGCGAACGTCCATGTCGAGATATCGCCCGGCAACTCACTGGTGCCGTTCGCGACCTGGGAGATCACTGCCGAGGCAAGCGCTCCCGTCGAGCAGTTCGTCCCGGAGCCCGAGCGTGAGAGCCCGTCGGCGAGCTGACCGTGGCTCCGGGCCCGTCGAGGTCGCCCTGGTGGCCCCGGTGTTCATGGCGTTGTTGATGGTCGTCATCTACGCCGGCCGGGTGTCCCAGGCGCAGAACGAGGTGCAGTCCGCCGCCGCGGCAGCGGCCCGCGCCGCATCGCAGTCCAGCGAGGCCCTCGCCACGGGCCGTGCCGCGGACGTGGCCCTCGACAACCTGGACAGCTCAGAGATCACGTGCGCCTCGAGCGATGTATACGTCGACCTCGACAACTTCGAGCCCGGCGGGACGGTTCAGGTGACGGTGTGGTGCTCGACGCCGCTGGACGACCTCATGTTCCTGGACTTCCCCTGGCAGCGGAGGCTCGGAGCCACCTCGACCGAGGTGATCGACACCTATCGGGGCGGGGAGTGATGGTGATGGCCGGGCACGAGGGTGGGCGCGACGGCGGGATGATCACCGCGTTCACCGCCACGCTGTCCATGGGCCTGATCTTCGTCGCCGGCATGGTCTACGACGGCGGGCAGCGCGTGAACACCTACATGCGTGCAGCCGACCTGGCGAGCAGCGCGGCGCGCGCCGGTGCGCAACAGGCTGTGCCCGAGACCCTCTACGACGACGCGGCCGGCACCCGGCTCGACCACGACCGGGCGGTGGCGGCGGCCCGCGCCTTCCTGACCGAGGCCGAGTCGCCCGCGGTCGCGGCGTCCGCCCAGGTCGACGTCGTCGGCCCGGATGAGGACCAGGTACACGTCGAGGTCATGCTGGACCAGACCGCGGTGATCCTGACCTGGCTCGGCACCGTCGAGATCAGCGCCGAAGCGACGGCCACGGCCACGCCTGGCGTCGAAGCATCAACTGGAGGCCCGTGATGGACCGTTTCCCTTCCCGCGCCGGGTCTCGCGTGAGCTCGCTGTTCAGCCTGCTGGCCATCGTCGGCCTGCTCCTCGGCGTGCCGCTGGCGCTGATGATCTTCGTCGGGTGGCCCCTGCCGCGCGACGTGCCGTCGTGGGACCAGATTCGCAACGCCCTGGAGGAGGACGGGGTCGACACCGAGGTCATCATCAACGGCCTGGCCATCGTGGTGTGGCTCGCGTGGGCTCAGCTGGCCTGGGCACTGCTGGCCGAGACGATGGCCCTGGTCAAGGGACGCAACGCCCGCCAGGTGTTCGCCTTCCCGGGCACGCAGCTGATGGCACGGCGGTTGGTGGCGTCCGCCGCGCTGGTGCTGTCGAGCTTCGGGTCGGTCCGTGTGGCCAACGCCACGCCACTGGCCCCCCTGGCTCCCCTGCAGGAGATCGAGCCGGCCGCGGACCCTTCGCAGCGGTCCGATGACCCCATCTCGGGCCTCTACGGCCCGTCGACGGCCGGTGTCTCTCCCGAGGCTGTCGCACCCACCCCACCAGCTCCGACCGAACGGATCTACGAGGTGCAGCGGGGTGACACGTTCTGGGGCCTGGCCGACCGGTTCATGGGCGGCGGCATGCGATGGCGTGAGCTCCGCGACCGCAACGTCGGTCGGGCGGTCGCCCCGGGTCGGGTGCTGGCCATGGGCGAGGACCACCTCGACGTCGGCTGGCGGCTGCTCATCCCGGTGAGCGCGGCCACGCCCGGCAGCGAGCCGTTGACCGCTCCACCGTCGGCGGCGCCGGCCGGCACGCTGCTGTCGACCCTCCCGGACGAGGCCGCGGCGCTCGTCGGTCAGCCCGACGCACCCGAGCCACCCACGCCGGTCGGACCGGTCGAGTCGGTCGAGTCGGTCGGACCGGTCGAGCCGGCCGAGCCGGCCGAGCTGACGGCGTTGCCCACGGCGCCGGCCGAGGATCCGGTGCCGCAGGAGACCGCGGCGGTGGCGGACGTCGAGGCCGACGTACTTGCCGTGCCCGACGAATCATCGGGACGACCGGCGGCGGTCCAGGCGTCGGAGGCCAGCAACGTCGGTGTCGCCGCCGACGCCGCCAGCCATGCCGGTGCCGTCAGCGGTCTGGCGGCCCAGACCCCGTCCCAGCCGATGGGCACGTTGGTCGTCGAGCCTGGTGATCACTTCTGGGCGCTGGCCGAACGCCAGCTCACCGAGGCGTGGGGCCGGGCGGTGTCAGCCGAGGAGGTGGCGCCCTACTGGCGCAACCTGGTGGATGCCAACCAGGCCCGAATCAGGTCCGGTGACCCGGACCTGATCTTCCCCGGCGAGCAGCTCTCCGCACCGCCGGCACCCCAGCGGCCCGAGGCGGCCGCGACGCCGGCACCGCCCCCGCCGACCGAGGCGCCACCCGAACAGGAGCCACCGCCGACCGACGAGGAGGAGACGCCGCCAACGGCCGGTCCCGCGACCACCGAGGCGCCGGCGACCGAAGCTCCGGCGCCCACCGATGCTCCTACCACCACCGAGGCGCCGGCGACCGAGGCTCCGGCGCCCACCGACGCCCCCACGACCACCGAGGCGCCGACGACCACGGCTGCTCCCACCACGACCGAGGCGCCGACGCCGACCGAGGCGCCGGACACGACCGAATCGGCGGCCCCCGCGCCGACCGGCACGGTGACGACGGGCCCCCCGACCACGGCCGAGCAACCCCCGTCGACCGAGGCGCCCACCGAGAGCACGGCACCCGACGAGTCGGCGACCGTCCTCGACACGACGACCGACGTCGAAGGCGACGAGGACGAGGAAGCCGCCGAAATCGGCGACGACGAGGATCCCTTTCCCTTCTGGTTGGTGGCCGGGAGCGCAGCCTTCGCCGGGCTCGTTCTCGCCGCCCTGGCCCGCCGCCGCCGCGCTCGCCGCCGGCTCGCCGGGCCTGACGACATCATCGAGGGCCGACGTTTGGAAGACATCCGCACCGAGAAGGCCTACGCAGTCATGGCGTCCGACGTGCCCGACGTCGTAGCCAACGTGTCCCGGGCGTTGGGTGCCGTCATCGCGGCCAACGCCGAGCTGCCGCCGATCACCGCGGTGGTCATCGCGCCGCTGCGCACGGTTGCCGTCTACTTCGCCGAGCCGTGCCTGCCTGTGGCGCCATTCCTGGCCGGCCCGCCGTCGGACCGCTGGGACCTGTACCTCGACGAACTGGGCGACGACCCTGGCTTCGAGCACGCGAGCGCCGTGCTGGACACGCTCACGGTGCTCGGCCGCACGGACACCGACGAGTGGGTGTTCGTCGACATCGAGAGTCTCGGTGCCGTCGAGTTGGCGGGCGACCCTCAGGTGGCAGCCGAGCTTGCGCAGTCGATGGTCGCCGAGCTGTCACTGCAACCGGCCGGTGACCCGCTGGTCGACCTCACCGTCATCGGCATGGACCGCTTGTCGCCGGTCGTCGCGGATGTCGTGTCGGTGGAGCATCTCGACCAGGACCTGGTCAACCGGTTCGAGAGGACCGCGGAGGAGACCGGGGCGTTCCTCGACCGGCAGGGCCTGCGCTCGACCGCAGCGGCACGGGCCCAGGGTGTCGAGCGCGACGGGCTGTTCGTCACCGTCGTCGCCTACGGCGGGGCCGAACCCGCGGACCCGGTCCTGTTGGAGCGGATGGCGGTGGCAGCCACGCCGGGAGGGCGGGGCGTCGCCGTGGTCGCGGTCGGGCCGCTCGGCGCCGGCGCCACGCGCATCGTCGTGACCGACGACGGGCGCGCCCATGTTCCCCGCCTCGGCATCACCGTCACAGCGGCGCGGCTGGCCCGCGAGGACCTCGACCGGGTCGCGCACATGCTGGCCCGCGAGCCGGACCGCCCGACGCCCGGCCCGCCCCGGGAGCCCGCACCGACCGGCCCCGACGTCGACCACCACATGGGGCCGTACGAGGAGCCTCCGTGGCACTACTGCGTGCGGATCTTCGCCGACCATCTGGTCGAGACCCGCGACGGCGAGGCGATCTCGTTCCGGCACGGCGAGAACCCCGAGGTGCCCAACAAGAACACGATGCGGGGCCCGGAGTTGCTGGCGTATCTGGCGCTGTCGGGCCGGGCGGCGAGCGCGACCGACATCCGTGACCACCTCTGGTGGGACCGACCGGTCGCGCTGGCCACGGTGAACAAGCTGATCTACGGGACGCGCAAGGTGCTGGGCGGGGCGGACATGCTGTCGCTGGCCCAGGATGACCCGGTTGGGCGGTACCGGCTGTCGCTCGACGTCGTCACCGACGCCGAGTTGCTGCACCATGCCCTCGAGCACGCCCATCGGGTCGCGAGCACCGATCCCGATCTGGCCGTCGACCTGCTGCGCGCGCACCTGTCGCAGATCGAGGCCGTCGCGTTCCGCAGCGGTGCACTTGGCCAGGGACTGACCGAGTGGGCGTCGGCCTACCGCGTCATCGACCGGGTCGAGCAGCCGGTGATCGACGCGTCCCTGCTGATGGCCAAGCTGTGCACCGGCCGAGGGACGGAGGCGTTCGGCGAGGCGCTGTGGGCCGTCGACCAGGGCCTGAAGGCCTGCCCGGTGAACGAAGCGCTGGTGCGGGCAGCGATGGAGCTGGAGGCCTGGCTCGGCAGCCCCGAGGCCGCGAACGGCCGCTACCAGAACCTGGCCCACCGCCTGGCCAGCGACGAGCTGGAACCCGAGCCGGAGACCAACGAGCTGCGGGCGCGTCTGCGGCGCTCGGGTCGCGTCCAACGCTGAACCGGCGCTCGCCTGACCGGCATCCGCGCGGATTCGTGAGGAATCCGGGGGCGCTCGCGCACGTATGGGGTTGAGGGCCTCGGGGTCGGGGACGTCAAGGCCAAGTCTGCCGCCCTCCTCAGTGGAACTGGCTGCGGTCATCGGCACCGAGGCCCCGAACGCGAGGGGGAGACGACGCTGCTGAGAGGTTCCGCGAACAGACCAGGCCTGCATGGCCCCGGCGGCTTGGCCGCCACGGTGACGAGGCTGTGCTTCCCGCTCGTGGTGCCTTCGGCGCCGGGCCTCTCTGGCCAAGGCTCCGCCATCGGGTGGAGCCTCTAGTGCCCGACGTGGAGGCACCAGACCGCGGGGGGACGCGGGGCGCTCGGCGGGCGGCGCCCCGCGTCCCTCACCGTGGGCGGGCGCGCAGAGGACGCGGGGGTGCTGGTGGGCGTCGGACCGGTGGGCGGGCTCGCCGGCCGGGGCGGCTCCGGCGGATCGGCGTGGTGTTCGGTGTCGCGGTGCTCGCGCTCGTCGCCCTCGCGCTGGTGACCGACGCCGGGAACGACCCTGACAGCGGCGGCTCAGGCAGCGGATCGTCCGAGGGCTCAGGGCAGCGCCAGGCCACGACCAGTGTCGCCCCCCCTGACGTCGACGAGCCGCGTGCGGGCGTCGACCTGGCGGTGGTGCCGACGGGCGATGATCCCGTCGAGGTCGCCCGGTGGTGGGCGGCGAGCTACACGGCCTACATCGGGTCGGAGGCGCCGGACGCACTGGCGGACCGCCTCGCTCCCACCACGACCGAGGATCTGCAGGCGCAGCTGGCGGCCATTCCCCCGGCCGCCAGCTACGACTCCGAGCCCGTCGCCGTCGAGGGCGTCTCGCAGCGCGCCCCGGTCGAGGAGGGCGACCGTGTGGAGATCCGGTTGACGGTCGAGACGGTCGGTGCACTGACGGTCTACGACCTGGTCGTGGTGCGGGCCGATGGATCGGGCGGTGTCCGTCGCTGGCTGGTCGACGAGGCGAACCGCGTATGAGCGCGCCTTGTCGTGCTCGTTGTAGGTGCGTGACTTGTCGGTCGATCCCGGGCGGTAGAAGATGAGCCAGGTCCTCTATCGCCGCGGCGAACCGGCGGACGCGCGGACGGCTGCGCCCGAGACCGCGGATTGGTTCACCGGCCCGCCGGAGCAGTCACAGACGCGCTGGGGGCGGCGCCTTGTCGTCCTGATCGTCGCGCCGTTCCTGCTGTTCGGCCTGCTGTTGATGGTGTTCGCCGCCGGGGGAGCGGAACCTCAAGAGGGTGCCCCCTCAGCCCCGGCGGTCGCTGACGTCCCGGCGGACTTCCTGGAGCTCTATCAGCAGGCGGGTGCGGCGTACGGGATCGACTGGGCGGTGCTCGCGGGGATCGGGAAGCTGGAGTGCGACCACGGGCGATCGCAGCTGGAAGGGTGCAATCCGCCGGGAACGGTGAACGTCGCGGGTGCTCGCGGTCCGATGCAGTTCCTGGGGTCGACGTGGCGGTCGGGTGCTGGCCAGTTCGACCCGGATGTGGCCGGTGAGCCGGTGCCCGCGGGTCAGGAGGCGCAGGGTTACGCGACCGACGCCAACGCTGACGGGGTGGCGGATCCGTGGCAGGCGGCCGATGCGATCCATGCGGCGGCTCGGTATCTGGCCCGGAACGGAGCACCGGCGGACTATCCGGGGGCGATCTGGGCCTACAACCACTCCGACGCGTATCGGGCCGAGGTGTTGAGGTGGGCGGACACGTACCGGTCCGCGGCGAACCCGGTCCCTGTCGCGGCGCCCGGTGGAGATGTGCCGCTGGCGACGGTGCGGGGGATCGTCGTGCACCAGAGCATCGCCGGGTCGCTGGACGCGATGTTGGCGCAGGCGGCGGCCGAGGGGTTGATGCTGTCCGGTGGCGGCTACCGGTCGCATCATGCCCAGATCGAGTTGCGCCGCCAGCACTGCGGCACCTCGGAGTATGCGATCTACCGGATGCCGTCGTCGCAGTGTTCGCCGCCGACGGCCCGGCCGGGCGCCTCGATGCACGAGCAGGGCTTGGCGATCGACTTCGCGAACTGCTCGTCCCGTTCGACCCGCTGTTGGCAGTGGCTCGACGCCAACGCCGCTGCCTATGGCTTGTTCAATCTGCCGTCGGAGCCGTGGCATTGGTCTATAGACGGGTCGTAACTTTGAGTTACTTGGCCACTGTCCGTAGGGTCCTACTGGACTAACTCCGGCGGGTCGTCACGATAGGTGGTCGCCGGTTAGCGGTGGTGGATCTCGAAGCAGTGGAGGACACCGCGGCGGTGTTGTTGGCGGCGGCGACGGATGTGTCGGCGTCGACGCGGGTGTCCTATGAGCGCCGCTGGCGGATGTGGGAGGCGTTCGCCGACCACCATGGGGTTCGGGCGCTGCCGGCGGAGCCGGCTCATGTGGCGGCGTTCGTGGTGGCCCGCCACGAAGCGGGGGTGAGCCCGTCGGGAATCGCGGCGAACCTGTCGGCGATCGGCTGGTTCCACGCCCGGTTGGGCGTCGCCGACGACCTTTGTGGTCTCGCTCGGGTGGTCCTGCGGGTTGTGGGGCGGGGTGGGAAACCGGCGGTGCGTCCGGCGCCGGTGCTGTCGGTGGGTGCGTTGTTGGCGATGGCCAGAGCGACCCCGGCGCTGGGCAGGGGGTTCGCGGTCAAGCTGGTCCGCTCAGCGTTGGGTGGTGTGCCGCCGCGTCAGCTGCTCCCGGTGGGGGCCGAGGACCTGCGGTGGGGGCCGGGTGACGCCTGGGTCGAGCTGGCGTTGCCGGCGGTGCCGCAGCGCCGGCGGTGTCCGGCTCTGCCGGCGCGGGTGGTGCGGTTGGTGGCTGACGCTGGCTGGGTGGCGTGTCCGGTGCGGGCGCTGCGCCACCTGCATCGGGTTGCGGGTGGCGGGCTGCTGTTCAGCCGGGGGTTGTTGTCTGAGGCCCATCTGGGGTCGTTCAACCCGACGAGTTCGCCGGAGGGGTTGCCGGCCCGCCTGCAGGTCCGCAACGCCGCGATCGTGTGTGTCGGTTATGGCGGGGCGTTGCGGATCGAGGAGCTGGCGAGGGCGCGGATCGAGCACGTGGAGCCGATCCAGGGCGGTTATCGGTTGCGGATCCCGGTGGCCAAGACGTCCCGGCTGGTCGCGGATCAGGCCACGGTGTTGGACCAGCGCGACGACGATTTGGATCCGATCGCAGCGCTGGACCGCTGGCTGGCCGTCCGCAGCGATCACGACGGACCGCTCTTCACGGCGCTGCACCACCGCGCGCCCGGACGGCGGGCGCCGGGGGCGCACATGCCGGCCGGCGACATCCGCGAGGTGATCGGTGACCTCGCCCGGCTGGTCGGGTTGCCGGCGTCGGTGTCGGGTTACTCGCTGCGCCGGTCATGGGCCACACACCGCTGGCTGGAAGACCCGAACGCGCTGGCACGGATCTCGCTGCAACTCCGGCATGCCAAAGCGGATGTGACGGTGCGCTACATCGACGACCTCCGCCTGCAGACCGTCGACGCCCAGGCGCTGCTGTCGCCCGCTGTCGTCGTCGCTGGTCCGGGTGGGCAACCCGGTCAACGTAAGGATCTGGGGTTCGCTCCGCTGCCGTTGGAGGTTTTGGTGGAGCGGGCAGAGACGCTGTCGCACCCGGCGGGCACGCTGTCGTGCAGATCGCGGAGCTGTTACGACTCGCTGTGGTCGATCTGGGAGCGGTTCGCCACCGGCCACGGCCTGGCAGTGCTGCCCGCCACGGCGGAGGGCGTGGCGTTGTTCATCGCCTCTCGGGCCGACACCGGGCTGCGACCGGACTACCTGCGCCAGCACCTGTCGGTGATCGAGCGCTACCACACCGAAGCCGGCCACCCGGTCGCGGGCTTGGGTGGGTTGGCTCGGGAGGTTCTAGATGCGTATGCCCGCACGGCGACGTCCAGCGCCCGGACAGCACCGCTGGTGGCGTTGGATGACCTGCGGGCGATGGCCCACCACGCGCAGGAGACCGGCGGGCCCGATGCGTTGCGGTCATGGGTGATGGTGTGTGTCGGTTACAGCGGGGCGATGCGCCCCGGCGACCTGCGCCACGCGTGGCTGGAGGACGTCGAACGCCGCTCGTGGGGTCTGCTGTTGGGGCTGCGCCGATCCGTCGACACCCCCGGCGGCGAGGTGTCCGACTCCGTGGTCCTGCTGCGCCGGGAAGACGAGCTGGACCCCGTGGCCGCTATCGATGGTCTCGTCGCCGCGACGGGCCGGCGATCTGGGCCGCTCCTTGCCGGTTTCAGGTCGGGTCGAGGTCGACCGTTGAGCACGGAGCGGATGACCGATTGCCTCCGGGCGCTCGCCGCCGAGGTCGGGGTGCGGGTCGTGCCCACCGGTGACTCGCTGCGCCGATCATGGGCTACCCACGCGTATGAGGCTGGCGTTGATCTGGTCACCATCCAACGCCACCTGCGCCACGAACGCGTCACCGTCACCCGCGACTACCTGTCTTCGCTCAGCGCCTGGGCCAACAACCCCGCCGCCCTACTCGCGACCATCGGCGACCTCGAGGAGAACGAGGACCGGTGAGCGATCAGACCGCAGCACGGGCAGTGTGCGCCGGGGCCAACCGGTTCGGACGCCGGTGCACCAACCAGGTTGACGAGCCCGGCGGCTGGTGCGGCAAGTGCCAACCTCCCACGGCCGACCCACCGCCCGGCAGCAACCCGGCGGCCCCGAGCCAGGCGACCGCTGCGGACCGCGCCGCACCCGGCGGTCCCGTCAGCGGGCCACCGGCAGCCGATGAGCAATGGACCCCGGCAGCCGAGATCCGCCGCCGGTTGAGCATCGTGGCCGGGCCGAACCCTGAGCTCCAACGTCTGGTCGAGGTCTCAGCCCGCCTGGCTGCCAACAGCCGGGCTCGCAACACCAAGGCTACCTACCAGCAGCACTGGGCCACCTTCGAACGCTTCTGTGTCACCGCCGGGCTCCCCGCCGACCTGCCCGTGCCCGCCGAGGTGGTGTGCCTGTTCCTCGGGTTCCTCACCGTCTACCGGCGCGCCGATCGCACCACCGGGCAACGCACCCAAGACGGCAAGCCGCTGTCGCATGGGTTCTTGCGCCAGGCCGTTGCAGCGATCGGCTACAAACATCGGCTCGCCAACCAACCCGACCCCAGCAGCGACCCGACCGTCACCGCCATTCTGGACGGCTACGGCAAGACCTACGGCACCGCCACCCACGGCAAAGACCCCCTGCGCATCCACCAGCTCGGCGCCATCTGCCTCGCCCTCACCCAGCCACCCGCCACCGCCGCACGCGACCTCGCCCTGGTGCTGCTGGCCACTGACCAGGACCTGAACCTCGGCCCTGGCCAGCTCGCCCGCCTCGACCGCCACCACATCCAACTCCCCGACACACCCCTCGACCCCGCCGTGCTGCTCGTCGGCCGACGGGGCGGCCCCGCCCTGCACCCCGTCGAAGTCTGGCCCAACCCCCTCACCGACATCTGCCCCGTCCGCGCCCTCATCGCCCTCCTCAACAGCCACACCGGCGACGCCGTCTTCGCCACCAGCGACGGCAAGCCCGTCACCCTCGAGGGCGTCGTGTGGATCACCACCAGCCTGGTCCGCCAAGCCGGCCTCACGCCCGCACGCCTGGATCGCCGGGTGCCTCGCTCGGACGTCGACCAGCGCCTCCAAGTCGCCGCCGCGCTCGGGCAGCCCGCCAGCGAGGACCTCCGCGACCGGGCCATCATCACCAGCCTCTACTGGGGCTGCTTCCGCGGCGAAGAAGTCGCCGGCACAAGTCACCACCAGCTCCGCCGCGTCGACCAGGGCATCGAATGGACCCTGCCCCGAGCTAAGAACGACCAACTCGGCCAGGGCAAGACCCGCGGCCTGCCCGCCAACCCCGACCCCTGGGTCTGTCCCGTCACCGCCATCGACGACTGGGCCCACCGCCTCGAACGGCTCCACGGCCGGCCCCTCCAGGTCGACGACCCGCTGTTCCCCGCCCTCGTCCGGCCTGGCCGCTACAACACACCCATCAGCCGGGCCGCCATCGGCGAGATCATC
The DNA here is from genome assembly GCA_050744325.1 of Acidimicrobiales bacterium. GTDB lineage: Bacteria > Actinomycetota > Acidimicrobiia > Acidimicrobiales > VFJN01 > DASXTK01. The sequence goes on from JBOGHK010000051.1 coordinate 18,133, forward strand.
CAACGTGCCGTCACCCGCGCTGGCATCAAAGGCAACTACGGCTCTCACAGCCCAAGGGCCGGGTTCACCACCGACGCCCTCGACGCCGGCGCAACCCGCGAACACGTCCAGACCTACGGCGGCTGGCAGAACGCCAAAAGCCTCGACTCCTACTACCGGCGCACCAACATCTGGGGCACCACCAATCCCGCGAGCCGCCTCACCCGCCTCGACGACTGACGCCACAGGGCTCCACGTATCCGACCTGCCACCCGGCCCCGTCTGACGCCGGTCAAGTGGCGTCGGGATCCAGCGAACGGGCGCACGCAACCAGCCAGCGTCGCAGCTGCGCCACCTCGCGGCCGCTGAGCTCAGCGGTCATGCGACGCTCAACCTCCTCGACTCGACCACGTGCCTGCACCACGAGAGCGCGGCCAGCGTCGGTGAGCTGGACCTGCAGCACGCGACCATCGCGACCATCGCGCGTGCGGTCGACATGACCCCTGCGAACCAACGCCACAAGGATGCCATTGGTGGTCTGCGGCGTCAGCATGCTGACGCGCGCCAACTCGGCCCCCGACAATCCCGGCTCAACCTCCAAGACACTGAGCAAGGAGAACTGTGGTGTCGTGAGGTCGAGATCGCGCAGCGCCGTGTCCAACGCCCGGCGCAGGGTCAGCTGAGCCTGACGCAACAGATAACCCACAGCGCCGTCCGCGCCCCGGAACCCCTCTCCCAGACGCACCGGCATACCATCAGCCTCCTGATAAATTCGACAGGGTCCTGATGATATGTCCAGGACCACGGGAGACGAGGGAGTCAACAACATGAGCAAGCGCGGGCCCTTGGCCAACAGAGCCGCCCTGGTCACAGGCGGCGGAACCGGCATCGGCCGTGCGACGGCCCTTCACCTCGCCAGACGGGGCGCCCACGTGTTGATCACCGGCCGACGCCACGAACCTCTCCAAGAAGTCGCCAACTCGACCGACGGGATCGTCCCCCTGCCAGCAGACGTACGCGACGAGACCGCCGTCCACCAACTGATCGACGCAGCCCTCGAACGCTGGGGCCGCCTCGACATGCTCATCAACAACGCCGGGGCCTTCGCCGCAGCACCACTTGCCGAGGCGACCATCCAGCATCTCGCCCACCTGCACAACGTCAACGTCGTCGCACCCACCCTCCTGGCCCGCACCGCACTGCCACACCTCAGCGAAACCCGCGGCACGATCGTCAACGTCTCGAGCACCTACGGCCATCGCCCCACCCCACCCGGCGCCTCCCACTACGGCGCCAGCAAAGCCGCCCTCGAAGCCCTCACCCGAAGTTGGGCCGTCGAACTCGCCCCCACCGGCATCCGTGTCAACGCCGTCGCACCCGGCCCCACCGACACC
>JBOGHK010000052.1:0-16775 GCA_050744325.1 Acidimicrobiales bacterium
GCCACGAGCCCGGCGACCTCGCCGGCGTCGACGAAGGGCTCAAGCGCATCAGCGATCGCAGTCACAGCCTGACTCTCGCGCGTCACGCGCAGCCCGCCCTCGAGCCGTCAGCGCAAGGCTCGCCCGAAGGCGCTCATCCAGCGGTAGGTGACACCCGCCCGGGGCTTGCCCCCGAGAGTGCGGACCCGATCAGCGGGCGATCGCCACAATCGCGCCATGCGGCCGATGGCCGGGTTCCGCGACGCCGCGCCGCCGCCGGCGCTCGATCTCCGTGAAGCCCGCCTGCCGCATCCACTCGGCGAACGCGTCGACCGGCCAGTAGTAAGCCGTCACGACCTTGTGCTCGAAGGCCACGACCTCGTCGCCGTCGAAGAACCCGACGACCAGCGTGCCGGCCGGGGCTATCGCCCGCCGCAGTTCGGCCTCGCCGACAAGTGCACCGTCCGCCTCCGCGCCGGCGACGTCCTCCGCATGCTGACGCCTGGCGGCGGTGGCTGGAGCCCGCCGCCGGGTCAGCATGAGCGGGCACTTATCCGTGGCGCAGTGATGGGAGTTCGCCCCGCGGGCGTAGACCTCAATGGAGGTCCAAGGCCCTCGTCGTCATGCCACCCACCAGCCGGTGAATATGCCGATGATGACAAGAGCGAGCAGGATCCGGAACGGGTGACGCAGGAAGATGAGCAGGATGGTCATCAAGCCGGCGACTATTGCTATGAGGGCCTCGCCGAGCACCTCAAGGTCGGATCTGTGTTCGCAAGGGCTCTCTCGCGGCGTTCTGGCGGGCATAGCATTGGCCATCTCGGCCTCCTGGAGGTTGAGAAGCACCGGGGTGGCCTGAGCGCGCAAGCTGGGATTCCACCCCGGTGCTTACGTCTTTTCAATGGCTGCATTGCATACCGCTGGGTCATTAATTTAACGCAAGCGGCCCGTTGAAGCAACGGTGATAGATTTCAGGATGCACAGTTGACGCGCTACCGGAACGTGAGTAGAAATCCGACTTATGGCCACACCCGCGAGTCCCGCTGCGTGGCGCCGTTGGCTCGCGTCTGAGCTTCGGCGCCTCCGCGAGGATCGGGGTCTGGCCCAAAAGGACGCCGCTCGGGAGTGCGGCTGGTCCGGTGCTCGGCTCAGCTACCTGGAGAACGGCCAGCGACCGGTCGTGAGCGACGACCTCGACAAGCTTCTGGCTCTCTACAAGGTGCCAGACGCCGACCGCTCCGCGTACTACGCGGCGGTCGAGAGCGCACAGGCTGAGGGCTGGTGGGAACGCTTCGAACACCTCCTCGCCCCATGGCTGCCCAGGTACCTCGGGCTGGAGCAGGGGGCTGTCGAGATCCGGACCTTCGAGCCATTGGTCGTGCCCGGCATCCTGCAGATCGCCGACTATGCCACGGCGATCATGCAGGGCGGCTTACGTCGGCGGAGCGGGCGAGAGATCGAACGACTGGTCGAACTGCGCCTACGGCGCCAAGACATCCTGACCCGTCCTGACGACCCGATGCGGCTCGACGTCGTGCTCGACGAGAGCGTTTTGCATCGCTCTCCAATCCAACCTGGCGTTCTCGCCCGGCAGTTGGAGCACGTCGCGGATATGGGTGAGCTGGACAACGTCGCCATCCGCGTTCTGCCCCTTGAACGCGGCCTGCAAGCGTTCTCGGTAGGGCCATTCTCGATCCTCTCCTTCCCCGCCGATCAACCAGATCCCCTCGTCTACCTCGAGCATCGGGGCGGCGCACTATGGCTCGAGGACTTCGACGCCATCGAGCGCTACGCCCTGGCCTTCGACGGACTGGCCGAACTCGCGTTCGATCCTCAGGTGTCTCTCGCAATGGTGCGAGAAACGGCAGAAAGGCATGCCCGCATTGATTAGTTCCGTGCTTCCCGAATCCCTCGACTGGCGCAAGTCCAGCTACAGCCAGGAGGGCAACTGTGTCGAGCTAGCTGCGCTTCCGGGTGGGGATGTTGCCATGAGGAACAGCAAGCGCCCGGCTTCGGGGGTCGTGGTCTTCACGCGGTCCGTCATCAGCGCCTTCCTACAAGGAGCCAAGGGAGGAGAGTTCGACGACATGACGTGAACCCAGCGGCCAGCTACCCCAGAGCGGATGGGGCAGCTGGCCACACACCGGTTCAACGAGATTCTGGCTGGCATACTGGCCCGTCGGACACCTCTCGCAACGGTGCGAGCACTGGCAGGAGGGCTCACACCTTATGACCGGATCTTCGACCCCAGAGACCCCTCACTGGCGCAAGTCGACCTACAGCGGTGACGAAGTGAATTGCCTGGAGCTGGCCACATTGCGTGATGGCTTTATCGCGATGAGAAATAGCAACGACCCGAACCAGGTGCCCTCGGTCTTCACCAGGGAGGAGGTGGAGGCATTCTTCTTAGGGGTCAAGGCTGGGGAGTTCGACGACCTCCTCTGAGTAGCCGGACTGACGTTAGGTCGGCGTCTTGCGTCGGTGAACGAATACCCCCGGACACACCCGTCAGCCCCGACGGCACTGGGCTGGTCGTCGAGATCCAGCCCGCCGCACATGACAGGCAACGTTGGGGGGTTTCGCGTCCGCCTCGTGAGCGGCTTGGTCCATCTCGATCGGTGAGAGCTCAGAGTCCTTCCTGAAGAAGATCGTGGAATCTTCGTGCCGGATCGCACTTACTCGTGTGCCGGGCCGACCCCAGGTTCGTGTGTCGCGCCGATTGACCAACACCCGCAACACTCCGATCGAGGCTCTGGAGCGGTCGTTCCCGTTGCGGGTCCTGCGCTACCGCCTGCGGCGGGGGAGTGGCAGCGCCGGGTTCTCTCCGGGCGGCGAGGGCCTCGAACGCGACCTCCCGGTGCTGGAGGACTGCACCGTCAGCCTGATCACCGAGCGCCGGGTCTCGCGGCCGTGGGGCCTGTGGGGCGGTGAGCCGGGTGCGGTAGGGGAGAACTGGCTCCTCCTCGGCGGCGACGAGACCCGAGCCGAGCGCCTGCCCGACAAGTGCACCATCCACCTCCACGCTGGCGACGTCGTCCGAATGCTCACCCCCGGCGGCGGCTGGGGTCCGCCACTACCCGGCGCCTGAACCGACCAGGAGCGAGATATCGCCGGTTTTGTGATGCTCCCTGGCGAGGTCGGCGCCGCGGTCTGTGCTGTCAACGTCGTTCGAAATTGACCCCCTGGCGACGGGCGGGTTCCAGGTCGATAGGGGGACGCTTCTATGTCTTGTCAAGCCGCCGGCGGGAGGGACTCGAGCCGACGGAACAGGCTGCGGGCGACGTAGCGCTTCAAGCAGCGTTTGATCTCTCGGATGGTCTTGCCCTCGGCCAGCCGGCGGGCGACGTAGGCCTTGGTGGTGGGGTCTTGGCGCATGCGGACCATCACGATGGTGTGCAGCGCCCGGTTGAGCTGACGATCTCCGGAGCGGTTGAGCCGATGGCGAGTCACCGTGCCGGAGGAGGCTTCGATGGGAGCGACCCCGCCGAGCTTGGCGAACGCGGCCTCCGAACGGACACGGCCGCGGTGTGACCACGAGACGATGATCTGGCCGGCGACGACCGAGCCGATGCCGACCTGGTCGAGGAGCTCCGGAACGACCTGGCGGACCAGGGCGGCCAACTGCGATTCGAGCTCGGCCGCCTCCTGCTGACAGGCCAGCGCCCGTCGAGCCGTGGCACGTAGCGCCATGGTCGTGGCGAACTCTTCGCTGTCCTGGCGGGACGAGCCGCGCATTGCTGCACAGGTGTGGAGCAGCTCGCCCAAAGTCAATGCTCGGAGCCGTTCACGGAGGCTGTCCGGTGCACTGGTCACGAGGGCATGCAACGCGGCAATGGCCCGGGTGCGGAAGTCGATGGCCTGGGCTCTCGTGGTCAGCAGGACTCGGATCGCTTCGCGGTCACCTCGGCAGCGGGGCTCACCGACGCCGTCGCCGGCGAGCGCTTGGCGAGCCGAACGCACGGCATCGATGTCATCGCTCTTGGCGCCAGCGCGGCGAGCGGGTCGCTTGGGTCGGTCGACTTCGACGACCTGTTCACCAGAGGTGAGCAACAGCGTGGTCAGCCCAGCGCCGAAGCTGCCGGTCCCCTCGATCGCCCACAGCCGATCTTCGCCATGACGTCGACCGAAGGCCAGCAACCTCCGACAGCCGGCCGGGTCCGCTGCCACAGTGAGCTGATCAACAACCGCGCCCGTTGGGCTCACCGCCGCAGCGGTGTGGGTGTGTTTGTGGGTGTCGACGCCGATGACGACGTCGAGTTCGTCTGCCAGCATGGACTTCGCTCCTTGGACAAGGGAGTACCAGTTGTCGGTTCCGGTCCGGAGCGACGCAGCGGCAGGACTGTGATGAGTCACACCCCACGGGGGTGGACGAGCTTCTGATCAGGCCAACGCACGGCGACCGGGCCGGCGCCGGCGACAGAAGCGGACAAGTCCCATTCAGGGCACCCCAGCAGGGAGCCGATCAGTATTCGGGTCACGCCCCCGCCGCCAGCGCCAGCCTCAACCACCAACGCTCACAACCGGTGGACCCTCAGATTCACAGTCAGTATTCACCCGTCGCCGACAAAGCCTGCTCTCGCCATTGGAACCAGACAGAACCAAGAGGCCGCCGGTGCACCAGATCATGCGTGCGTCGGACGTCCCCCCACCGGAACGTCCTCGTCCGATCGCCCAGAGATACGGGGAGCTCATCGACGATCATCCAGACCATCCCGGCACGGGTAGGGGGCCGAACCCGCGCGCCGATGCCTAAGGTCAGCCAGACGCTCCCGACCATCATCAAACCGCAACCGAGTTCCAACCCCCGCCAGTCCACCCACAGGCTGCACAGTCGACAGACCAACCTGTCCAACCGCCGACGCATCCTGAAATGCGAGCACGACGGATAAACTTGACTGACTTCCTCACGGCTGTGGCGAGAGGCTATGACCGGCACGCAGGCCTGAACACGCCTACCCAGCAGCTACTGCGTAAGGCAAATGAGGAGCTTTCCGAGCATCTCCCGGGCGGCTACTTCATCCAGGGCAGCGGCGGCCGCGGTACCGCCACACTGTCACCCTGGATTGGTGTCTTCGACCCGGACGAGACAACCACGCCGCAGCAGGGCATCTACGTCGTCTACCTGTTCGCCGAGGACATGAGCACCGTCTCGTTGTCGGTGCAACAAGGAATCACCAACCTGTCCAACGCCATAGGCGGCGCTGCCGCTCGCACCCAGCTCGCCGAAGACGCAGCCGCTATCCAGGTCATGCTCGGACACGCAGCGACGGGCCTCGATGCGGAGATGCACCTGTCGTCAACTGGTACACGACAGCGGGGTTACGAGGCGGGCAACATCGCCTCGATCAGCTATGCCACCAGCTCGCTTCCGCCGGAACGCTCGCTCCGTTCGGACCTCGCTCGCATCCTTCATGTGTACGAACTGGCGATCTCCGCGAAGCGAGAGTTCCTGTCCCGCGAGGGCGGGCACATCGGGTTCGGTGTGCTCGCCGAGCACCGGCGACGCGGCCATGCCACCGAGATCCTGCGTCAGAGCCTGGTCGTCGCGCGCGCGGTTGGCATCGACCGGGTGCTCGTGACCTGCGACGACGACAACGTCGGCTCGGCGACGGTGATCGAGCGCTGCGGCGGGGTGCTCACCGATCGGCTGGACATGGGCCCCGACCTGGCGCCGCTCCGTCACTACTGGATCGACTGAACGCGTGGAGGGGACAGGTCCGGCGTCGGCCGGCGGTCCTCCACGGTGACGTTCCGGCCGCGTGCACCCGAGTAGACAGCAGCTGGACCAGCTCGTCGCAGCCCGACGACGCTCGACTCGGCCTGTGGTCAGGGACCGGTCGGTGGCGTCGACGGGTAGGTGGGCCCACTGCCCGGCGGTGGTGCCTGGGGGCCGGGCCACGGCGGATCCGTCTGCGGCGCTGGTGACGGCGCCGGCGGGTTCGGCCCGGTCGGGAGCGGCTGCCCGGGCCACTGCGGTGCTCCGCCTGCGGGCGCGCCAGCGGCCGGGTAGCCAGCCCACGCCGCTGCCGGAGGCCCGGGCCGCTGGGGCCTGAAGCTGCTGGGACCGGAGGTCATCTCGTCGGGCTCGCCCAGGCGGCGGGTGAGTACGTGGGCGAGCAGGATCACCCCGACGCCCAGCACGATCGCCGCCACGCCGAACCCGGCGAGCGTCTCCTCGAAGATGTCGCCGGCAATGAGCAGAACGCCGAGGCCAACGCCGCCCGTCCAGGCCCACGTGGTGAAGCGGCGGCCCTCGGTGGCGCCATAGATCGCCATCGCCGCACTGACGATGACCAGCAGCACGCCGGTCCCTGCGGCCTCCAGGTCGCCGCCGAGGTGGGCGATGCCCAGGCCGGTGGCTACGAAGCCGGCTACCGAGAACGGCGTGGCGACGCCGCGGTAGTCGCTGCGGTCGAGCAGCACAGCCGCGGCGTAGTAGCCGAGCCCGACCACGAGCGACATCCCGCCGATGGTGCCGGCGTCCGGTGGTTCGATGACCTCGTCTCCGAAGGTGCTGAAGAGCGGGAAGAAGAAGCTGCCGAACGGCAGGGTGAGGATGTAGGCGGCCGCGTCCTCCTCGACCTTCTCGAGCAGGTACAGCCACAGGAGGAACGTCGAGGCGGCCAGGTAGAACGAGCGCCCGCGGGCGATCGGCACCGCTGTGTAGGTGATGAGCCACGTCGCGACTGACAACAGGACGATGGCGTCGATCGCGAACGGCAGCGAGGCGAACGCATCGGGTGAGTCGTCGGGTGTGGCATCGAAGGTGGCGAACGCCAGCAGCACCGGCACGGCGAGCGCCGACGCCGCCACGCCAGCGGTGGCGAGGGGACCCTGTCGGAACCGGAGGACCAGGGCATACCCGGCGGCGATCACGATCAGCGTGAGCAGGATGCCGACGGTCCGGTCGGGGTCGGCTTCGCCTTCGTCGGTCGTCCGCCCCAGCCGTTCGCCAGCCCACGCGACGATGCCGACGATGACCATCAGAACCCCGACTCCGGCCAACGCGATGCCGAAGCGCGGCTGGGCCCGCTGCTCGGCCCGGTCGCCGAGCCTGCCGAGCAGCCCGCTCCCGGTGGACACCGTCCGTGTCGTCGGCTGCGGCGGCGTTCCCCCGTACCACGTCATGGCGGCGCAGCGTAGATCCGCTCGGGCGTCGTGGGCGGTCGGTCGGTCGTCTGTTCCGGCGTTCGTCGGGCGCGCTGCTCGTGACGTCGGCACGCCGAACGGGGAGCCCGGTCCGGCGTTCGTCGGGCGCGCTGCGCGTGACGTCGGCACGCCTGAAGGACGTCAGTCGTCGGTGCTGGTGCCCTCGTCGGGAGGCGTGAAGTCCGCAGGGTCGAGGTCGTCGAGGAAGGCGCGGAACCGGCCGACTTCCTCGTCGATGACCTCGTCGTCGGGGGCGTCGTCGCCGAGCACGTCGTCGGGCTGCTCGCTGTCCTCGTCGGGCAGCACCGCGCCCGCCTGCTCGAGCACGTCGTCGCTGACGAACAGGGGCGCATCCACCCGCATAGCCAGGGCGATCGCGTCGGAGGGTCGACTGTCGATGCGCCGCTCACCCTGGGGCCCGGTGACCGCCAGCTCGGCGACGAAGGCCCCGTCGCGCAGTTCGGTGACCTCGGCGTGGCCGACCCGGGCGTCGAGGCTCTCGACGAGCGAGACCATCAGGTCGTGGGTCAGCGGACGAGGGGGCGCCTGACCGTCGATAGCGAGGGCGATGGCTAGCGCCTCGGTCTCGCCGATCACGATGGGAAGCACCCGGTGCGGCTCTTCGTGCTCGCGCAGCAACAGCAGCAGCGACCCGTTGGTGGTCTCGACGTGGAGCCCGAGTACATCCACCAGCTTCATTGGTTCACGCTACCCAGTCCGTCCGCCGCGATGCGTCGCGCGAGCGACAGCTGACCGTCCACGTCTGGCCGCCGTAGGCGGGCCACACTGTACGGACAAGCCGATCTCGCTGCGCCTGGGTCGGACCGGTGATCTGGTTCGCCACGTTGCCACAGCGGGCACGGTTCTCGACATCCCGAGCACGGAGATGAGGGGGAGCTCGACATGTTGACCGGACGAGCGCGTCGCCTGGCGGCGACGGCCTTGGTTCTGCCGCTGACGCTGTTATCGGCGTGCGGCGACGACGATGACGACAGCAGCAGCGAGGCATCCGCCTCCGGCAGCGAGGAAGAGTCCTCGGGCGGCGGCGACGGCGACCTGACTGTCGCCGTCGTCACCCACGGCGCGGCAGGCGACGCCTTCTGGGACGTGGTCATGCAGGGTGCCGAGGACGCTGGCAGCGACCTTGGCGTGACCGTGGAGTACCAGAGCGACGGCGATCCCGAGGCGCAGGCACAGCTGATCGATGCTGCGGTCGAGCAGGGCGTCGACGGGCTCGTGGTCTCGATGGCCAATCCCGACGCCCTGCAGGATTCGATCGGCGCCGCCGTGGACGCCGACATCCCGGTGATCACGATCAACTCCGGCAGCGACCGGTCGGCCGAGTTCGGGGCGCTCACCCACGTCGGCCAGGAGGAGCGGATCGCCGGCGAGGGTGCGGGCGAAGAGCTTGCCGAGGCTGGCGTGACCAACCTGATCTGCGTGGTCCACGAGGCCGGCAACGTCGGGCTCGAGGACCGGTGCGCCGGTGCCGAGGACACGCTCGGCGGCACCGTCGAGCCGCTCCAGGTCGACGGCAACGACCTGGCCGAGGCCGTGGCCACCATCCGAGATGCGCTGCAGGCCGACACGTCGATCGACGGCGTGCTGGCCCTCAACCCCGGCGTCGCGGTGTCGGCGCGGGACGCGATCGCCGAAGCCGGCTCCGAGGCCGGGCTGGCGACCTTCGACCTCAACGGCGACGTGGTCGAGGCGATCGAGGCCGGCGAGATCCTGTTCGCGATCGACCAGCAGCAGTACCTGCAGGGCTACCTGCCGATCTCGTTCCTCAAGCTCTACGACGAGAACCTCAACACGGTGGGCGGAGGTCGTCCGGTGCTGACCGGCCCGGGCTTCGTGACCGCCGAGAACGCGGCCGACGTCGCCGACTTGGCCGACGCCGGCACCAGGTAGGCCGTGGCCACCACGGTCGCCGTAGACGACGAGCGCGCCCTGGGGCAGGGGCCGGTTCGCCGGCTCCTGATCCGCCCCGAGCTTGGCTCGGTGATCGGGGCCGTCGCGGTGTTCGTCTTCTTCGCCTGGCAGGCCGACCGCTTCGCCACCGTCGGGGGTGCCGCGAACTTCCTCGACCCCGCGTCCACGTTGGGGATCATGGCCGTCGCGGTCGGTCTGCTGATGATCGGTGGCGAGTTCGACCTGTCGGCCGGCGTGCTGACCGGCTCCACAGGTCTGCTCACCGCGATGCTGGCGACCGAAGCCGGCTGGAACATCTGGCTCGCGATGTTGGTATCGCTGGTGTTCGCCCTGGTCGTGGGCCTGCTCAACGGCTTTCTGGTGATCCGCACCGGCCTGCCGAGCTTCATCGTCACGCTGGGCACGTTCCTCGTGCTGCAGGGCGCGAACGTGGGCGTCACCAAGCAGGTCACCGAGACCGTGCAGGTCCGGGGGGTCGACGACGCCGCCGGTTACGGGTCGGCCCGGGCCGTGTTCGCCTCGACCTTCGAGATCGGCGGGTCGGCCTTCCGGGTGTCGATCTTCTGGTGGCTGGGCGTCACGGCGCTCGCGACCTGGGTGTTGCTCCGAACCCGGTCGGGCAACTGGGTGCTGGCCGCCGGAGGGAACGCGCTGGCCGCCCGCAACGTGGGCGTGCCCGCGGCCCGCACGAAGATCGCGCTGTTCATGACTACGGCCACGGCCGCATGGCTCGTCGGCTCGATGACCGCGCTGCGGTTGAGGTCGGTGCAGGCGAACGCCGGCATCGGCGAGGAGTTCCAGTACATCATCGCGGCGGTCATCGGCGGATGCCTCCTGACTGGGGGCTACGGCTCGGCTGTCGGCGCGTCGATCGGGGCACTCATCTTCGGCATGGCGCGGCAGGGCATCGTGTTCGCTGGGTGGGACAGCGACTGGTTCCAGCTGTTCCTCGGGGTGATGCTGCTGTCGGCCGCACTGTTGAACCGGTTCGTGCGGGTCCAAGCCGAGGAGGCCCGACGATGAGCACGGCGTCGGCGATCGCGGAGGCTACCGAGGCCGCTGGGCCTCGACCGCTGTTGGAGGTCCGCGACGTCGCCAAGCACTACGGCAACGTGGTTGCGCTGACTGGTCTGTCACTCGTGGTGCGGCCGCGGGAGGTCACATGCGTGCTCGGTGACAACGGCGCGGGCAAGTCGTCGCTCATCAAGATCCTCTCCGGCGCCCATCAGGCCGACGCGGGCGAGTACCTCGTGGACGGCGAGCGTGTCCACCTCGAGTCGCCCCGCGACGCGCTCGATCGCGGCATCGCCACCGTCTACCAGGACCTGGCGATGATCCCGCTGATGGCGGTGTGGCGGAACTTCTTCCTCGGCGCGGAGCCGACCCGGGGCCGGGGGCCGTTGCGGCGCTTCGACGTCGCCCAGGCAAAGCGGATCACCCGCGACGAGCTGGCGAAGATGGGCATCAACCTGCGCGACGTCGACCAGCCGGTGGGCACGCTGTCCGGCGGCGAGCGGCAGTCGGTGGCGATCGCCCGCGCCGTGTACTTCGGGGCCAAGGTGCTGATCCTCGACGAGCCGACCTCCGCTCTGGGGGTCAAGCAGGCCGGTGTGGTGCTGCGCTACATCGTCGCGGCGCGCGACCGGGGCCTCGGCGTCGTGTTCATCACTCACAACCCGCATCACGCCTATCCGGTCGGCGACCGGTTCCTGATCCTCAACCGGGGGCGAAGCCAGGGATGCTTCGAGAAGGCCGAGATCACCCGCGAGGAGCTGACCCAGCAGATGGCCGGCGGTACCGAGCTCGACGCGCTGAGCCACGAGCTGGAGGCCGCCGCCGCGGTCACGGCCGATCCAGAGGTGGCGCGCGACCTCGAGGCCAGCGCCGCCGAGCTGACCGGAGGCGACGCCATCGCCGACGAAGGCTGAGAGACGTGCCGACGGCTGTTGACGCTGACGGGCGATGGCGCGCTGGACATTGCGCCCGAGCCGTCTCACGGTAGGGATGTCGGGCCAGTCTGAACGCGGGCCACGGCGTTCGGCCGCGGCCACACGGCCGTGGGGAGGCGACACCGTTAGCCTCCCGGCCATGGCAGTCGAGACCAGCCCACCGGGTACCACGGTCAGCGACCACGGCGGCGAGCTGGCGCTGGCCACCCTCCGTCCGTTCGGGGTCGACACCCTGTTCACGCTGTCCGGGGGGCATGTCTTCCCGCTGTACGACGCTGCGGTCAAGCGCGAGCCGGCGACGCGCATCGTCGACGTCCGCCACGAGCAGACGGCCACCTTCGCCGCCGAGGGCCTCGCCCGGTTGACCCGCCGCCTCGGCCTGGCGGTGCTCACCGCGGGGCCGGGCGTGACCAACGGGGTCTCGGCCGTCGTCCAGGCCCGTTTCAACGGTTCGCCGGTGATGGTGCTCGGCGGTCGGGCGCCCCAGGGGCGGTGGGGAGCGGGGTCACTGCAGGAGCTCGATCACGTTCCGCTGCTCGCGCCGGTCACCAAGCTCGCTCGTACCGTGACCGCGGTCGAGGACATCCCTGCCGTAGTCCACGAGGCCGCGGTGACGGCGCTCACGCCCCACCGCGGTCCGGTGTTCGTTGACCTTCCCCTCGACGTGGTGTTCGCGAAGGGTGGCGCGCTGGTCCCCGACGCTGTCGTCCCGGCGGCAGCCGAGCCTGATCCCGACCTGGTCGCACGGGTAGCGGGATTGATCGCCACGGCCGAGCGGCCGATGCTGATCGCCGGCAGCGACGTGTGGTGGGCGGGCGCCGAGGCCGAGCTGGTCGCCGCCGTCGAGCACCTGGTTGTGCCGACTTTCGTCAACGGCCAGGGCCGTGGCTGCCTGCCCGCCGACCATCCCCTGGCCGTGAGTCGCACGCGGGCCCTGCTCAAGAGCGAGGCCGACCTGGTCGTGGTGGTGGGGACACCGCTGGACTTCCGGCTGTCGTTCGGGTCGTTCGGCGATGCCACGGTCGTCCACGTCGTCGACGACGCGGCCAGCGCGGCTGATCACGTCGACGCGGTGACGCTCGTGGGCGACCTGCGCACGGTCCTGGCCGGCTGGGTGGCGCACCATGGCCCAGGCACCGACCACGACCCATGGATCACCCGGGTCGGCGATCTCGAATCGGCGGCCGCCGACGCCGACCGGGCGTTGCTTGCTGCATCCGCCACGCCGATCAAGCCCACTCGCATCTACGGCGAGCTCGCGGCACGCCTCGACCGAGACACGGTGGTGGTGTGCGACGGGGGCGACTTCGTCTCCTATGCCGGCAAGTACGTGTCGGTCTACGAGCCCGGGTGCTGGCTCGACAGTGGTCCGTACGGCTGCCTCGGCACCGGCATGGGCTATGCCATCGCGGCCCGCGTGGCGCACTCCGACCGCCAGGTGGTGGCGCTGCTCGGCGACGGTGCGGCCGGGTTGTCGCTGATGGACGTGGACACGCTGGTTCGGCACCGGCTGCCGGTGGCGATCGTGGTCGGCAACAACGGGATCTGGGGTCTCGAGAAGCACCCGATGCGCATGATCTACGGCTACGACGTGGCCGCCGACCTCCAGCCCTGCTGTCGCTACGACCAGGTGGTCGCAGCGCTGGGCGGCGCCGGCGAGACCGTCACCGAGCCCGACGACATCGGCCCGGCCCTCGATCGCGCTTTGGCCTCGGGCGTCCCCTATCTGGTCAACGTGGTGACCGACCCCGAGGACATGTACCCGCGCACGTCCAACCTCGGCTGACCCTCGTCGGCGCGGCCGGAGCAGACGGGCCCGTCGGTAGCGTGCGGCGCATGGTGCGATTCGGCGTCAGTTCGTGGTTGAGCGATAGCGGGCGACAGTGGCGCGACGCGGCGCGCCGCTACGAACAGCTGGGGTACGACACGGTGTGGGTGGCCGACCACGTCGGCATGCTCGACCCGTTCACTGCCCTGGTCGCGGCTGGGTCGGCCACCGAGCGGATCAAGCTCGGGACCTACGTGCTCAACGTCGAGTTCTGGAATCCCCTCCTGCTGGCGCGCACCGCGGCGACCGCTGACCTCATGACCGACGGCCGGCTGGTGCTCGGCCTCGGCGCCGGCCATGCGCAGGTGGAGTTCGAGCAGGCCGGCCTGCCCTACCCACCGGCCGGCCAGCGGGTCGACCGGCTCGCCGCGACCGTGCCCGCGGTGCGGCGCCTGATGGCCGGCGAGACCGTCGACGAACCGGCCCTGCGTCTGCAGGCGGCGGCCACCGGCCTTGAGCCCGTCCGTCCACCGATCCTGGTGGGCGGCAACGGCGACCGGGTCCTGACCCTCGCGGCCACCGCCGCCGACGTCGCCGGCGTGGTCGGTTTCACGGCGGGGACCGGCCGGGTCCACTCGAACCTGTCGCACTGGAGCTGGGAGGGTCTGGCCGAGCGGCTCGCCTTCGTCCGCGCCGCCGCCACTGGTCAGCCGCCGGAGGTCGATCTCCTGGTGCAGCGGGTGGTGATCACCGACGATCCAGCCGGCGCGCTGGCGGACTTCATGGACGCGGGGATGACCGAGGAGCAGATCGATAGCCCGTTCCTGCTGGTCGGCAGCGAGCAAGGGGTCCTCGAGCACCTCGCGAGGCTGGACGAGATGGGCATCGATGGCGTGACCGTGTTCGCCCGTGACGGCAACGCCGACGCGCTCGCGCCCCTCCTCACCCGCCTGCGGTGAGGGCCTGCACGGAGCGTCCGCCATGGCGAGGCGATGACCGATGGCTACCGCCTCGGCTCCTATCGTCCCGAGTCCTACGTGCCTGCCGATCTACAGCCCCTGGCTTGGCAGCCAGTCGGTTGTCTCGCATGCGACACCGGATGGCTCGCCGATGTCCGGGCGAGGGTCACGAGACACCTCACTCGGCGCCGGAGGTCAGCACCAGGGGCTTGCCCCGGGCGACCACTACCGTGTGCTCGTGCTGGGCGGCGAGGCTGCCGTCGACGGTGCGCAGGGTCCAGCCGTCGTCGCCCTCGACCGCGAGCGTCGTGCCGGTCGCGCTGGTCGACAGGATGGGTTCGATGGCGAGGACCAGCCCCTCCCAGAGGACGGTGCGGTTGGTGGGGACGTCCACGTTGGGCACGCTCGGGCTCTCGTGCAGGAAGAGGCCGACGCCGTGGCCTCCGATGTTGGCGACCACCGACAGCCCGTGGCGGCGGGCGCACCGCTGGACCGCCCGACCGATGTGGCGGAGGGGTCGGCCCGCACGAGCCGCATCCATGGCCTCGGCCTGTGCTCGTCTCGTCCCGTCGAGCAGGCGCGTCACTCGGGGTGCGACCTCGCCGACCGCCGTGCTCGCACCGGTGTCGGCCCAGTAGCCGTCAAGCTCGGCAGAGACGTCGACGTTCACGATGTCGCCCGCCCCGCAGCCGGCGGGTGACCGACGGTATGCCGTGGGCGGCCTCGTCGTTGACGCTGACGCAGGTGGCGGCGGGGAATCCGGCCGCCAGCCGGGGCGCCGACCGGGCGCCGTGACGACGGAGGACGCCGAGGCCGATGCCGTCCAGCTCGGCGGTCGAGATGCCGGGCTCGACAGCTGCCAGCATCGCCTCCCGCGCCTCGGCCACCACCCGACCCACCCGCCGCAGTCCGATCAGGTCGTCCTCACCCTCCACAGTCACGACCACGACGCTACCGAGTGGCGCAGCCGAGCGGAGCGCCTGGTTGATCGCATTGACCGAGCCCGATCTGCCGAGCTCCGGACCTCTATGGGTCCGGTGAGCCGGTGCACAGCGCGTCAGGAGGCCCTCTCCTTGGGGTCGTGAGCGCTGTCCTTGATGGTGTCCGTGCGCCGGTGGTGAGGGACTCCGGGGGTCCTCGCCGGGGCCGCTTCAGCTGATCGTCTGGACACCGAGCGGTTCTACCTAACGCCGTATGGTTACCGTTTCTTTACGGTCTCGACGGGTCGTCTGGGTGGCCTCCGGAAACTGTCACACCCCCTTCTTAGGGTGGATGCCATGAACGAGACCGCCACCCCGGCGCCGGCACGCGAGGCACGGCGCCCGGCCATCGGGCCTGAGGTGCTCGACCGCGTCGCTGGCGAGCTCCGGTGCCTGCTCGCCGGGCTGGAGGTCGAAGCGGTGCCGGTGGCCGATGCCCCAGCGTGGTGGCGGCGCTTCGACGAGGTCGACCGGCTCGCGAGCGCGGCGAAGCTGTTGTTGGCGCGCCGGGTCGACCAGGCTGATGTCGCCGAACGCGCGGGCCTGCGGTCGACCACCGAGTGGTTCGCGGCCACGGCAGGCGGGTCGGTGCGCTCCGGCCAGGACCTGCTGGCTACCTCGAAGCGTCTCGCCGACCTACCCCAGGTCGAGGCTGCGGTGCGCGACGGGTCGCTGTCGCTGTCCCAGGCCGGTCCGATCGCTCATGCAGCCGAGGCCGATCCCGAGGCCCAGTCCGATCTGGTGGGGGCAGCGCGGGTCTGCAGCCTGCGCGAGCTCCTGGTGCGGTGCGCCAAGGTGCGTGCTGCCGCCGACCCGGATCCTGAGGGAACAGCCGAGCGGATTCGGAAGGCTCGACGACTCCGATCGACCCGCGACCAAGACGGGGCGTTCAGCCTGTACGGGCGGGGTCCGATAGAGGATGGTGCCGAGCTCGAGACCGTGCTGGCGACGATCACGGACGAGATCTTCCGCGAAGGCCACACCCGAGGCGCTCACGACCCTCACGAGGCCTACCGCTGGGATGCCCTGATCGAGACGGCCCGCCGCGCTTGGGCGCACATGCACCGCCCCGACCAGGCCGACAACCCCGCCGACCGCACCGACGCCTCAGGCCGTGGACCTCGAGCCGATGAGCGCACCGGTCCCGCCGACCGCCCAGCAACAGGCGCCCACGGCGATGATCCTGGCGGTGGCTTCGCAGCGGGCGAACCCGAGGCGAGCACGTCCGCCGTCGCCGGCAGCACCGCCGTCAGCGGAACCCAAGCCACCAGTCTGGTGGGGCCGCCGCGGCGACGGAAGCGACGGCCGGGGGTGAATGCGTGGAGTCGGGCGGTGTTGCGAGTCGACTACGAGCCCCTGATCCGCGGCCGGATCGACGGTGACGAGACCTGCGACATCGCTGGCGTCGGCCCCGTCCCGGTGTCAGTCGCCCGCCGCTTGCTCGGCACATCGACGCTTCACCTCG
This sequence comes from Acidimicrobiales bacterium, assembly GCA_050744325.1. Lineage (GTDB taxonomy): Bacteria > Actinomycetota > Acidimicrobiia > Acidimicrobiales > VFJN01 > DASXTK01. The sequence goes on from JBOGHK010000052.1 coordinate 16,182, forward strand.
TGGTGACCAGGGGAGGTGCGGTGCGCAACGTCATCTACCTCGGACGCGGTCCGAACGCCGCACAGCGCATCGCTCTGCTGTGGGAACAACCCGAGTGCTCCCGGCTCGGCTGTCCGAGGCCCGCACGCGAGACCGATCACCGTGACGACTAGTCCCGCACCCGCCACACCCGGGTCGACGAGCTCGACCGGCTCTGCGACCACGACCACGACCTCAAGTCCCACCACGGTTGGGCCTTGGTCGACGGCACCGGCAAAAACGATCCATGGTCCCGCCAGGCCATCCCAATCACCCCGGCGGCCCCACCTACCACACGAGATCCCCACCACCCCCCAGACCGAGCACCGAATCAACGAATCGCCGCACCCCAGCGGCATGACCACCCCGGCCGAGATGCCGCAAGGCCGCTCCCGCACCAGTAGAGGCCGCACCAACACGTCGATTCGCTACGCCGAACCCGGATGACGGCCCACGAGACGCTCCTTGAAAACCGAATAGACGCATCAGGTCCCGGGCCACGCACCGAGGACGGCCCGGCACAGGATCCGCTACCGCATCGGTGCGGTGACACCATGCACGGTGCACCGACACCAG
>JBOGHK010000053.1:0-3990 GCA_050744325.1 Acidimicrobiales bacterium
GGTTGGCGGTCCCGACGGGATTTGAACCCGCGGCCTCCGGCTTGACAGGCCGGCGTGCACTCCAAACTGCACCACGGGACCTTGCTGACTTCGCTTGCGTACTAGCACCCCCAACGGGATTCGAACCCGTGTTACCGCCTTGAAAGGGCGGCGTCCTAGGCCACTGGACGATGGGGGCTCGTCTCCCCCGGTGGAGCGTCGGCACACAGTAGCAGCGCTCCGCAACCCCCCAAACCCCATACGCCACAAGGCAGGACGGCGCTCGCCCGGTGACAGTACGCTGCCTGGCACATGAAGCGGGCACTGGGGATCGTCGCTCTCGTCGCGTCCGTCGGGTTGGGCACGGGCTGCGTCGGCCGCGGCGACGGTGAGTCGGGCAATGCAGTGCCGCTTCCCGAGGACATGCCCCTGTGCGCCGACCAGTTCCAGGACGGCAAGACCATCGAGGAGGCTGACTTCGGGCGCGCCTGTCGCACCACCACCGACGAGCTCGCCGTGCCCCGCTACGTCCGCCTGAGCTGTGCCGACGATCGCACGCTGGTCTGGAACGACCAGGCCTGGGGCTATGTGGGCGGGCCGATGCAGCTGTTCGACGCCAACGCCACCATCCGCATGCCGACCGACGAGGCACTCGCCTGCCGGCAGGACGCAACGGATTCCAGCATCGAAGGCGTGGTGGTCGACGCCCCTTGATCGACCCTGAGGTCAGCGTCAGATTTGCGTCAGGGACAGGTCAGGGTCAGGACCGGCGGTCCACGTCGGTGGCCAGCGCGTCCACCACCTGGGCGAGCAGGCCACCTAGGTACTCGTAGACGATGTAGGCGGGTGCCTGCGGGTCGTCGGGGTCGAGCAGCGGCAGCTCCTCGTCGACGTCCAGTCGTGTTCCGATCACCAGACGCAACGAGTTGAGCGTGGTCATCCACGCCGTGAGCTGCTCCTTGTCGAGGGTGCCTCCGTCGATGGTGGCCTCGACGGTCTCGATGGCGGCCAGCCGGCTCTCCAACAGCTCGTCTCGGGTCAGCACCTGGTAGCCCGCGTCCCGATCGGCGTCTGTTGCATAGGCAGGCGGGAACAGCCGACGCAGATGAGGCTGGTCGGTCGAAGCGACGAGCTGCTCGCGCAGTTGCTCGACCAGCTGTCGCATCAGGGTCCGTTCTCTCGAGGAGAGCTTCACTCGATAGGTGCCGGGCCCCCGCCGGCGTATCCGGTCAGGCATCGTGGCCGGTTTCGTTCGGCATCGGCATCGGCGTCATGCTCAGTCCTGCTGCAGGGTGGCCCAGAGCTGATGCTCGTGGAGCCGGAAGACGTCCAGCTCGGCCTTCTCGCGGGTTCCGCTCGAGACGACCGCCTTGCCCTCGTAGTGGACCTGCAACATGAGCTTCTCGGCGATCTCGAGCGGATAGCCGAACAGCTTCTGCAGGACGTAGGTGACATAGGACATGAGGTTGATCGGGTCGTTCCACACGATCACCACCCACGGCCGGTCGGGATCGACGATGGTGTCACCAACCGGTTGGTCGACCTCGGCCGGGGCGACCTCGGTAGGGGTTGCGGTCACGCGCGAAGGGCTGGGGCCGGTGATCGGCACTCCCTCATTCTCGCGCGGTCATCCGCCGATGACGACGCCCCGGGTCGGTGGCACCGCAGGTTGGCTGGTCACGCCGTCGGTCGTGGTGCCGGACCGGAGTGCCGGCGCAGACCCCGCCACCAGCGGCTCGGCCAACCCAAGGCGCAGCGAGACCACGGCCATCCACACCGTCGCGGCCCCGAACACGTGGATCGCGACCAGCCAAGCCGGGACGTCGTTGAAGTACTGCATGTAGCCGACGCCCGCCTGGGCGGCCAGCACCAGGAACAGCGTCCGCACACGACCCTCGACCGAGGGTGTGGCGTCGCCGGACCGGACCTTCCACCACACCGCCAAGGTCAAGACGAGGAACACCACGACGACTGCGCCGTGGATCCGAGCGACGTCGCCGACCGCGAACGGCAACCGGTCGGCCCGCTCGTCGCCGGCGTGGGGCCCGCTCCCGGTCACGACCGTGCCGGTGACCAGCGCCGTCCCTGCCGCCACGAGCAGCAGGTCGCAGGCCCGGCGCACCGCGGGCACCGCCAGGTCGCGGCGTTGGCCGTCGGGGGCGGGATCCTCGCCGGCCTTGTGGTGGAGCACGAGGGCGTTCCACACCGCCCCGAGCGACAGCAGGAAGTGGCCGATCACCGACACCGGCGCGAGGTGCAGCCACACGACCATCGCCCCGACCAGCGCGTTGCCCATCACCCAGGCCGGCAGGCCAAGCGACCAGCGGAACAGGTCGTCACGTCGGGGTGAGCGCCGCCGGGCCCCGAGGACGGCCGCGAGCGTGAACAACCCCACCGCGCCGGTCACCAGGCGGTTGCCCTGCTCGATCCAACCGTTGGCCCCCGACTCCGGCCGCGGGAAGAAGCTGTCGGACTCGCAGTTCGGCCAGGTCGAACAGCCCAGGCCAGAGTCGGTCAGCCGCACCGCCGCGCCGGTCACGATGATGAAGACCAGCGAGGCCAGTGTCACCAGCGTGATCACGCGGTAGGCCGCGGGCGAGATCCTGAGGTCGAGGCCGATGCCCACCAACGTTAGTGACACGGCTTGGATCGGCCGAAAGGGCCGGTTCTAGAGTGCGTCGAAGTGTTGGTGAACGAGCAGGCTTCGGCCACAACGTCGTGGCGCATCCGCCTCGGTGCCTACGTGGCGCTCACCAAGCCCCGCATCATCGAGCTCCTGTTGGTCACCACCGTGCCGACGATGGTCGTCGCCGAGCGCGGCTTGCCGTCGTTGTGGTTGATCACCGCCACCGTCGCCGGAGGCACCCTGGCCGCGGGCGGGGCCAACGCGATCAACATGTACGTCGACCGCGACATCGACCGGATCATGGAGCGCACCAGGAACCGCCCGATCGTGGCCGGGCTGGTCTCGCCGCGGTCAGCGCTGGTGTTCGCCATCGCCCTTGAGGTCGTGGCCTTCGTCTTCCTCTGGCTGACCGTCAACCCGCTGTCGGCCGCCCTGGCGGTCGCAGCGTGCCTGTTCTACGTGTTCGTCTACACCCTGTGGCTGAAGCGCAGCTCCACCCACAACATCGTCGTCGGTGGTGCCGCCGGGGCTGCGCCCGTGCTGATCGGATGGTCGGCCGTCACGAACAGCCTGGACTGGGCGCCTGTGGTGCTGTTCGGCGTGATCTTCTACTGGACGCCGCCGCACTTCTGGGCGCTGGCCATCCGCTACCGCGAGGACTACGCGCGGGTCGACGTGCCGATGCTGCCGGTGGTGGCCAACCTCCGGACCACCGCGTGGCGCATCCTGCTCTACACCGTTCTCCTCGTCGGGCTGACCGTGCTGTTCGCCCCGGTCGCCGGGATGGGCGGCCTGTACGTGACCGCCGCGCTGGTCCTCGGCGCGATCTTCACCTATCACGCCGCCCGCCTGCTACGGGACGGCACGCCGGCCGTCGCGATGCGGGTCTTCAGTTGGTCGATCTCGTACATCACCCTTCTCTTCGGCGCGATGGCAGCCGACCAACTGCTGCGATCGGGCTTCTGAGGGGATGCGCAATGATTCAAACCACCGAGATTTCGTGGGCGGAGAATCCATGTGACTAGATTCCCGAGCCGAACTCCCTCCAGATCAGCCTCCCGGGTGCGTCCATGACCGTGACCGAAGCCCCACGCGGGGTCGTCGAGACCGCCGCTGCCGAGACCGAGCCCGTCGCACCGGCTGGTCTTGCCGCGCTGGTCGGGTCGGGCGACCCTCGCACGATCGGCAAGCTGTTCGTCGGCACGTCGCTGCTGTTCCTGCTCGTGGCCGGCGTTGCCGGGGTCTTGGCTGGCTTCGAGGCGATCGACACCTCGCAGTTCGAGGTCATCGGCAGCAGTGACTTCGCGCAGGTCTACACACTCCAGTCGGTCACCGGGCTGTTCCTGGTCGCGCTGCCCCTGGTGCTCGGTCTGGCGACGGCGATC
>JBOGHK010000054.1:0-40341 GCA_050744325.1 Acidimicrobiales bacterium
GATCGCCGTCGCCAGACCGAGCACCAGGGGCAGCGCGACCAGGAACAGCCCGGTGACCGACTGGAGTGTGTAGACCTGCGCGAAGTCACTGCTGCCGATGACCTCGAACTGCGAGGTGTCGATCGCCCCGGATTGTGGTCGACGATGACGATCCCGCCTTTGATCGGCGGGGTCGTCATCCCGGGCCCGTTCGGCCCGAGCGACCCCAGTGGTCCCGCCACTCAGCCCGACCAGCGGTGATGCTCGCGACGCGCGTCTCCTTTGTGTCCGCCAGGCCCCACACATCCACGCCAGGCTGCTCGCCCATGACGCTGGCGGCGTCGACACCGCTGGTCGGCTGGTGGATTCGGTGCGCCCGAGACGACGCTGGCCACGAGCGACGACCAAGGGCTCGTGGGGTGGCTCGCGACGCTCGTCCGGTAGTCGGCGTGCCATCCGGCACGCTGGGCAAGGACGCACGACGAAGGCCTCTGAGCGGAGCTCCTGACCACACCTCAAGCGGCGTGCCGGTCGCGAGCCTCGGCCTTGTGTTCCACGTGGAACGGCATCGTTAGCGCCGGCCGATCGCGAGTGGTCCGTTGGACGGGTCTCGCAACGCCTGCTGGTTGCGTCGCCCCTTGTCGAGACCTTGCTTCCGTTTAGTGGGGGTCCTTCGCCACGCAAGGCCGGTGATCGATGGCCCCGGCGCCACTAGCTGCGTCCTTCCTACTCGACCTAGTGCCGTGACCATGAACCGTCGCCCGTCACGGCCGGGCAGGGTCGCCGCTCTGCGGAAGGGGGCGCCGTGGGGAAGAGCCTGAAGGACTCCACCAGCGAACTCGAGGGCGAGGACGCCGCGAACGGTGATCCTGCCCCGTCGTGGTGGGTGCAGAGGTTCGTGGCCACGAACTAGCAGCTAGGCACCTTGGCCGGGCACTCCCGCCGTTCGCCGCTTTCCATCCTCAAGACATCCCGCCCGTACTACCGGGTCAATCGCGGTGATCACCTATCTCGGAAGGCCCGACCTCCACGCACGCGGCGCGAACCCAGGGAACGAGACGCAGGAAGGCACCGGCGTTCGATCGTCGAGGACCAGCGATGTCGGTCGCGGCCGTAGTGATCCAGACCATCTGGTGAGAGAGCTCGCTTCCGTCCCCGGCCTAGCTCATCATGCGTTCATCGAATCGGCTCGCGTTGTCTCGGCGCCATGGCTAGGCCTAGGAACGTTCGGCATCCAGGTCGTCGTGGTCGGCGCAACCATCGCTCGCGTCACGACGCCGTGACCACTGCGTCGTCCCGAGCCGATCGCCGGGCGAGCTGCTCGGCGGCGAGCGCCACCGGTTGCCACATGCCGAGAAGGCCGGATCCGAGGACGACCCAGAGCAGCGGGAGTCCCGGGGTGGCACCAGCGCCTCCGCCCGGCCCGTGTCGCAGGCGCCGGCGACCTCAGCATCATGTGCCGAGCCGCCCACATCGCGCTGGCAGCCGCCATCAGCTCCGGGCTGGCACGAGACCGACACCGCCGCCACTCCGCGCTTGATCGCCATCGGTCGCCGGACGCTGTCGCGTTTCCCGACGAACACCGCGAGCTCACCCCCGACCGCCATCCCTCGAACGTCCCCGTCGACGACCATCCGCCTGGCCAATCCTCGCCCGACATCCGACAGCCGTGTGGCGCTGCCCGAACGTGGGGGAGACGTGAAGGGTCGGCGACAAGGTCAGACGCTGGCGCGCAGCACGCTCGCCGGGTTGCCCACGACCGTGGCGCCGTCGGGCACGTCGCGGATGACGACCGACCCGGCCCCGACCGTGGCCCAGCTGCCGATCGACACGCCGGGGATCACCACCGAGCCCGCCCCGACCTGGCTACCTTCACCGACCCGGACGTTCCCGCACAGGGTCGCGTTGGGGGAGACATGGGCATAGTCCTCGACCAGACAGTCATGGTCGATCGATGCACTCGTATTGACGATGCAGTGCTGCCCAATCTCCGAGTCGGAATTAATGGTAACCCCCGCCATCACAACCGTGCCAGCGCCGATCCTCGCACGCGCCGATATGATCACCGATGGGTGAATTGCCAGACCGTATCTGACCTGCAGACTGTCAGCCTTCAGGCGCCGAGAGGTGTTGCTTCCTATTGCGATGATCATGACATCGCTCTCGACCGAGAATTGGCCGGGGAACGAGCGGATCTCATACGACCATATGCGGTCCCCTGTCGACCCGTCGTCGAACAGTCCGGCCACCTCGACCCCACTCTCCTCGAGGATCTCGAGGATGACCTTCGCGTGCCCGCCGGCGCCGAACAGGAACAGCTGACCCGACCCATCACTGCGTGTCGTCACGCCGCCATCCTGACGTCGACCAGTGCTCAGTACAAAGGACGCTTCGCCGGCACGCCGACCCGTCGCGGATAGCGGTCGGGACAGACGGCGACCTGTCGGAGCGACTGGTAGTGGAAGTCCGATCTCCACGTCGGGCCGACCTCGAGGCCGAGCTCCCCCAACTGCTCGGGTGGCCATCGAACCGTGCCTTCGTCGTCCGGGGGCTCGCTGACGACCAGCCGGCCACCGACCCGCAGCAATGGCGCGGCACATTCGGCCGTCACCGCTGGCGAGCCGAACGACCGGGCGACGACGACATCGGTTCGACTGCGGAGCTCGGCACGGCGGCCGACCAGTTCGGCCCGCTCGGCCAAGACCTGGACCCGTTCGCCGTAGCCGAGGGCGTCGACTGCATGGGCGAGAAACCGCGACCGGCGCGTGTTCGCCTCGACCAGGACCACCGAGGCCTCGGCCCAGACGCCCGCGAGCACCAGGCCCGGGAGCCCACCTCCACTGCCCAGGTCGACCAGCCGGGCCGGAGACGCCTCCACACCGGCCGCAAAGCCCCGCGCGTGCTCGATCCCGGCCTGGACCGGCCCAGGCCCGAGAAAGCCTCGTTCCCGGGCATCTGAGAGCACCTGCGACAGCGTCGCCGCGTCCGCGGATGGCACGCGGGTCACGACGACCGCACGGACACGGCAGCCGACCTCATCTGACCCAGCAGGACCGACCGGACGCCGGTGAGGCGATGCAGCATGTAGCCACGAGTGGGCCCGAGGGTCAGGCCGGCTGGATGATGACCCGGCGGTCGGGCTCCTCGCCCTCGGACACCGTCTCCACGCCATCGAGCTCGTTGACCACGTCGTGCACGGTCTTGCGATCGCTCGCGCCCATCGGGTCGAGCACCACGGGCTGCCCGGAGGAGAGCACCTGATCGGCAACGGTGTGTGTGAAGCGCTCCAGTGCCTCGCGGCGCCGCTGCCGATAACCCGCGATGTCGATCCGCAGCCGGGCGTGAGCCTGGCCGACGAAACGCCGCTGCACCATGCTGCGCACCAACTCGTGGATGGCCTGGAGCGTCTGACCCTTCGGCCCCACCAACAGACCCAGCTCGTCGCCCTTCACGTCGGCTTCCAGGATGTCGTCGTCGAGGGTCTTGACCGACACCGTCGCCTCGGGCCGCCCGAACGCGCCGAGCAGGCCCCGCAGGAAGTCGTCCACTGCCTCTCGCTGCGCCTCGACGTCGGCCGCCGTGGTGTCGGCGGTGGTGGTAGTCGCCACAGCCGTTGTTGCTGCTTCGCTGGTCTCGTCAGTCACCGCGTCTCCCTGCTCCTTCGCCCGTCCACTACCGCTCCGGCGACGACGCCGGCGACGATTGCTGCCGTCGTCGGCGGCGGTCGCACCACTCGCCGTCTCGGGCTGCGCATCGTTCGGCGCCGGCTCGTGATTCCCCTTCGGTTCCTCCGGCCGCTCGGTCCTACCGCCCCGGGAGGCGCCGTTGCCCGACGGACGACTCTTCGCGCCACGACCCCCGGAGGCGACAGCGGTCGACCCGCCGCGACGCCCACGGCCGTCTCGCTCGCCACGTCGGCGGCGCTCACGGCGCTCGGTCTTCGGGCGAGGCCGGGCAGGCCGAACGCGGGCCCGGACGCGCGCCTCGACTCTCAGGCGACCGAACAAGCCTTTCTGTGGCTCCTGGAGAACCTGGACCTCAGCCTCCTGCTCGTCGACACCCAACTGGTCGAGGGCTGCATCCAATGCCTCTGCGACGGTGCGGCCCGTGGTCTCGACCCATTCCAACGTGGATCACTTCCTCTTCTTCTTCTTGCGGGAGCGCGGGTGCGGCTTGGCTTGGCCTGAGCCTGCGGTCGCACCGGACGCCGCGGAGGTTGACGACTGATCTCGATCCGCCTTGGGGGTCGAACCGTTTCCTGACGCTCGACGGTTCGACGTCGCCGACTTGGGGGTGGCGGCCTTGCCCACCGCCCGAGCGGCCCGATTCGGCCGCGCGCCGTTCCCGCCCGAGCGCGGTTTGCGGTCCTGGGTCTTGTCCTTGTTCTTGTCGCGCTGGGATCGTGCCTCGGCCATGGCCCGCTGCGCCTGTCGGCCGACCGAATCCTCACCCTTGTAGAGCGAGTGCGTGATGTAGGTCTGCTGCGCCACCCGCCACGCGGTGGACACCAGGAAGTAGATCCCCAACGCCATCGGGCTGATGAACGTGAACCCGACCTGCAGGACCGGGCCGATCCGCATCATCATCCGCTGCTGGGGATTGACCTCGACGCCGGCAGTGCGGCCCATGATCTGCTTCTGTTGGTACCAGGCCAGGCCGCCGATCGCGACCAGGATCAGCACGTGGGGGAGGGCGGTCAGGAAACCCTCGCCGAGCGCGGCGCTGGGGCTGAGCGCTAGGTCGACGCCGAAGCTGCGCATCTCGTCCTGGCTGAGCAGGCTCTGGTACATCTGAGAGCCGTGGTCGAGGTACTTGGGGCTGAACCCCTCGGTCACGCGGGGCGTTATCCCGTAGTCGGTCAGGGCCCTCTGCAACCCGACGAAGTCGGCCTCGTTGATGAGGCCGCGGATCATCCAGAACAGGATCGAGAACACCGGGAGCTGGATCAACAGCGGCAGGCAGCCGCCGAGCGGGTTGATCTCGTGCTCGCGGTAGAACCGCATCATCTCTTCGTTGAGCTTCTGGCGGTCGTCGCGGTACTGCGCCTGCAACCGCCGGATCTCGGGCTGCAGGCGCTGCATCTCGATCATCGACCGCGTGCCCTTGAGCGTCAGGGGCGTGGTGATCACCATCACCGCGCAGGTCAGCAGGGCGATCGCGATCGCGTAGTTGTGGCCGAACCCGCTGTAGAAGAAGTTCAGGAGCCAGGCGATTCCCTCGAACAGGGCATCCAACATCAGTGGGGTTTTCCTTCAGGAACGGGATCCCATCCGTGGCCTCCCCACGGATGGCATCGACCTAGCCGACGCATTGCGAGCCAGCTTCCCCGCAGCGCGCCGTGGTGCTGCAGGGCATCCAGTGCGTAGGCCGAACAAGTTGGTTGATAGCGGCACGGCGAGAGTCGTCCCCAGCGCGCCCGCTGGTACCAACGAACCATGCCAGCCAGCACCCGTGCAGCGCGACTCATCTCGAGCCCTCGCGATCTTCGACCACGGCGGCGCACGCCGAGCTCACCAGCCCCGCCAGGTCGGCATAGGAGAGGGTGACGACCCCAGGCCTCGTGCTCAACAGGTACGTCCCCGGAGCCAACGACGGCCCACCGAGCCGCCCGGCGTCCATGTCGTGCAACACCGATCGGAGGCGCCGACGCACCCGGTTGCGGACGACTGCGTTGCCGACGCTGCGTCCAATGGCGAACGCAGCCCGCGGCGGTGGTGCCTGAGCGGGGAGATACACCACCGTCACCGGCCCGCGCCGCACCCGCCGACCACGGCGGCGTAGCGCCTCGAACGTCGCACGATCGCGCACCGGGCCGATCACGCCGACAGGCGCGCTCGACCTCTGTGCCGGCGGGTCCGGATGATCGCCCGACCGGCCCGGGTGCGCATGCGGCTACGAAAACCGTGCCGCTTGGCCCGCCGCCGATTGTTGGGCTGGAACGTGCGCTTCACTCTCTGCCTCCTACCTGCACCAAGTGCTGACGACCAACGTCCGACGATGCAAATGCCCTGCTCACTCCACAGCGAGGCCACGCAGCGCCTCGGCGGGGGACCACCGGACTTGGAAACGAACCTCATCGAGCCGTTCTGACGCGCAGCACACGCACCGCGCGTCGGTGCCGGAGTGCCACGGTAGAGCCCGCAGCGCTCGTCGTGCCATTCGCGCCTGTCCACATTTCAGGCCGGACGACGTGTCCCCAGGCTGTGGACAGCGCTTGCGTCCGCGCTGGCGCACGGTGCTACTTTGACCGCCCCCGGCTGTCGCAAGCTGAGGGCGGATCGGCGGCGGGAGACCGATCTCCCAAAGCCCGGTTGTCCCAACGTGGCCCTCTGGCAAAGGGTCGTTCCAAGGCAAGGGTCAACCACATGTCCACCTATCCACATTGTGTGGACAGTGTTGTGGAAACAGCGTGGCCACTGAGGAGGACCGACGCACCGTGACCAGCGAAGCGCAACGGTTGTGGGATAGGTGCGCCGCGCTTCTCCGCGAGCAGGTGACCGACCCGGTGTGGCATACCGCCTTCCAGGACGTCCGGGCGGTCGACTACGGCAGTGACGTCCTGACTCTGGGAGTCCCCAGCAAGCTCGCGAAGGAACGGATCGAGGGCCGCTACCTAGGCCTGGTCCGTGACGCGTTGAGCGAGGCCGGTGCGCCCGACGCCGAGCTCCAGCTGCGGATCGACATCTCCGCCGACACGCCGGCGCCGTGGTGGGCCGCAGCCGAGCCCGAGCCGGGCGCCACCGCGACCGTCAACCCGACCTTGTTCCCCCCGGCGGATCCGGGGCGGGGCGCCACACCCTTCGCCGACGAGATCACCGAGCTCAACCCAAGGTACACGTTCGAGAACTTCGTGATCGGCGGGTCCAACCGTTTCGCTCACGCTGCGGCGCAATCGGTCGCCGAGATGCCGGCCAAGAAATTCAACCCCTTGTTCATCTACGGCGACGCCGGCCTCGGCAAGACCCACCTGCTCCAGGCGATCGGCAGCTACGTCACCGACAACTACCCCTCGTTGCGGATCCGGTACGTCACGTCCGAGACGTTCCTCAACGAGTTCATCGACTCGATGCACTCCGACAGCCGTGACGCGTTCAAACGGCGCTACCGCGACATCGACGTGCTACTCGTGGACGACGTGCAGTTCTTCGAGGGCAAGCAGGAGACCGTCGAGGAGTTCTTCCATACCTTCAACCACCTGCACCAGACCAGCCGCCAGATCGTGCTGTCCTCCGACCGGCCGCCCGACCAGATCGGCATCGAGGACCGGCTACGCAGCCGGTTCAAGCAGGGGCTGATGACCGACATCCAGCCACCCGAGCTCGAGACGCGCCTCGCGATCCTCCGCAAGAAGGCCGAGCACGATGCCACCGGCATCCCGAACGAGGTCCTCGAGTTCATCGCCGAGCACATCAGCGACAACATCCGGGTGCTGGAAGGCGCCTTGATCCGGGTGTCGGCCTTCGCCAGCCTCACCCACGAGCCGCTCACCGTCGACCGCGCTTCCCACGTCCTGGAAGACCTGATGACCCAGGACCAACCGCGGCCGATCACCCCGCAGTTCATCCTCGAGGAGACGGCCGAGCTGTTCGGCTTCACCGTCGACGAGATCATCTCCAAGCACCGGCAGCGCCCGCTGGTGACCGCCCGGCAGATCGGCATGTACGTCATGCGCGAGCTGACCGAGCTCTCGTACCCGAACATCGCCCAGGTCTTCGGCGGTCGCGACCATACGACGGTGATGCACGCGGTCGAGAAGATCGGTGCGCTCATGAGCAAGGATCGACAGATCTACGATCAGGTCACACTGCTCATGCAACGGGTCCGCCAAGGTCGCTAGCCGCGTGATTTCGTCGGTTGCGCCGGCCTGCGGACAACACCGGGGAGAGCCTGTGGGAACAACCTCGCAAGCCAGTGGAAAACCGACCGGCTGTCCCCACCCAGTCCCGCACACAGGCGCCCAGCTGTGGGAGCCTGGGGACGGACCGGGGATAGCGATTCCCGCCCTGGCCTGCATGAACGCCAAGTCGTCCACAATCCACAACCCCTACTACTCCCCCTAGTTAGACATCCCAAAAGGCAAGTAGAGAAAGAGAGTGGCGGCGTGAAGTTCCGATGCGAGCGAGACGTCCTCGTCGAGGCCCTGAGCACCGCGAGCCGAGCTACAGCCAACCGAGGCGGCGCACTGCCCGTCCTGTCGGGCATCAAGACGGAATTGAACGGCCAGGAGCTGACGCTCACGGGCCACGACCTCGAGCTGACCATCTCGGTCACCGTCCGCGAGGGGGTGGCCGGCGACACGGACGGGGTGACCGTCCTGCCCGCCCGCCTGGTCTCCGAAGTGGTGCGAGCGCTGCCCGCCGGCGCCGTGGAGGTCGCGGTCGCCGACGACGAGGCGCGCATCACCGCGGGTCGTTCGGAGTTCTCGCTGCGGGTCTTCCCGGCCGACGAGTTCCCCCGCGTCCCCGAGCCGGTCGGCGACCCCGTGACCCTCGACCCGGGGCTGTTCAACGCGGCTCTGCGCCAGGTGGTCCCGGCGGCGTCCGGCGACGATGCCCGGCCGATCCTCACGGGCGTGCTGGTCGCGGCCGAGGAGGGTGGCCTTCGTCTGGTGGCGACCGACTCCTACCGCTTGGCCGTGCGCGACCTGCCGGGCCAGAGCCTGCTGTCCGAAGGCCAGTCCGTGCTGGTTCCGTCGCGGGCCCTCAACGACCTCACCAAGGTGTTGGGCGACACCGACCAGTTGACCTTGCGGCTTGGCGAGCGTGACGCCAGCTTCGAGGCCGGGTCGGTGCGACTGACGACCGTGCTGATCGAAGGTGACTTCCCGCCCTACCGGGGGCTGATTCCCAGCGGTCACCCCAACCGGCTGAGCGTGGGCCGCGAGGCACTGCTCGACGGGGTCCGCCGGGTGAAGCTGCTGGCGCGCGAGGCGACCCCGGTCCGGCTGGCGATGTCCACGGAAGGCCTCGAGCTCGCGGCGGTCACCCAGGACGTCGGCCAGGCCCACGAGTCGCTTGACGCCAAGTTCGAGGGCGCCGAGCTGACAGCGGCATTCAATCCCGACTACCTGCTCCAGGGCGTCGAGGTGATCCCGGGCGACGACGTGGTGATCGAGACCATCGACGCTCTCAAGCCCGCGGTCGTCCGCAGCCCGCAGCATCCCGAGTTCCTGTACCTGTTGATGCCCGTCCGGGTCAGCTGACAGGACTGCTGGGACTGACAGGACGCCGTGCTCGTCCGCTCTCTGTGGCTCGGCGACTTCCGTAGCTACACCTCGGCCGAGCTGCAACTCGCGACCGGCCTGACTGCAGTGGTGGGCCGCAATGGTGCCGGCAAGACCAACCTGCTGGAGGGCCTCGCGTGGCTGGCGACCCTGTCGTCGTTCCGGGGAGCGCCGGTCGAGGCGCTGGTCCGCCAGGGTGCGCCGTACGCGGTGGTCCGTGCCGAGATCGAACGTGACCAGCGCGAGCTGCTCATCGAAGCCCAGCTGATGCCGACGGGCCGCAACCGGGTGCAGGTGAACCGGCAACCGCTGCGACGGGCTCGCGACGTCCTCGGTTCACTCCGGGTCACGGTGTTCACACCCGACGACCTGACCATCGTCAAGGGAGGCCCGGGGGAGCGGCGTCACTTCCTCGACGAGGCGTTGGTGGCGTTGCATCCTCGCAACGACGCGCTGCGGACCGACGTCGAGCGCGTGTTGCGGCAGCGTGGCGCCCTGCTCAAGCAGACCGGGGGCATGCTCGACGAAGCAGCGGCGTTCACGCTGGACGTCTGGGACACGAAGCTGGTCGAGGCGGGTGAGGCCTTGGCCCGCGCCCGGGTCGACCTGCTGGATCGGGTTCGACCGGTGTTGGCGAAGACCTACGCCGACCTGGCTGTGGACCCTGCTCGACCACAGCAGACCGACGTCGAGGCGGCCTACGAGTCGGCGTGGTGGGCCCGGGGCCTCGCGGATGCGTTGTCCGCCGCGCGTCGCGACGACCTGCGCCGCGGGGTCAGCACCGTCGGCCCGCATCGTGACGACGTTGCCCTGTCCGTCGGCGGATTCCCGGCTCGCACCCAGTGCAGCCAGGGCGAGCAGAGAACGCTGGCGCTGGCGCTGCGGTTGGCCGTCCACCGCGTGATCGCCGACGAGTTGGACTCCGCCCCGGTCCTGTTGCTGGACGACGTGTTCAGCGAGCTCGACCCCGACCGCAGCCAGGCCCTCCTCGCCCACCTGCCGGCGGGTCAGGTGTTGCTGACGACGGCGGGCGACCTTCCGCCGGGGGCCTCACCGGATCGGCTCCTACGGATCGTGGACGGGAGGATCGTCGGACCGTCGTCGTGACAGCGCGACGACGTGGAGGGAAAGGCTGAGGAACGGGTGGCGTAACCGTGATCCGGCGCCGAACTACTGTGGAGCTGTGTCGACGGTCGTGCCGACGCCGCGATGGCGGCCCCTCCCCGGTCGTGGGCCCGAGCCGTCACGCCTGGGCGAGGTCCTCGACCGCACGTTGCGTTCGTTCGGCACGCCGACGTCGGTGTCGGGGATCGAGGTCGTCTTCGAGCGGTGGTCCGATGTCGTCGGCGAGGCGATGGCGGCGCGCACCCGACCGGTCCACATCGACGGCGACACTCTGGTCATCGGCTGTGACGAGCCGGCGGTCGCGACCCATGTGCGCTTCCTCCAGGCCGAGTTGGTCGAGCGGCTCGCCGAGCTGTCGGGCGATCGTCGTCTGGGGCGGATCGAGGTCCGGGTGGATCGGGTCCGGCGTGGTCCGCGGCCCCCTCGTCGAGGCCGGTCCGGCGCGCGGTGAGGCGCCGGCGCGAGTGGGCTCGGCTACTACCCGTCGTCCGAGGTCGTGGAGGGCCTAAGAACCCGGATGAGGGGCCATCGTTTGGTAGGCTGTCACCGTTGTGATGTGCGGTCGTGACCAGGCGCTTCATACCAAGCGCCGGTTAGACGCACCTCCACTTTCGACGGGTTGAAAGGTCGCGCCTTGCCGCAGGGAAAACCCTCCTACGCAGCGAAGGACATGCAGGTCCTGGAGGGCCTGGAGCCAGTCCGCAAACGCCCTGGCATGTACATCGGGTCCACGGGCGCGACCGGGCTCCATCACCTCGTGTGGGAGGTCGTCGACAACTCGGTCGACGAGGCGATGGCCGGGTACGCCAGCCGCATCGACATCACGTTGTTGGCCGACGGCGGGTGCCGGGTGATCGACAACGGGCGCGGCATCCCGACCGACGTCCATCCCGTCCACAAGATCTCCGGCGTCGAGATCGCGCTGACCAAGCTGCACGGCGGCGGCAAGTTCGGCGGCGAGGGCTACAAGGTCTCCGGCGGTCTCCACGGCGTCGGTGTCTCGGTGGTCAACGCGCTGTCGCAGCGTCTGGTCATCGAGGTCGACCGCGGTGGGCGCCATTACGAGATGGAGTTCGCCAAAGGCGGTCAACCGCAGGGCAAGTTGCGCAACACCGGCGAGTCGCGGCGCAACAGCAAGGGCGAGCACATCCACGGCACCTGGGTCACGTTCTGGCCCGACCCACTGGTCTTCGAGACCCTCGAGTTCTCGGCCCGCACGATCCTCGAGCGCATCCAGATGATGGCCTTCCTCAACCGGGGCCTCGAGATCCGCTTCAAGGACGAACGGCCCGACCACGACGAGAACGCCACGATCTTCAAGTACTCGGGCGGCATCGTCGACTTCGTCAAGCACATCAACCAGACCAAGGAGAGCTTGTTCTCGAAGGTCGGTTACTACGCCGACAGCGACACGGGCTCCGAGGTCGAGGTCGCGTTCCAGTGGAACACCGGTTACAACCAGGACGGCATCCACAGCTTCGCCAACGGCATCAACACCGTCGAGGGCGGCACCCACGTCGAGGGGTTCAAAGCGGCGCTCACGTCGGCGGTCAACAAGTACGCCCGGGCCAAGTCGCTCCTCAAGGAAAAGGACGCCAACCTCCAGGGCGAGGACATCCGCGAAGGTCTCACGTCGATCATCTCGGTTCGCCTGCGCGAGCCCCAGTTCGAGGGGCAGACCAAGGCGAAGCTGGGCAACACCAGCATGAAGACGCTGGTGCAGCGGGCGACCAACGAGAAGCTGGGCGACTGGCTGCAGGAGAATCCGTCCGAGGCCAACAAGGTGGTCAAGAAGGCGATCTCGGCCGCGCACGCTCGGGATGCCGCCAAGAAAGCACGCGACGTCATTCGCAACAAGACCCTGCTCGACGGCGCCGGCATGCCCGACAAGCTCAAGGACTGCTCGTCGAAGAACCGTGAGGAGCGCGAGCTGTTCATCGTCGAGGGCGATTCCGCCGGCGGCTCAGCCGTCAAGGCCCGTGATCCTGCTACGCAGGCGATCCTTCCGATCCGGGGCAAGATCCTCAACGTCGAGCGTGCCCGACTCGACAAGATGCTCAGGAACCTCGAGGTCCAGGCGCTGATCTCGGCCATCGGGTCCGGAGTGGGCGAGGACTTCGACGTGGACAAACGTCGCTACGACAAGGTGGTGCTGCTCACCGACGCCGACGTCGATGGCGCCCACATCCGCACGCTGCTGTTGACGTTCTTCTTCCGCCAGATGCGGGCGTTGGTCGAGGGCGGCTACATCTACATCGCGCAGCCGCCGCTGTATTCGACCGAGGTCGGCAAGGAGAAGATCTACCTCAAGGACGACCACGCTCGGACGCAGTTCCTGGCCGAGAACCCCAACCACCGCAAGGAGTTCGGGCGGCTCAAGGGCCTCGGCGAGATGGACTACGACGAGCTCCACATCACGACCATGGACGCCGAGCACCGCACGCTCCTGAAGGTGAGCGTCGAGCAGGCGGCATTGGCCGACGAGGTGCTGTCGGTGCTGATGGGCGACGATGTCGAGCTGCGCAAGCACTTCATCCAGACCAACGCCCGCGACGTGCGGTTCCTCGATATCTGACGCGACGACCTAGCGAGATCGACAGATGAGCGACGTGCCCCCCATCAACGACGATGACAACGGCAACGGGTCGATCGGCGTCGAGCCGATCGAGATCCAGGAGGAGATGGAGCGGTCCTTCCTGGACTATGCGATGTCGGTCATCACCGCACGCGCCCTGCCGGATGCGCGCGACGGCCTCAAGCCGGTCCACCGACGGATCCTCTGGGGCATGCACGACATCGGTGCCCGGCCCGACCGCAGCTTCCTGAAGTGCGCCCGCGTCACCGGACACGTGATGGGTCACTTCCACCCGCACGGCGACGGCGCCATCTACGACGCCCTCGTCCGCATGGCGCAGGACTTCTCGCTGCGGCATCCCCTGGTCGACGGTCACGGAAACTTCGGCTCGCCCGACTTCGGGCCGGCGGCCGCCCGCTACACCGAATGCCGGCTGGCGCAGATCTCGATGTCGATGCTCGACGGCATCGACGAGGAGACCGTCGACTTCGTCGACAACTACTCCGGAGAGACCGAGGAGCCGCTGGTCCTGCCGTCCCGCTTCCCCAACCTGCTGGTCAACGGCAGCCAAGGGATTGCCGTGGGCATGGCGACCAACATCCCACCGCACAACCTGGGCGAGGTCATCGACGCCACCGTCCATCTCCTCGAGAATCCCGGTGCGACCGCCGACGACCTCATGGAGTTCGTCAAGGGCCCCGACTTCCCCACCGGTGCGCTGATCATGGGTCGGCAGGGGATCATGGACGCCTATCGCACAGGCAAGGGGTCGATCCGGCTTCGGGCCGTGGCCGAGATCGTCGAGGGGACCGGTCGCCAGCGCGACCGGATCGTCGTGACCGAGATGCCCTACCAGGCGTCGATCGGTGCGACCGCGTCCAAGATCAAGGAGCTTGTCGAGACCCGGCAGATCGACGGCATCGCCGACGTCAACGACGAGTCGGCCAAGGGCCAGACCCGGCTGGTGATCGAGCTCAAGCGCGATGCACCCGGCCTCGTCATCCTCAACAACCTCTACAAGCACACCCCGCTGCAGACGAACTTCGCGGTGAACACGGTGGCTCTGGTTGACGGGGTGCCGCGCACGCTGAGCCTCGACCAGGCCCTGCGGGCCTACGTCGACCACCAGAAGGACGTGGTGCGTCGCCGGTCCGAGTTCCGGCTGCGGCAGGCGCGAGATCGAGCGCACATCGTCGAGGGCCTCCTGCGGGCCATCAACGTCATCGACGAGATCATCGCTCTGGTCCGGTCCTCCGAGAACCGTGCCGAGGCTCGGCAGGGCCTGATGGCCGAGCCGTTCGAGTTCTCCGAGGAGCAGGCCAACCACATCCTCAACATGCAGCTCGGTCAGCTGACCCGCCTGGCTCGGGTCGACCTCGAGACCGAGCTGGAGCAGCTGCGGGGCAAGATCAGCGAGCTCGAGGCCATCCTGGCCGACGAGGGCCTGCTCCGGCAGGTGATCCGCGACGAGATGCTCGCGATCAAGGAGAAGTTCGCCAACTCGCGGCGTTCGAAGATCACCTTCGATCCGGGCGAGCTCGACCTCGAGGACCTGATCGACGACGAAGAGCTGATCGTCACCATGTCGGCCAAGGGCTACGTGAAGTCGGTGCCCTCCGACGCGTTCAGGGCCCAGGGTCGTGGTGGTCGTGGTGTCGCCGGCGCGAGGCTGCGCGACGACGACTACGTCACCGACATCCTCACCACGACGGCTCACGCGTACCTGCTGTTCTTCTCGAACCGTGGACGCGTCTACCGGCTGAAGGCCCACGAGATCCCGAAGAAGGACCGCACAGCTCGCGGCACGGCGATCGTCAACCTGCTGGCCCTCCAGCCGGACGAGCGCATCCAGGCGATCATCGATACCCGTGACTACGAGAGCTATCCCTACCTGTTCTTCGCCACCAGGCTGGGACAAGTCAAGAAGACCAAGTTCAACGAGTACGACTCCTCGTTGCGCACCGGCCTGATCGCCGTGAACCTGCGCGGCGGCGACGAGCTGGTCAGCGTCCTCCCGACCCACGGAGACCAGGACGTCTTCCTGGTCTCGCGCTCGGGCATGGCCATCCGGTTCAACGAGAACGAGGTTCGGGCGATGGGCCGGGCGGCAGCGGGCGTGCGCGGCATGAAGCTCAAGTCCGGCGACGAGGTCGTGTCCTGCGACGTTGCCCGGCCGGACGTCTCGTTGTTGGTCGTCACCGACGCGGGCTACGGCAAGCGCACCCAGCTCGACAGGTTCAACGCCCAGGGCCGCGGTGGTCAGGGGGTCCGAGGCATCAAGCTGACGGCCCGCAAGGGTCGGGTTGTGGCGGCCTTCATGGTCGACATCGACACGGAGATCCTGGTCATCTCGTCGGCGGGAACCTTGATCCGGATGCAGGTGCGCGACGTTTCCTCCCAGGGACGCGACGCCACCGGAGTTCGGGTCATGAACCTCGACGCCGGCCAGAGCGTGGCCGCGGTCGCGCCGGTCTTCGCCGCCGAGGACTGATCCTCCGCCTTCCCCCTCCGATCCCACCTTCCCCCTCCCACACAACCGTCATGAGACGCGCTCCGGCGCGTGGGAGGTCCGTATGGAGGGGGAACACGATCGGGGTCAGACCACGCCACTGCTGGTCGCTGCTGTCGGGCTCGTCGCAGTGCTGCTGTTGGGTATCGGGCCCATGGGTCGGGCCGTGGTCCAGCGGACACAGGCACGCACGGCCGCCGACGCCGCCGCGCTCGCCGGTGCCGCCGAGGGCGAAGACGCCGCCGCCGATGTTGCTCGGGCGAACGGTGGCGACCTGACCTCCTACGACGTGAGCGGTGACGAGGTGACCGTCCAGGTGGTCATCGATGGGGTCGGCGCGTTCGGCCGCGCTCGTCGCCACGAAGTACCGGCGCCCGAGGCACCGGGGTCGGGCGGCCGTGGACGCGGGGGTTTGACCCCGGCGATGCTCACCGCGCTGGCCACGGCCGAGCGACTGCTCGGCCGGCCCGTGCCGATCGCCTCGGGATACCGAAGCCCGGCGCAGCAGGAGGCGCTGTGGGAGCGGCGCCACACCAATCCGTATCCGGTCGCACCCCCGGGTCGGTCGATGCACGAGCGGGGGCTCGCCGTCGACATCCCACGCGCCTTCGTCGACGAGCTGTTGTCGGTGGCTGGCCAGGCCGGCCTCTGCCGGCCTCTGCCGGCGACCGACCCGGTCCACTTCGTGCTGTGCAGCGGGTGACCCGCCGCATCGATCCCGGTACTCAGGGCCATACGTCCTAGACTCCTCTCGATGCCCGTCGAGACGGATTCACCGGACCACGGCAGCGGGAATCCGGAGCAGCCTGACGTCGACGAGACGGCGATGCCAGCGCCGGCCGCCGAACCGGCGCCAGCTCCCTCCACGGCGGACGGATCCAAGGACGAGCCGCCTCCGGCTCCCGCTCACTTTCCGGCTTCGAGCGGCAACGGCGGGCGCGACATGGGGACGCTTGGCCAGCCACAGGTCGTTCTGCCTCCACCAGTAGGCCCACCGTTGCCCGGCCCACCCGGCGGGCCTCCGGACGGGCCACCGCGATCACCCGAGCTGGATGCCGCCGCCGGCTTGCCGAGCCCCTTCGCCCGGCCGGCCCCGGCCGTCCGTCGGCCCCAACGGCGGCGGCGCGCACAGCGCATGGCCCGTCCCCAGGGCGAAGGCCGGCGGGTTGTCCACCGACTGCGACAGGTGAGCCCGTGGTCGGCGTTCAAGGTCGTCGTGTTGTTCTACTTCTGCGTCTTCTTGATGTTCATGGTGGCGGGCGTGCTGCTTTGGCGCATCGGGCGATCGACCGAGACCATCGACCAGTTCGAGGGCCTGGTGACCCGCCTCGGTGCCTATGGGCAGTGTGTCCCTGAAGGCGAGGTGGAGTCCGGCACCGACTTCGAGGCCGACGAGGACTGCCCCGACGGCGAGGTCATCGTCGACGGCTTCAAGTTCAACGACGGCACGTTGTTCCGAGCCGTGCTCCTCGCGGGCGGCATCTTCGTGGTGGCCGGAACGGCGATCACGATCCTGCTGACCATCCTCCTCAACCTGCTCAACGACGTCACCGGGGGAGTGCGGTACGAGACGATCCGCGAGGCGAGCCCCGAGAGGGCGCCGCCCCCCGCAGGGTCGGACGGTGCCCCGCCACCCGGGCCGAACCGTGGTCGGATCCCCGCCGCCCACGCTCCGTACGCCGCATCCACATCACGTTCGATCGGGCCCTGACCCACGGCTAGAATCTGCGCTTCGTTGCGGGGCTATAGCTCAGTCGGTTAGAGCGCACCCCTGATAAGGGTGAGGTCGTAAGTTCGATTCTTACTAGCCCCACGGTCCCCGCCTGGTGAGCAACGGTCTGACGAGGAACAACAGCCGTCAGACCGTACCGCCAAGGTTGACCGTGGCCGCCGGCCACCAACTACCGCATCGCCACCCCGGTGCGGTCGCGCATCCCAGGATCACCGATTCTGTCGCTGCTCGCCGAGTCAGGGCTTGCGGGCAACGCCGGCGTGGAAGGGGGTCACTTCGTCGGGGGGTTCGGTCTCGTCATGACCCCATTGGTCGACCCGGGTGATGCCGGGGTCGATGAGCTCCAGGCCGTCGAAGAAGCGGGCGAAATCGGCGGCGCTGCAGAGGACATAGGTCTCCTTGGCGTTCTCGTTCAGGCGTCTGATGGCTTCTTTGGTCTCGGCGGGGGTGACGTCGCTGGCGAGATGGGACATGGCGAGGTAGCTCCCGGAGGGCAGCGCGTCGACGATCGTCGCGACGAGTCGGTAGCGGTCGTCGTGGTCGCCGAGGGCGTGCACGATCGATACCAGCATGACCGCGATCGGCTGGGTGAAGTCGAGGGTGGCTGCAGCTTGGGTCACGATGTCATCCGGGTTCCGTAGGTCGGCATCGATGAACGCTGCGGCTCCCTCGGGCGTGCTCGTGATCAGTTGGTGGGCGTGCGCCAACACGATTGGGTCGTTGTCGACGCAGACAATCCGGGACTCAGGCGCGCATTCCTGGGCGACCGCGTGGGTGTTGGTGTCGTTCGGGACGCCCGTGCCGATGTCGAGGAACTGGCGGATGCCTTCGCCGCACAGGCGGCGCACGGCTCGGACCAGGAACGCCCGGTTGGCACGCACATGTGCCTGGGCGACGTCGAGGCCCCCGATGGCGTCGGCCAAATGCCCTGCGGCGGCGCGGTCGACCTCGAAGTTGGTCGTGCCGCCCAGGAAGTAGTCGTACACGCGAGAGGCGTGAGCGACGCTGGTATCGATCTCGGGTTCACGGTTCCTAGGTGCGCTGTCAGCCATGGAGCACCAATCGAACCACAGTCCCGTCGGCTATGCCCCGACACCCTCCAGCTCGTCGAAACCGCCCAGATCGACCTGATGGAATCGATATCGAGGTTCCCGACCTGAACCACCGACGAGGGTGGGCGGGCATAGATGTCGCCCCGCGAGCCGCGGGGACCGACCCGCGCGTTCCTTCGACGAGTGCAAGAGTGGCTAGATGCGTGGAGTCCGGACACTGGTGTACGCCGCGGTTGCTGGTGGAGTGGGCTACCGGCTTTTGGCCAGCGGCCAGCTCGTGCTCGACACCGGGATCGGGCGCACGTTTCGGCCTCTGGGGCCGATCACCGTTGCCATGGCCGCACCCCGCGAGACGGTGTTCGATGTGATTGCTGCGCCCTACCTGGGGCGGACACCGCGGGCGATGGCCGACGAGATCGAGGTCATCGAACGCGGCAGCGACATGGTGGTCGCGACCCATCGGACACCGGTTGGCGGCGGAATCGTCACCACGACGGTCGAGACGGTCCGGTTCGATCGTCCCGAGACGGTCGACTTCCGGTTGATGCGGGGCCCGGTGCCTCATGTGGTCGAGCGGTTCACGCTCCACCCCGAGCAGGACGCGACGCGGCTCGACTACAGCGGCGAGCTGGGTGCCGACCTCTGGGCGCTGGGCCGCTGGTGGGGTGATCAGGTTGCGAGCAAATGGGAAGCGACAGTCCGCGCGTCTCTTGACCGCATCAAGACCGAAGCCGAACGACGCGCCCGCTGACCGCGAGCGGTAGCAATCGATCTGAGGGCAGATGATCGGCCGACGATCGGTGTTGACCGCGTACGCCGCCGTTCCGATTGGGGTCGACAGACGGCATCAACCGATTCTGCCCGCACTGACGGCAGGATCGAGGCGGGCGCGGGCAGAATCGGTGTCCCTTGCGCGACAGCTATTGATGGATATCCAGCCCTCATTCGTTGCCGACACGGCGGACGGATGAGGTATTTCTGACGCAACGACCCGTAGTGGGGGTCGCCGCAGCTATCACTGGCATCGCATTGGGCAAACTGGGCGCGGGGCCAGGATCCGCACGTCTCGTGAACGGCAACCGGACGGTTACGCCGCCCCTCGTTGCGGGGACTACGTTGAGAGGTTGATGGCCCTCCTCCGACGTGCGCTCGCCGCGGTCAGCATCGCGGGGCTGATCGCAGTGGTGCTGCGTCTCCGGGGCAGCGGCGGCACGCCGCCCCAATCCGGCGGGTGGCGCGAGCTGCGCGGGCCGGACCTCCGGTAGCACGACCGGCGTAGGGTGCAAAGGTGAGAGTCCTCGTACACGGCCTCGGCGCGGTAGGCGCCCGTGCGGCTCGGTTCCTGATGGCCAGCGACGAGATCGACCGGGTCCTGGTGGCCGATATCGACCGCCGGCGCCGCGACGCTGTCGCTTCGTCGCTGGGCACCCGGGCCGAACCGGTCGACGGCCGAGACGCCGGCGCGCCGTCCCGGGTCGACGTGGTCGTGTTGGCGACACCGGCGGCCCGGCAGGTCGCCCTTGCACGCGAGGCTGTCGCAGCCGGTCGACACGTGGTGGCGACGGCAGACGGCCTGGGCGCCGTCAAAGCCTTGCTCGACCTCGATGCCGAAGCCCGCGAGCGCGGCATCGGCGTGTTGGTCGGGTGCGGCTTCTCGCCCGGCCTGTCGTGCGTGTTGAGCCGGCATGCCGCGACTCAGCTCGACCAGGTCGACGAGATCCACGTCGCGCGCCACGGCACCGGCGGCCCGGCATGTGCCCGCCAACACCACGCCGCGCTGCGGGGCCGGGGCGTCGATTGGCGTGATCGAGCGTGGACCCGGCGTCCGCCGGGCTCGGGGCGCGAGTTGTCCTTCTTCCCCGATCCGATCGGCGCGCACGACTGTTACCGTGCCGCACTTCCTGACGCGTTGCTGTTGGTCCCGGCCTTCCCGGGCGTGAGTCGGGTGACGGCCCGTCTCGCCGCGACCCGCCGCGACCGGTGGACCGCCGGCATGCCGATGTTGCGGCGCCCCCATCCCGAAGGCCGGATCGGCGGCCTGCGGGTCGAGGTCCGCGGTCGCAGGGGATCCCTCCACGACACCGTGGTACTGGGCGCGATCGACCGTCCCGCGGTCGCAGCCGGCACGCTCGCTGGGTTGACCGCGCGTTGGCTTGGCGAGGGGCGAATCGGGCCTGGAGCACAAGGACTCGCGCCAGCGGTCGATCCCTTGCGGTTCCTCCACGAGCTGTCCGACGCTGGAGTCCGAGCCGCGGTCTTCGAAGGCGCCACTTCGACCTAGGGCCGCGGTCGCGGGCTGGCCTCGGGATTCGGGGCGACCTCTGTCAGAATCACGGTCAGTGATCGTGGATTGCGCCGTGTACGAGAAGGGCGAGCGCCGACCCGGCGTGCTCGACGTCCACGCTGCGCTCGCGGCTGCCCGGGATGCTCCGGACAGCTTCGTGTGGATCGGGCTCCACGAACCGACCGACGACGAGTTCGCCATGGTCGCCGACGAGTTCCGGTTGCACGAGCTCGCAGTCGAGGACGCGATCCATGCGCATCAGCGACCGAAGCTCGAGATCTACGACGGGATGCTGTTCGTGGTGGCGAAGACGGCGCGCTACGACGATCCCACCGAGTCGGTGGAGTTCGCCGAGATCCAGATCCTCGCCGGCCACGGCTTCGTGATCACGGTCCGGCACGGCCAGGCCAGCCCCTTGTCATCCGTGCGCCACCAGTTGGAGTCCGATCCGGAGCGTTGCGCGCAGGGCCCGCTCGTCGTGGTCCACGCCATCCTCGACCGGGTGGTCGACGACTACTTCCCCGTGCTCGACGGCCTCGACAACGACATCGTCGAGAGCGAGGTAGAGGTCTTCGCCACCCAGCGCACCAACCCGGCACCGCGGATCTACAAGCTGAAGCGCCAGGTGCTCGACCTCTACCGCTCGATCGAACCTCTGCTCGATGCCG
The DNA here is from genome assembly GCA_050744325.1 of Acidimicrobiales bacterium. Taxonomy (GTDB): domain Bacteria; phylum Actinomycetota; class Acidimicrobiia; order Acidimicrobiales; family VFJN01; genus DASXTK01. Next base: position 21,148 of record JBOGHK010000054.1, read on the forward strand.
TGACCGCGCTGCGCGACGGCCGCCATCCGTTCGACGGGACCGACCTCAGCCACTACTTCCGAGACGTCGAGGACCACCTCCAGAAGGCAGCACTACGGACGGCCGGTCAGCGCGAGATGCTGTCCGACGCGCTGAACGTGAACCTGGCCCAGATCTCGGTGCAGCAGAACGAGGACATGCGCAAGATCTCGGGATGGGCGGCGATCGCTGCGATTCCGACGATGTTGGCCGGCATCTGGGGCATGAACTTCGAGCACATGCCCGAGCTCGGCGAACGCTGGGGTTATCCCTCGGCTCTGGCCCTGATTGTCGGTGGGGCCTACCTCCTCTACCGGGTGCTGCGCCGCCGCGGCTGGATCTGAACAGGTCACAGAACAGAATCGGGACTCAGGGCTCGTTGATGAGAGCGAGCAGCTCGTCGTGGATCAGGCCGTTGGTGGCCACGCCGCTGCCCGCTGCCGGCGACGGATCGCCTCCCAGGCTGGTGAAGCGCCCCCCGGCCTCGGCCAGGATCACAGGCATCGCAGCGACGTCGTAGAGGTCGACGACGGGATCGACCATGGCGTCCACGCGACCGGTGGCCACGAGGGCGTAGCCGTAGCCGTCACCCCAGGTCCGCAGGTCGGCACCCGACCGCTTGCAGGCCAGCAGCGCCGGCTCGGGCCAATGGCTGTATCCGCTGCTGGTGAGGTAGGCCGTGGCGATCGTCGGCGTGGCGCTCACCCTCGCCGGGCGGGTCTCCGCACCCGACGACGTCGAACAGCCGCGCCCTCGCCCCGCCCACACTGCCTGGTCGAGGGCCGGCAGACCGATGACCCCGACGGCCCCGCCGTGCTCGTCCTCGAACGCGAGCAACGTCGAGTACAGGGGCACGCCCCGGGTGAACGCCTTGGTTCCGTCGATGGGATCGACGATCCACCTGCGACCCGACGACCCCGCGCTGGGTGGCTCTTCCTCGCCGATGATGCCGTCGTCGGGACAGTGCTTCGCGAGTTGCTCGCGCAGCCAGCGTTCCGCAGTGCGGTCTGCAGCGGTCACCGGCGTCCCGTCGGCCTTCGTGTCGACCTGCAGGTCGACAGAGGCGAACCATCGCAAGGTGAGGTTGCCGGCCGTGCGCACCAGCTCGACGGCGAACTCGACGATCTCGGCGTCGACGGGCGGGCGATCGTCGGAGGTCAGCGACACCCGGGCATCTTGTCAGGCGGGCGCTAGCACGAAGAAGAGCCGGCCTGAGCAGGTGGTCTTCCCGTCGACGGTGGCCACCGCCGATCCCCAACCGCCGCGGCTCGTCAGGCGCTCGAGGGTCACGGCCAACGTCAGCTCGTCACCCGGCACGACCTGGCGACGGAAGCGGACCTCCTCGACCCCGCCGAACAGCGGTAGCCGGTCGGCGTACTGCGGGTCGGCGAGCACACCGATCGCCCCGGCCTGGGCGAGCGCTTCGAGTTGCAGCACCCCGGGGAAGATCGGGCGACCCGGAAAGTGCCCGGCCAGGAACACCTCGTCGCCGGTCACCCGGTAGCGGGCCTCGACCCGCTCACCCGGCACCAACTCGACCACCGTGTCGACGAACCGGAACGGCGGGCGGTGGGGGAGCAGCCCGACCGGGTCGCCGACGTCGCTGCCGCTCGCGCCGGCCGTACCCATCACACCGACTCCGTGGACGGTTTGGCGGCTGCCGGATCGGCCAACGCGACCGCGTGCACTCCACCGTCGACGTGCACGATCTCGGCGGTCGTCGCCGGGAACCAGTCGGACAGCAGGGCGACGCACGCCCGGGCGGCCGGCTCGGCGTCGCGGACGTCCCACCCCAGGGGGGCGCGCTGGTGCCACTCCGCTTCGATCGCCGCGAACCCAGGGATCGACCGGGCGGCCATCGTGCGCAACGGCCCGGCCGAGACCAGGTTCACCCGCAGGCCGCGGGGCCCGAGATCGCGGGCCAGGTAGCGGGCGGTCGCCTCGAGAGCGGCCTTGGCCACGCCCATCCAGTCGTAGGCCGGCCAGGTCTGGCGAGCGTCGAAGTCGAGGGCCACGATGCCCGCGCCGGCGGGCATCAAGGGGGCCAGCGTTGCTGCGAGGGACTTCAACGAGTAGGCCGAGATGTGCAGAGCGGTGGCGACGTCGTCCCACCCGGCGGCCATGATCCCGGTGGGCTGGCCCAGGCAGACCTCGGGAGCGAAGCCGATCGCGTGCACCACGCCGTCGACGGTGCCCCAGCGTCGGTCGAGCTCGGCTGCCAGCGCCGCGTGGTGCTCGGGGTCGGCGACGTCGAGTTCGAGGACGTCGGGTTGGCCGGGGATGCCCCGGGCCACGCGCTCGGTCAGACGGGTGGCGCGGCCGAACGAGGTGAGCACCATCTCGGCCCCGGCCTCGGCGGCCACCCGGGCCACGGTCGCCGCGATCGAGTCCTTGGTCAGGACACCGGTGACGACCAGCTTCTTGCCTTCGAGGATCACAGCGGCCTCCGTGAGCTACTGCACTACGGCACTACAGCGGGATGTTCTCGTGGCGGCGCCGGACCGGCTTTTCACGCTTGGCGCTCAGGGCCATCAGCGCCTCGGCCACCGCGAGCCGGGTCGCCGCCGGATCGATCACGCCGTCGATGTACCCACGCTCTGCCGCGACCCGGGGTGACAGGTGCTCGGTCGAGTAGTCGGCTTCGAGCTGGACCCGCCGCGCCTCACGCTCGCCCGCGTCCTCGATGCGCTGCAAGGCCTTGCGGTGCACGATCTCGACCGCACCCTTGGCACCCATCACCGCGATCTCCGCGGTCGCCCACGCGAGCGCGCAGTCGTTTCCCATCGACTTGCAGTCCATGACGATGTAGGCGCCACCGTAGGCCTTGCGCAGCACCACCGACACCCGGGGGACGGTGGCCTCCGCGTAGGCGAACGCCAGCTTGGCGCCATGGCGCACGATGCCGCGCCACTCCTGGTCGCGTCCGGGTCGGAAGCCCGGGGTGTCGACCAGCGTCAGCAGCGGCAGGTTGAACGAGTCGCACCAGCGGACGAAGCGCGCCCCCTTGAGCGAGCTTTCGATGTCCAGCGCGCCGGCGAGCTGGCTGGGCTGGTTGGCGACCACGCCGACGGGCAGGCCGGCGATGCGGGCGAAGCCGACCACAAGGCTGGCGCCGTAGCTCGCCCGTAGCTCGACGAACCAGTGGTCGTCGGCCACCTCGGCGATGACGTCGCGGACGTCGTAGGACGAGCGGTCGTTGCTGGGAACGACGACCGCCAGGTTGCCGCACCCACGGTCGGGTGGGTCGGCGCTGGTCATCGTCGGCGGGACCTCCAGGCTGTTGGCCGGGAGGAACGACAGCACGTCGCCGACGACCTCGAGTGATTCGGTGACGTCGGTCGCGACGGCGTCGGCGACCCCCGAGCGCGAGCTGTGGGCCCACGGCCCACCGAGCTGTTGGGGATCGAGCCCCTGGATGCCGGTCATGCGGGCGGTCGCGGCTGGCCCGTTGACGAACATCGTGGCCTGGTCGGTCATGACCACCAGGTCGACCAGCCCGGCGGCGACGGCCGGCGCGCCGAGGCACGGCCCGTCGAGCACGAGTGCGGTCGGCACCACGCCCGACGCCGCCGCCAGCTCGCGGGCGACCATGCCGAGGCCGCTGAGGGCCGCCAACCCGGCGTCCGGTTCGAGCCCGGCCCGATCGACCACACCGACGACCGGGATGCCGTTGTCGATGCCGGCCCGGATGGCCCGCGTCATGACAGGGGCATCGGCGGCCGTCACCGCACCGTGGAACCAGGCCACCGGCCGGTCGTCGAACCCCGCCAGCTGCCCGATGCCGGCGGCGCCGGAACCGGACCGATCGGACGCGATGGGCAGACGTGGTGCCGCGACCGTGCCCATCAGCCCGACGCCGGGTCGACGACCCGGGCCCATGACCGGACGTGGACGGCCGCTTCCACCATCAGTTCGCCGAGGCGCCTTGGCTCGGCAGGGGACCGACGACCAGGGCGGCGTTGTGGCCACCGAAGGCGTACGACGTGGACAGAGCGGGCGCCGGCGCGATCCTCCTCGGTTCGCCGGCGACCACGTCGACGGGGAGGTCGCAGCGGCTGAGGTTGGCCGTCGGCGGCACGAGGCCCCGGGTCGCGGCCAACAGCGCCGCCACCGCCTCCACTGCGCCTGCGGCACCGATCATGTGGCCGGTCACACCTTTGGTCGAGGTCACCGGCACGGCGCGCTCGCCGAACACCTTGGCCAGCGCGGCCGCTTCGGACGCGTCGTTCTGCGGTGTCGAGGTGCCGTGGGCGTTGACGTGACCGATGTCCGACGGTGTCAGGCCAGCGTCCTCGAGCGCGATGTCGATGCACGCCGCAGCGCCAGACCCGTCGTCCAACGGCGCCGTGATGTGCGCGGCGTCGCAGGTCATGCCGTAGCCGAGCAGCTCGCCGTAGATGTGGGCGCCGCGCCCGAGCGCGTGCTCGAGCGTCTCCATCACCACGAACCCGGCGCCCTCACCCATCACGAACCCGTCGCGGTCGACGTCGAAGGGCCGGGAGGCCAGCTCGGGCACAGGGTTGCGGCTCAGGGCCTGCATGCGGGCGAACGCCGCCATCGACACCGGGGCGACCGAGGCCTCGGTGCCGCCGCAGACCACCACGTCGGCGACGCCCTCGCGCACCATCCGGGCGCCTTCGCCGATGGCGTTCGCTCCAGTGGCGCACGCGGTGGCGACGGCAAGGTTGGGGCCGGTCCAGCCGTTGTGGATGGCGATCAGCGCCGCGGTGGCGTTCACCATCATCATCGGGACCAGGAACGGGCTCACCCGGCTCGGACCACGGGCTGCGTACTCGATGACCTGGTCCTCCAGCGTGCGGATGCCACCGACGCCGGAGCCTGCGACCACCCCGCGGCGATGCATGGCAGCGTGGAGGTCGCCGCTGCTGGACCGCTCGGTGGCGTCGGTGATCGCGTCGATGGCGGCGGTCACTCCCAGGAGCGCGGCCCGGTCGGTGCGCCGCACCTCCTTCGGGCCGACGTACGGCACGGCGTCGAAGTCACGGACCTCGCAGCCGAAGCCGACCGAGTGCTTCGAGGCGTCGTAGAGGGTCAGCGGTGCAGCGGCCGACTTCCCAGCGAGGACGCCCTGCCAGAAGTCCTCGACGGTCTGGCCGGCCGGTGTTTTCACCCCGAGCCCGGTCACCACGACCCGGGGGCGAGGGCGCGGATCTCCGGACGACATCGTCAAGCGGCCGCGGTGCTGGCTGCGACGATCACATTCAGCGCGTCGCCCACGGTGCGAACGTCGGCGAGCTCGTCTTCCTCGATGGTGATGTCCAGCGAGTCCTCCAGCGACATCACCAACTCGACCAGGTCGAGGCTGTCGGCTTCGAGATCTTCGGCGAACGAGGCCGTTTCGACCACCTTGTCGGCGTCGACCTGAAGCACGTCCACCGCGGCAGTGCGCAGAGCAGCAAGAGCTTCGGAACGGTCCATTCGATGTTTCTCCTTGTTGGGTTCGGTCTCGGTGGGGCACTCGCGCCCCGCCACGATGATGTCAGCGCCCCATGCCGAGGCCCCCATCGACTGGGACGACAGCCCCGGTGACGTAGGAGGCCTCATCGGAGCAGAGGAACGCGATCACGGCGGCCACCTCGTCGGGCTGTCCCAGCCGGCCCATCGCCGTCGCGGCGACCAACTGGTCGCGCCGCTGCTCGGGGAGCGCATCGATCATGGCCGTCTCGATCGGGCCGGGCTCGACCACGTTGACCGTGATCCCGCGGGAGGCGACTTCACGGGCCAGCGACCGGCTGAGCCCGACGAGCCCCGACTTCGCCGCCGCGTAGTTGGCCTGACCCGGCGAGCCGGTAGCTGCGACGATCGACGACACGTTGACGATGCGGCCGAAGCGCGCCCGGATCATCGGGCGCAGGGCCCGTTTGGTGGTGCGGAACGGGCCGCTGAGGTCGGTGTCGAGCGTGTGCTGCCAGTCGTCCTCGCTGAGCTGGACCAGCAACTTGTCGCGGTTGACGCCCGCTGCGTTGACCAGGATCTCGACCGGCCCGAGCGCCTCCTCGACCTCGCCGAACGCGGCGTCGACGCTGGCGGCGGCGGTGACGTCGATGTGCACGGCCCGAGCGGTGCCGCCCCCTTCGGTGACCTGCTGGGCCGTCTCGGCACCCGCCTCGGCACGGCCGGCGTAGCCGACGGCCACCAGCTGGCCGTCGCTCCCCAGCGCGCGAGCCACCGCGGCGCCTATCCCGCCGGAGGCGCCGGTCACCAAAGCGACACGTTTCGTCATACGGATGGTCCCCTGCGTGATGCACGCCAGCGTAGGAGACCGGTGCCCACCGTGAGACCGGCGCCGAACCCGGAGGTGAGGATGAGGCTGCCGTCGCGCAGCTGCTGCGTCTCGGTGATCTCGCCGATCGCGAGCGGCACCGAGGCCGACGAGGTGTTGCCGTGGCGGTCGACGGTCTGGACGGCGCGGTCGGCCGGGATGCCGACGCGGTCGAGGACGGCGTCGATGATCCGGGAGTTGGCCTGGTGGGGTACGAACAGGTCGACCTCGTCGGGCTTGCAGCCGGCGCGATCGAGCGTGCGCGCGATCGAGTCGGTGACCCCGCGCACGGCGCGCCGGAACACCTCGCGGCCGTCCATGTAGAGGTAGTGCTCGCCGGCGCGCACGGTGTCGATCGTGGGCGGCCGCCCGGCGCCTCCGGCGGGCACGACCAGCAGGTCGAAGGCTTCGGGATCACCGACGAGGTCGCACGCCAGCAGACCGCCGGGAGCGGCACCGGCAGCACCGGCCTCGGCGCCCGGCCCGGTGTCGGCGGCCAGGACGATCGCGCCGGCGCCGTCGCCGAACAGCACCGCCGTCGAGCGGTCGGCCGGGTCGACGAAGCGGCTCATCGTGTCGGAGCCCACCAGCATCACCGTGCGGGCCGCGCCGGTCTGCACCAGGCCACCGGCGACCACCAAGCCGTAGACGAACCCCGCGCAGGCGGCGTTCAGGTCGAACGCTCCGGCGGTGATCCCCATCGTGGCCGTCAGGCCTGAGGCGGTGGACGGGATCGGCTGCTCGGGCGTCGACGTGGACACGATCACCATGTCGAGGTCGGTGGGCCGGAGGCCCGCGGCGTCGAGGGCACGGCGCGCCGCCTGCAGCGCCAGCGGGCCGGTCGACTCGCCCTCGCCGGCGATACGGCGCTCGTGGATGCCGGTGCGCGCGACGATCCACTCGTTGCTGGTGTCGAGGTGGGTGGAGAGCTCCTGGTTCGTCACCCGTCGTTCAGGCAGAGCCGTACCCCATCCGGCGATCGTGAACCGAGCGAGCATCCCAGCCCCAGTATCGGCGGCGCTGTGGCCGCCGGGAAAGCCGGTCGCGCCGACCGACAGGGGGGAGACCGCACTCACGAGAGCACCCGGACCCACGCCAGCGGCTGACCGTCACGCACCCGCTCGCCGGGGTGGGCGAGCAGGCCCATGAGAAACCCGGTGTGGGGGCTGACCACGTCGATGGCACCGGCGTTGCGCTCGATCGAGCCCATGACCTGACCGGACTGGACGATCTCGCCCTCGCTGCTCACCACGTCGGGTGGCAGGAGGCGGAACACGCCGGCCGCGGGAGCAGCGATCAGCCGCTCGGGGACCTGGAGGTCTTCGGCCAGGGTGCCGTGGTCGAGAGTGGTCATGCGTTGTCCTTGTGGGGGGAGGGGGAGGTCATGGCGGCGGCGCGGGGGGCCGAACCGTTGGCGGGGAAGGAATCGGCTGCCGCCAGTTGGCCGGCAGCGGCGACGACGTCGTCGGGTGTCGTCACGTTCAGGACTTTGACGCCGGGTACCGTACGCCGGGCGAGCCCGGCCAGGACCCGGCCGGGACCGATTTCCACCAGGGTGTCGACTCCCAGGTCGGCCAGCGTCGTCTGGCAGTCCCGCCAGCGGACCGGCTCGACCAGGTGCCTTGTAAGCTGTTCGGGCCAGACGGCAGCCTCGGTGTAGGGCTTGGCGTCGGTGTTGGCGACGACAACGGCCTCGGCCTCCGTGAAGGTCAGGGTGTCGAGCAGCGGCCGTAGGCCGGCGGCGGCATCGGCGAGCAGTGGGGTGTGGAAGGCGTGGCCGACCGCGAGCGGGATCGCTCGGCGTGCCCCGAGGCTCCTGGCACGGGCGCCAGCCTCTTCGAGTGCTGGCGCGGTGCCGGCGATGACCACCTGCCCCGGCGCGTTGTCATTGGCGACCCAGGCGTCGATGCCCTCGCAGGCCTGCTCCGCGACGTCGATCTCGGCACCCACCAGCGCGGCCATCCTGCCCTGGTGCGCATCGGCGCTCTGCTGGGTCAGGTCGGCCCGGCGGCCGGCGAGTCGCAGGCCGTCGTCCAGGCCGACGGCTCCGGACGCCAGCACGGCGGTGATCTGACCCAGCGAGTGCCCGGCGAAGGCCACCGGCCGCTCGTCGACCAGCCTCGAGAAGCCCTCCCAGCCCATCAAGGAGGTGAGCAGCACGGCCAGCTGGCTGGCGCGCGTCGTCGCGAGCTCGTCCGCGTCTGCTTCGAGCACCAACCGCGCCACCGGCCCCTCGAGCACTGCTTCCGCCCTTTCGACCATCGCCCAGGCGGGATCGGAACGCCACGGATCGCCCGCCTCCGGCGCAGCCGCCCCCTGTCCGGGGAAGATCACAGCGTAGGGCACACGAAACCTCCGAGCAGGGGACGCGGTTGGCGGCCGTCCAGGACTGGGCGTCCAAATGAGGTTCGACCTCGGTCCCGGCGCCCGGTTACATACGACTCTCTGACGTTCACGCTGCGGGAGACGGTCCTGGCCGACGGCGCGGGACGATCACCAAGTCGCCGTCGTCGTCGAGGACGGCGACCGACGCACCGAAGACCCGGCCCAACGCGTCGGCGTCGAAGACGTCGGGCGCGGCGCCGCTCGCCACCACGTGGCCGCGGTCGAGCAGGAGGAAGCGCTGCGCGTGCTGTGCCGCGAGCGTGAGATCGTGCATCGCCGACACCACGGTGAGCCCACGCTCGTGACGCAGTTGGTCGATCAGGGCCAGGACCTGTTGCTGGTGGCCGAGGTCGAGCCCGGTGGTCGGCTCGTCGAGCACGAGGATCGGGGCCTCCTGGGCCAAGGCCCGCGCGATCACGGCCCGTTGCCGCTCGCCCCCCGACAGGGTGCCCATGTCCTGACGGGCCATCGGTGTGAGGTCGAGTCGGTCGATCAGTGTGGCGGCGACCACTCGATCGGCGCGGCTCTCGGTCCCCAGAATGGGGATGTGAGCCGTCCGACCGAGCAGGACGTAGTCGGTCACGGTTGCGCCTGCGGGGATCGTCGGGTGCTGGGGGACGACGGCGACCAGCCGGGCGCGGTCCCTGGGCGACAGGCCGCGCTGGTCGCGACCGTCCAGGCGGACCGAGCCGGTGTACGACGAGGCCCGGGTGAGCGCGCGAAGCAGGGTGGACTTGCCCGCACCGTTCGGACCGACGACGCAGAGCCACGTCCCGGCTTCCACGGCGAGGTCGAGTGGATGGAGCAGCACCCGGTCGTCGCGCTCCACGCGCAGGCCGGCGGCCTCGATCGCCGGTGCCGGCTCGGGGCTCATGCCATTCGGCCTCTCGCCAGCAACAGCAGGAAGAACGGCGCGCCGACCAGGGCGGTGACCACCCCGATCGGGATCTCCGCCGGTTCGAGCACCGTGCGCGCCACCAGGTCGGAGAGGACGAGGAACGCCGCACCCCCCAGCAAAGCAAGCGGGAGGATGACGCGGAAGCTGTGTCGTCCGACCAGCAGGCGGATGGTGTGCGGCACGATGATCCCGACGAACCCGATGAGCCCGCTCACCGAGACCGCCGCAGCGGTTCCGAGTGACGCGGCGACGACGACCCACAACCGGGTGCGGTCGACGCGCAAGCCGAGCGCGGTGGCTTCCTCGTCACCGACGGCCAGGACGTCGAGCGAACGGCGATGGGCCAGGATCCCTGCGGCTGCGACCACGGTGAATGGAGCCAGCAGGCGGACCTCGCCCCAACCACCGGTCGACAGGCGGCCGAGGATCCACGAGTAGACCTCCTGGACGCTCTCGCGGTCGCGCTGTTGGACGAAGGTCTGGATCGCCGTGAACAGGCTGGCGATCGCCACACCGGCAAGGACCAGAGTCGTCGCCGACCGGCTCGCCGCTTGGCCGTTGCCCGTGTCGGCCGCCACAGCGAAGGCATTGGTCGACCCGGCCACGTAGGCGCAGGCGACCGCGCCGAGGGCTCCGAGGAAGGCGAGTGCGGGCAGCGTGTCGAACGGCCCCCACCCGGCCTGGACGTCCAGTGCGATGACCACCGTGGCCCCGAGGCCGGCGCCAGCCGCCGCGCCCAGCAGGTAGGGGTCGGCCAGCGGATTGCGGAACACGCCCTGGTAGGCACCGCCGGCCAGGCTGAGCGTCGCACCGACCAGCAGGCCCAGGACGACGCGTGGCAGTCGGATCTGCCACAGGATCGCAGCGGCCCGGTCGTCGAGGCCCGAGTCCACGGTGACCAGCGGCAGCCGGTCGATTAGCTCGACGACGACGCCCCTGAGCGCCAGGTCGGCAGGACCGACCAGGATTCCGGCCAGGGTGGCTGCCAGCAGCACGCCCAGCGTGCCGATGGTGGTCAGCCCGACCCGGCCCATGGTGTGCTCCCGGTCAGCCAGGATGCGGCACCTAGGTGCCTGTCGTGTCGAGGATGGTCCGGAGGAGCTCGACGCTGCGGGGACCCCAACGCGACGCGATGTCAGGGTCAAGGGCCACGACCTGGTCGCTCTGGACCGCGGTGACCTGGTTCCAACCCGGTCGGGCCCCGAGGTCGGCGATGGCGGTGTCGCCCGGGTAGGCAACGAAGATCCAGTCGGGATTCGCGTCGACGACCTGTTCGGGGGATATCTGCACGTATCCCGAGCCGTCGCCGCCGATGTCCGCGGCGATGTTGGCCAAGCCGGCGAGCGTGTAGATGTCGCCGATGAAGCTCTCGGCGGTCACCGTATACAACGTGTTGTCGAGCTCGTGGTAGACGGTCACGGCGTCGCTCTGATCGCCGGTGCTGTCGGGATCGGCGACCAGGCCGTCGACAGTGGTGCGCATGGTCTCCACCAGCTCGGTGGCCTCGGTCGGGTGGCCGGTGGCCTGGCCGAGCTGCTCGATCTGCGTGTAGCTGTCGTCCAGGGTGGCGGCCGGCGGCAGGAGGAGGACCGGGATCGACAGGGCGTTCAGCTCGGCGATCGCCGTGTCGTCCTGCACCAGCACCAGGTCGGGCTCGTACCCCGAGATGGCCTCGACGTTCGGCTGGACACCCGACAGCTCGGTGACCGGCGCCTCGGTGGGGAAGTCGGACTGGTCGTCGACCGCGACCACCTGGCCACCCGCGTCGATGGCGAACGCCATCTCGGTCGCCGTCGGCGAGAGCGACACGATGCTGTCCGGCTGCTCGGCGATGTCGACCGGCCCGTTCGCGGCCTGGACGGTGACCGGGAACGTGGCCGCCGACTCCTCGCCCTCCTCCTCGACGGTGGTGGTCGGACGGTTCCCTGTCATCGGGATCGAGTCGTCCCCGCCGTCGTCGCCACATGCGCCGACCATCAGCGCACCAAAGGTGAGCGTGGCCATGAGGGTGCGGGATGGTCGCATGACGTTCCTCCTGTCGGCCCGAGGATGGCTTCCGCCGACAGGGCCATTCGACCCGGTCGCCCGAAGAGCCCTAAACCCCGAGGGTTTCGCGCGCCGTGGCTGGCAAGGCGACCTGGCTCGTCTTCGATCGCCGATCGACGGCGGTCGGAGCTTCACAGTTGCGGGACAGCGCCGGATTCAGACCGAACTTCGCTTGCCAGTGGGCAATCGCTGAAGGTAGTCGGCGGCGGGCCGCGGCCGGCAAATCTCGGCCCGTTGCGCGCCTTACCGACAGCGGGCGCAGAGGCCGACCAGGTCGAGCCGGTGGTGGGTGGCGTCGAAGCCTGCCACCGACGCGGCGTCCGCGAGCGCATCGTCGAGCCGCCGCTCGATCTCGCTCGGGACGGTGAAGTCGGCGACGTCGCCGCAGCCGCGACAGATGAGGTGGTGATGGTGCTCGGTGAGGTCCTCGGTCAGCTCCCACCGGGCGTGGTCGTCGGCGGTGACGATGCGGTGCACCACGCCTGCCCGTTCCAGCACCGCGAGGTTCCGGTAGGCCGACGACTGGGCCAGGCCGGAGGACCGTTCGAGCAGCTGGGGCAGGGTGAGCGGGGCGGGTGCGGAAGCGAGCACGTCGACCAGGGCGCGGCGCTGGGTCGTGTAGCGCTGCCCGTCGTGGCGTAGGCGACGGGTCACGATCGCGTCGAGCTGCTCGGGGCTCTGGGCGCTCGGCCGGGTGAACTCGGGTTGCGGGGTCATGCTCCTCGTCGGTGATCGTACGACCCCGCTGCTGTGCGGCACAGGCCACCGCCCCGCACCCTCACCAAGAGGTTGCACTGGCACTGCAAACTGGGCAGTGTGACGCCATGACCGAGGCTGGGATCCCACAGGAGATCAAGGGTGACGCGGAACCGGGCTTCGAGGGGGTGCGCGAGGCCTTCGCCCGGAACTTCGCCGAGCACGGTGAGTTGGGTGCCGGAGTCGCGGTCTACCTCGACGGCCGGCCGGTTGTCGACCTGACCGGCGGCATCGCCGACCGCTCGAGCGGACGACCGTACGACGATCGGACGCTGCAGCTGGTGTTCTCGACCACCAAGGGGGTCACCGCACTCTGTGCCCACCTGCTGGCGCAGCGCGGCGAGCTGGACTTCGACGCACCGGTCGCCGAGTACTGGCCGGAGTTCTCGGCGGCAGGCAAGGAAGCGGTGACGGTGCGGTGGCTGATCTCGCACCAAGCGGGGCTGCCCTACGTGGAGGCCGGGCTGACCCTCGATCAGGTCCTGGCCTGGGACCCGGTGACCGAGGCGTTGGCGACCCAGACGCCGATCTGGGAGCCGGGCACCGCCCACGGGTACCACGCCGTGACCTTCGGGTGGCTGGTCGGGGAGGTGATCCGGCGCGTCGGTGGACGCAGTGTCGGGGCCTTCATCGTCGACGAGGTCGCCGGTCCGCTGGGGCTCGACCTGTGGGTAGGACTGCCCGACGCCGAGCAGCACCGGGTCGCGCCGCTGACCGTCCGTGGCCCGATCCGTGCCTCGAACAGAGACGGCGATGGCAAAGCGGCCGACCCTCCGCCTGGCAAGAACCTGCGCAGCATGATCGAGGAGTTGCTCGGCCCGGACTCGTTGTTGATCCGGGCCCTCGACGGGGTGCGGGGAGTGCTCAGCGAGGAGGGGATGTTCAACCGGCCGGAGGTGAGGGCTGCCGAGCTTCCTGCCGCGAACGGGGTCGGCAACGCGCGGTCGCTGGCCAAGCTGTACGCCGCCACGATCGGCGAGGTCGACGGCGTCGGGCCGTTGCTGTCTTCGGATCAGGTCGAGGTGGCCTCCACCATCCAGGTCAGCGGCACCGACCGCGTGCTGGTCCTCGACACCACCTTCGGGCTGGGCTACATGCGGTCGTCCACGTTCTCGCCTTACGGGGGAGCCCGTTCGTTCGGCCATTCCGGCATGGGGGGCTCGATGGCCTTCGCCGATCCGGAGAACGGTCTGGCGTTCGCGTACGTCATGAACCGGATGAAGGAGAACCTGGCCGACGACCCGCGCACCCGGGGCCTGGTCCAGGCGGCGTACCGCGCGATCGGCGTCGAGCCGGCATTCCTCTAGCGACGGGCGGTCCGACGCGCATTGCCGCCGACTGACGGACCAAGGCCCGTGGCGTCGCGGTTCTCGGTGGGGGAATCCCCAACGACGCCCCTATCGGTACTGGGGGTGCCCCCGATGGCGGCTGCGCGCATCCGATTTACCTTGGTCGACAGATAGCGCGGTGGTGGTCCCGGTGGGCGGACGGCCGGGGCCACCACCGCCACTTAGATCCCCCCATCGAGCCGAGGCGGTAGTTGGCTCGATAGCCGGTACAGGTTCGGCACGGTTGCATCGGGCTTGGAGGCGGAACCTGTACCGGCGCAATCGCCAGCCAGTCCGAGGCGGTATCGAGCAGCTGGCACCGATAGTCTGGCCCGCCCCCCTCCCCTGCGGGCCAGGCTGTCGCCTCCTCCGCCGTGGGTCGTGCAACAGCAGGTCCGAAGATGTCCCTTCCTCCGTCGCAACAAGCCGCCCGCCGGCGCACGTTCGCGATCATCAGCCACCCGGACGCGGGCAAGACCACACTCACCGAGAAGTTCCTGCTTTACGGGGGCGCGGTCCAGGAGGCGGGTCAGGTCAAGGCCCGCGGTGAGCGTCGCCGGGCCCGCTCGGACTGGATGGAGCTCGAGCAGAAGCGCGGCATCTCCATCACCTCCGCGGTCTTGCAGTTCCCCTACCGCGACCACGTCCTGAACCTGCTGGACACGCCGGGCCACCGCGACTTCTCCGAGGACACCTACCGAGTGCTCGCGGCCGTCGACGCGGCCGTGATGGTCCTCGACGCCGCCAAGGGCATCGAACCGCAGACGCTCAAGCTCTTCGAGGTATGCCGCGTTCGCGGTGTCCCACTGCTCACGTTCCTCAACAAGTGGGACCGGCCCGGGCTGGACGGGCTCGCCCTGCTCGACGAGCTGGAATCTCGTCTCGACCTGCAGCCGGTCCCGGTCACGTGGCCCGTCGGGTTCGCTGGCGACTTCCGTGGCCTGCTCGACCGGCGTTCCGGTCGGTACGTGCGCTACGGCCGCACCGCCCACGGAGCGGCCGAGGCCATCGAGCAGCACGTCGAGCTCGACCAGGCCGCGGTCGAGGAAGGCGACGCCTGGGTCGCCGCGCACGACGAACTGGCACTGTTGGACGAGGTGGGGGCCGAGATCGACCCGTTCCTGTTCGAGGCAGGCGAGCAGACGCCGGTGTTCGTCGGCTCGGCGCTTACCAACTTCGGCGTGCGTCCCCTACTCGACGCGATCGTCGACCTCGCCCCCTCGCCGACACCGCGGGTCGACGGTGACGGTGCGGCGCGCAAGCTGGACGATCCCTTCTCGGCTTTCGTGTTCAAGGTGCAGGCCAACATGGACCCTGCGCACCGCGACCGGGTCGCGTTCGTGCGGGTGTGCTCGGGGCGCTTCGACCGGGGGATGGTCGTCACCCACGAGCCGAGCGGCAAGCCCTTCGGCACGAAGTACGCCCACTCGGTGTTCGGCCAGGAGCGGGGCACCGTCGAGGAGGCCTACCCCGGCGACATCGTGGCGCTCGTCAACGCCGCCGACCTCAAGGTCGGCGACACGCTGCATGCCGGTGAGCCGGTGACGTTCCCTCGGCTCCCCGAGTTTGCACCCGAGCACTTCCACGTCGCCCGGGCGCGCGACACCGGGCGGTTCAAGCAGTTCCGCCGCGGCATCGCGCAGCTCGACGAGGAGGGCGTGGTACAGGTGCTGCGCGACCGAGACCGTGGCGACCAGGCGCCGGTGCTCGCAGCGGTCGGGCCGATGCAGCTGGAGGTGGCGCTGTGGCGGCTCGAGAACGAGTTCGGCGCGCCGACCGAGATCACGCCGACCAGCTACAGCGTCGCCCGGCGCACCGACGCGGCGTCCGAGCCTGAGCTGCGCGCGCTGCCGGGCGTGGACGTGCTGCTGCGGGCCGACGGCACCCGCTACGCGCTGTTCGAGAGCCCGTACTGGCTGGCCCGCGTCGAGGGCGAGCACCCCGAGCTGACCCTCGAACGCCTCGTCGCCGAGGGGTCGTAGCGGGGACCCCGGGGGTTTCGTCGATGTGTGGGGTCCGGCGTCTGGGCGGGTCCTGTCGCCGAAGCTCGTCGGCCTACCGCCGCCTCCGCTGATGCTCCGGCAGCGGCCGACGACTTCGACGTCACCCACCCGGCCGCCTACCGCCCCGGCGCAACCCTCGCCCCGCTTGGGGAAGGAAGTCGTGTCGGCCTGCGGCCGACCCGTCTTCCTAGTCGCAGACGGTCTCGTTCTCCGGGGGCTCCAGGTCGACCAGGTAGCTGATGACGGCATCGTCGACGCACGAGTTCCCGGTGAAGGTCACCGTGTGGCCCTCGCCCTCGTGGGTGAGCAGGACACCGGTCTCCAGGCGCTCCGCCGTACGGACGCCGGCCTCGTAGGGCGTGGCCGGATCGCCGGTGGTGGAGATGACCAGGATCGGCGGGGTGCCAGGGGCGGTCACGGCTTCGAGAGGCTCGGCTTCGACCGGCCACATCGAGCACCGGACGTAGTCGTTGACGATCGCGGCGCCGAAGTGTGGTGCCTCCTCCTGCCAGGCGGCGCCGGCCGCGAGCAGCTCCTCGGGGCTGTCGGGCCATGCCGAGTCGAGGCAGTTCACAGCGAAGTACACGTCGAAGCTGCCGATGCTCAGGTACTGGTCGGCGAGGTTCACCATCTCGCTGCCCTCGCCGTCGAGGCCGCTCTGGATGGCTGCTGCTAGGTCGGGCCACAAGAACTCGTTGTAGAGCGGGTACGAGAGGCCGGTCTGCAGCTCGCCTGGGCCGAGGTCCCGGGGATCACCCGGTATCGGTGCCTGCTCGACCTGTTCGGTCAGCTGGTCGAGCGCACCCAGCGCGTCCGGGGCGAGGGGGCAGCTGTCGTCGGCGTCGCAGTCTTCGGCGAAGGCCTCCAACGCCTGCTCGAACCCCAGAGCCTGTTGCTGGGCGGTTTCCACGCCGCCCGGCCCGAGCTCGAGCACGCCGTCGAGGATCATGGCCCGGACGCGGTCCGGGAACTCCTCGGCGTACACCTGGCCGATCGCCGTGCCGTAGCTGTAACCCAGGTAGCTGAGCTGGTCGTCGCCCATTGCCTCGCGAACCGCGTCCATGTCACGGGCGACGTCGCGGGTGCCGACGTTGGCGAGCACGTCGTTGCCGACCTGGGCTTCGCAGCCGTCGACGTACTCTTGACTGACCTCGAGCAGGGTGGTCTCGTCCTCGGGGGAGTCGACGGTGTAGTCGACCCCGTAGAGCTCCTCGAAGTCGCCGCCGCAGTCGATCGTGCTCAGACCGGTGCCTCGGGGGTCGACGCCGACGATGTCGAAGCGCTCGGTGATCTCGGCCGGCGCCCCGAAGGCGAGGCCGCTGACCAGTTCGGTGGCACTGGCGCCCGGCCCTCCGGGATTCACGAAGAGCCCACCGATCCGGTCGCCGGTCGCAGGCGCCCGAGCGATGCTGATTTCGATGGTCTCGCCGTCGGCGTTGTCGTAATCCAGAGGAACTTCGAGCTCGGCGCATTCCAGCTCGCCGCAGTTCTCCCAGTCGATGGAGCCGCCGCCGCTGTTGCCGGCCTCGTCGCCGCTTGCCTCGTCGGAGCGCTGGGAGCTGAGGCTGGTCCCGTCGGCCTCCTGCGCACACGACGCGGCGACGAGCACGAGCAGGATGGTGGCGAGGACCGCAGAAACACGGGGCACACGAGGCACATGGCGACGGTAGTGCGTCAGGTTGCGCCATCCGGAGCGGGGAGTCCCGACGCAGTGGCGAACGTGGGCATCAGCCCGAGGCGAGAGTGCGCCGGGTTCGTTCGCTGCCGACTCGTCTTCCCGTGGGCGTTCGCCATCGCCCCGGGCAGACGGCGGGGCGGCGGGCGGTTAAGGGCTGGTCGTGGCGAAAGCCGGGCTGACACTGGCGGACGTTGGTGCTCCGGGCTAGGTCGTGGTGCGGTCAGTGCGTGAGCAGCCACTCGCGGAGCGTCAGTCCGGAGGCATGGATGGCTTCGGCGACCTCGTGGCCGACGTAGCGGAGGTGCCAAGGCTCGTACTGGTAGCAGGACCGTTCGGCCGGGACGTCCGGGTAGCTGATCACGAAGCCGAACTCGTGGGCGTGGCTCTCGAGCCACCGTGCTGTCGGTGACGCAGCGAAGGTCTCGTCGAGAGGCGAGCCGTCGGCGTTGCTGAGGTCGATCGCCGTCCCCAGCTGGTGCTCGCTGTGGCCGGGACGGGCGGTGGTCCGCTGCGCCTCCTCCTGGCCCTGCTGTTCGACCTCGGAGTCGAAGAGGCCGGCCTGGTAGGTGTGGCTGCGGTAGGCAGAGACCATGCTGACCGGATTCCCGGCGGCCTCGGCGGCCTGGCGGAGGGTGTCGAGGTCGGCGACGACGATCTCGCGAACCAGGTCGCCGGTGCCGAATCCCGCCTCGGAGACGTCGACCAAGTCGGGAGGTTCGAAGTCGGACGGTAAGGCGTAGGTGGCGTCGACCACGATGCTGGGCCAGTCTGCGCTCGGGTCGCCTTCCGCCGGTTGGTCGTCGACCGTGCACGGCGGGGTCTCGGGAACCGTGGTCGTCGTCGGTGGTGCGGTCGGGGCCGGGCTGGTGAGCGCGTTGGCGGCAGCCGACTCGCCTGTCGCGACAGGTGCGACGACGGTGAGCTCGCCCCATGAGGACACAGACCACCCACTGGCGGCCGCAACGGCCATCGCGACGGCGCCCATTCCCCAGGACCACCCACGCACAGCACCACCCTACGAGGCAAGCGGCGCGATTACCTGCCGCAGCGTGCTCACCGGCTCGGTCCCGGCGAAGCTTGCCGTCTGTCAGCACCATGCGTCTGGTGATGAATCAGAGCATCCACCGGCGAAAAGCCGCCTCTTGTTACGGTCGGCGTGCGTGTTGTCCCCGACTCCGACGGGTGAGTGGCGCGTCTTGCCGAGGAGAGGTTGATCCCCGGCACGACCGGTAGATCGGTGATCGATGTTGTCGACCCGACCACTGGAGAGCCTGTCGGGACCGCCCAACGGGCGGACGCACTTGAGGCCGGTCTTCCGATACGTACCATCCACATCTTCCTCTTGGATGACGAGGGACGATTGTTGCTTCAGCAGCTCGGACGGCAGCGAGATCGACACCCCTTGCTATGGGGGTCGTCGAGCCAGACAACACACTGCCGGCACTGGTGTTCGTCGCTGGCGTCTGTCTGTCCTTCGCTTCCTGGTATCTGGCCCGGAGACAGCAGGCGTACTATCGCTCAGCTCGCGACACGATGACACGGATTGCTCGTCTCCTCGACGTTGCAGACCTGGGTGTGGCGACGACGGCCGGCGCCCGTGGCGAACCCCGGGCTTGGTGGACGAAGTTGCGCACCGTGCAAGAAGCCGTGCTGGTAGCACTTGCTGTCCTCAATGCCTTCGGCGCTGCTATGCGTTCCTCAACTAGCCAACGCACGCGAGGTGACTACCAGCTCGAGCGGACCTTCCCGTGCAAACCGGAACCTGCCGGGGACCTACCAGCCACTGGCTAGAGTGGCCG
>JBOGHK010000055.1:0-10555 GCA_050744325.1 Acidimicrobiales bacterium
CCGAACAACTCACACACCCCTCGGGCACCGACCCGACGCGCCTAACCAGCAAGAACCAACACCAATCGCCGCCACAACCACCACCACTACACGAGGCCAACCAGCTACTGAAAGGGCTGGGCTAGGCGAGGCCCTTCGCTTACCTGGGCTCTACCTGTCGGTTGTCGCGGCTGCGCTGGCGGAGGGAGGTGACGCCGTCACGTTCGAGCTCGTCGCAGGCCGAGTGGCGGCCGGCAAGGGCGAGGAGCAACGCGAGTGCAGGGCCGCGAACGAGGTCGCCGGTACCGATCGCCCAGTCCACGTCGGTCGCCTCCAGACGCATGCGGCGGGTGCCGCGGTGCAGGAACCACCGGCCGATCCGGCGGTAGAAGCGCAGCAGCGGCACCAGGTCGGCCCCGTCGCGCGCGGGTGCTGGCAGGCCCAGCGGTCGGCGGATGTCTTCGCCATGGACCACGACCTCGGCGAGAGCCGCTGGGGGTGGGGCACCGGGGAGGCGGAAACGTCCGTCGGCAGCGGCTCGCAGGCGGTCGGCCAGCTCGGTCGGCGTGGCCTGTGCCCAGCGCCGAGCGGTGGCGTCGATCATGCGATTCACCAAGACGCCGTGTCCGTAGCGCCACATGTACCAGCTGCCGCGCAGCGGGCTGCCTTCGGCGAGGAACACGAGATGCCCGGCGACATGAGCGGTGCGCCATCCGACGCAAAGGGAGGGCGTCGAGATGGACGACCTGCTCGACGACGAACCCACCAGCTGACACAGAGCGGCCGCAGTCGGTCGACGGTCCGCCGCACCGGAGGTTGGCCAGCGAGCAGGAGGTGGATGCGAGCCGCCAGGTCGGTTCCATGGCGGCTCGCATCCTGTGTCGTACCGGTCGACGTTCATCGGGACCGGCGCGAGCACCCCCGGGTCAGCAGCTGGCGACCTCTTCCCATACGCCGGGGGAGGTCTGCTGCAGCGACGAGGTGGTCGACGGGAAACCGATGAAGTCCCCGCTGCCCACGGCGTAGGCGTAGATGAAGATGATCACGGCTCGTCCCGCGTCCTCGTGCTCCGAGTTGGCGGCGGTCACGCACTGCGGGTCTGGGTCCGGATCGGGGTCCGGGTCCGGGTCGGACGACTGCAGCAGGGCGTTGGCCTGGTAGTCGCTCCAGGCGCTGGAGGTGCACAGGCCGCAGTTGTCCCCGACGAACAGGTTCCGGCCGTTGGCGTCGCCCATGAGCTGCCAGCGGACCCACGCTGTCGCCGCTCCCCGGAAGTCGCCGCCGTCGCCGACGGGCTCGAAGTGGGTGGCTCCGGCCAGCTCGCCGAAGGCTGCGGGGACGTGGTCGGAGTCGTTGAAGTCGGCCTCGACCGACGACGAGCTGACCAGCGAGTCGCTCTGGCCGGCCATGAAGAAGGCAGACGCCCCGCTGTTGATGTCGCTGCCCTCGGCCAACCAGCCCTCGAACGGGAAGGTGGTGTCCACCCTCGTGTCGGCGGCAGCCTCCACAGCACCGCCACCACCCTGCGAGTGGCCGGTCGTGCCGACCTGCGTGAGGTCGACGCGGCCGAAGAAGCGGTTGCCGCTCTGGCCGTTCATGGTGGCCAGGTTGTTCAGCCCGGCGAGCATCTCCTGGCCGCTACCGGCCTGGGCGGTGTCGGCCGCGGCGACGATGAACCCGTGCGAGGCGAAGTGGCGAAGCAGCGAGTCGTAGGTCGACGGCGAGGCGCCGGTGCCGTTGCCCCACAGGATCACCGGATGGGTGGTGCAGCCCTGGCTGCCCAGGTTCGTCGGGCTGTAGTAGGTGTGCTGTGACGCCGACTGGACCGTGACGCTGAACGGGCCGTCGCCCGAGAAGTCGGTGCCGACCGACGGGCAACCGGTGGCCTGTGCCCCGGCCGGCCCCGGTGCCGCGACGACGGCCCCCATGATCAGCAGCGGTACAGCGGCGCGTAAGAGCCAATTACGTCTCATGAATCCCCCCTGTTCGGTTTGGCGGTCCCCCGGCGTCGTTCGCCGCCGGAGGACCGCTGCCAGCTTAAACCCAAATCCGGGTTCGGGTTCAAATTTTGGGAGCGAACCATCGATGTGGTTGCCGCTACCGTGCGCCCCGTGAGCTCCACCGCGGACCGTGCTGCGACGCCTGACGCTCCGTCTCGGACAGAGGATCTTGCAGCCCCGGCCGGTGCCCGCCGCGCAACCCGGCGAGGACGTGACACGCAGCGGCGGCTGATCGCCGCCGCGCACGAGATGTTCAACACCAAGCCGTTCGACGACACGCGGATCGTGGACATCACGGCGCGCGCCGGGGTCTCCGCGGGCAGCTTCTACACCTACTTCGCGTCCAAGGAGGCCCTGTTCCAAGTCGTGGCCGAACACGTTCTCGAAGCCATGTACGGCGCACCCAGCCGCGAGCGCGGCAACACCGAGCGCAACCCCGTGCGCGACATCGCCGACGCCAGCCGCCAGTACTTCCAGGTCTGCCTCGAGCACCGCATGATCGCCCAATCCATCGAGCGGCTGCGCACCGCCCAACCCGAGGTCGGCGCCAGCCGCCGCGGGGTTCTCCTCCGCGGGGTCAAACGCACCGCCGAATGGATCGAGCGTCTCCAGGTCCAAGGGATCTGCAACCCGAGCCTCGACCCCTGGTACACCGCCCTCGCCCTGCAGGCCATGAACATCAGCGTCGCCTACGACCAGCTCGTCCACCGCGACGAACCCGACGACATCGAAGCCCTCGTCGCCGCCGTCACCCCCATCTGGGCACGCGCCGTCGGCCTCGACGCCTGGCTGTGAAGCGAGGTCACCGGGCCGGCGAGCCGACCGGCGTCCTACCGGCAAAGGGGGCGATGAGCCATACCGGCACCGCCGGACTTCCCAGACCCTCAGCCTCGCTCAGGGCCCCCGACCCCGGAGCCGCGCTCAGGCGCGGCGGACCCGGCAGTCGACATCGAGGCCGGTCTCCTCGACGAGCTCACGCCGGGCCCCGTCCTCGGGCAGCTCCCCGCCCGACCGCACCGCCCGGCAGGAACCACTGACCGGACATCGCGCCACCCCGGCGCTTCAACAGCAGGATCTCGTCGCCCCGCTCCGCGTAGACCACGGCCGACGGGCCGCAGAGCTGCACATCGATGTCGCCGTCGGGGCTGCGCCTCATCCGCCATGACCGCAGGCTAGGTAACCGCGAGGCCACCCCCGGCAGAACTCGCGAGCGGTCCCACCCTCGACATCGCCACGAGGCTCAGGTCCCGACCGTCCGCCGGGCCATAGCCGGGGGTTCTGCGATCACCGGCGAGCTCGGGCTGTTCCGGTCGGCCGTTCCGCACGCCTCGTTGGCACCCGCTACGTTCGCCCAGAACCGAGAGTGGAAGGGCTGGGAACATGGGCAGGCGGGTTGGAATCAGTGTGGCGGCGTTGGGCGCGCTGGTGATCGCGGGCTGCAACCTCGGGGTCGCACCGGTGACCTACGAGCTGAAGGACCCTGACAACTTCGACTTCCCGCTCAGCCCCACCGGCGTCGCCGCGGGCGACATCGATGACGACGGTGACATGGACGTCGTGGCCACCGGCAGCCGCGGGTACGCAGTGCTCACCAACGACGGCACCGGCGCTCTGAGCATCGACTTCCCGCCGAACTCCTCGGTTGGCGGTGGACGGCCGACGCTCGCCGACATCGACGGCGACGACGACCTCGACCTCCTCGAGACGGTCAATCAGCCGAACCGCGTCGTGCCGGCCGTGCGCCGCAATGACGGGACCGGTGCGTTCGGCGCGGTCGAGCTCGTCGAGCCCATGCCGCTCGGCGGCGTTGCCGGCTTCGGCGCGTTCGACGCCGACGGTGACGGTGACGGTGACGTCGTTGCTACGGGTCTGCTCGACCTCGAGCGTGTCGTGGCGGTCTTCCGGAACGACGGCACCGGGGCCTTCGGACCGGCGGCCTCCTACGCGCTCGGGTACTCGTCGGAGTATGTCACCGCGGGCCGCCTGGAGGCCGGCGACCTCGACAGTGACGGCGACACCGACGTGGTGGTCACCGACTTGCGCCGCACCGAGCTGCCCGGCCAGCCCACCTTGACCCGGACGGTCGCGCTCGTGGCCCTCAACGACGGCGACGGCGGCTATGTGGCCACCGGCGGACCGATCGACGTCGCCCGCCCCGGCCTCCTCGCGCCGCTCGACCCGGCCCTCGCCGACCTCGACGAGGACGGCCACCTCGACCTCGCCGTGGGCGGCCCGGGGTCGATCACCACGCTGCTGGGCGACGGTGCCGGCGGCTTCGGCGCCCCGCGGACCTCGCCGGTGCCCGACGCCAACCCCCTCGAGTTCGTCGCCCCAGCCGACATCGACGAGGACGGCCACGTCGACCTCGTCGCCTTCGACGACCTCTTCTCGTCCACCGCAGGGGTGATCGTCTATGGCGACGGCACCGGGGGCGTCGCCGACTCCCACGTCGTGCAGTCGGGCACCGAGATCGGCGACGACGGCGTCGTGGGCAACGACGTCGAGATCACCGACATCGACGGCGACGGCGACCCCGACATCGTCTTTGTCGCCGGGAACCTCGGCGTCGTCGAGAACGCCACCAACGGTCGCCGTCCTGCGCACTGACCCGCCGTCGAGCGTCAGCAGTCATCTCATCGACATCCTGCGAGACCGTGGATCACCGGTCCCGGAGACCTGGGCATCGCCAGCACCGACGACGTCGTCGTCACCGTGCAGCGCCACATGGCGGGCGAGATGCTCGAACCCGGCCCCGGGCAAGCCATCGCCCCCGACCTCGCCGAGACCGTCCTCCCCGCCTTGCTCGACGCCGTAGAAACTGCAGACCGACGCCGGCGACCTGGCGGCTGCGCCGTGGCCCGCACCGCTGCTCGACACGCTCGCGTCCGGCGGCGACGGCTACTGCCTGCACGAGACCATGCGACGCCGAGCCGACACCCGCTCGCTCCTCGAGCGAGTCGTCGCCATCGGCCGCGACCTCGGACACGGCCCCGTCCGCACGACCGACATCGTGCACTTCGATCTGAACCCCGCCAACGTCCTCCACGAACACGGACAACTGACCGGGATCATCGGCTGGAACGTCCCCTTCGCCGGCGCCAGCCAAGGAGACCGGGGCTTCGACGTCGCCACCCTGCTCTTCTCCACCTACGACAACACCCGGACCCGGGACCACCTGTGGGCCCATGCCAGCGCCATCAGCGGACCACGCTGGGTCGCCGTGTACCTCGCACACCTCGCACTCCGCCAAGTCGAGTGGTCGGTCCGACACCACCCGGGCTCGCCCAGCGAGCAACGGTTCACCGAGATCGCGGCAGTCGTGCTCGATGACTGCGAGACCATCGAACCATGACCACCCAGCCGGTGTTCTGGGGCAGTCGTTCGGATCGTCCAACAACGCGAAATCGCGCGTGGAGGACGGTGCCGACATGCGAGCGTCAGGACGTGCCAACCTCCGAGATCCGGTCTGCGTTCGACCGCGAGGGTTTCGTCATCCTGCCGGCGTTGCTCGAACCAGACGAGATCCGTGACGCGGTTGCCGATCTGCCGTCCGAGTTCCCGACCGCCGACGAGTTCCACTCCGACGTCGAACCTCAGCGGAATGCACGCTTCCGCGACGAGTTCGGCGGGATCACGTCGTTCCCCGCGGGGTCGACGCCCCTCAACCTGCTGAGCGTGCACCCACGACTCATCGACCTCGCCGCCGTGCTCCTCGGTGACGATGACCTGCGCAGCTACTCCATCGAGTTCTGGGCCAAGTACACCGAAGCAGCTGACTACGACCAGCCGTTGCACCGCGACTACCTCAACCACTCCGTCCTCGTCCCCGCAGCCGACGCCCCGCCGAGCCAGGTGGAGATGTTCGTCTATCTCTCCGACGTGACCGAGGATCTCGGACCGATCGCCCTCCTGCCTCGGCGACATGCCCCGGACCCTCCCGCGTTGCCGAACTGGTACCCCGCAGTCAGCGGACAACGGGACGAGGAGCACCCCGACTGGGTCGCACGCGACGGCCACCCAGACTGGTACGAGCACGAGGTGACGGCCACCGGACCTGCGGGAACCGTGATCGCGTACCGGATCGACACCTTCCACCGCGGCACCAACCTTGTCGCTCACGGCGGGCACCGATTCACCATCCACACCAACTTCCGGAAGGCGTCCGACGACTGGATCACGAGGCGAGCCTGGACCGATCGAGCCAACCGAGGATCAGCGTGGTCGGACTTCGTGACGGCCGCGTCGCCCGACCAACTCCGACTCTTCGGCATCCCGCCACCGGGCCACTCCTACTGGACCGACACCACACTCGACGGCGTCGCCCAGCGATACCCCGGCGTCAACCCCGAACCCTGGCGTTGACACCAACGGAACCGGTGGTAGGAGGCGGTGAGGTCGGGGCGGGCGGTTGTCGTAGCATCCGTCCGTGGGGGTTCCGCCTCTAGCGCCGTCGGAATGGGCCGAGTCATGGCAGCGATCGTGGGACCGGCTCGAAGAGATGCTCGTCCCCGACCGTGAGCGTCAGATCAGCGCGCTGCTCGATGTCGTCGAGGCCATGGCCGGCACCACCCCGACCGTCGTCGACCTCGCGTGTGGCCCCGCGACGATCACCTGCCGCTTGTTCGATCGGTTGCCTCGGGCACGCTCGATCGCCCTCGACGTCGATCCGGTGCTGCTCACCATCGCGTCGGCGACCTTCGCCGATGACGACCGGGTGCAGGTCGTCCGCGCGGACCTGCGCGACCGGGGGTGGGGCGATGGTTTGCCGGAGGGCCAAGTCGATGCCGTCGTCACGGCGACCGCGCTGCATTGGCTCCCGGAGGACGCGGTTCGCCGCCTGTACCGCGATCTCGCTGGCTTGGTCCGTCCGGGTGGCGTGGTGGCGCACAGCGAACGGATGCCGTTGGTCGACCTCCCTCGCCTGGGGCCCCCACTCGCCAAGATCGCCCAACGACCCCGTGCGGGCCGCGATGACGGCCAGGCCCGTTGGGACGCCTGGTGGGAACAGGCATCCAGCGAGCCGGCGCTGCAGCCCGCGATGACGCAGCGACGAGCGGTGTTCGAGACCACCTATCCCACCGAGGAGTTCTCGCCCCCGGCGGACTGGCACGTCACAGCGCTGTGCGACGCAGGCTTCGCGGAAGCCGGCGTCATCTGGCGCTCCGGCCCGGCAGCGGTCGTCGCCGCAGTCCGATAGCCCAAGCTTTCTTCCACCGAGCACACCGCCACACGCCCGCCGTTGGAGGGCACCTTGCCCAGTGATCGTTGGTGGCTTGGTGGCGGCAGTCGGCGATCTGGTGGTGCGAACGGGTGGCTGTGTCGTCAGTCGAGGAGCTGTTGAACGGCGTCGACGACGGCGCCGGGAGCATCTTCGTGGGCGATGCGTGCTGCCAGTGCTTGGGCGCGCTTGGTGAAGGTGGGGTCAGAGGCTACGCGGGCAGCGGTTGGGCCGATGTCGTTCGTTCGTCGCGCTGGTAGGCCCACTCCGAGCTCGGCGACGCGCCTGGCGTGCCAGCTCTGGTCGACGAGCTGAGGGTGCACGACGACGGGCACACCCGCGGTGATCGCCGCCGCGAGGCCACCGAGTGCCCCGGAGACCACCGCTACGGAGCACCGTGGCAGGAGGGTGGTGAGGGGCGCGAACGGGACAGCGGCCGGGTGGGAGGCGACGGAGGCAAGGTTCCGTTGGTGGCCGACCAGAAGGATCGAGCGGAGGCCGGCCGTGTCAAGATCGGCCGCGATGTGGGCGAACTTCTCGCCAGCCCCGGCGGCGGCCGAGGTGCCGAGGGTCACAACGACCGGCGCAGGCCCAGCGTCGACATAGGCGCTGAGCTCCGGGTCGAGTGGTGGGGCGGGGTCTGGCCAGATCGAGAACCCGCCCCACGTCACCGCCGGCCAGTCCGGTGCACCCGGACCGAAGTAGCGGGGGGATACCAAGATGACCGTGGCGTCGGCCTCTGTCCATGCCCACCCGGCGTTGCCCCGCAATGGCGCGAGGCCACAGGACCGGCGCAGCTTGTTGATCGCCCGGTCCCGGAGCAGCAGCTGGGTGCCCACGCGGACCACCTGCCACGCCGCCGGGTTCAGCGGCCGAGGCGGGCGTAGCGCGCGCGAGCCGATGGGCGGCGCCCAGCTGGTCGTCGGGATCATCATCGGGAATAGGTGCCCGACCACGCCCGCGGCCCCGAGTGACCGAGCGACGGGCAGGGTCACCGACGCCATCGTCGGATGGGTGACGACGACGTCGGCGCCCTCGAGGCTGTCACGCAGCGATGCGGTGGCCGCCGCTGGGTCGTGGCGAAGGCCCGGTCCATCCACAAGGACGCCCATCGGCTGGCGTTCAGGAACGGGTGCCGCATCAGTCTCGTGTGGACCGGGTCGGCGTCCAGTGCGGCGGGCGAGCAGTCGAGCGCGTAAGGAGCGTGATCAAACGGCTCCGGTCCAATGACCGATCCGAAGCCTTCGGGTGCGACAAAGGTCACGTCGTGGCCCGTCTCGTGCAGCCGCCGCGCCACAGGAACGAACGGCGCAGCATCGCCCAGATACATGCATGACGTCACCACGACCCGCGCCACGGCCTGCACCCTATGTCCCGTCGCCGACATATCGATCCGCGGGAGGTCGACAACGGACTCGTACGCCACCGACCCTCGCAGCAGGCCCATCGGAGACCGCCCCCGAAGTGCCGATAGGTGGCACCCAGAACGCGCACCAGCACCCCAGTCGGGCGGCTGCCCGACTGCGCACACGTCGGCGCAACCCTGATACGCGTCCCGTCCGTCCACTCAGGGCGGGAAACGGGACTCAAACTCCCAGCACTAGGCACAACGAGGCTGTAACCAGGAGGTACGCGGTCGGTGCCAATGGCGCTCGCCGAGCGGCCCGCCTCGGCCGGCACGTCCGATCGGACAATCGCTCACACCTCGTTCTGATGTCGCCACCAGGACGTACGCGACCGGTACGCGATCGCGTACCGGGGCGGGGTGGACCTAACCGGACAGCTTTCAAACCCTCAACCTGCCCTGTGCCAGCTCGCTGACCTGGATGTCGGTGTGCATCGGGACGGCGTGCCAGAGGAAGCCCGTAGCGAAGTGTTGGTTCCACGGCGCCGGTCGCGGACTGCTCGGCCCTTGAAGCCCGCCCAGGTCGAGGTGTTGACTGCCGGCTACCGGGCCGGTCGGTCGATGCAGGAGCTTGCCGGCGAGTTCGGTATCGACCGACGCACGGTCTCGACCTACCGCCGCCGGGCAGGAGTCGTCGTTCGCCGAGGTGGTCTCGATCACGAGCAGCCCGTCGAAGCGGCCAGGCTCTACGAGGCTGGTTGGTCATCAGGACAACTGGCCGAGCGGTTCGGAGTGAGCCCGGACAACGTGCTCAAGGTCCTTCGATGCGCGGGCGTGGCAATCCGGCCCCGTCGTGGCGGGCCTTCGCGAAAGCGGGCGGTCCGGATCGGGTCAGGCTGACCGGCTGGACCCGCCCGCGTACCGTGGGACACGTAGGTACGCGGTCTGCTCGTTCCGACTCGGCATCCGGACCCTCGTCGACACCCATGACCGGCTGCGAGGGAGACGCGCCGTCCGGCGCGTGAAACGATGACACCCATGGCCCAGATCTTCCCCGGCTGGGGCTGGACCCTGAAGGTCGAGCCCCAGCCGATCGGCCCGACGTCGAGGGAGCAGTGGCGGCACACCGACTCCAACGGCCACGAGCACCACGTTGACTGCGAGGCCATCGTCCCCGCGTACCCGACGCTCGACTTCGTGATCGACGAGGAGCACTGGTGCGAGGGCGACGAGCAGTGGTGCGACCGCGCTGGGGATCCCTGGACCGAGAACAACGAGGATCCCCCGCCCCACGAGCCGCACATGGTGGCCGACGCCGGCCACTTCGAGTGCAAGCTGTGCCGCGAGGTCATCGAACCGCCCAAGTCGTACGGCGGCTGGGTCGCCTAGACGCTCAGCGGCTACAACTCCGCTGGCGCCCAGGTCGTCATGTCGCTGATCGACGCCGAGTACGAGCGGATCTCCGACGCTGATATCGACGGCAGCGACACCGAAGCCGAGGTGCGTCGCATCCTCGACGAGGCACCCCCCGAGCGCATCCTGTCGATGACCACCTTGAGCGGCCACCTTCACTGCCTGCCGGCGCCCGCACGGGATACCGTCACCCGCACGCCCACCCCGGCCTAGACGCTGACAGGGCCACACCCTGACGAGGCCGGTCGCCTTACACCATCCGGAACAAGCCAGCCCGAGCACGCAGGCGCTTCGCGACGGGGGTTCCACACGACGCGGCGGTCGAACGCTTCCCCCGACGACCGAGGGCGAGAAACCGAACTCAAACCCTCGACCCCCGGCACGCCAACGCCGCGAGCAGGAGGTACGCGGGTTGGAGCAGATCGCCCTCACAATGCGGCCACCTCGTCCAACCCACCTGACCGGACAACCCTCCAGCAGCTCGTTCCGACCCCGCCACCAGGAGGTACGCGTCCGGTACGCGATCACGTACCGATTTGAATAAGACGCATTAGTGGACCTAAGTGGACAGCTTTCAAACCCTCAACCTGCCCTATGCCA
>JBOGHK010000056.1:0-35786 GCA_050744325.1 Acidimicrobiales bacterium
CCTAGGCTCTACAAGTCCAATACAAGTTCCCGTCGGAGAAGATCCCCATGGCCAAGATCCAGGTCGCCAACCCCGTCGTCGAGCTCGACGGCGACGAGATGACCCGCGTCATCTGGCAGTTCATCAAGGACAAGCTGATCCTGCCGTACCTCGACATCCAGCTCGACTACTACGACCTGTCGATCACCAAGCGCGACGAGACCGACGACCAGATCACCGTCGACGCGGCCCACGCGATCAAGACCCACGGGGTCGGGGTCAAGTGCGCCACGATCACACCCGACGAGGCCCGCGTCGCGGAGTTCGGGCTCAAGCAGATGTGGCGGTCGCCCAACGGCACGATCCGCAACATCCTCGGCGGCGTGGTGTTCCGCGAGCCGATCATCTGCGACAACGTGCCGCGGCTGGTCCCGGGGTGGACGAAGCCGATCGTGATCGGGCGTCACGCCCACGGCGACCAGTACCGGGCGACTGACTTCGTCGTTCCCGGCCCCGGGAAGGTGACGATCACCTACACCCCGGCCGACGGCACCGACGGAGCGAGTGGGGGCGAGCCGATCGAGTTCGAGGTCGCCGACTTCCCGGGCGGCGGCATCACGATGGGCATGTACAACTACGACGACTCGATCCGCGACTTCGCCCGCGCCTCGTTGCGCTACGGGCTCGATCGCAACTACCCGGTCTACCTGTCGACCAAGAACACGATCCTCAAGGCGTACGACGGGCGGTTCAAGGACCTGTTCCAGGAGGTGTTCGACGCCGAGTTCAAGGCCGACTTCGAGGCCGCCGGCCTGACCTACGAGCACCGCCTGATCGACGACATGGTGGCCCAGGCCATGAAGTGGGAGGGCGGCTATGTCTGGGCCTGTAAGAACTACGACGGCGACGTGCAGTCCGACGTGGTCGCCCAGGGCTTCGGGTCGCTAGGGCTGATGACCTCGGTGCTGATGACCCCCGACGGGCGGACCTGCGAGGCCGAGGCGGCGCACGGTACGGTCACCCGCCACTTCCGGGCCCACCAGCGGGGCGAGAAGACGTCGACCAACCCGATCGCCTCGATCTTCGCGTGGACCCGTGGCCTGCGGTTCCGGGCCAAGCTGGACGACAACGCCGCGCTCGACCGCTTCGCCACCACGCT
Source organism: Acidimicrobiales bacterium (assembly GCA_050744325.1). Classification (GTDB taxonomy): domain Bacteria; phylum Actinomycetota; class Acidimicrobiia; order Acidimicrobiales; family VFJN01; genus DASXTK01. The sequence goes on from JBOGHK010000056.1 coordinate 1,139, forward strand.
CGAGGACGTGTGCGTCTCCACGGTCGAGGGGGGTCAGATGACCAAGGACCTCGCACTCCTGGTTGGACAGAACACCCCGTGGCTCACCACCGAGGAGTTCCTGGACGCCTTGGACGTGAACCTCCAGAAGGCCGCGGTCTAGACCTTCTGCGTGAACCCGACGTAGTCGGCGCGCCGCGCAAAGTAGTGTCGACGGAGTGGGCGCGTGGGACCGCGCTGGTGAGGCGGATCACAGAGAGCGCCGGGTCGACGCACCACGGATCGCCCCCCGTGGACCGGAGCCTCGGATCGGCGAGGCTACCGATCGTCCCCGCGTGCTGCCGGACGGGACTTGGGAGTGGCGCGAGAAGGCCCTGCGGCTTGGCCCCGCCGACAACGCCACCGCGGATCGAGCGTTGACCGAGCGACGAGAGGCGGAGGGGCAGGCATGGACGGGACCTACGGCGAGCGCGGCATCACGCCCGCGATGCGCCGAATCGAAGCGTCGCAGGATCACGGCAAGCTCGTGGGCTGCCCCGAGTACGCGCTGAAGGAGCCCGACAGGTTCAAGGAGAAGCTGGCCCGACAAATCATCGACCATCCGGATCGATCGGCCGCCGACCTCGCCGCTGAGATCCACGACGGGATCCGCTACACGTTCGCCTTCGAGACCGAGCACTACACCAGAGGGACGAAGCAGGCCCTCGACCGACTCGAGTCGCATGGGTATGAGTTGCTGGTGCTCCGCAACAGTTGGGGCGGCGCTGAGTACAAGGGCATCAACTGCAGGTGGCTCGACCCGGACAGCGGCCAGAGGTTCGAGATCCAGTTCCACACCCCCGAGAGTTGGGCAGCCAAGCAGGAGACCCACGAGGCTTACGAGAAGATCGACAACCAGCGGACACCCCAGGACGAGCGCCAGAGACTCCGTGCCATGCAAGCTGAGCGGTCAGCGAGGATCCCGGTGCCGCCGGCGGTGTCCAGCATCCAGGACTTCAGGAGGGACGACCGATGAACGGGTCATCCGAGGAGATCAGGTACTACGCCGCCTTCGGCCTCGGACACGGGCGCGACGATCCAAGCGGGCTGATCCGGCGCCGTCTCGTCCAGCCCGGCCCGGTCGACGAAGCCCTCCAACGGGACTTCACCTGGCGATGGACCTCAGGGCTGATGCGCTGGGAACGCGGCGAGATCGACAGCGAGCTCGCCGAGGTCAGCGAGGAGGAAGCCGACCGCATCATCGAGCGATTCCGGGCCAAGTGGAGCGCCGAGAACGAGGCGTCTCCCTAGCTCGGCCTGGCGTTGCCCGAAACCTGGTGATTCCCGTACGGATCGGTGGGGGACCCACCACGTTTCGATATGGGCGTCTACCGGGAGGTGAGCCAATCGGCGGTCGCGGCGAGGTGCTGGTCGATCTGCCGCTGGCCGTCCGGTGGGACTGGCAAGGTGCCGCGATGGCGGTGGAGGGCCGAACGGAACGCCGGGACGAGCGGGGCGTACTTCCTCGCCAGGCGGGAGCGACGTTCGCTGTCGGTCATGTGACGCAGGCTCCCGGCGTTGTCGACGAAGTCCGCAAACTTGACCATGAACACCTGCGGGTCCGCCACCACCTCGGCGACATGCGCGTGGTAGGCCTGGTGCCGATCCTGCTCGGGCTCGTCGGCCGGCCGGGGCGGGTTGGTCACCGCGGCAACGATGCGTGCGACGCCGCGGCCGAAGGTCGCAGCCAGCAGCTCGACGGCGCCGTCTCGGACATCGGCGCCGCCCACCGCACGTTCCGGCGAACGGACGAGGAGCGCGACGATGTCGTCGGGGTGGTCCTCGACGGTGTCGTGCAATGCAGCGGCGCAGAGGACGTCGAGGTCCTGGCAGCCGTAGCGGACCAGCCGCAGCACCAGGCGGAACGGGTGGGCGATGTAGGGGTCGGCGGGTAGATGCTTGCGGTTGCCGCGGGCGTCGTCGCGGTGCACGTAGGCCGCCAGCTCCATTGCCGCCACGAGGGCCGTGATGTCGACGCCGAGCGCGGCGCTCTCGCGGAGAATCGCGAAGCTGAGCAGCCCTGGGTCCATGTCCTTCAGCGGAAGCATTCGCAGCGCAGTTCCCATCCCGGTAACGCTCGGCTGGGCCATGCGCACGATCCTTGCCGAACGTGGCGCCGATCCGCTCGCGTCGGCGTGCCTAGCCGCGCGGGCGGTGGCCATCGCACCCCCGGAGGCCGGTACCGTCGGTCGTCATGGTGCTTCCCCGGGGGCTGGCCCGCTTCAACCGCGTCGCTACCAACCACGTCAGTCGGACGGTTGCCGGTCATCTGCCGTGGCTGGGGATCGTCACCCACGAAGGTCGCCGCTCAGGGCGTCGTCATCGCACACCGGTGAACGTGTTCCGTAGGGACGGCGGCTTCGTGGTGGCGCTGACCTACGGCCCGGACACCGACTGGGCGAAGAACGTCCTCGCCGCAGGCCGCGCCGAGATCACCACCCGAGGCCGCACCTACGGCGTCACCAACCCCCGGATCGTCGAGGACGCCGATCCGGACGTGGTGCCGCGGCCGGTGCGCACGATCCTGCGAAGGCTCGACGTCGACCAGTTCCTCCTGCTGGACACTGACGTCCGCTGACCGAGTGGCCACCGTTCCACATGACCGGACGGCTAACGACCCCGGAGGCGATCACGGGCTGCTCGGTAGCCCTCGAGCATCCGGCGATATCGCCCCCCGTCGGAGTCGGAGGCGGCCCCGTCGCCATCAGGCTCCAACTGACGCAGCTTGCGGCTGAAGTCATCCCGGAAAGCTCGGAACTGCTGCTCCATGGAGGCCAGATCGTCGTTCGACAACCGACGCCCGAACGCCCGATCGTAGAACTCCGCGAGGTCACGGCGACTCGTCTCGGCCCGGACACGTAGGACCTTGACGCCCGGAGCATGTTCGGCACGACGAGCGTCTCGCAGCATCATGGCGTAGAAGGTGGCCTTGGCGGAGAACTTCAGGGTCTCGGGGAAGGTCTTGGTCTGGTCGTCCCTGGTGCTGAACAGGGTCAGGTAGGCCGCGGCGTCGCAGATCTCGAGCCGGTCGAAGTTCGGCGAGGGCGTCACGAAGAGCTCGATGTTGTCGTGCAGCCGTCGGCTCTGGAACAGCCCGATGACGCACCGGTCCACGTCAGCCTCCAGTTCGCGACGGATCTCGTCCGGGCCAGCGTTCGGGTCGGGTCTCGCGTAGGCGTGCAACATGCGGGTGAGGATCGCGGCATCGCTCATCGGGTCTCCGACGATGACCCGCACGTCGTTGATGCGGTGGTTCACGCGGCACAGCCGGGCGCCCACGTAGCTCCCGGTCAGCCCGTAGTAGACGTACGTCGCGGTCGTGGCGAGGTCGTCGTTGAGATCGCGATTGAACCGGGGGTCGAAGTGGTCTCCCTCCTCGTACACGGTCACCGGTATGTACCGTCGCTGCAACTCCGTGGCGTGGGCGGTGACCTGCGCAGCGACCTGGTGCATCTCGTGCGCCACCGTCGCCCGCAGCAGCCGCTCCTCGACCTCGCTGGTGAACAGCAGGAACAACGCCGAGTAGACCGCCGACGCCAACAGGCTTGTGGCAAGGCCAAGCCAGATGGTCTGGACGGTTCCCGACGAGAGGGCAGCGGTGACGAACAGGCCGACGCTCGCGAACAGCGAGATCAGCAGGGCGACCCCGTAGAGGCTGAAGTACAGCTCCTTGAGCAGTCGGAGCACAGCCTGGTGGAACCGGGCCGGCGCCTCCGTGCCTGCGTTACCGGTTGCTGCCATCGTTGGCTTGGCGTGAGGGTCGTTCATCAATCCGCTCGCTGGACGCAAGCCTACCGAGGCGCCTCGTTCCGTAGCGGTCGCCATACCTGGCCGAACCTGACGGAAACTGTCACACCCCACTGAGATGATGGGGACCATGACAGTGACGGAAGCGACCGTGCCAGAGGCGACCAGGCCGGCAGCGAGCCCGCTGCCGGGGCTCGGCGCCGAGACCGACTCGCCGCATGGTCGGGTGGGGCGGGCCGCGCCGGCCGAGGCGGCGGAACGACCGGGGCTCCCGGGGTTGGATGCCTGCCATCCCGCCGTCGCCACATGGTTCCTGCGCCGCTTCCCCGACGGCCCGACCGAGCCCCAGACCCTGGGCTGGCCGCGGATCGCGGCCGGGGTCGACACCTTGATCGCCGCGCCGACCGGTTCGGGCAAGACGCTGGCCGGGTTCCTGGTCGCCATCGACGCGCTCTACCGCGACCACGAGGCGGGCGCCGACGTCAGCACCGGGGCGCGCGTGGTCTACGTGTCACCGCTCAAGGCCCTGGCGGTCGACATCGCCGAGAACCTCGAACGGCCACTGGCCGAGATCGCCGAGGTGGCGGCCGAGCTGGGCTTCGATCCGCCGAACATCCGAGTTGCCGTGCGCACCGGCGACACCACCAGCAGCGAGCGGGCCCAGATGGTGCGTCGGCCTCCCAGCTTCGTGGTCACCACCCCCGAGTCGCTCTACCTGCTGATCACCAGCGGCAAGGGCCGCGAGGCCCTGCGAACCGTCGAGACCGTGATCGTCGACGAGATCCACGCGGTGGCGCGCGACAAGCGCGGCGCGCACCTCGCCTTGAGCCTCGAGCGCCTCGAAGCCCTCTGCGACCGGCGCCCGATGCGCATCGGGTTGTCGGCCACCCAGCGGCCGGTCGAGCTGGTGGGTCGCCTGTTGGTCGGCGACCGACCACTGCCGGCCATCGTCGACGTCGGTCACCAGCGGCGGCTCGATCTGGCGCTCGAGCTGCCCGAGGGCGAGCTCGAGGCGGTCGCCTCGGCCGAGCAGATGGCCGACGTGCTCGAACGGGTCGCGGCGCACGTGCAGCAGCACCGCACGACCCTGGTGTTCGTCAACACCCGCCGGCTGGCCGAGCGGCTCGCGCACCAACTCGGCGAGCGACTGGGCGACGACGTGGTGGCCGCACACCACGGCAGCCTCTCCAAGGAGCGCCGCTACCGGGTCGAGACCCGGCTCCGGGCCGGCGACCTCCGGGCGCTGGTCGCCACCGCGTCGCTGGAGCTGGGCATCGACATCGGCCCGGTCGAGCTGGTGTGCCAGATCGGCTCGCCGCGCAGCATCGCCACCTTCCTCCAGCGGGTCGGCCGCTCCAACCACAGCCGGGCCGGCACGCCCAAGGGCCGCCTCTACCCGATGACCCGCGACGAGCTGATCGAGTGCACCGCGCTACTCACGGCGGTGCGGGCCGGCCGGCTCGACAGCATCGAGCTCGCCCGCCTGCCGCTCGACATCGCCGCGCAGCAGATCGTGGCCGAGGTCGCGGCCCAGGAGTGGCGCACCGCCGACCTCTACGACCTGGTGCGCCGCGCGGCCCCCTACACCGGGCTCGACCGAGGCCAGTTCGACCAGGTGGTCGAGCTGGTGGCCGATGGCATCGAGACCGGGCGGGGCCGCCGGGGCGCCTACCTCCACCACGACACGGTCAACGGCGAACTGCGCGGCCGCCGGGGCGCTCGGCTCGCGGCGGCGACGTCGGGCGGTGCGATCCCCGAGACCGGCGACTACCGGGTGGTGGCCGATCCCGACGACACGTTCGTCGGCACCGTCAACGAGGACTGGGCCATCGAGTCGATGGCCGGCGACATCTTCCTGCTCGGCACCCACTCGTGGCAGATCCGCCGGGTCGAGCCCGGCATCGTGCGGGTCCGCGACGCTGGCGACACGCCGCCGACGGTGCCGTTCTGGCTCGGCGAGGCCCCGGCCCGCACGGTCGAGCTGTCCGAGGAGGTGTCCGAGCTGCGCCGCCGGGTCGACGCGTTCCTCGCCGACGGCGATCCCGACGATGCCCGTCGCTGGCTCGGCGAGGTCGCTGGCCTCGGCACCGACGCCGCCACGATGATCGTCGACTACCTCGCCGTGGGGCGGGCCGCGCTCGGGGTGATGCCGACCCAGCTGGATCTGGTGCTCGAACGGTTCTTCGACGAGACCGGCGGCATGCAGCTGGTGATCCACTCGCCCTACGGCGGTCGCGTCAACCGGGGGCTGGGGCTCGCCCTGCGCAAGAAGTTCTGCCGCACGTTCAACTTCGAGCTGCAGGCGGCCGCGAGCGACGACGCCGTCGTGCTGTCGCTGGGGCCGCACCACAGCTTTCCTCTCGACGAGGTGCCCCGCTACGTCACCAGCCGCACGGTGCAGGACACGCTCGAGCACGCGGTGCTCGACTCGCCGATGTTCCAGGCCCGCTGGCGGTGGAACCTCAACCGGGCCCTGATGGTGCTGCGGTTCCGGGGCGGCCGGCGCAACCCGCCGCCGATCCAACGGATGGAGTCCGACGATCTGATGGCCGCCGTGTTCCCCCAGGCTGCGGCCTGCCAGGAGAACGTCACCGGCCCGATCGACATCCCCGACCACCTGCTGGTGCGCCAGACCATCGACGACACGCTGCACGAGGCACTCGACGTCGACGGCTTGCGCGCGCTGCTCGAACGCATCGAAGCCGGTGAGGTGACCGTGCACTGCCGCGACACCACCGAGCCGTCGGTCCTGTCTCACGAGATCCTCACCGCGCGCCCCTACGCCTTCCTCGACGACGAGGGCGAGATCCAGAACCGGCGCACCAACGCCGTGCCGCTGCGTCGGGGCCTGGCGGTCGACCTGTCGGCGATCGGGTCGCTCGACCCAGCGGCGATCGAGCAGGTCCACGACGAGATCCGGCTTGTCCCCACCACAGCCGACGATCTGCACGACCTCCTGACGTCGTTGGTCGTCGTTCGCGCCCGCGACGAATGGCGCGAGATGTTCGGCGAGCTGCTCGGGCGGGGCCGGGTGCGGGTGTTCGACCGCCGTGACGCCGAGATGTGGTGTACCTACGAGGCCCGCGAGCAAGCACAGGCGGCATTCGACGGCGACGACGAGGCAGTGCAGCGCGCCGTGCGCGGCCATCTCGAGGTCGCCGGCGTCACGACCGTCGACGACCTCGCGGCCGCGACCACGCTGCCCGCACCCCGGGTGCGGGCAGGCCTGGCTGCTCTGGAGCAGCACGGCTTCGCCATGCAGGGCCGCTATCGACCGACCTTGCCCGCGACCCCCGATGCTGCAGCCGACGCCGACACCACCGAGTGGGTGGCCCGGCGGTTGCTGGCCCGGATGCACGCCTACTCGCGACGGTCGCGCCGGGCATCGGTCCAGCCGGTCACAGCCCAGGACTTCATGCGCTTCCTGCTGCGGTGGCAGCACGTGGCTCCGGGCACCGAGCTCGCGGGGGAATCCGGCCTGGTGACGCTGCTCGAGCAGCTCCAGGGGTTCGATTGCGCGGCTGTCGCGTGGGAGCCCGAGATCCTCGCCCGCCGCCTGCGGCAGCATCAGCCGGCATGGCTCGACCGGCTGTGCCACGACGGCGAGGTCGCGTGGCTCCGGCTGACGCCGCCGGTGCGCGCCGACGGCGACCGGGCGCCCGGCGGCCCGTCGAAGGCCACGCCGATCTCGGTGGTGCTGCGAGCCGACCTCGGCTGGCTGCTTGCCGCGGCTCGCAGCGACGAGCCACCGGTCGAGCCCGACGTCGGCGCAACCGCCGAGATCCTGGCCGAGCTCCGCCGGCAGGGGGCCTGCTTCGCCACCGACCTAGCGACGGCGACGCGGCGACTGCGGACCGACGTCGAGCGCGGCCTCTGGGACGGTGTGGCGCGGGGCCTGATCATGTCCGACGGCTTCGGGCCTATCCGCGCCCGGGTCACGGGCGGCGGTCGGCCGGCGCCGCGGCCGCGGCTCTCCCGCCTGCCCCGTCAGGCCCGCACCACGGGCCTCGCAGCCGGCCGGTGGTCCGCGGTCGCGCCGCCCGACACCGACATCGACCGCGACGACCTCGCCGAGGCGGTCGCTGAGCAGCTCCTCAACCGGTGGGGGGTCATCTTCCGTGACCTGGCGCTTCGCGACTCGCTCCGGCTGCCGTGGCGCGACCTCCAATGGGCGTTGCGACGACTGGAAGACCGCGGCCTGGTGCGCGGTGGCCGCTTCGTCAATGGCTTCAGCGGCGAGCAGTATGCGCTTCCCGCAGCTGTCGAGCAGCTTGCCCACGTGCGACGCCAGCAACGGTCGGGCGAGCGGGTCGTGGTCAATGCCACCGACCCGCTGAACCTCGTCGGCACCATCGTCCCGGGCGAGACCGTCCCAGCGGTGCGGACCAACCACGTCACCTACGTCGACGGCATCCCGTCCGGCCAGAGCGACCGCGCTGCCCGCACCGCCGCCGGTTGACGCGCCAAGTCCCGCGCCAGTGGGACTCTGGCGCGGGACCTGACGCCCCTGGCATCCGGTCAAGCCGGCCTGACCAGCGTCCGCATCGCGGTGCCCACGAACATCACGCGACCGCGTAGTAGCCGAGCACCTTCACAGAGTGTCGACCGGCAGGACACGAGGATTCATTCGCGCGAGGGTGGAGGAGGCCCAAAAACCGTGGTCCCCGGGCGCAAATGCGCACTCCGTCCGAGGACAAGCAGGTAGTACTAGCGCGATTGTGTAGTGGCGGAGAAGGTCGACCAAAGCGAGGTGGAGCAAACGATGGCCCTGTCGCCTCCGACGGTCCCCGGTGGCCTACCGGGGTCGGAGCTTCGTGACGCGTTGGCCGCGTTCCTCACCGGATCCGCTGTCCCCGCCGATGTGCGCGGCGAGATCGGTGCCTCGTGGCGCCGGTCGGCTGCCTCGGGACTCGATCCCGACCGTCTCGACGTCCCGTTCGATCCCGACCTCGACCTCGACGGACAGCTCGTACGAGCCGCCGCTCCGGTCCTCGACCAGCTTGTCGCCGACGTCGGGGACGCGGCGGTCGCCTTCATCCTGACCAAGCAGGCCGGCGAAGTGCTGGATCGCCGAGTGTCCGAGAGCTACCTGATGACACGGCTCGACGCCATCCTCCTTGCGCCCGGCTTCCGCTACGCCGAGAACGCCGTCGGCACGAACGGCATCGGCACGGCGTTGGCCCAGCGCCGCCCCGCGGTTGTCGAGGGCGACGAGCACTACGCCGACGCACTGACCGACTTCGCATGTGCCGCGGCGCCGATCTGCGACCCCGCATCCGGCGAGGTCATCGGTGCGATCGACCTCACCAGCCTTGCCGCAGACGCGAACGCGCTGATGCTGCCGTTCGTGTCCCGGGCCGCGCGCGAGATCGAGCAGCGCCTGGTCGACACAGCTGGCCTTGCCGAGCGGATCATGCTGCAGCGGTACCTGCAGGAGCGGAAGCGTGCCAAGGGCCCGGTCGTGGTCATGACCGACCAGCGCATGGTCGCCAACGCGGCAGCCGACCGGTTGATCGGCGAACTGGACGAACTGATCCTCCGCGAGTCCGCGATGCGGGCCCTCGCCACCGGGGCCACCGCTCCCTCGACGGTCAAGCTGAGCGACGGGACAGCGGTCGCCCTGCGGGTCGAGCCCATCCTCGACGGTGGGTCACCGGTCGGGTCGCTGCTGCGGCTCGGTGTCCTCGCCGACCCGACCGGTGACGGCCCGTGCCACGGTGCCCGCCGGGTCACGTTCGGGTGGGAGGCGCTGACGGCCACGGAGCGGAGCGTGACCGAGCTCGTCGCCCAGGGCCTGACCAACCAGGAGGCCGCGGAGCGCCTGCTTCTGTCGCGTCACACCGTCGGATTCCACCTGCGATCCATCTTCCGCAAGCTCGACGTGAGCTCGCGTGTCGAGCTCACCCGGCTCGTCGTCCAGCACAAGGCCGAGCCCCACTAGCCGTTCGCGGCGCGGCGGCTTGGCTCGCGGCTTGCGGGTCAGCGCAGGGCCCAGTACCCGGGGATCCGGTGGTGGGGCGTGTCCAGGTAGACCTTCGCCTCAGGCGGCTGCGCGAACTTGCCGTGGCTCCAGCGGATCTCGACGTGGCCGTCGATCGTGGCCTGCTGGGTCGACCGGCGGTGCCCGACCACCACGTGCCAGTCGACGGCGGGCTGCGCGCGAGCGGCGGGGACGACCGAGAAGTCGTCGATCTTGAAGTGCTGGCGCCAGTCCCACGCCGTGCCGATGCGGAGCCGAAGCGAGCCGTGACGGGCAGCACCGAGGACGAAGTACGGGGTCGAGCCGATGCGGAGCAGCCGCCACAGCGCCCGTTCGACATCGGCACCCGCCAGCGCGGCGTGCCATCGCGTGGCCGACGCCTCGGCCACCGCCTGGGCGAACGCCGCCGCGGCCGGGCGAAGCCTCGACGCCCACTGGCCGGGACCCAGATGGCGTTGCACCAGAGCCCTCTCGGAGGTGCTCAGATCGAGGACCGAGGACGGCAGGTCGTGCTCGGCTGCCCCGGACGCCAGCCGAAGATGATCTCGGACCGCCTGGTACAGCTCGTCGTACGCGGCGGGGGCGACCTCGGCGAACCAGTCGGGGGATCGGCCTCCGTGGCCCCCGGCGAGCAGGCGGTCGAAGAGCGAGGTCGGCGACGTGTTGCTCACGATGCTGGACAGGTACTTGCAGCTGACCAGGAAGACGTGGTCGATGCGCAGGTCGGCGGGAACGGGCTCGTCGCCGGGTTGACGCTGGCCGCCGCGCCACTCGACCACCAACGGCAGCCGCCCACGCAGCCCGTCGGTCGCGGCGAGGAACGCAACCCCGTTCTGCCACGCCGCCTGGAACTCCTGGCGGTAGAGACCACCGCGGTGCAGGTCGGCGAGCAGGTCCCAGTGCTCGGGCGACATGCTGACCATGGCGCCGGGGCGAGCATCCAGCGCCGCGCCGAGATCGTCGTAGCCCAGACAGCCGAGACCCGTGACCAGCTCGGTGACCGTCGTGCGGTGATCGGGCAGCCGGCCTTCCCCCGCGGTCGCTCAGCTCGATGCCGGCGCCGGCGTGCCCCACGCCTGCGAGCGCGCTCGCGCCTGGAACCTGGCCACGTCGACGTCGTCGAGGACGTCGACCACGTCGACCACCGACGAACCGCACGCCGCGGCAAGGGCCTTGTCACCCACGCTGCCCGGAGGCGGCCGCTCGGTGGTGAGCAGCACGAACCGCAGGTCGGGAACAGCAGCGGCGAGAGCACTCGCCTTGCCCAACGCGCGCCACAGGATGTCGTTGCGCCGGAGCCCGGGCTGTTCGTTCGAGAAGCCACCGACCACGTCGAAGTGCCACCATCGGCCGGCGGCGTCGCGTGCCCGCAGGTCGACCGGCACCGTCCTCACCTTGATGTTGCGAACTTCGATCGCCGAGAACCCGGCCTCTTCGAGCACGAGGCGCGCGACGTCGCTGGCCTTCCGGCCCTCCTGTCGCATCTGTCGCCGACGCTTCGCATCGCCGGACGTCGTCGACGCCGGCACCGACGGCCGGACCAGACGGGCATCGGCCCGGTCGACGAGCAGCCGCTGCCGCTCGACACCGACCCTGGCCCGAGCCGCGTCGACGTAGTCGGGATCGGTGTCGAACCCGACGAAGTGGCGCCCGGTGCGCACGGCCGCCACTGCGGTCGACCCGGACCCCATGAACGGGTCGAGGACCAGATCGCCCTCGTAGGTGTACAGGTCGATGAGCCGGCGGGGCAGCTCGACCGGGAACGGCGCGGGGTGACCGACCCGGGTGGCGCTCTCGGTCGGGAACTCCCACACGTCGGTCGTCAGATCCATGAACTCGTCGGCGCTGATGGTCGCCACCGACGGCAGGTCGCCGGCCTCGCGGTCTCGACTGGGGATCGCACGGTCGAACCGGCCCTTGGACGCGACGACGATCCGCTCGCTGACGTCTCGCAGGACCGGGTTGCCCGGCCGCTGGAACGTACCCCACGCACACGAGCCCCCGGCAGCACGGCCCTTCACCCAGATGACCTCGCCTCGCAGCAGCAGCCCCAGCTGCTCGAGGATGCGGACCACGTCGGCCGACAACGACCGGTACGGCTTGCGCCCGAGGTTGGCGACGTTGACCGCGATGCGGCCACCAGGCTCGAGCTTGCGCCGGCACTCGGCGAACACCGCCTTCAGCATGTCGAGATACGTGAGGTACGAGGCGGGGACATGCCCTTCGCCGATCGCCGTCTCGTACTCCTTGCCCGCGTAGTAGGGCGGCGAGGTCACCACGAGGGCGACCGAGGCGTCGGCGACCTGGCCGACCTGGTCCATCGAACGGGCATCGCCCACCCAGATGCGGTCGCGTGCCGCATGACGGTTGACGTGCTCGTCACCGCTGATCTCCGGCGTCGGGAACCGTTCGTAGAACTCGGACGCGTCGTGGCTCTCGCGGCGCGAGACACCGAAGCGAGAGGTCGCCGTGGGCACTCGCCGTCGACCGTTCACGCTGGCCGCGGATGCCGCCGATGTCGCCTTCGCCATGTCCCGCACACTACGCACAGGGTGTGACAGGCGAGAGGATCCCGGTGCAGCTCAGCGGAGGCCCAGGTCGTCCACGATCCGCAGCACCGACGCCGACCGGTTGAGCGCGTAGAGGTGCAACCCGGGCGCACCGGCATCGACCAGCGCCTGGCCGAGCTCGATCGACGACTCGACCGCGACGCGACGCACCTCGTCGGTGTCGCCGTCCGCAGCCCGGTAGCGGGCCAACAGGTCGGGAGGGATGGTGGTGCCGTTCATCGCGGCCATGCGCTCCAGGCCGGCCACCGAGATGGCCGGCATGATGCCAGGCAGGATCGGCTTGCCGGAGCCGGCCTCGGCCACCTCGTCGACCAGCTGCAGATAGTCGTCGACGAGGAAGAAGAAGTTGGTGATCGCGAAGTCCGCCGCCTCGAGCTTGGCAGCGAAGTGCCGCCGGTCGGAGGCACGGTCGGTCGAGCGGGGATGGAGCTCGGGCTGGGCGGCCACGCCGATCGAGAAGCCGGCCGGATGCGAACGGACCAGCTCGACCAGCTCGAGCGCATAGCTGAAGTCGCCACCAGGGTCGCTGCCGTCGGCGGGTGGGTCGCCTGCGAGTGCCAGGATGTTGCCGACCCCCGCCTGCTGGTACTCGTCGAGCAACGCGACGATCTCGTCGCGGGTGTGACCAACGCAGGTCAGGTGCGCCATGCAGGGGAACTGTTGCTCGCGGTTGACCTGGACCACGATGTCCTTGGTGCGGTCGCGGGTCGAGCCCAGCGCCCCGTAGGTGACCGACACGAACGAGGGCTGTAGCGGCGCCAGCTCGTGGATCGTCTTTTCGAGCTGGCGTTCGGCCTCGTCGGTCTTCGGGGGGAAGAACTCGAAGCTGAGCGTCGGCCCGGCGGAGAGCAGGTCGGCGATCCGAGTCATCCGCCGCAGGCTAGTGGGACCGGCCGGCCGGCGGTGCAGCCGAATCGTTGCGCCCGACCAGCGGGTCGTAACGTGGGCGAACATGCAGATTCGGTCCCCCGCCCCCGCTCCTCCCAGTCTGGCTGCGGTGGCCGCCCGAGTCGACGAGCGCATCCAGCGGCTCTTCGACGCCGAGCTGGCGCGCTGGCAGGCGGTCGATCCCAACCTTGCAGCGCCGCTCCGGTCGCTGCAAAGGCTGGTCGGTTCGGGTGGCAAGCGGGTGCGGCCGGCGTTCTGCCACTGGGGTTTCGTCGGCGCCGGGGGCGATCCCGACGATCCGCGGGTGGTCGACGCCGGTGCTGCGTTCGAGCTCCTCCACGCGTTCGCACTGGTTCACGACGACGTGATGGACGGGTCCGACACCCGGCGCGGCGAGGTCACGGCACACGTCGAGTTCGGCGAACGGCATCGCCGTGGTGGCTGGCTCGGCGAGGCCCGGCGGTTCGGCGAGGGCGTCGCGATCCTGGTCGGAGACCTCTCCTACGTCTACGCGGACCTGCTGCTCGACAACGCGAACCGGCCGGAGGTCGCGGCGGTCTGGCACGAGCTCCGCCTGGAGCTGAACGTCGGCCAGTACCTCGACCTGCTCGGAACGGCCCAGAGCGATCGTGACCCGGCCCTGGCCCGCCGGATCGCGCGCTACAAGTCGGGCAAGTACACGATCGAGCGCCCGCTGCACCTCGGCGCCGCGCTGGCCGGGGGGCTCGACCGCTTGCGGTCGGCGCTGTCGGCCTACGGCGACCCGCTGGGTGAGGCGTTCCAGTTGCGCGACGACGTCTTGGGCGTGTTCGGCGACGCGGAGCTGACCGGCAAGCCGGTCGGCCAGGACCTGCACGAGGGCAAGCCGACCCCGCTGCTGGCGACCGCCACGCGCCTCGCCCGGGGTGACCAGGCCGAGATCCTCGGGTTGGTGGGCCGCGACCTGTCCGAGGGTGACGTCCAGGCGATTCAGCAGGTGATCGTCGAGACGGGGGCGCTGGACGAGGCCGAGCGCCGGATCGCCGAGCTGACCACCCGGTCGATAACGGCGATCAAGCAGGCCGACGTGGTCCCCGATGCTCGCACCCACCTGATCGACCTGGCCCACTTCGTCGCCGACCGCACGTCCTAGTGAGCGTCGCTCACTGGGCACGCAAGCCGCGGTGGCGCAGCATCTCCACCTGGCCCCGCCACCGCGGTGCCGGACGGTCGAGGGCAATGCTGCTGCGCTCGACCCCGCGCAAGCTGGCGGCGAAGCACTGCTCGATGTCGTCCCGCATCCCGTAGGACAGTGCGGCCTTGGCCTCGGCCCACCAGGAGACCATCCGCTCGTGCAGCAGCGTCAGCCTCCGCTGGTCGGCGAGCAGCCCCCGGACCAGCGCCGGCGCTTCCGCCCACGACCGCACCGTCGGCAGGGGGTGCTCGCCGAACAGCTCGCGGAAGTAGTCGAACCGGCGGCGACGCTCGACGATCGGGATCGCCCCCATCTCCAGGGCCTCGTAGATCCGCGACGATTCGAGCTGCACCCCTTCGGCGGCGCACGGGACGAACACCGACTCGCCGAGCAGCTCGAGCACCGCGGCCGGGTCGGGCCACGGGCTGTCGGGCCCACTCGACGCAGCCGTGGAGTGCTCCTGGCCGCCGTCCACCAGTCGGAACGCCTCGATCATCCCGGCCCGGCGGCCGGCCAGCGACCCCACGAAGCTCCAGGTGTAGAGCCGTCCGCCCGGCGGCCGCAGCGCCGCGGGGGTCGGTTCGATGCTGACGTCGGCAACGAGCTCCGGCCCGAGCGGCAGCTGGCGCACCGCCCAGTCGCTCAGCCCTGAGTGGTAGTAGGTGCGCCAGACGAAGCCGAATGACCGGTATGCCTCCAGCCCGCACCGGTAGTGGTGGTCCGAGATGTGCAGCAGGCCCACAGTGCCGTGCCGACGCACCGCGGCGAGGTACTTGTTCCTCAGCAGGTCCGGCCGGTCGCTGACGACGATGCTGTCGGGCAGCACCACCTTGCGCTCGGGATCGTCGACCACGTCGCCCACCCACGGCCCGAGCAGCGACCGGACCCACGGCTGCTCGACCCAACCCGGACGGTGCGCGACAAGGGTGACCGTCTGCACCGTCTGTCCCGTCGCGTCTGGCACGTGGCGCCTCTCGTGGTCAAGGCACTAGTGCAGCCCCGCGCTAGCCCCCGGGTCGGGGCCCGACTCTACCGGCCTGGACAGCCGCCATACCCGGGCACCCCGACGATTCCTGGCATCATGGCGCGTTCCATGGTCTCCTCGTCTGTCGTCGTCGCCCCCACGCCAACCGACGAGCCGTCGCCGCCCTCGCCATTGGCCGATGTGCACGATCGGCGGCGCGATCGGTGGGCTGCCGGCGCCGTCGCGGCGGTCGCGCTGGCCGCCTACGTTCGCACCCTCCTGCCCGGCATCGGGTTCAGCGGCGACACCGCGAAGTGGCAGATGCTCAGCAAGGTCGGGGGGATCCCGCACGCCACCGGCTATCCGCTGTATCTCGGGCTGATCCAGGGCTTCGAATCGGTGGTCCCGCTCCGGACGGCCGCCTGGCGCACCAACCTCTTCTCGGCGCTGTGCGCCGCGGCGGCCGTCGCCGTCCTGTACTGCTTGGTGCGCCGTCTCGGTGTGCGCTGGGAGGTCGCTGCTGCGACCGCCCTCACGTTCGCCTTCACCACGGCGTTCTGGGCCCAGGCGGTGGTCGCCGAGGTCTACGCGCTGCACATCCTGTTCCTCGTCCTGATCATGACCTGCCTGGCCCACTGGCGGTTGGGCGCATCTCGAACGGGCGACGGCTGGCTGCTGGCCACGCTGCTGCTGGTCGCACTGTCGTTCGGCAACCACCTGACCACGGTGCTGGTCCTGCCCGGGGTTGCCTGGGTGCTGTGGTCCGACCGGCAGCGCCTGAACCTGCGGCACGTGAGGTGGGTCGTGGGCGCCGGCGTGCTCGCCGCCGGCCAGTACCTGTACCTGATCTACCTCGCCGACGTCGGCGCCTACGTCGAGTCGCAGGTCGACGACCTTGGCGACATCGTCGCGATGGTGACCGGTGGCCCGTTCAGGGAGCAGATGCTGAGCTTCACACCTCTCGAACTGCTCCGCGACCGGGCGCCGATGCTCGTGGAGCACCTACGCGACGAGTTCCGGATCTTGCTGATCCCCATCGTCGTCGGCCTGGTGCAGTCGTTCCGCAGGACCGGTCGTGCTGCCGGGTCGCGTGGGCGGCGCGACGTGCTCGTCGCGGTCGCGCTGCTGGGCCTGGGGTCTGCGGCCTACGGGCTGAACTTCGACGTCCTCGACGTGATCGTCTTCTTCCTGCCGCTGTTCCTGGCCTTGGCCGTCTTCCTGGCTGTCGGGCTCGACGAGATCGTGCGCTGGGTCGGTGCCTGCCTCCCCGATTCCCGGCGGGCGGTGGTCGGCGTGACCGGCGCAGTGGTGGCGATCCCGTTGCTGACAGCGGTCGTCGGCTATCCCGACGCCAGCCAACGGGGCGCCGTCGGCCACCAGCAACGCATCGAGCGGGTGTTGGCCGGCGCAGGCAAGCATGCAGTGCTCCTCACCGACAACTACCAGGACAGCGAGTTCCTCTGGTACTACCTGCTCGCCGAAGGTGTCGGCGAGCCCCGCGACCTCGACCTGGTGAACGAGGCCACGCCGGGGATGGTCGAGGAGCACTTCCGGCAAGGCACCGGCCGGGTCGCTGTGATCGCGCACCGGATGGACGGCACCCGGCACCCGGCGTTGCTGGCCATCACCCGCGACCTTGCCGAGGAGATGGCCGACGCGGGCCTCACCGTGACCCCCCACGGGCCCGAGCTCTGGCGCGTCGACCGCCCGTAGCCCGCCGTTCCGTGCACTGGATCGGGCAATGCTCGCCGGGATCGCGTCCACGGAACGTTCGAGGATGCGTGCCCCGGACCAGCCGTGCATTAGGCGAACAGGGCCAGGGCACGGTCCCGGCTGAGGACATCGACACCCGGCTCCTGCGCCACGGCCTCGAGCCATGGCGGGCGCAGCACACCAACCACCGCGACCGCGACGTCGAGGCCCGAGAGCGTGGCCGCCTGCCGGGCGAACGTGGCCGCGTAGTCCGGCGGACGGACGTCGCGGCTCAGCTCGAACAGGGCGTAGGGATCCGGCGGGCCACCGGCCCGGAACGGCTCGGTGAGCACGTAGCCCGTGCCCGGCTCGGCACCCCCTCCGTCCGAACCTGGCCCGTCGTCGATGACCACGCCCCGGACGAGGTCGGACCGCGCTCCTGCGATCAGTAGTGCCACGTACCCGCCGAGGCCGCGCCCGTAGATCGTGGTCGGGCCGAGGTGGGCCAACGCCATGTCCGCGTCCCCCATGAGTATCTCGGCGAAGTAGCCACCGCCCGCCGGCACCGTCGACGCACCGTGGCCGGTGAAGTCGAGCGCCCACACCGGCCCGGGCCAGGCATCGAGATGTGGTGGCACCGCCGTCGGCGAGCACTCGCCCAACCCGTGGAGCAGCAGCAGCGGCCGTCCGTCACCACCGACGCCGCCGGAGCCGCCTTCGCGTAGCTGGTGCAGGGCGAGGTCGACGCGGTTGTGCCGCAGGGTCACGGTGGGCGTCGCAGTTGGACCTGGCCGCGACGATCGAGCCGGCGACCCGAATTCGGGGGCGGGTTGGTGGCGCGGGCGCGCCGAGGCTGGGCCGAGGAAGTCCAGCACCAGCTCGGCCACTCGCTCGGGCTGCTCGATGTGGACGAAGTGCCCGGCATCCACCAGCGTCTCGAGCCGCGCCCCGGGAGGCAGGTAGGCCTCGACGTCGGAGGGCTGGGTCCCCCACCCCATCGCCTCCAGCTCCAGCCCCAGCACCGCGAGGACCGGCATCCCCACCATGACCAACCGGTGCATGGCCCACGTGGGCCGCCACGGGCCGAAGCCACCGAGCCGCATGGTGGGGTCGATCTTCCAGCGCCAGCCGTCGGCGTCCCGGCGGGCGCCGACCGTCACCAGGTAGCGCAGCCAGTCCGTCGGCAGTCGGGGGTTCATCCTGGCCCTCCGGGCGGCGAGCTCGTCGAGCGTGCCGGGCTTGCGGGTCGCCGTGACCGTGCTGCGGCGGATGTCCAGCCAGTTGGCCAGCTCACCCGCCATGAGCTTGGTGCGCATGTGGTCGGGCACGTCGGGCCAGTTGCGCTGCGACGGCAGGCCATCGAGGTTGACCAGCGAGCTGAACCGGTGCGGCATCGTCGAGCCGAGCTGCAACAGCAACGAGCCGCCCTTGGAGTGACCGACCGCGGGGATCGGGCTGGGGGTCACCGTGTCGAGCACCGCGATCGCGTCGCGCAGGTCCGCGTCCCAGGAGTAGAGCGCGGCGTGCTCGGAATCACCGTGACCCCGCTGGTCCCAGGCGACCACCCGCCAGCCCGAGTCGGCGAGCAGCGGCGCGAAGGCGTCGTAGGTGCGGGCGAAGTCGAACCCGCCGTGGAGCAGGGCTACCGGTGGTGCAGTGGCATCGCCCCACTCCTTGACCGAGATCCGCACGCCGTGCGCGTCGACGTCACGCTGGCGGTCGGGGGCCCGTGCGCCCGGGTAGGTCACTGCCTCAGGTTCAGCCACAGCCACGACCGCAACCTTGACTCACGGGTCAAGTCCGCGGCAACTCATTCCCGGTGGACGTGACCGCGCCGGTTCCACGACCGCTACGGCATCAGCGAGCATGTCGGTCTCGACGACGAGCGCGATGCTGGTGGTCAGCATGAGCACGAAGAGTCCCCCTCCCGCCCCCTCGAGCGTGGCGGCTCCGGCTCGGGCTGACCCTGCGTCGACCGCGCCGGTACCGCTGCGGCGGCCTCGTGCCCGCAAGGGCGAGGGGCCGCTGTTGCGCGACGAGATCCTCGCTGCGACCGAGCGGCTGCTGCTGGCGACCGGGGCAGCATCGGCGGTGTCGATCCGCGCCGTGGCCGACGCCGTCGGGGTCACGCCGCCGTCGATCTACCGCCACTTCCCCGACAAGGAGACGCTGATCTACGAGGTGTGCGCCCGGCACTTCGGTCCCCTGCTCGAGCACATCAGGGCCGCCGTCGCGGGCATCGACGACCCCGTCGATGCGGTCGCCGCCCGGGGGCGTGCCTACGTCCGGTTCGGCATGGCGAACCCCGAGCCGTACCGGATCATGTTCATGGCCCGTCCCGAGAGCGTGCTCGACCAGATGGAGGAGTGGTTCGCGAAAGCCGAGACCTTCTACGACACCCAGTCGGCCGTCCAGCGCTGCATCGACGCCGGGCGGCTCCGGCCCGAGCACACCGACGCCTACCGGGTGTGCCTGGGGTTCTGGGCCCGGGTGCACGGGCTGACGTCGATCGCTATCAGCAAGCCCTTCCTGCCCATCGACGATGCCTTCGTCGACGAGTACGTGGACGTGTGCCTCCGCGGCGTCGTGACGTAGAGACCGCCCGGCGCGATCACGCCTCGGCGGGGTCGGCGCGCCAGTCCCGGTCGGGGGACAGGTAGATCAGCGGCAGGCTCAGCGCCGAGACCGCCGCCTTGACCGTGAGGTTCACCACGAAGATGTCCCAGACGGCGCCCCACGGCAGTGTAAGTGCGTGGTCGCGCAGGAGCGGGAGTGAGCCGAACGCGCCGACGGCGAAGATCACGTTGTCGACCGGCACCGCCACGGCGTTCGACACCGCCACCCGGGCCCACTGGTAGCGCGTGGTCACCCGGCGGACGAACCAGTGGTACACCTCGGTGTCGAGCAGCTCGCTGACCACCTCGGCCACGATCGACGCCACCACGATGCGCCACAGCGGCCCGAGCACCGCGGCGAACTCGTCGCCTAGCGGATAGCTGGCGTCGCTGGGCTGGCGGGCCACCCATTGCAGGTAGGCGGCCATGGCGAGGTTGACCGCCGCGGCAGTGACGATCAGCGTGCGCGCGGCCCGGCGGCCGAGGGTCTTGTGGACCACGTCGCGCAGGGTGAAGGTCACCGGATAGATCCAGGTGCCCATGTCGACCGCCCGCCCGAACGCGGTGCCGATCTTGACACTGGTGATGTCGGCCACCACCTGGGCTCCGACGTAGGCAGCTACGGCGACGATCGCGATGCGTGCGATGGGGATGGTCGACGGTCGGGGCGTGGCTGCGTCCGTCTCGGTGGTGATCGCCACGTGGGGCCCTCCGGTTTTGTTGAGGCGGGTTGCCGGTACCGCCGAGTGACACGAGGCTACGCCGCCACCGGAACCTCTCGTGCTGTCGGCCCGTGCCGAAGCCGCCACGAGGTCGAGACCGTCGACGGCGCCGGGCACTACCTACCGTTCACCCACTGGCCTCGGATCCTGGAGCGCGTCACGTCCAGTTGACCGAGGGTCAGCGCAACTCTCGGAACAGCACCTCCTGGCTGATCGTCGCGACGTGGTCTCCGTCGGCGGTGAAGACGTAGCCCACGCTCAGGCCGCGCGACCCCATGAGCCCCTGGCAGGTGAACGCCTGGACATGCCACACGTCGGCACGGAACGGCCGGTGGAACCAGATCGCGTGGTCCAGGCTGGCCGAGAAGAACCGCTGGTGGAACTGGTCGCCGACCACGTGGGCCGGATGCAGCGACGCCACGGCGTCGGTCGGCAGGTCGTCGGAGAGGTAGGCCAGCCCACACGCCTGCAGCATCGGATCGGGGCCGATCTCGTGACCCAGGCGCAGCCAGGCCGCCACCTGCCCGACGCCTGGCGACGGGGCGAAGCGCCGGTCGAAGATCGGGCTCCAGCCGTCTGACGGCAGGTCGTCGGGCGGCGGCATCTCGGGCAGGGTGGCGGTCTGGACCTCGCCGTCGTCCTCCGCGCCCTGGAACGACGCCGACAGGTTGAAGATCGCACCGACCGACTGCCGCGCCACCACGGACCGGGTGACGAACGAACGCCCGTTGCGCACGCGGTCGACCTCGAAGCGGATCGGCTCGTCGTGGTCGCCGCGACGGATGAAGTAGGCGTGCAGGGAGTGCACCCCAAACGCCGGGTCGACGGTCGCGGCAGCGGCACGTAGGGCCTGGGCGACGATCTGGCCCCCATAGAGCCCACCCCAGGGGTACTTGGGCCCGGCGCCCACCCAGGTGTCGATTCCGTGCTGCTCGAGCGCCATCATCGTCGCGAAGTCCACGGCCGCAAAGTTTGGCCAACAACCGGGTAAGGGCAAGAAACGACGGCAGGCTGGATGGTGCTGTGGGCGAGTTGAACGACGACGCCGACGACGACGCACAGGACAGGCGGCCTGACCCCCGGGCCAGGGCCGCCGTCAACAGCGACCCCGCGCCCGACGCCGCCACCACCCCGAGCGGCGACGGCTCGGCTGTCGGCGAAGCCGACGGCGAGGCCGGATCCGGACCCGACCGCACCACCGACGGCGAACCCGACCGCGATGCCGAAGCGGACGGCGAGGCTGCCGACAAGGCCGACGGCGAGGCCGCTCCGGGGGTTGGCCAGACCGCCGACGGGGACGCTGACGGGGGCGGCGATGCAGAACCGATGGTCGTCGCTCCGGGGCATACTCCCTGGCTGCAGCGCCGGCCTTGGCCCTTGCGCCGAGCGGCCGGCACGGACGCTGCAGGTGCTGGCCCAGCGGCCCCCGCGGACCCCAGCCGGCGCACAGCCGTGTGGCGGACGTGGATGCCGCGTCTGCGAACCGCGGGGTTCGCCCTCGGCGGTGCACTGCTGGCCGTGGCCCTCACGGGACGGATCGAGGCCGACGTCGGTCCGTTCGACTCCACCATCGCCGCGCGCCCGTCGTTGGCCGGCCAGACCACCGTTCACCTCGCCCCGCTGGGCACGATCGTGCTCGACACCCACGACTGGCCGCTCGCCATCGACCTTCGGGCCGACCAGATCGGGTTGCAGGAGGCCGAGGCGATCGCGGCGAACCCCGAGCTCCTGGAACGCGAGCTGGGCGACCAGGTGGCCGACGACGTCCGGGACGGTCTCGTTCGTCTGGCGGTGCGCTGCACGCTGGCCGCGATCGTCGGGGGACTGGCGGGTGCGCTGATCGCCCGGCTGAGCTGGCGGTCAGCGGCCGCCGGGGTCGCGATCGGCGGCCTGCTCGTGGCCTGCACGGGCGCGGGCACGGCGGCCACGTTCGACACCAACGCCGTGGCCGAGCCCCACTACACCGGGCTGCTCACGGCGGCGCCCGCTGCGGTCGGTGACATCGAGACCATCGTCGATCGCTACGGCGAATACCGGGCCCAGCTCAGCGACCTGGTGGGCAACGTCGTGACCCTCTACCTGGCGACCGAGAGCCTGCCGACCTTCGAGCCCGACGACGACACCATACGGATCCTGCACGTCAGCGACGTCCACCTCAACCCCCAGGCGTTCGACGTCATGGAGCAGCTCGTCGACCAGTTCTCCATCGACGCCATCGCCGACACCGGCGACCTGGTCGACTGGGGTACCGAGCCCGAGGGCCAGTTCGTCGACCTGATCGGGCAGCTCGACGTGCCCTACGTCTACGTGCGAGGTAACCACGACTCCTACCGCACCCAGGCGGCGGTCGCCGACCAGCCGAACGCGGTGGTGCTCGACGGGAGTGTCGCCGAGGTCGCTGGCCTGCGTTTCTGGGGCATCGGTGACCCTCGCTACACACCGAACAAGGACCGTCCGGAGAACGCGCCGTCCGAGCAGGAAGAAGCCGTGGCCTTCGCCCCCGAGGTGGCCGAGCAGGTCACCGACGCGGAACCGCCGGAGATCGACCTGGTGATGGTCCACGACGAGCGAGCCGCCGCTGACCTCGGGGGCCTGGTCCCATTGGTGCTCGCCGGCCATACCCACGAAGCCCGCGAGGACCGCATCGATCCGCCGTCCGACGACGACGGGGGCGAGGACGACGGCGGCAACGAGGACGGCGGGGCCTCGGCGACTGACGACAACGACGAGGCTCAGGAGACCCGCCTCCTGGTGGAGGGATCGACCGGCGGCGCGGGCCTGCGGGGCCTCCAGGGCGAGGAGCCCGAGCCCCTGGCCGCGAGCGTCCTCTACTTCGAGCCCGACGACGAGCGTCTGTTGGCCTACGACCGCATCGTCGTGCAGGGCTTCGGCGAGACCGGCGCCACGATCGCCCGCCACGTCCTTCCGGCCCCGGAGGACGAATGACCCTTCTGTGACCCGGTGGCAGAATTCAGCGTGCGGTTCGCCGAAGTGGTTGCCACATCCGATGAAGTCGCGTCTACACGCGCTCGGTCGCGCAAGATCGCGGCCCTCGCTGATCTGCTGCGCAAGCTCGACGAGGACGAGGTTCCGGTAGCCGTTGCCTACCTCACCGGCGAGCTTCGCCAGGGCCGGATCGGCGTCGGTTGGCGGATGGTGTCCAAGCTGGAGGTGCCACCAGCGGAGGAGCCGACACTGGAGATCCACTACGTCGACGCGGTGCTCGACCACCTCGCGGGGCTGAGCGGTCCCGGATCCCAAGGAGCGCGCAACACCGCGCTGACCGACCTCTACTCACGCGCGATCGCGGCGGAGCAGTGGTTCCTCGGCCGCCTGCTGGTCGGGGAGCTGCGACAGGGGGCACTCGCGGGCATCCTGACCGATGCCGTGGCGAAGGCCGCGGACGTACCGCTGGCGGCGGTCCGCCGGGCGGCGATGCTGGCCGGTGACCTCCCCAAAGTCGCAGCCATCGCCCGTCGTGGTGGCGAGGCCGCTCTGGCGGAGGTCACGCTCGACATCCTGCGCCCGATCCAGCCGATGCTCGCCGCGTCGGCCTCCGACGTGACCGAGGCGCTGGAGCTGGTCGGAGGCCTGGCGTCGGTGGAGTGGAAGCTCGACGGCGCCCGGATCCAGCTGCACCGCGACCGCGAGGACGTGCGGATCTACACCCGGAACCTCAACGACGTGACCATCCGCCTGCCGGGCATCGTCGCGCTAGCCCGTGCCCTGCCCGTGACCCGCATCGTGCTCGACGGCGAGGCGATCGGCTGGGGCGACGGCGAACAGCCCGAGCTGTTCCAGGACATGATCAGCCGGTTCAGCAGCCACGACGGCGGCACACGGCGTGCCGCCGTGGCGGATCCCTCGACCCCCGACCTCGTGCCTCAGGGCCTGGAGGCGCGGTTCTTCGACTGCCTCCACGTCGATGGCGAGGACCTGCTCGACCGGCCACTGACCGACCGGCTCGACGCGCTGGAACGGGCCGCCGGGCCGTGGCGGATCCCGGGGATCGTCACCGACGACCCCACGTCGGCCCAGGAGGTGCTCGACCAGGCGCTCGCGGCGGGCCACGAGGGTGCGATGGTCAAGGCGGCGGGGTCGACGTACGAGGCCGGGCGCCGGGGCGGCGTGTGGCGCAAGGTCAAGCCGGTCAAGACCCTCGACCTGGTGGTGCTGGCTGCCGAGTGGGGCCACGGTCGCCGCCAGGGATGGCTGTCGAACCTGCACCTCGGCGCCCGTGACCCGGGAGGCGACGGGTTCGTGATGGTGGGCAAGACCTTCAAGGGGCTCACCGACGAACTGCTCGGTTGGCAGACCGAGCAGTTCAAGCAGCTGGCGACCAGCGACACCAGCGAGCTCGTGGTGTGGGTGCGCCCGGAGCTGGTGGTGGAGATCGCGCTCGACGGCGTCCAGGTGTCGACCCGCTACCCCGGCGGTGTGGCGTTGCGCTTCGCGCGGGTCCGCCGCTACCGGCCCGACAAGTCCCCGGCCGACGCCGACACCATCGACGCGGTGCGCGCCCTCCTCCCCGGCGGGTGACCCGGCGCCCCTCCCCTAGTGGCGGTAGCGCCACACAGCGCTACCGCCACACAGGGTCGTCGTGGCCCAGAGGGACAGGGCCGGAGTCCCAGTGGGGGGCGGCACCGACGATCAGGCCGGGGCAGGCGATGTGGCGGCTGTGGCCCTTTGGGCCCTCCAGGTCGATGGCCAGGTCGTCAGGCAGTCCCGGCCCCGGATCGGGGACCTCGAGCGAGCCGCCGCGGCCCAGCCCGTCGATCCAGGCAGCGGTGCGCGCCAGCGACACCCAGACGTGCCATCCGCCGCCGAGGGACGCCCCGCTCCGCCGGGTCAGCCCCGCCAGGACGCCGGCCGCCAGCAGGTACCCGGACGCATGGTCGAGCAGCTGGCAGGGCAGAGGCACCGGCATGTCGGCTCCTACGGCACGGCGACCCTCGTCGGCCAGGCCAGTGGTCATCTGGACGATGCTGTCGAAGCCGCGCCGCCCACCCCAGGGCCCGACCGCCCCGTACGCCGACAGCGTCCCGACCACCAGCCCAGGCCGCAGCCGAGCGAGCGTGGCGGGGTCGTAGCCGAGGTCGTCGAGCGCACCGGGCCGGTAGGCGCAGAGCACCGCGTCGGCCTTGCGGACCAGGCTCTCGAACCGCTTGCGCTCGGCGTCCTGGTGCAGGTCGAGGACCGCGCTGCGCTTCCCGACGGTGGTGTCGGCCACGACCTGGGGGTGATCGTCGCTGCCGGGCGCATCGACCCGCAGCACGTCGGCCCCGTAGGCGGCGAGGAACCGCGCGGCGACCGGGCCGGCTATCACCCGGGTCAGGTCGAGCACCCGCAGGCCGGTGAGAGGGCGGGCGATGTCGGGGGGCGGGGGATGGTCGCCGTCGTTCCCCCCGAGGGGCATCAGGCCCACCAGCGGCTGACGCTCCACGTCGATCGCCTGCGCCGACGCCTGCCACTGCTCGGTCGTGCGCAGCACGCCGGCGGCACCGCCCTCGCGCAACACGGCGTCCTCGAGCGAGACCCCTGACCAGCGGGCGACGAGGGCCCGGACGGTGTCGCGGTCCGACTCGGCCGGCGGCGCGCCCAGCGCTCGCAGCGCGGCCTCCCGGTGGCGGCGGAACACCCCGTGCAGGCGGATCCAGCCATCTCGGGTGGCGTAGTCCCCGGACACCGGACCCCAGATGTCACCTGGCTCCTGGCCGACGACCTGGGTGAACCGCTCGCTGCGACAGGCCAGCGCGGCGTGGCGAGAGTCGACCGCGACCTCGGCCGCACCCCGGCCCCGCACCCGCCACAGTTCGGCGGCCGCGAGGGTCGCAACCGCAACGGCGGCCGTCGCCGCGGCGGTGACCGGGAACACCGAGGGCAGGATGTGGGACGGCCCGGTGATCGTCAACCGTTCCGGGGCCGCACGGTCGCCGCCCAGGCCCGTCCACAGGTTGACGGCGACAGCGCGTGGATCGCCCATGTCGTTCTGTGTACTGGATATCTATCGAGTCCGGGATGTCAGTGCACAGAACGGAGGGGATCAGATCATCAGGTACTCGAACAGGCCGTGGCCCCTCTGGCCGTCGAGCGTGAACCGGGACGCGGCGTCGACGATGCCCCACATGGCCGCTCGCCCCTCCTCGGTGCGGAGATCCCACTGGCGCTCCTGCACGACCAGGTCGTCGACGTAGCGACCGTGACGCCACTCGGCGTCGAAGCCGTAGCCGGTGCCGACCCCCAGGTGGACGGGGACCACCGGCTCGACCGCCAGCTCGTGCTTGCCCGCCCACACCGTGGCCGAGGTGACGAACCGGTTGTCGTCGTCCCAGGCCAGCTCGTAGTCCGGTCGGCCCAGATGCTCGATGCCCTCGCCACTGGGGGTGCGCCACACCCGGATCGCCTCCTCCAGGACCCGGGATCCGTCGTTGCGGGACTGGCAGATCACGAACACCGACTGGTCCTCGAAGCGGACCGGGACGTACAGCCAGCGGAACCCCGCCGACGGCAGGTGCGCCGTGATGCCCGGCGGCTCGGACTCGCCGGACGGCCGGATGCCCCACGACCGGTCCCGCGAACCCCACCACTGACCGGGCGTGATGTCCCAGATGCGATCGCCGATCCGCAGGCTCCCGGTCCAGACGCCGGTCTGGGCCATGCGGCAGGCGTCCAGGAAGATGCGGCCGACGGCGTCGCGATCGCGGTGCCGAGGCTCCTCGATCGGGCGCTCCGCGCCCAGCCAGGTGAGGTCGAAGCTCAGCGAGGTGTCGTCACCGGTGTCGGTGACGGCGCTGTCGAGCCGGAACCGCAGCTCCTCCAGCCCACGCAGGACGGCGACCGAGAACGGCCCGACCGTGGTGTCCATCCGGTCGAGGCCCAGGGCGCATGAGGACCGGACCACCCGGTGGATGCCGTCGTGCACAACCACGGCGAACGCGTCGGCGACCCCGAGGTTGGGGTACTGCCCCATGCCCATGATCAGGAACGGGGCCGACTCGTCCTCTCCGGTCGACATGCAGTTGAAGTAGTAGCGGTCGTAGAAGTTGCGGTCGCTCGTCCCGACCCGGCGGACGGGCTCGGGCACCTGGTGGATCGGGTAGTCGTCGAGCGGCGAGAGCATGACCCGGAATCTAGAACCTGTTTCAATCCGCGACCAGCGGCCAGCGACCAGCGACCCGCATCCGGCGTTCGTCTGTCGTGAGCACCGCGACGAAGGGGTGCCGGAACGAGATCTACGCTCTCGCGCCATCGTGGAGGACTTGTCGCCCTCGTCGTCGCCGTCGCCGTTGCCCCCGTCGCCGTCGTCTGCCGATCCGGCGGCTCTGGCCGCATGCGAACGGCAGCTGCGGCGGGCGGGCCTGCCGGTGCTGATCCAGGACTACTCGGCCACCGAGGACGTGTTCACCCGCGCGCTGCCGTTCCTCCTCCTGCTGGCGCTGTTCGAGGTGGCGGGCGCCGTCAACAACGAGTGGTCGGTGGGCATCAACGCCGCAGCGGTCCTCGGTGGCGTGGCGCTCCTGGTGGTCTCCTACGGGGTGTTCAACCGCCTGCTCGGGCGGCGGTTCACCGCTCTCCCCCGCCGGGTCGGCGTCCCCGAGCTTGCCGCGTTCGTGCTGCTGCCCGCGCTGCTGCCTGCGGTGTTCGGGGGTCAGCTGCGCAGCGCGGCGGGCACGGCTCTGGCCAACGTGGCCTTGCTGGGACTGGTCTGGCTGGTGGTCGGATTCGGGCTCTTCTCGATCATCCGCTGGGCAGGAGCGCGGTTGTTCGCGCAGATCGCGGCATCGCTGACCCTGTTGGTGCGGGCGCTGCCGTTGATCCTGTTCTTCGGACTGGTCGCCTTCTTCACCGCGGAGATCTGGGAGCTGTTCGCCACTGTCCCGACCGGACGGTACGTCGCCGCAGTCGTGCTGTTCCTAGCGGTGGGCCTCCTGTTCCTGACGGTTCGGCTACCGGAAGGAGTACGCGAGATCGAGGACAGCGTCGATCTCGCTGGCGTCCCCCTCAGCCGGCCGGCGGGGGTGAACCTGGCACTGGTGATCCTGGTCAGCCAGGTGCTGCAGATCCTGCTGGTCACCGCGCTGGTGTGGCTGTTCTTCGCCACGTTCGGGGCCTTGCTCGTCGACGTGGACGTGGTCGAGACGTGGACCGGCACCCGGGCCGACCCGGTGTTCAGCACCGACCTGCTCGGCCTGTTCGACGAGGACGTCGTCGTGACCCACCAGCTGCTGCGGGCAGCCTTCGGGATCGCGGCGTTCTCGGGCCTGTACTACACGGTCGCGATGCTGGTCGACGCCACGTACCGCGACGAGTTCGTCGCCGAGCTGACCGACCAGATGCGCTCGACGTTCGCCATTCGGGCCGACTACCTGCGCCTCCTGGGCCACTCCCGCGCAGCTGCCTCCGACCCGAGCTCGTAGTGCCCAGGTCCGAGCGGCCGAGGTGATGGTTTCCGCATCTCTGGATTTCATAGGTAGCATCAGTGGTCCTGGGCTACGTCTTCGGTTCGACGCGATGGGCTGATCCGTCTCGAAGATGTCATGTCGGACCTCAAGGGCCTACTCGCGGCTGACGAGATCCGTAGGCTCCGCACCCGAGTGAGGGACAAGCAAGACAAGCATGCGGCCCAGGGGCGTCCGGCTGGTGGCGTGACCTTCGGCTATCGTCACACCATCGACCCGGCCACCAGGCGCAAGGCGTTGGTGGTGGTACCCGAGCAGGCCGAGCTGATCCGTGAGGCTGCATCGCGCGTGCTGGCTGGGGAGTCGCTGGCCGGTATCGCCAAGGACTTCGCGCGCCGCGGGCACGTCGGTGCGAGAGGCGGGGAGCTGGGTGCCGCTTCGGTCAAGAGCTGGGTGACAAGCCCGACCATCGCGGGAAGGCGCAAGCACCGCGGCCAGATCGTGGGTAGCAGTGATTGGGAGCCGATCGTGCCCGAGGACATGTGGCGGGCGTGCTGCGCGAAGTAGCCCGCCAGACGCAGCGCAGGGAACGCCCCGGGCGACGGACCTACCTGCTCGCTGGGCTGGTGGTCTCCGGCAGGGACGGATGCAAGGAGCATCGCATGGTCGGCGCGCGTAAGGCCCTGTGCGGCCGGTACGTGCCTAGAGCTGGGCGTCGCCTGGCACACGGTGATGGCCGCCGTGGAGGTCTACGGGACCCCGCTCATCGATGACCCCGACCGCATCGCCCGTGTCGAGGCGCTGGGCGCGGATGAGACCAAGTGGCTGGCCGCGAAGGCCGACCGGCCCATCTGTTGGGCCACCGCGGTGGTCGACGTGGCTCGGCCCCGGGTGTGGACCTGCTCGAGGGCCGCAACCGACCTCGCCGGCTGGCTCGCAGATAGGGACCCGGCCTGGCGGGCCGGCATCGCCACCGCGGTCTGCGACCTGCACGAGCCGTTCCGAACGGCGTTCGAGGCGCAGCTGCCCCACGCCACCCAGGTCGCCGACCCGTTCCATGTTGTCGCGGTCGGCACCCGGGTCATCGACCGCTGTCGCCGCCGGGTGCAGAACACCACCCTCGGGCACCGCGGCCGCGCCCGCGACCCGCTGTACCGCGCACGGAAGTTGTTGACCATGGCCGCCGAACGTCTCGACGACGCCGGCCAACACAAGCTGCGAGGCCTGCTCGCTGCTGGCGACCCCCACGGCGAGGTCGCCGCCGCCCACACCGCCAAAGAAGGCCTGCGCGACCTCTACACCATGTACGGGCAGCCCGACCTCGCGGCCCGCTGGCTCGACGCCTGATCGACGACCTCGCCCACCAGCGGGCGCCAGAGCTGCGCGGCATGGCCCGCACCCTGCGCCGCTGGCGATCCCAGATCCTGGCCTGGCACACCACCGGCGTCTCCAACGTCCCCGCCGAAGGCCTCAACAACCTCATCAAGAAGATCAAACGCATCGCCGCCGGCTTCAAGAACTTCACCCACTACCGGCTCCGCGTCCTCCTCCACGCAGGCGGCTGCAACTGGGAACTACTCGGCACCCACCCCCGCTGATTCGCGAAGCGCCCCTTAAGCCGCCGAGCGGGCAGCCGTCGTGGGCGCGAGCGCAACTCCGTCGGTGGCTGTTGCCAACTGCCACATCATCGGCACGGGGGTCGACTCAGTCGGGAGGGTTCGGTGGTGGTGCCTCGGAGGGTGGGCTTGCTGTCGCCGGGCTTTGGAGGGTTTCGGCCGGCTCGGCGAATTATGCCAGAGCGGCTTGAAGGTCCTTAGCGATCTCGGCGGCGATGACGCCGGGAGGTGGAAGGTTGTCGCTGTTGACGTGGATCATGCGAGTGGCTGCGGCTCACTCCTGGCTGGTGAGCGACGCGTGTCCCTTTGGGTCGGTCGTGCCACCAGCATAACTGCGGTTCGGCAGACGAGGTCGTGGATTCCTCTGCCACTTGGGGCAGCGAGTGCCGATAGGCCAAGCATCGACCTCCAGGCGAGTGCTGTGACAAATACTATCATCAGGCGCGTTCGCTCATTTGCGTCATCGGGCGGGAACAGGAGCCAGAGCCATACAAGTGGCTGCATGCTGGAGAGCAGGAGCCAACGGATGGCGGCTTGGCTGAGGGTTGGATGGCTGCCTGAGCGTGTGTCGATTACAGCTAGTTGGGTGAGTGCTTTGCCGACGCTGGCGCCGCTCCAGGTGGCTCCGAGCTCGTAGCCGGCGGTGATTATCCATCCAAGCAGGAGGATGCCGACGGCGACATCGTTAACGCTGTCTTCGCTACCGGGTTTGGCGATCACCGACATGCTCGATAACCACGCGGCGGCGACGATGCAAGGAAACTGGACAGCCGCTACCAACGCCTCGTCGATGATACGTGCAGCTAGTCGTCTCGCCCGGAACATGCGACGCTGATCAGTCGTCGTCGGTGATGGTGACTCCGGCGACGCCGAAGCCGCCGACGGTGGCGTTCGTGGGGTTGGTGAGAGCGATGAGGGCGAGTTCGTCGGTCTCATCGAGACTGTCACCGTTGATATTGAATGGGACGGTCTTGGATGTCTCTCCAGGCTGGAACGTCAACGTGCCCGATGGTGCCCCGAAATCCTCAGGATGCGACGCGAACCCCTCCCCGTTGTGTGGCGCATAGGCGACCGTGACGGGAACACTGACTCGGTGCGACAGGTCGACGCGGACGGTGGCTTGCGCACTGCCACTGTTGCCTTCGGTAGCGGTGGTGGCGACCCTCGGTTGGATGGTGACCAAGCGGAAGTTGCTGGCCAAATGAGCCGCGGTCGGGGTCATCGAAGATAGCTGTGCTACAGGTACACCTTCGGTGGCGGCTGCGCCGGTGAAGAGGGTCACGTCGACGAGATGATAGGGGCCGTTCACGGCTCTGGCACGTAGGGCTGGTCCTGGGACTTCGAGCAAGACAGGTTGCCTGCCCCCTGTCAGTTGGGCCGTTGTCTGAACTGTAGTAAGACGCGTGCCATCTGCTGCGGCTAGACCAGCGCCGAGCGTGTAGGTCCCCGGTGCGGTGACGTCAACGTCGACATTGACGTTCAGCGCATCGGCCAGACCGTCTTGGCCGGTTACCAGTTCTTCGGTGAACGTACCGGGGAGCGATGCACCCCCTGGGCCGGCCACAACTCGTTGAAACGCGCTGCGATGTCGCCCACCGGCAGTGCGTTGCACGGCCACGGCGTACTCACCCGGCTCCGGAGGTGTGAAGGTTGCGACGGCGTCTTGGCCGCTGGCAGTGAACGTAAGCTGGGCTTGGCCGCCGGGCCAGCGAACCTGGCCGGTCAATCCTGTGGTTGGCGTCGGGCCCTCTGGAGCCAGGACCTTGACCTGAACCGCTTGGCCTGGTGTGGCTACTTCGGGAGCGACCTCCACGGTCAGCCCGCTTGTCGGTGCTCCGGAGACCACAACGAGGGCGCTTGCGGGGCTGTCGCCGGGGTTGGTGACCGATACCTGCGCGTCGGTCGTGCCCGGAACCTGGCCTACCAGAACAGTCGGGCCGTAGCTACTGTCCAGAGTCAAGGCAGCCCCGCCAGCACTCCCGGACAGCCCGTCTTGATCCGTCAGGACCATGATCTCGGCGGGACCAGCACCAGCGATAGGCAGGGTTCTCTGCACGGTCTGGCTTGCAGGGATGGTGAAGGCGTCCGTATGAAGAGGACCATCCGCTGGCGGTGCCACGCTCTCGGTAAATTCCTCCGGTGAGGTCGAAATCGATCCAGCGTCTTCGCATCCCTCCTGGTTAGCTCGGAACATAGCGCAATATGCGACATCCGCGAACTGAGGATCGCTGAGCATACCGCTTATACCTGGGCCATGCACTCGCGGACTGATCGTAGCGACTTGGGTATGCGCGCCTCCTTGTGCCTCGCTGCTGAGCGCATGGACACTCCACGCCGGTACGAGGCCGTCATTCTGCTCCATGAGATCTCCAAACAGCGCTTCCCATACACGACAACGCCCGCAGTCGGAGAATGCTGCGATGGTGCCGTACTTGACCAAATGATACGGCTCGCTGCTCAACCGAGGGTTGAGTTCATCTTGCACGAATTCGGTTGTCAGTGCCCACAAACCATCGTCTGGGCCATCGCATCGACCAAAGTTGCGCTCGATCAACGACCTGGCTCCGTGGCCGAGGACCGGGTCATTCCACGCCGCACAGCCGAGATCTGCTAACGGTGTGCCCGCGTTCGGAGTACCTAGCATTATCAAGTTGATAATGCCAAGACTACTTGGTTCGAAGTCGTCCGGCGCACCGATGTCTATCGTGCGATCGATCGCGACCCGCGCGTCCAACCCTCCTTTGGAGTGTGCGACAATATCGATGCCGCGATCCTGGTTATCCTCAGAGCCGAACGCCATCACCTCGATTCGTCGTATCTCATCGAGCAATCGCTCCGCATTGGCCGAGCTGCTAGATCTGCCGCCTAGCTCGACCGTCTGAACCAGCAGGTCCGCACACGACTGGATGAGGTCACCCGGAACACCAACTTGGGCTAACTCATCCTCCACACGGACAACGAAGTGAGGACGGAGTTGCGCCCAATCACTGGGCTCTCCGTTGAATCCATGAACAAGAACAATCGGCAGGACCTTTGACATGCACTCGGCAGGTAAGCTGAGATCACCCATACTCAATGACAAGTGATAGTCAGGTGGGAGGTTCGTACGTATCACGCCGAGGTCCACGCCGTTCTCGGTATAGTGAACTGCACCAAAGGACGACGGGCGAATCTCAACATAGTATGACCCAGTGGTTGGCGGCATGATTTCAAATCTACCAATGGCCCGCTGGCAGGGACTCACTCCGCCCACAAGAGTATCATCCCCCGCCTCTACTCTATAAATCCGAATATCCAGGAAACATGTTAACTGACCAGCACCCGGCGGGACGGGCGCTGGGCTAAAACGAAAGCCAAGGCGTTGCCCTTCCGTGGCATCAAATCGTAGAACATAACCAAACCCGGGGGTTGCCATATCGACAGCCAGAGCGAGACCTGTAGCCGAAATCTGCCTAACAACATCGTCGGCGTTGTAGACAGTAACTTCCGTGAAACCGGAGGTTGGTGCCCCAGTTCTAGTGAAGGCCGCCAATCGAATAGTATACGTGCCGAGCAGCAGAGGACCGAAGTCATCCTGGAAGTGAGAGCCTGCGCGCCCGACATAGTCATAATCCTGAGTAGTAGTCGTAGAAGCTCTCAGACCTAAATACGTGAGTTAGGCGCGCGTACGTTCGTTCGGGTGCGCGAAAGGTGCCTTCCGAGCTGGGATGATGCGGGTTGTTCACACGCCGCAGTCCCGGATCGGAAGGCACCTGTTCGATGCGCACGCTAGCTCGCCGTCGTCGTCGTGTGGTGGTTGGAGACGACGACCCGAAACAGACTCCGCACGCGGGCCTGGCGCTGGTGGCGGAGCTGGACCGGGTGCTGGGTATCCAGGGGGTGATCGACGTTGAGGTGGGCCCGGTCAAGGCCCGCCGGCGGGGGCTGGGGGCCGGGGGCCTGGTGTTGTCGGTGGCCGAGACGATGCTGGCGGGCGGGGACTTCATGTGTGACCTGGACCACCAGCGCGCCGATGTGGCCGGGCGGGAGCTGCGGGCGGT
Organism: Acidimicrobiales bacterium; assembly: GCA_050744325.1. Taxonomy (GTDB): domain Bacteria; phylum Actinomycetota; class Acidimicrobiia; order Acidimicrobiales; family VFJN01; genus DASXTK01. Next base: position 35,564 of record JBOGHK010000056.1, read on the forward strand.
GCCCGAGATCCCGTCCTCACCGACCTTCATCGGGTTGGCCAAGCGCTTCGATGAGCGGATCTTCGCCGCCATCGAGGCTGCGAACGCTCAGTTGGTGGCCCGCTGGTTTGGGGCCTTGGACGGCGAGCGCCGCCGGGCGCTGGCCGGGGTGCGCCCGACCCTGGACCTGGACCCGACCGACGTCGAGGTCTACGGCCGCTACAAGGAAGGCGTGGCCCGGAAC
>JBOGHK010000057.1:0-7334 GCA_050744325.1 Acidimicrobiales bacterium
GTCCCCTCCGTGGCGTTCGGCCCTGGACCCATCGAACAGATGCACACGCCCCGCGAACACGTGCCGATCGAAAATCTCATCCAGGCCGCCAACGTCTACGCCATTGCGCTAGGCCACCAGCTCGGCAGCGACACGATCGATCCTATGGTCCCGCTGAAAAGGGCATGAGCGTCTTCCCGATGACCATCGACGCCCACACTGCGGGCCGCCGGCATCGAGTTCGGCCCACCCATCCCAACGGCACCGGCGCCTGTCAAATCTGAGGTCTCAGGACATACTTGACCGATCGCGTCAGGCCCCGCCAGGCCGGCGGGACGGAGACGACAGCCCGTGGATCAGCACCAGCGCCCCACCTGCCGCCGCCGCCCCGGTCCACGTGTAGCGCCACCTCAACGTGTTGATGCATTGATGGCGGTCGGTCCCCCGCACCGGGTCGAAGACCGTTCCGCAGTCCACTCGGCCCTAGCTCGCACTCACCCTCGTCAGTGTGTGCGATCCCGCGATGAGGGTGTCCGTCGCGCGCCTTGGACATCGGCCGCTGGGGGCGCGCCAGTCCCCCGAACGGGTGTGCCGTTCGGGGGACCGTGGGTGGGGGTCAGCCGCCGACAATGCCCTCTTCGGCGTCGACGATCGAGCCGTTGGGCACCGGCACGCATACTCCGACCGGGCTCGTCGAGAGGCGCAGGTTCACGTTCGCCGCAAACTCGTCCTCGTGCTCGTCGATCTGGAACTCGAACACCGCGGTCTCGCCGGGTCGGAGCTGGTCGGGGTGCAGGACCCAGCCTGACTCGTCGTCCGCAGAGGTGGGCGCGTGGCTGAGCAGCGCTTCTCCCCGCGGTTCCTGCACCCATCCGGTCGAGCGGGCGGGGTCGCAGCCGTAGCCGCTGTCGAGGAAGTCGACGACGGCGGGCACACCCAGGTCGGTGAGGCGTTGCTGGAGGTCCTCGGGGTTCTTGGCTTCGCGCAGGGTGATGAGGATCGCACCGTCGTCGGTGCGCTCTGCGGTGTTCGCGCTGGCGCTGTCCTGCCCGCCGAGCACCAGTGACGTGGCAAAGCCGAACCCCGCCGCGAGAGCCGCGGCGACAAGGCCGATCCGGCGCCAGCGGCGATAGGTGACCACGGGAGCCGCCCCCTCCATCTCCAGGTCATGTTGAATCTGGGCCATCAGGTCTTCCTTCAGCTTGGTGAGCCGGCCCGCGGGGAGGTCTCGCTCCTGGGGAAGGTCATGCTCAGTCACTGGTCCTCCTCCACTTTCCGGGATGCTCGATTGAGCTTCACACCATCTGTGTCCGTTCGCGATCGGGGGTTCCCGACCAGTTCCGCCAGCCGGGCACGGGCGCGGGCGAGCCGCGACCGGACCGTGCCGACGGGGATGTCGAGCACTGTCGCCGCCTCGCGGTAGGTCAGCTCCGACCAGGCGCACAGCGCCAGCACCTCCTGGTCGCGACGAGGCAGCCGCTCGACGAGAGCCAGCACCCGGCGCATCTGCTGCTCGTCGGCCTGGCGCCCCGCGACGTCGTCGGCCAGGTCGGGCTGGGGTCCCGGGCTCGGGAGCCGGGTCAGCGCCGCCCGGTATCGACCGAGCGACCGCCGATGATTGCGCAGAAGGTTGTTGGCCACGCCCAGCAACCACGGCCGCGCGGACTCGTCGATCGGCCGCACCTCACGTCGTCGCCGCCACGCCTCCACGAACACTGCGGACATGAGGTCCTCGGCGTCGGCCCAACTGGCGGTACGCCGGAAGCAGTGGTTGTAGACGCTGCAGGCGTGACGCTCGAACAACCTGCCGAAGGCCTTGGGGTCGCCGTCGACGGCACGGTCCCAGAGCTCGACGTCCGATAGCCCGTCTGACGTCACCGGCCTCGTCCCCCCTGTCGAGTCGTGCGACTCGATCTCCACCAGTCGACCCGGCGCCGACCCGTCACCCGCGACACACGTTCCTTTGCTCACACCTACCTGTGTCCGGCCAGGCCCCACAGTTCCCCGACTCGCCGACAATGTGTCCCATGCGAGACATCGTCTTGATGTCGGATCGACGGGTCGCAGCGATTCCTGTGCACGACACCGACGAGCCCCTACAGGACGCCCGCACCACGAGCGCGCTGCTCCTCGACGACCGGAAACGAGACCCCGCGGGCGCCTTCGCTCACCTCCGCGCCGGGCTGTTGGAGCGCCTCCTGGCCGCCCAAGACCGCCTACCAGAGGGGCTGCGACTACTCATCATCGAGGGCTACCGCCCCCAAGCCCTCCAGCAACAGCCCAAGCTGCACCTCACGACGACCCGACGTGTCGTCCCCTCGGGCCTGTCAAGCCAACGGTGTCACTGAGGGACCGTAAGTGCGAACGGTTGCAACGACGGCCACGCCGAGTGGCCGCGCCATCTCCACCGGATCCTTCAGGCATGTCTTGAGAACGGCTCGGTGTCGTTGCGTCGGGTTGCCGCCCAAGAGGCAATGAGCCCACGCGGCTTTTCGGCCACCGAAGAGGGCGCGCCGGTCAGGTCACTCCCGCTTCATCATTGCGAGGGCTTCCTTCTCGACGTCGATGAAGTGATCGCCCGAGACGTCCACGATCACCTGGTTGATGGTGCCGCCGGTGAACGCCCACGGTGCGCTGCCGGCGTAGTCGTCAGTGACGGGCTCGCCGCCGTCTCTGCCAACGTTCAGGCCCTCGCCCACGAGGGAGAAGTTGCCGGGCTGGGTCTTGATCTGCCCGGACCCGACCGCGCGGTCGTTGACGAAGAGCGTGAGGGTGCCGTGGGTCGGCATGTCGTCGCCCTCGCGCTCGAAGACCGCCGAGAGGATCATCTGGCCGGTGGGCACATCCTCGGTCGATCAGCTCATCTGCGGGGCACAGGTGCCACTTGCCCAGCATGTACGTGTTCCAGCCTCGCTCCCCCAAGACTTCCGCAACGGTGGCGCACTCGAAGGGGATATGGCCGTTCGAGCCCGGGAACCCCGTCGTCGCTTCGGCGATGCAGGCCATTCCGTTGGTGGTGTGGTTGCGACCCGTCAACAGGCTCGACCGCGTCGGCGAGCACAGCGCAGTCGTGTGCCAGTTCGTGTAGGTGAGACCACCAGCCGCCAGCCGGTTGATGTCGGCGTCTCGATCAAGCCACCCCACGGCTCCATCGCCGAGAACCCGACGTCGTCAAGCACGATGTACAACACGCTCGGCGCGCCCTCGGGCGCCCGCGGCTGCACGTACGGCCCCCAGTCAGGAACTGAGTCCCGGACATCGATGCTGATCCTGCCTTGGAACGGCGTCGTCATTATGACCCCCATCACAGGTGCCTGGTGTTGCCGCAGTCTCGATCTCGGGACCCGCTGAGCACATCACCCGAACAGGATGATCCCCCGGCTCCCGCCCATCGGTGCCGACGTCAGATGCGAGCTTGGATGTTGCCGTCCAGCTCGCGGACCTCGTGGACGCCGAACCGCCCCGGGTTCGGTGGAGGCTCCGATGCGTTCGGGTCGTTGGATCAGTTCGGCCTGGTGGAAGCCGATCGTCAGCGACCATGGCCACGGGTCGAATGGGGGTGCGGGTGCTCATGAGTCGATCGCGAACACGGAGGCGGCGCCGTTGGCGCCGAGGCGGATCTTGCAGGTGTCGTGGCGGGTGTTCTCAGGCGACGGTGGTGGTGATCGCGCCGGCGGCGAGCTCCAGGGCGGTGTCGACCAGCTCATCGGGGCGGGTCACCTGGGCTTGCAGGTCGATGATCAGTTCGTGGGCACCGAGGTCTCGGGTGTGCGCGACGTCGTCGGCGATCTGTCGCCACGACCCGGTGAACGGCGCTCGCGTCGGTCCGAGCGCGGCGTCGCTGAAGGTGGGTGCGGCACGAACGATCAGCTCGAGCGCGTCGGGGTCGCGGCCGGCGGCAGCGGCGCCGTCACGGATGGTGGTCCAGCCGGCGGCGATGGCGTCGAACGGCAGACTGGTCGGCAGCCATCCGTCGGCGCTGCGAGCGATGCGGTCGAGCCCGGCCGCGGTGTAGGCGGCGAGCAGGATCGGCGGGCGGGGATGCTGGGCCGGGCGAACGGTCAGCGAGGCGGGCTCGATGCGTTCGTGGCCGGTGACGCGCTGGGTTCGGCCGTTCCACAGCGAGTTGAGCAGCTCGAGGATCTCGTCGAGTCGTCGGCCTCGCTGCTGCATCGGTGCGCCGACGGCCTCGTACTCGTCGAGTGACCATCCGACGCCGAGCCCGACCGTCAGTCGTCCGGCGCTGGCGACATCGACGCTGGCGAGGGCGCGGGCCAGCACGACGGGCGGATACCACGGGGCGACGAGGACGCTGGTGCCGAGCCGGATCCGATCGGTGACGGTGGCCGCCACGCTGAGCGCGACGATCGGGTCGATGGCGGTGCGTTGCTCGGGTGGCAGCGTCCCGTCGGCGCTGGCCGGGTAGGCGCTGCGCGGGTTGACTGGAACCAGGAGCCGGTCGATGGCCCACAGCGATGACAGTCCGCTGGCCTCGGCGGCGATCGCCACCCGGCGCAACGTGTCGATGTCGGCGAAGCGGCCGAGTTGTGGCAGTCCGATGCTGATGCGCATGTCCGGCTCAGGCTGCGGGGAGCTGGGAGACGATGGCGTCGAGCGCTGCCTGGTCGGGTGCCGGCGGCACCTCGACGTTGGGCAGGTCGACGAGCAGATCGAACGCTGTGTCGACCGAGGCGCCGGTGATCAGCGGACTGTGCGCCGACGCGATGGTGGTGGCGCCCAACGCCCGTACCTGTTCGACGTGGTGGCGGTAACGGCCGTTGTCGACCATGGCCAGCCATGGCGACAGCGCATGGTGGGCGAACATCGCCACGCCGCCTCGCCAGGCCTCCGGGTCGAGCTCGTCGACCGACGCCTCGACCGCAGTTGAACATGGTGTGGCGAAGGCGTCGACCGCCCAGTAGACGTCGGTCGAGGTGTCGAACACGCCGCGTGTCGTCGGTGAGTCCCACAGCGGTGGCCGCACGAAGTGCAGACGGCGATCGTCGAGGTCGAAGTGCGATCCGTCATCGACCCAGCGGCAGCGGTGCAGTGGGAACTCGAAGGCGTTGGAGAACCGCTCGACCAGGGCCCACGATGCGAGCAGCGTCGCGTTCGGGCAGTGCTCCATGACCTGGGCGAGGTTGCCGGTGTGGTCGACGTCGTCGTGGGAGATGAAGACGTAGCGCACATCGGCCGGATCGACCAGCCCGAGCACGTCGTCCAGCCACTGCGCACGGTTGGCGACGGTGCCGGTGTCGACGATGACCGGCTCGGCGCCGCGGATCACCATCGAGTTCATGTACACGCGCAGCGGCGCACCGAGTGCCTCTTGCACCTGATGGATCAGCCACGTCTCATCGGCGATCCGCTCGGGACGGCGGATGATCGTGGGAACGGCAGGTTCGTAGGCCATGAGTGGCGACCGTACGGATGCGTCGACGCGCCGTGAATCCCGTGGCCTCGGGTTTCACTTCTTGATCGACGGGGGTTGACCCCCACGAACGAGGGGGATGACCAGACCCTTGACCCGTCCTACGCTGCATCGAGTGGGCATCGACCAGGTCATCGCCGCACGGGACCGCGTGCTCGCCGCCGACGCCGCCGAGCGGCCGCTGACCGAACTGCTCAGCGAAGTGCTCGAGGCGCTGCACGACGTCGCCACGTTCTCGGTCGCAGCGCTGCTGCTGACCGACACCGACTCGATGCTGCCCTTCGGTGGTGTCGTCGAGGGACTCGACCCCTCCCAGTGCACGCCGTTCTGGGACAACGAACTGCTCGACCCCGACTTCGCCAAGTTCACTTCTTTGGCGCGTAGCGCCGAACCCGTCGCCACGCTGTCGCAACTGACCGACGGCGACCTCGCTCGCAGCCCGCGCTACCGCAAACTGTACGAACCCGTCGGCGGCGGCGACGAGATACGGGTGGCCTTCACCACCGGCACATCGTGCTGGGCCGTCGCCGCCCTGATCCGCAGCGCCGAAGTGGGACCGTTCCCCGCCGCGGAATCGCAAGCGGTCATCGAACTCGTCCCCGTCGCCGCCCGAGCGATTCGCTCCGCCGTGATGCGCCGCGACCGCGCCACCGCCGCCCCGGCGCCGACCATGCTCGTCATCGACAGCGACGCGTCACTCGTCTCGGCAACGCCCGGCGCGGCCGACGTGCTGGCCGAGCTCGCCACCCACGGCGTCGACATCGACGTGCCGACGGTCGTCCTGGCCGCAGCGCGACGAGCCAAGAACCTGAAGAACGCCACCGGGATCTCGATGCGCGCCCGCGGCAGCTCTGGCTGCTGGTTCCGCCTCCACGCTGCCCCGCTCGGGGACCACCAGGTCGCCGTCGTCGTCGAGCCCGCCGGTCCAGCCGACCTCGTCTCCATCGTCCTCGAGTCCTACGGCCTCACCCAACCCGAGTCCGAAGTGGTGCCACTCCTCGCCCGGGGACTGTCGACCAAAGAGATCGCCACCGAGATGTGCATCTCGCGCCACACCGTCAACGACCACATCAAAACGATCTTCTCCAAGTGCGGCGTGACCAGCCGCGGCGAACTCGTCGCCAGACTGTTCGCCGACCACATCCTCGAACATCACCACGCAGCAACCACGCACCGCTGAACACCGCTGAACACCGCACGCAACGTCCCAGAAGGACGCCTTGTCATCGCGGAGGCGTGTGCGTCCACCACCGCCGGCTGTGCTGGAAAGCGAATGTGTCGCGCCACCGGGCCGAGGGGCCGGTTCGCATTGCCCGCCGCGCCGGCGAGCTCCCCGAATGCTTCGCCTTGTTCCAGGCGGGGATCCTGAGGCAGGACGCCATGGTGCGGATCGCCCGCCGGGTTCCCGCCGACCGGGACATGGACGTCGCCATCATCAACGTCGCGAACGGTAGGAACATGATGCCGAGCAGCGGCCAGACGAACGAAGTGAACACGGCGTCGAACCGCCCGAGGTCTCGCGACCCAGTAGATGAACAACGCGAACCGCGGGAACGCGCCCGCCATGACAGCGAACAGACAACCCCTCTCACACCTCCATGTCGCTGGTCCTAGTGACGGAACCCTTCGCCGGTGTCGGTCCGGGGTAGCGGTGTCGGGAGCTTGTCGAGGTACTCGACGTGACGGCGGAGGTCGGCGACGAGCAGGTCGGCGAGGTCACGTGAGACGCCGTTGCGGATGAACACTCGACGTAGCCATGTCAAGACCCGGTACCCGGGTGACAGGTTGGCCCCGGTACCTGGACGACAGTCGGAGAGGGGGTTAGGCGGCGTTGATGCGGTTGGGGCGGCCGCCGGGGTTGGCGAGGGCGCCGTGTTCGCGGGTGCGGTCGTGGCGGACGGGGTGGGAGCGGATGAGCTGGTTG
>JBOGHK010000058.1:0-18811 GCA_050744325.1 Acidimicrobiales bacterium
TCGGCACGGCCCCCGACTCCTTCGAGGGGGTCATGATGCCCGAGCTCTACCTGGCCGACGCGCTCGGGGCCGCGGGCAAGCCGATCATGCGGGTCCACACCGCGGGCAGCGTGGGCGGCTCCACCGCGGTCGTCGCCACCCACCTCGTCCAGTCGGGCGTACGTCGGCGGGTGCTGACCGTGGCTTTCGAGAAGCAGTCCGAGGGCGACACCACCTGGGCCCTGGGCGGCGGTCGCAGCGGGGGCGTCGGCGCCGGCGGCTACTTCGCGCCGCACATCCGCGCGTACATCGCCCGGTCGAAGGCGCCCGACTATGTCGGCTGGATGGTCGCCGTCAAGGATCGCAAGAACGCCCTCAAGAACCCCTACGCCCACCTCAAGCTGCCCGACATCGACCTGGAGATGGTGCGCGACTCGCCGATGGTCTGGGAGCCGGTGCGCCGCCTGGAGAGCTGCCCGGCCTCGGACGGCGCGTGCGCGATGGTCCTGGCCGACGAGGCCGGTGGCGACGCCGCCACGAAGCCGGTGGCATGGGTCCACGGCACGGCGGTGCGCAGCGAGCTGGGCCAGTTCCCTGGCCGGGACCCGGTGAACCCGCAGGGCGGGCGGGACTGCGCGGCCGACGTGTATCGCCAGGCGGGGATCAGCGACCCCCTGGTCGACGTCGACGTCGTCGAGTGCTACGTGCCATTCAGCTGGTACGAGCCGATGTGGATGGAGAACCTCGGCTTCGCGGCGGTGGGCGAAGGCTGGGAGCTCACCGAGGACGGCCAGACCGAGCTCGGTGGGACGCTGCCGGTGAACCCGTCGGGCGGAGTGCTGTCCTCGAACCCGATCGGCGCCTCGGGCATGCTGCGGTTCGCGGAAGCCGCGCTGCAGGTGCGCGGCTCGGCGGGCGAGCACCAGGTCGACGGCGCGCACACGGCGGTGGGCCACGCCTACGGTGGCGCCGCCCAGTACTTCGCCATGTGGGTCGTCCGGGACGTCAAGCCATGAGCGAGCGCCCCCGCGAGCGTGGCCCGAGCGAGACGGCCGAGACCCCTGCGGATCAGCACCTGCTCGTGGAGCGGGACGGGCCGGTCCTGGTGGTCACCATGAACCGGCCGGAGCGGCGCAACGCCCTGTCGCCGTCGATGATGCAGGCGATGGGCGAGGCGTGGGACGAGGTCAACGCCAACCCCGACATCCGGGTGGCCATCCTCACCGGTGCCGGCGGCTACTTCTGCGCGGGTGCCGACCTCCAGGGGATGACGCAGTCGCATCCCGGCGACGCCTTCCAGCGCGGCGACGGTGGCGCGGCACTGTTCGACGGTGTGATCAAGCCGCTGCTCAAGGGTTTCCTCCTCGACAAGCCGCTGGTCGCGGCGGTGGAGGGCTCGGCAATCGCGGGCGGCACGGAGATCCTCCAGGCGACTGACGTCCGCGTCGCCGGCGAGAGCGCGCGCGTCGGCGTGTCGGAGGTGCGCTGGGGTCTCTACCCGCTCGGGGGATCGGTGGTGCGCCTGCGGCGGCAGGTGCCCTATGCCGTGGCGGCCGAGATCCTCCTCACCGGTCGCCATCTCCGAGCGTCGGAGGCCATGGACATCGGCCTGGTCAACGAGGTGGTGCCCGACGGCACCGCCCTGGACCGGGCGCGGGAGGTGGCCGCCACCATCGCCGCCAACGGCCCGGTGGCCGTGCAGGCGGTGCTGCGGGCCCTACGGGCAACCGAGGCTGTGCCGGAGAGGGAGGCGATGCGGATCGACTCGCAGATCGGCATGCCGGTGTTCACCAGCGACGACGCCAAGGAAGGCCCCCGCGCCTTCGTGGAGAAGCGGACGCCCCGGTTCACGGGCCGCTAGTGATGTCGCCGGTGAAGGGGACACCCCCCGCCCGCCTCGTCGGTGCTCAGCCTGAGGCCGCCCGCGGCCTGCGGGTTGCGCGCTCGTGGGGCTCGATCAGCACCCGCGCCGCCCGTTCGAGCTCGGACTGGACGAAGGAGAAGTCCCGGCGCCCGTTGGCCCACGCGACGAGCGTCGCGTACCAGACGTGGCGCAGCACGGCGAGGATGTCGGCCCGCACCTCCGGGGACAGCTCCGCGAGGATCTCGTCGCCCATCTCGCCGATCAGGCGGGAGACCTCGGCGCCGCTGGTGCGCACGCCCGCGTCGGGTGACGACAGGGCGCGGACCAGCGCCTGGGCCAGCTTCGGTTGCCGCTGCAAGGCCCGGCATGCCCGCTCAAAGAGCTCGACCATCCGATCGGCGGCGGTGCCCCCGCGGGGCGGGGACTGCGCGACCCGGGCCTGCAACCGCCCCGTCCACTCGGTCATAGCCGCCGCCAGGAGGTGGTCCTTGGACGAGAAGTAGCGGTAGATCGTGGCCATGGCGACGTTGGCCGTCTCGGACACGCTGCGCATCTGCACCGCGTCGTAACCGCCTTCCGCACCGAGCTCGAAGGCCGCGTCGATCAGCCGGCGACGCCGTTCCTGTTGCTCCGGCGACAGCGCCGCCACGTCCTCGGCCAGGGTGCTCATCCCCCTCGTCCTCCTAGCATCCGGAAGGGGACGTCCTGGTCGACGCGCGGTTCGCGCGGCAGGCCGAGCGTCCGCTCGGCGATCACGTTGCGCTGGATCTCGTCGCTTCCCCCCGCGATGCGGATCGAGGGCGCGTTCAGGAACGACTGCTGCCAACGGCCGTCGGCCGGAGCGTCCCGCCCCACCAGCATCCCCGCGGCCCGCTGCATCGCGAGCGCCAGCTCGCCGTTGTGCTTCAGGTTCCAGGCGGCGAACAGCTTGCGCACCGACGACTCGGGCCCGGGCGGCAGGCCCCGGCTGGCGCGGGTGCGACTCCGATATGTGAGGTACCTCATGAGCTGCGCCCGAGTGTACGAGGCGGCCAATTCCTGCCGGACGACCGGGTCGCCGGTGACACCGCACGCGGATGCCAGCTGGAGCAGCTCGGCGAACCTGGGGCTGCTGCTGCCGCCGCCCATCAAGGTCCGTTCGTTGGCCAGCGTGGTCATGGCGACCGCCCAGCCGCCGTCGACCTCGCCCAGGATGCGCTCGTGGGGGATCCGTACGCCGGTGAGGAACACCTCGTTGAAGTGGGACGCGCCGGTCATTTGCCGCAAGGGGCGGACCTCGACGCCCGACGCATGCATGTCGACGAGGAAGTAGGTGATGCCCTGGTGCTTCGGCCGGTCGGGATCGGTACGGGCGAGGAGCATGCCGAGGTCGCTGTAGTGGGCGCCTGAGGTCCACACCTTCTGCCCGTCCACCACCCATTCGTCCCCATCGCGCAGGGCCCGGGTGGCCAGTCCGGCCAGGTCGCTGCCCGCGCCCGGCTCGCTGAACAGCTGGCACCACACCTCGTCGCCACGCAGCATCGGGGGCAGGAACCGCTGGCGTTGTGCGTCGTCGCCATGGGCGATGATCGTGGGGCCGGCCATGGCGATGCCCACCGCGAAGGCGCCCGCCGCCAGGCCGAGCCGTGTGGCCTCCTCGACGAAGATGGCCGCCTCGGTCGGCGTGCCACCCCGGCCGCCGGCCTCCTCCGGCCAGGTGATGCCCGCCCAACCATGGTCGGCGAGATGCGCCTGCCACGTCTTGGCCCGCGCCACCCAGTCGACGTCGAATCGGCTCGGAGCCGCGAGCAGCGTCCTGGCGACCTCGGAGGAGGCTGCGTCCTCCAACCAGGTGCGGGCTTCGGCCCGGAACGCGGCTTCCTCGGGGCTCTCGTCGAAGTCCACCAGCCTCAACCTAGAACACGTTCTCTGGTGTCTGGCAAGGCGATCGACGTGTTGTCCTTGTCCACCAGTAGAGAACGTGTTTCACTCGCGGCAGCCAACCGGGGGGAAGGTCGATGCCGACGGACGACACACCGGGCGCGCTGGCGCCGACTCTGTCGTCCCCCACAGGCGCCGAGGCTTCGGAGGATTCCGAGCGCTCCGGGGTCTCCGACGACCGCCTTGACGTGGGCTGGGGCCGCTACGGCCGGCGACCTGCCGCGCTCCTCGCGGGGGTGGCCTTCGTCGACGCCGTCGACCGCGGCATCCTGCCCGGCGTGCTCACCGAGGTCCAGGACGACCTCGGTTTCAGCGACACCCAAGCCGGCGTGCTGGGCACGGCCTTCGTCCTGACCGGCTTCCTGGTCGTGCTTCCGGCCGGCTACCTCGCCGACCGGTACCGACGCACGAGGCTCATCGCCGTGGTCCTCGCGTCGTGGGGCGCGATCTCGGGCCTGAACGCGATCGTGCGGAGCTTCTGGCAGTTCCTCGCGGTGCGGGCGACGCTGGGCATGGGCGAGACGATCGACAACCCGGCCTCCCAGGCCCTGCTCGCCGACTACTACCGCACGCAGGTGCGAGGCCGGGCCTTCGCCCTCCAGCGCGCGACACCGTTCTTCGGGCAGGCCTTGGGTGTCGGCCTTGCCGGAGGGGTCGCTGCCCTGCTCGGGTGGCGCTGGGCGTTCCTCGTCGTCGGCGTGCCGGGCTCGCTCCTGGCTCTGGCGGTGTGGCGGTTGCCGGAGCCGACCCGAGGAGAGAGCGACGACGACCACCTGCTGACCGACGAGCTCGAGGCTCCGCTGCCCGTGGCCGTCCCGACGGGGCGCGAGCGCGCCACCGGGATTCATGCGCTGTGGCGCGACACCCGGAGAGCCACCGCCGTGCGCACCCTGCGGTCGCTCATGGTCGGGTCGGCCATCGCGGCTGGCGCGCTCTCGGGCCTCGGGTTCTGGGCTGCGGCGTTCTACGAGCGGCACACCACGCTCGGCTCCGGCGGTGGCGCGGGGGTCGCCGGCGCGCTAATCCTGGTGGGGGCCATCACCGGCACGTTCGTCGTCGGGCGCCAGGTCGACCGGATCCGCGACCGGTACGAGGGGGCACCGATGCTGGTCGCCGGGGTGTGCCAGTTCACCGGGGCCTCGCTGCTCCTGGTGACCTTCCTGGACGTGCCTCTCTGGCTGCGGATGCCCGTCCAGGCGGTTGCGGTCGCGTTCATCGTGGGAGGGCTCGTCGCCATCCCGGTGATGATCGCCGAGGTCGTGCCGGCGGGCATCCGCGGCATCGCGTTCTCGGTCAGCGGCTTTCTCAGCGCGGTCGCGGGCGCGCTGTCGCCGTTGCTGATCGGCGTGATCGCCGACCGCTTCGACTACGTGGTGGACGGTGAGGTCAAAGGCGACCTGGCCAAGGCCTTCCTCATCGTCACGCCGCTGGTGCTCGTCGGCGCGCTCGTCCTGTTCCGAGGCCGCCGCTACGTAGCCGCCGACACCCGGGCCGCCGCGGGTAGCTAGAAGCCAGCTAGATGGCTCGGGTCCGGCCCTCCCAGTAGGGATCACGCAGCTTGCGCTTGTACAGCTTGCCGTTCGGGTCGCGGGGCATCTCGGTGGTGTAGTCGACCGACCTGGGCAGCTTGAACTTCGCCAGGCGGTCGGCGCAGTGGGACAGCAGCTCTGCGGTGAGCTCGTCTCCGGCCTCCGCACCGGGAGCCGGCTCCACGACGGCCTTGATCTCCTCGCCCCAGTCGGCATGCGGGATCCCGAACACGGCCGCGTCGGCGACCTTGGGGTGGGTAAGCAACGCGGCCTCGATCTCGGCCGGGTAGATGTTCACGCCGCCCGAGATGATCATGTCGGACTTGCGGTCGCAGAGGAACAGGTAGCCGTCGTCGTCGAGGTAGCCGACGTCGCCCACGGTGAAGAACCCGGCCAGCCGGTTGGCCTCGGTCTTGGGTCTGTCCTTGAAGTATTCGAAGTCGCCCTGGCCGAGCTTCATGTAGACCGTGCCGGTCTGGCTGGCGGGAAGCGCGGTGCCGTCGTCCCTCACGATCCGGATCTCGCTCCCCGGCCACGGCAGGCCCACGGTGCCCGGCTTGGCCAGCCACTGCTCGGGCGTGACCACCGTGCCCCCGCCCTCGGTGGCCGCGTAGTACTCGTAGAGGACGGGGCCCCACCAGTCGAGCACCCGCTGCTTGACCTCGACGGGACAGGGCGCCGCGGCGTGCACCATCGAGCGCAGCGAGGACACGTCGTAGCGCGCCTTCACCGCCTCGGGGAGGGCGAGCAGCCGGTGGAGCTGGGTCGGCACCATGTGACTGTGGGTGACCCGGTGCCGTTCGACGAGCTCGAGCATGGACTCGGGCGTCCAACGGTCCATCAGGACCACCGGATGGCCCAGGTGCAGCGACGTCGCCGCGAAGGCGAGCACTGCGGTGTGGTAGAGCGGCGAGCCACAGAGGTGGACGTTCCCGTCGTGGGCCGCGATGTCGAACAGGCGGAGCAGGAAGCCACCGCCCGCGGCCGCGTCGTCGGGGTCGGCTCCCGAGAGCCGCCGCCGCACCCCCTTGGGCCGGCCGGTCGTGCCGGAGGTGTAGTGCATCGCGGCTCCGGCGGTGCGCTCGCCCGGGCGGTCGGCGGGTTGGCCGCTGGCGAGCTCGGCGAACGGCCGGAAGCCCGACACGGGCCCGACCGAGAAGCGGCGCTCGGCGGGCAGGGCGACCTCGCCGGCCGCCGCGGCGCATGCGCCGGCATAGCGCGCGTGTGCGACGAAGGCCGAGGCCTCGCAGTCGGCGACGATGTAGGCGATCTCGGCGCCGACCAGGTGGTGGTTGATCGGCGTCAGGTACCACCCGGCCTGCAACGCGGCGAAGTACAGGGCGAGCATCTCGGTGCCGTTGGGTAGGACCGCCGCCACCCCGTCGCCGGTCCGGAGGCCGACGGCCCGCAGTCCGTGCGCCAGCCGGTTGCTCGCCGCGTCGAGCTCGCCGTAGGTGACGCCGCGCCCGTCCGTGTCGACCAGCGCGGGTCGCGCTGGATCCTCCGCCGCGAGCCTCCAGAACCCCACCGTCTCCGTCACGCTCGCAGAGTAGAACGCGTTTCACATCAGAGTCCATGCAACAGGGCGACAAGCGTCGACCACACTGTCGTCCCCACGAGGCGAATCGGGTAGAACGCGTTCTCGTCAAGCGCTATGGTGCCCCCAGCCGGACCCGGCGAACCAGGGGGGTCACAGATGGGCAGGCACAGCAGCCTCGCGGTGGCGTTCGTGGCGGTCCTTGCCGTGACGTCGGCTGCGTGCGGTAGCCGCACCGACGGCGGGGACACCTCGGCACCGGACGCCGGCGGCGTGGAGGGCGACGGGAGCTCGGCCGGCTCGACCGACATCGGGGTCACCGGCGACACCATCACCGTCGGGGTGATTGCCGACCTCACCGGGGTGGTGCCGGGGCTGTTCAAGGCCGCCCCGGACGCCGTCGAGGCCTTCGCGGCGATGGTCAACGAGGAGCACGGCGGAATCCACGGCCGTGAGCTGGTGGTCGAGGTGTACGACACCGGCACCAACGACAACGGCAACCGTCTGGCCTACGAGGAGGCCTGCGACCAGGTCTTCGCGTCGGTGGGCTCGGAGTCGGCCTTCGACACCGGCGGCTACGAGGCAGTCAGGGAGTGCGGGTTCCCCCACTTGGCGGGCTTCACCACCGACGACGCCGTCGACGAGCTGCCCTTCGTGTTCCCCCGCACCAGCCCGGACTACGTGAACGTGGGGGCCGCCCGCTACCTCGCCGAGCAGTTCCCCGAAGCCGTTGCGCAGACAGCGATGTTCTACGGCAACCTGCCCGTGACCGAGCGCTCGGCGCGCCAGCTGATGGAGGCGCGACGGTCGGTGGGTTGGGACTTCGTCTACGAGCAGGCGGTGACCCCGCTCGAGTCGAACTACACGCCCCACGCCTTGGAGATGCGGAACCGGGGCGTCCAGGCCTTCGCCGTCGTAATCGACGAGAACAACATCGTGCGACTCCAGCGGGCCATGCGCGAGCAGGGCTACTCGGTGACGGTCGCCGACGTGAGCACCCAGGGCTACAGCCAGGACTATCTCGAAGCCGTCGGCCCAGCGGGCGAAGGCAGCTACGTCCCCTTGGGGCACGCCCTGCTCGAGGAGGCCGACCAGATCGACGCCCTCCAGGACTACGTGACCTGGCTCGAAGAGGTGGTGCCCGACGCCGAGCCCACGTCCAACGGGCTGCAGGCGTGGATCCGGGCGCGGTTGTTCTACGAGGCCGCCATGGCCGTGGGGCCGGACCTGACCCGGGAGAGCCTGATCGCCGAGCTGGAGTCGATCACCGACTGGGACGCCGGCGGGCTGATCCCACCCATCAACGTGGGTGACCCGGTCCCCGAGGAGGGCTGCTTCCTGCTCGCCCAGGTGCAGGACGGCGCCTACGTGCGGGTGTTCCCGGACGAGGGGTTCCACTGCTCCCCCGACGACATCTACGTGCCCGAGGGCTGAGGGGCGCACTAGCGATGGACGACCTGCTGGCGTTCACCATCGTCGGGATCGTCACCGGTTCGGTCTACGCCGTCGCGGCCAGCGGCCTGGTGGTCACCTACACCACCTCGGGCGTGTTCAACGTCGCCCACGGGGCGGTGGGGATGCTGATGGCGTTCCTCTACTGGCAGGTGCGCTTCGACTGGGGCTGGCCGGCACCACTGAGCCTCGCGCTGATCGTGCTGGTGGTCGCTCCGCTGCTGGGGGCGGTCGTCGAGCGGACCCTGGCCCGCAACCTCGCCCGGGCGTCGCTGGCGTCGAGTCTGGTGGTGACGATCGGGCTGCTGCTGGTGCTGATGGGGGCGGCCAGCAACATCTGGCCGCCGGAAGGCCGGCGCATCGAGGGGTTCTTCGCCCCGGGCGGCTTCGACCTCGGGCCGGTGCTGGTGACCTGGCACCAGGTCACCACGGTCGTGGTCGCCGCCGCGGTGGCCCTGGCCCTGCGGTTGGTGATGTTCAAGACCCGCACCGGGGTGACGATGCGAGCCGTGGTGGACCACCGCCCGCTGGCCACCCTCAGCGGCGCCCGGCCCCATCGGTCGAGCATGTTGAGCTGGGCTCTGGGGTCCAGCCTCGCCGCCCTGGCCGGCATCCTGCTGGCACCGGTCCTGCAGCTCAACGTCCAGGCGCTCACCCTCCTGGTCGTGAACGCCTACGCGGCTGCGATGGTCGGCCGGCTCCGGAGCCTGCCCCTCACCTTCGCCGGGGCGCTCGTCCTGGGCCTGGTCGAGTCCTACGCGGTCGGTTACCTGCCCTCCGACGGCGCCTTCACCAACCTGCGGCTGGCGATCCCGACCGTGATGCTGTTCGTGGTCCTCCTGGTGATCCCCCAGGCGGGAGTACGGGTTGGCTCGGCGGTCGGCGCCCGCACCCCGCCGCTCGCGGGTGTCCGGCGCTCCCTGGTCGGGTTCGCGCTCCTCGTCGGGGCCGCCGCCTTGTTCGCCGCCGTGGCCAGCGAGGCGACGCTGTCGAGAGTGGCGCCCGGCCTGGCGCTCGGGCTGGTCGCGCTCTCGCTGGTCCCGCTGACCGGGTGGGCCGGGCAGGTGTCGCTGTGCCAGATGACCTTTGCGGGCGTCGGAGCCTTCGCGATGGCGAAGTTCGCCGCCGACGGTGCG
The DNA here is from genome assembly GCA_050744325.1 of Acidimicrobiales bacterium. GTDB lineage: Bacteria > Actinomycetota > Acidimicrobiia > Acidimicrobiales > VFJN01 > DASXTK01. The sequence goes on from JBOGHK010000058.1 coordinate 9,418, forward strand.
GCCGTCGGGCTGCTGGCTGCGGTGCTGATCGCCGCACCGGTCGGCGCCCTGGTCGCCTTGCCGGCGCTGCGCCTGCGCGGCCTCTACCTGGCGCTGGCGACGCTGGCCTTCGCGGTCCTCATGGACAACGTCTTCTTCGTCCACGAGGACGTGTTCGGCAACCTGGGCGCGGTCCGCGTCGACCGGCTCCGGATCGCCGGGGTCTCGTTCGCCGGGGAACGGGCGTACTTCGTGCTGCTCGCTGTGTGCTTCGGTGCTGTCGCCCTTGGCCTGCTCGCCCTGCGCCGGGGGCCGTTCGGTCGCCGCCTCTCGGCCCTGCGCGACAGCCCGGTGGCGTGCGCGACGATGGGCCTGGACACCACGGTCACCAAGCTGCAGGTGTTCGTGCTGTCGTCGGTGATCGCGGCTCTCGGCGGCGCCCTGTATGCAGGGCTGCTCGGTACCGCCACCGCGGCCGACTACGAGATGCTCGACAGCCTCCCCGTCGTGCTGCTCGCCGTGCTCGGGGGCATCACGGCGGTCTGCGGTGCCCTGGTCGGCGGCTTGGTCCTGGCCGGCTTCCCGGTCCTGGCCGACAACGTCTCGTTCCTCGACGATCTCGCCATCCTCGGCCCTGGCCTCATCGGCGTCATGCTGGCCCGCCACCCCGACGGGCTGGTGCTGCAGGTCACCGACCTGTGGCGGGGTCGGGCTGCCGGCGACATCCGCTACGGCGGAAGTCGGGCTGCCGGCGACATCCGCTACGGCGGATGTCGACGCGCCGAGCGCGTCGTGCGCGCCGACGGCGCCTCTGGCGAGCCGCTCCCGGAACGGCTGGAGGAGCTCGGGCTCACCGTGCCCTTCACCACGACCCACCGAGTGGCCCTCGACCGGGCGCTGGCGATCGATGGCACCTGAGTCCACCGCACCCGTCTCCGCCGCCGCGGCGCCGCCTGTGCTCGAGCTGCGCGGCGTACGGGCGGCCTACGGTCGCATCGAGGTCCTGCACGGTGTCGACCTCGTGGTCCCGCACGGGACGATCCTCGGCATCGTCGGCCCCAACGGCGCGGGGAAGAGCACCACGCTGGCCACGATCAGCGGCCAGCTCGTGCCCACCGGGGGCACCGTGCACATGACCGGGGTCGAGGTCACCGGCGCCGCCCCGGAGGCGCTGGCCCGTGCCGGCGTCTGCACGGTCCCCGAGGGGCGAGGCGTCTTCCCCAACCTGACCGTCGACGAGAACCTGTTGATGTCCACCCACGGCGGCACCACCGCCGCCCACGTCCGGGACGTCGCCTTCGGCCAGTTCCCCCAGCTCGCGGCGCGCCGCCACCTCCTGGCGGGGCGGCTCTCCGGCGGCGAGCAGCAGATGCTCGCGCTGGCCCGCGGCCTGGCGACGGAGCCGGCCCTCCTCCTGCTCGACGAGCTGTCGATGGGCCTTGCCCCACGGGTGGTCGACGAGCTCTACGGCGAGGTCGCCCGCCTGACCGCGGTGGGGGTCTCCGTCGTCGTGGTGGAGCAGTTCGCGGGCTTCGTGCTCGGCGTCGCCGACCAGGTGGCGGTGATGGCCAACGGTGAAGTCCGGGCCTGCGGCTCGCCGACGGAGATGGCAGAACACCTGCACGGGGCGTACCTGGGTGCGCCATGACCATGGAGGAGCCTCGATGAGCCAGCGCCCCCGCGAGCGGGGCCCGAGCGGCCCGCAGCGAAGCAGCAGGAGCGGGAAGCAATGAGACGAGGGAGACGAGGAGGTCGGGGCCACGACACGGTGGAGTCGGACCGGCTCGACGACCGGCTCGACGAGTTCCAGGCCGAGCTCAGCCGACTCCGCCTGAAGCGCCCCTCACGTGACGAGGAGCAGCGGCTGATCCTCGCCGGCATCGCCTTGATGGCGGTGGGCCTGGTCGCGGTGGTGCTCGGCTACCTGGGGGCGTCGGGTACCAACGACTTCAGCTCCCAGGTGCCCTACCTGCTCTCCGGCGGGGTTCTGGGCCTGGGCCTCACGGTGGTGGGCGCCGCCCTGTTCCTGCGCTACTCGTTGGGTCGCTACCTGCGCTTCTGGCTGCTCCGGGTCATCTACGAGCAGCACGCCACCACCGACCGCCAAGTCGAAGTGCTCGAGCGGCTGGTCCAGCTGGTCGCTGGATCAGCCACTCGACCATCCAACAGCTCCGGCGCTACCGCCGGTCGTCCCAAGGAGAGCTGACCGTGCAGACCACGAACCGACGGCACCGCGTCGTCCGCTGGTGCGGCGTCATCCTCGTGATGGCCGGCCTGCTGGCCGCCTGCGGCGGGGACGACGACGACGGCGCCACCGACGCCTCCGGCGACACCGAAGCTAGCGAGGCCGCCGAGCAGGAGACCACCACGACCGAGGTGGATGCCGAAGCGGAGGCGGCGGAGGTGTCCACGGTGCTGACCGAGTTCTTCTCCCTCGTGGGCCAGGGCGACTTCACCGCAGCCTCGGCGATGATCGAGAACGGCGAGGCCGCCGAGCCCCGGCTCCTGCACTGCGCCGACCTCGTCTCGGGCATCGCGATCGAGAACGTGGAGGTCGAGCTGACCGACAGCGAGACGGCCACCGCGACCTTCTCGATCCTCAAGGACGGCGTCGTCCTGCTGGAGGGCAGCGGCGGTGGTGCGGTCAAGGTGGACGACCAATGGCTGGTGTCGGAGAACACCTTCCTGTCGCTGTACGACGCGGCCAAGGACAGCTGCACAGGCCCGCCGCCGCCCGAATGAGGCCGAGCAGGCCGGGCCTGCCCGACGAGCTACGGCGCGGGGGCCGGCGCATGATGCGCCGCGCCCTGCGCCCCAGCCGGCGGTGGATCGTGATCGGCGTGCTCACCGCACTCGGCTGGACGGCGGCCAAGGTGACGGTTCCGCTCCTCGCTCAGCGGGCCGTCGACCGCGGGATCGACCACTACGACGCGGAGGCCCTGCTGTGGTGGACCGCCGTGCTGGTCGCGGTGACCGGCATCACCGCCGTGTGCACGGCACTGCGGCGCTACGCCGCCTTCGCGATCTCGCTCCGGGCCGAGACCGACCTGCGACGCCAGCTGTTCGCCCACCTCCAGCGGCTCCACTTCGCGTTCCACGACCGGGCCCAGACCGGCGAGCTGATGTCGCGGGCCAACACCGACCTGCGCCAGATCCAGCTCTTCCTGGTGTTCGTGCCGGTGGCCGGAGCGAACGTCGTGATGATCGTCGGGGTCACCGCGGTGCTGCTGTCGATCAACGTTAAGCTGGCCCTCCTGGCCCTCGCGCCGCTCCCGCTGCTTGCGGTGGCTGCCGTGCGCTTCTCCCGGCGGCTGCACCCCGAGGCCGCCGACCTCCAGGGACGGTTGGCCGACGTGTCGGGCGTCGTGGAGGAGACCCTCGCCGGCATCAGGGTGGTGAAGGGCTTCGGAGCCGAGCCGTTGCAGGAGGCGAAGCTTCGTGGAGCGGCTGCCGCCGTCGAGCGTCGGGCGCTCTCGATCGCCCGGCTGCGCGCGGGCTTCAACCCCGCGATGGAGCTGCTGCCGACCCTCGGGCTGGTGGTCGTCCTGTTCGTCGGTGGCCGCGAGGTGCTCGCCGACCGGCTGACGATCGGGCAGCTGGTGGCGTTCAACGCCTACATCCTCCAGCTCATCTTCCCCCTACGGCTCACTGCCCTCCTGGTGGCTGCAGCGTCCCGGGCGTCAGTGTCGGCGGCACGGGTCCACGAGGTGCTGGCCACCGCCCCGGAGATCACCGACCGGCCCGCGGCGATCGGCCTCCCCGACGGTCCCGGCGAGGTGCGCTTCGAGGGGGTGACATTCGGCTACCGCAACGGGCCGACTGTGTTCCGCGACCTCGACCTCCTCGTGCCCGGTGGCAGCTCCGTCGCGTTGGTCGGCGCCACCGGCTCGGGCAAGTCCACGCTGGCGCGGTTGATCGCCCGCTTCTACGACGTGGATGGCGGCGCGGTGCGCCTCGACGGCGCCGACGTGCGCGACCTCCGCCTCGACGAGCTCCGGCGTTCGGTCGGCATCGTCTTCGAGGACACGTTCCTGTTCACCGACTCCGTCTACGCCAACATCGCCCTGGCCGACGCGGGTGCGTCGGTGGACCGGGTCGAGGAGGCCGCCCGGCTCGCGGGCGCTGCGGACTTCATCAGCGGTCTGCCGGCCGGCTACGAGACCGTTCTCGGGGAGCACGGGTTCTCCCTGTCGGGCGGCCAGCGCCAGCGGGTGGCCATCGCGCGGGCGATCCTCGCCGACCCGCGGGTCCTGGTGCTGGACGACGCCACGTCCGCAGTCGACCCCACCAAGGAGCACGAGATCCGTGACGCGCTCCGCCAGGTGATGCACGGGCGCACGACGATCGTGATCGCCCACCGCGCCGCCACGGTTGCCCTCGCCGACCGGGTCGTCCTCCTCGACGGCGGGGAGGTCGTGGCCGAAGGCACCCACGACCAGCTGATCCAGGGCTCCGCTCGCTATCGCGAGGTCCTCGCTCACGCCGAGGCCCACGCGGCCCCGCGAGCCACCGCGGTGCCGTGAGGATCCCCCGGGCCAGCGACCTCCAGCTGTCGTCGACCGAGAAGCGTCGCCTCTTCGGTCGCACGTGGCGGCTCTTGGCCCACCGCCGGCGCTGGCTCGCGGTCGCCGCGGTGCTGGTGGTCCTCCAAGCCGCCGGGACGATCGCCGGTCCCGCCATCGTCCGCTTCGGCATCGACGAGGGGGTGCGACAGGACAACCCGCATGCCCTGTCCGTCGCTGGTGCGTCGTTCCTCGCCGCTGCGGTCGTGGCCTACTGCGCCGGCCGTGCCGCGATCCGCACCATCGCCCGCGTAGGCGAGGCGTTCCTCCGGGAGCTGCGGGAGCGGGTGTTCGCCCACCAGCTGTCGCTGTCGATGGACTTCTACGACCGGAGCCGGACCGGGTCGTTGGTGGCCCGGGTCACCGCCGACGTGGAGGCCCTCCAGGAGCTGCTGGGCCATGGTCTCGCCATCTTCGTGGTGAGCTCGTTGCAGCTCGTCGGGGCGGTGGTCGTCATGGTGGCCATGAGCTGGCAGCTCGCCCTGGCCACGCTGGTGGTCGTCCCGTTCCTCGCGAAGGCGACCAGCCGGTTCCGCCGCGACTCCAACCAGGCCTACCTCCAGCTCCGGGACAGGATCGGATCGAACCTGGCCTCGATCCAGGAGGGCCTGGCGGGGGTGCGGGTCGTCCAGGCCTTCAACCAGGAGATCGCCGTCGTCGAGCGCTTCAGCGGGACCAACGAGCAGCTTTACGGGGCGCACATGCGCACCGAGCGCATAGCGGCGCGGTACTTCCCGGTAGTCGAGCTGGCGCAGGGCTTGTCGATCGCGGTCATCCTCGGCCTGGGTGGCTTCCTCAGCGCCCGCGACATCGTCACGGTCGGCACGGTGGCCGCCTTCGTGCTGTACCTCCAGAACCTGTTCGAGCCGATCCAGCACCTCAGCCAGCTGTTCAACCAGCTCCAGGCCGCGGGCGCGTCGCTCCACAAGCTCTACGAGCTGCTCGACGAGCGGCCCACGGTCGCCGAGCGCGCCGGCGCGGTCGACCTCCCGGCCCGCGGCCGCCTGGAGGTGCAGGGCGTCGGCTTCGCGTACGGGCGAGGCGCGCCGGTGCTTCGGGACGTGTCACTGGCGGTCGAACCTGGGGAGCGCGTCGCCCTGGTGGGACCGACGGGCGCGGGGAAGTCCACGCTGGCCAAGCTGATGGCACGGGCCTACGACCCGACCGAGGGTTGCATCCGCTACGGCGGGACCGACCTCCGCGACTGCACCCAGGTCAGCCTGCGCCAACGGATCGTGGTCGTTCCCCAGGAGGGATTCCTGTTCGCCGGCACCGTGCGCGACAACGTGCTGATCGGGCGCGGGGATGCCACCGACGCAGACATCGGCGCCGCGATCGACCAGCTCGGGCTCCGGGGCCGCTTCGACAGGCTCCCGGCCGGGCTCGACACCGACGTCCGCGAGCGGGGCGCCAACCTGTCCGCCGGGGAGCGGCAGCTGGTCGCGCTGGTGCGCGCCGCCCTCGCCGACCCGGGCGTGGTCGTGCTCGACGAGGCCACCTCCAGCCTCGACCCCGGCACCGAGCTGGTGGTGGAGCGGGCGCTCGAGCGACTCATGGAAGGCCGCACCGTGGTGGTCGTCGCGCACCGCCTCACCACCGCGGCCCGCGCCGACCGAGTCGCCGTCGTCGTCGACGGCCGACTGGTCGAGCACGGATCCCATGCCCACCTCCTCGCTGCCGGCGGCGCCTACGCGCGCCTCCACGCCTCGTGGTCCGGCAAGGCATCGGCCGCCACCTGAGCTGGCCGGCCGCGCAGGCGGCCAGCCGTCCCAGTTGATCGACCAGGTCCCGATCCAGTCGGAGGCGGTGAAGCCGCTGGTGTTGTCGCCGGGCAGCGGGTTGCGGCTGAGGCTGGCGCCCAAGGGGATGCCGCTCCAGGTGGTCCAGCCGGCGGCGGCGTTCGGGTCCCAGGTGAACACGTAGGCCCAGAACTCTTGGCCTTGCGGTTTGCCTGGCGGGATCCGCTCGGTCGTGTCGGCGATCCAGAAGTGGAGGCCCTGCCCGTTCTGCACGGTGACCCCGTTGACGTCGAAGCATTGGCCGTCGCGGTAGTAGTTGCCCAGCTTGGTGGGGGCGCCTTGGGTGGCCCGGTAGTCCGTGGTTCGGCGGATGACAAGCTCGCCCTTCCAGCCGTCGTGGTCCATGTGCCGACGACCGACCCAGAGCGCGTCCCACTGTGGGGGCGAGTCTGGCGGGGCGACGTCGACGACGTAGCGGCCTCCCAGGATCGGCCAGCTGGTCGAGTTGTAGTCGAGCTCGATGAACTGCTGCTCGTTCCAGGAGAGTCGAGGTTGCCCGCAGGGATGCTCTGACGCAGCTGGTCCAAGGCCGGTTGGTCGACATAGGGAGCCGCGGTCTCGTCGGGGATGGCTGCCCTGGCCAGCTTGTCGACGATGTCCGAGCTGCCCTGGAAGCCCCAGAAGGAGCTGTTGTTCTCGTGAGCGACCGCGCTGGTGACGTAGTCGGAGTACAGCTCACCCGCCTTGTTCACGATGGCCGCGCACGCCGCGAACGCATAACAGGTACCCCGACTCTGCTGGTCACGGAAGCCCGTCTGGAACTGCCTGAGCGACACCGCCGTCGGCGCCAGCAACGCCGGGATGTGGACGACATCCAGTGTTCGGGCGAGATCATTGGCTTGGGCGACGACCAGCCGGTGGGCGACAGGGTCGTCGATCAGGTGTTGGTTGGAGGCTGCCAGGTCCTCCAACCGCAGGGTTTCCGGCATCCGACTTTCCTTCCGTGCCGTCTTGGCCAGTGCCGTCGGTCACCTCGACGATGACGGCCGAGCCGGTGGCGGTCCTTGTCAGACGACACACAGCCAGTGACATACGGCACGACGCCCGCGACGGGAGGTCGTCGGCGTAGGTGTGTGGTGTCAGACCCTGGTAGGGAGGGGCGATGGACGATGTCGTCAACACCGAGCAGGCCGAGCATTGGAACGCGGAGCGGACACGCCATTGGGTCGACCAGGACGAGCACCACCGCCGCATGTTGCAGCCCTTCACCAGCTATGTCCTTGACGCCGCGGCCGTCGAGGCAGGGGCCCGGGTGGTGGACGTCGGCTGCGGCTGCGGTCACACCACCCGCGCCGCGGCGAGTCGAGCCGCACCCGGCGATGTCCTCGGCGTCGACCTGTCCGGGCCCATGCTCGCCCGTGCCCGCCAGCTCGCCGACGACGCCGGGCTCGGCAACGTGCGCTTCGAGCAAGCCGACGCCCAAGCCCACAGCTTCCCCCTGCACGGCTTCGACGCCGCGATCAGCCGGTTCGGGGTGATGTTCTTCGACGACCCAGTGGCGGCCTTCGCCAACATCCGCACCGCGCTCGACGACGGTGGTCGGTGCGCGTTCGTCTGCTGGCAGCCACTCGGCGTCAACCCCTGGCTCTCGGTGCCCACGGAGGCGATGCTCGGCCATGTCGAACCGCCTGAGCCTGGTGACCCCGATGCCCCCGGCCCGTTCTCGCTGGCAGATCCCGACTGCATCCGCTCGGTCCTCGACAAGGCCGGCTTCGCCGACATCGGCATCGCGACGATCGACGAGCCGCTCTGGCTCGGCCACGACCCGGTCGAGGCGACGAACTTCCTCGAGACCACCGGCATGGCGCGCTCGCTCCTGGACCCGGCGCCGCCCGACGCACGGGCGCGCGCCGTCGCTGCCACCCGCGACGCTCTCGAATACTTCACCAGCCAGGACGGCGTACTGCTCGGTTCGGCCGCCTGGCTCGTGCACGCCCGTCGCGCTTGACGCACGCGACCGCGACCACCCCTGCTCCTGGTCGGCGATGGTTTCGAGGAACCTGCGGAGCTCGACGGCGTCCGTGCCGGATCGTTGGTCGGTCGTTGCGAGCGGCGTCGGCGACGCTAGAAGTCAGTGGAGCGCGTGGACGAGGGCGTCAAAGGAGGCGATGTCGCCGTTGACGGACAGGTCGTGGGGGCCCGTAGGGTGGCCAGCGGCGGCGTGGATCAGCAGATCCATCCACGCCGACAGCGGGCCGCTCACCGTGGCGGACGGTTCACCGTCCCCGGTTGGAGTCTCGGCGCCGGCGTCCAGCACCGACAGCGAGCCGTTCTGCACGGCGATCACGAGCTCGTGGGTGACGGTGTCGTCGTCGATGACGCACAAGATCGTGGTGCCGTCGAGCAGGGCCCGGGAGCCGTCGAACATGTGCTGGAGCCCGCGGAGCACGTTGTCGACGCCGGCGACGCCGACCTTGTAGTCGATGTAGCGGACCTCCTTGGCTGGGTTGCGGGCCGCGACCCGCTCGGCACGGGTGCCGCTCTGGACGTAGATGGGCTCGGGCCTGGTCCGGAGCGGCCGCAGGTAGGTGGCGACGTAGCCGCGCCGGTCGCGCAGGTAAGGCCCGATGACGTCGGTGCCCGCGGGGCAGACGGCCATGCAGTAGGCCGACTTGTACTGGGGCCCGTAGCCGAGGGACTGCCACATCGACACGGTCTCGTCCTCGCGGAACCTGGTGCGGTACTCGTCTGCGGAGCCCGCCGCGGCGAGGGTGTCGGCCCAGTCGGCGAACCCGCCGAGGAACTCGCGGTAGTTGTGGTTGAGGCAGGCGAAGAAGTCGAAGTCCTCGGTGCGAGAGATGGCGCCGACGGGGCAGGCGGCGACGCAGAGGTTGCAGTCGGCGCAGGGGTTGTAGTCGAGCGGCCTGTCGTGGGCGTCGATCTCGGCGTCGATGACCAAGGCGTCGAGCAGCACGAAGTTCCCGAACCGGGGGTGGATCACGTTGCGGTTGAAGCCCATGTGCCCGAGCCCCGCCTCGACGGCGACGGGCTTGTGGGCGATCTCCCAGAACGGGCCGCTCGACCAGCGGCCGGCCTCCATGGGGAACCCGACCG
>JBOGHK010000059.1:0-3306 GCA_050744325.1 Acidimicrobiales bacterium
GATGCTGGCGACCGAGCTCTCCGGCCCGGGCTCGTAGTCCGGCGGATCGCCCATGACGTAGAGCTGCTCGGGGATGGCCCGGACGAAGCCGGCGATGCCGTCGAACATCTGGGTGGGGTCGGCCGGCAGGTCGTCCTCGGCGAGGATCGCGGCGCGCACCTCCGCCCGGCGCATCTCGCGCACCATGTCGTCGTAGGGCAGCTCCCCTAGCAACCGCCGGTAGGTGGGCCGGAGCTGGAAGGCGTGGTAGGTGGGTAGACCGATGAGCATCCCGAACGGGCGCGACGCGATCTGCGGGGCGAGCCGCGCGCCGCCGCGACGGGCCGCGTCGACGGCGTCGAGCTGGCGGCGCCAGCTGTCGGGGTCATGGCCCGACTGCAGGACCGGGAACGACACCTCGAGCCCGGTCTCGCGGGAGATCTGGGCGAACAGGGCGATCTCGCCGTCGACCGCGCCCCCGACGGCCTCGATCGCGGCGGGCGCGGCCTCGAACATCGGCCCGCCAGCACGCGCCACCGCGTGGGCTATGGCCAGCAGCTCTTCAGGGTTGGCGTAGGTGCCCGGCACCGGATCGCCGCTCTTGGAGCGGTGCAGCTCGGTGCGAGACGTCGAGAAGCCGACGGCGCCCGCGGCGACGGCCTCCTCGACCAGCCGGGCCATCTCGGCGATGTCGTCGGCGGTGGCGTCCTCGTTCCTCACGCCCCGCTCGCCCATCACGTAGGTGCGGAGGGGACCGTGGGGTACCAGCACGGCGACGTCCATGCCCCAGGCCCGGCTGCTGAGCGCGTCGAGGAACTCGGGGAAGCTCTCCCAGCGCCAGTCGATGCCCTCGTGGAGCGCGGTGCCGGGGATGTCTTCGACGCCCTCCATCAGCTCGACCAGCGTCTGCTCCTGGCCCGGGCGCACCGGGGCGAACCCGACGCCGCAGTTCCCGGTCACGACCGTGGTCACCCCGTGGGAGGCCGACGGTTCGAGCACGTCGTCCCAGGTGGCCTGGCCGTCGTAGTGGGTGTGGATGTCGACGAACCCGGGGGCGACGACCAGTCCCGTGGCATCGAGCACCTCGGTCGCGTCACCGTCGAGGTGCGGTGCGACAGCGGCGATCCGCCCGTCCTTGACCGCGACGTCGCCGATCCACGGCGGTCGGCCCCGGCCGTCGACGACCTGTCCCCCGCGTACCAGCAGATCCCACATGTGGCGTCCCCCAAACCTGATGGTGTGTCAGATGAGTATGCCGGAGGAACCCCCCGGTGACGCTTGGATCTGTCTGTGGGCCGGGGAGGATTCGAACCTCCGAAGGCTGTGCCGGCAGATTTACAGTCTGCTCCCTTTGGCCGCTCGGGCACCGACCCAGGGTCGGACAACCTAGCCCCCGCCGGCCCGACCCGACCACCTCATAGCGGTACCCTCCGAGGCTATGCCCAGCTTCGATGTCGTCTCCGAGGTCGACCAACAAGAGGTCCGCAACGCCGTCGACCAAGCCGCCCGCGAGGTCGCCACCCGCTACGACTTCAAGGGCACCAACAGCACGGTCGAGCTCAGCGGCCATGAGATCACGCTGCACACGGTCAGCGAGGACCGTCTCAAGGCACTGCGCCAGGTGCTCGAGGAGAAGCTCGTCAAGCGCAAGGTCTCGCTCAAGGCGCTCGACTACGACAAGGTCGAGGAAGCCTCCGGCGGCACCGCCCGGCAGCAGGCCAACCTGGTCGCCGGGATCTCCTCCGAGAAGGCCAAGACCCTCAACAAGTTCATCAAGGGCCTCGGCCTCAAGGGAGTACAGAGCCAGGTGCAGGGCGAGCAGCTGCGGGTCAGTGGCAAGAAGCGCGACGACCTCCAGGCCGCGATCGCCGCGATGAAGGAGGAGGACTTCGGCATCCCCCTCCAGTTCACCAACTTCAGGGACTAGCGATCACCAGGCGCCGCGCCACTCGCCATTGCGAAGTCGCTCGACACGATCCTCCGTGGTGGGGTGGGTGCGGAAGAGGTTCGCGAAGTTCACCTTCCGGCCTGCCAGCGGGTTGACGATGTAGGCCTGCGCGTGGGCCGGGTCGACGTCCATCGGGATCTGCTTCGCGCCGGCCTCGAGCTTGAGCAACGCACGAGCCAGCGGCTCGCCGTCCTCGATGAGGCGCGCGCCGGTGCGGTCGGCCTCGAACTCGCGGCTGCGGCTCAGGGCCATCTGCAGCAGGCCCGCGGCCAACGGCGCGAGCATGGCCATAGCCAACAGAGCGATCGGGTTGGGGCCGTCGTCGTCGCCACCGCCGAAGATCGCCGTGAACTGCAGGATGTTGGCGACCAGCGTGATGCCCATGGCGATCGCCGCAGCGACCGAGCCGATGAGGATGTCGCGGTTGCCGACGTGGCTGATCTCGTGGGCGAGCACGCCACGGAGCTCGTTCCAGTCGAGGATCTGGACGATGCCGCGGGTCACGGCCACCGCGGCGTGGTTGGGGTTGCGGCCGGTGGCGAATGCATTGGGCTGCATGTCGGGCGTGACGTACAGCTTAGGCATCGGCATGCCGGCCTTCTCGGTCAGCTCGCGGACGATCCGGTAGTACTCGGGCATCTCGGCCTCGGTCACCGGGACCGCGCGGGCGGCCTTGATCGCCAGGGTGTCGCTCTTCCAGTAGGAGAAACCGACTATCGCGAACCCCAGCGCGGCACCGATGATGACGCCGGTGCCTTGGAACAGCAGGCCGCCGATGAGCATCAACAGACCACCGAGGCCCGCGAGTAGGACGGTGGTCTTCAACATGTTCTTCACGGTCATGGATCGTATCGACTCGACCTGGGAGAACGCTGGGAACCCAAGTCGACGAGGTAGCGGACCTCGTCGATACCGGGCCAGATGGTCTGACGGTCAGCGGACATGCGCCATCCGAGGTGCTCGTACATCGCCCGAGCCGGGTTCTTCTCCATCACCCACAGGCTCGCCTCGGCGAATCCGGCGCCACGAAGATGCGCCACGACGGCGTCGTGAAGCCGGCGGCCGACGCCACGACCCGACCACTCCGGGACCACGTACAGACTGCGGAGATGCCCCCGGCGAGGCTCGGTCGGGTCGGCCTGGCCGACAGCCGTGCCGACCACGATCTCGGACGGCGCACCGTCCGAGGGCGGCGCCGCCGACGGCACGGAACCGAGGTCCCTGGGACGCCACGACGGCCGGGCGGGCCGGGCCCACGCGCCGAACGCGCGACTCCGTGGGTCGCCGTCGCCCTGACGGATCAGCGCCTCCCACTGCTCGGTGAGGCCCTCGACGGTGGGCGCGGGAGCTTCGGGCGGGAAGATCTCGGCGAACCCCGT
>JBOGHK010000060.1:0-36115 GCA_050744325.1 Acidimicrobiales bacterium
TCTCAGCGCTCAACAGAGCGCTGAGAGACGCCAGAACGGATCACCCCAGCGGCTCTCCACTCCGTGCTCCCGCGCGTTTCGCCCGCCAGCTCCTGGAGGCGGCGGTGGGTGTTGTTCCCCTCCTCGCCCTCGGGAGGGTGGAGACGGTGCCACTCGCCAGAGGCGTCCAGCTCCCAGGCGAGGACGTCGTCCGCCAGCTCGATGTCGAGGATCTGCCGTAGGCGGTCCTGAAGGTCTGGGTCGGCGACCGTGGCCAGGGTCTCGACCCGCCGGTTCAGGTTCCGGGGCATCAGGTCGGCCGAGCCGATCAGACAGCGCGGCTCGCCAGGACCGTTGCCGTTGGCGAAGTAGTACACGCGCGAGTGCTCGAGGTAACGGCCCACCAGCGACCGGACCCGGATCGTTGCCGACTGCTCGGGAACGCCGGGCACCAGGCAGCAGATGCCCCGCACGATCAGGTCGATCTGCACCCCCGCCTGGGACGCGGCGTACAGCTCGTCGATGATCCCGGCGTCGACCAGGCTGTTCATCTTGAAGATGATGCGGCCCTCGCCTCCGGCCGCGACCGCGGCGACCTCCTGGCGGATCAGCTCGACGAACCTGACACGCAACGTGCGGGGCGCGACCAGCAGCGCCTCGTAGCGCATCCGCCCGAATCCGGTCAGCTCGTTGAACAGCTGGGTCACCTCGTCGCCGATGACCTCGTCGCAGGTGAGCAGGCCCAGGTCCTCGTACAGGCTCGCGGTCGTCGAGTTGTAGTTGCCAGTGCCGATGTGGCAGTAGCGCCGTAGCCCGTCGGGCTCGTCGCGCACCACCATCAGCGTCTTGGCGTGCACCTTCAGCCCGATGAGGCCGTAGGCCACGTGCACGCCGGCGGTCTCCAGCGCCCGGGCCCACTCGATGTTCGCCCCCTCGTCGAAGCGGGCCTTGAGCTCGACCAGCACCGCCACCTGCTTGCCCCGCTCGATCGCCCGGATCAGCGACTTCACGATCGGGCTGTCGCCGGAGGTGCGGTACAGGGTCATCTTGATGGCCAGGACACCGGGGTCGGCCGAGGCTTGGCGTACCAGCTCCTCCACCGACGCCCGGAAGCTCTCGTAGGGATGGTGGACGAGGACGTCGCGTGCCCGGATCGCGGCGAATATGTCCGCCGGCTGGTCGTCGGCCAGCAGCCGCGGCGGCGTCACCGGCAGGTATGGCGGGTCCTTCAGATCGGGCCGGTCGAGCGCGTGGACCGACCACAGCCCGCCCAGGTCGAGCGGAGCGACGTGGACGTACACGTCGTCGTCGCCCAGGTCGAGCTCACGCTGCAGCAGCGCCCGGACCTCGTCGCTCATCGCGGCGTCGATCTCCAGCCGGACCGCGCGGCCGAAGCGACGGCGTCGCAACTCCAGCTCGACGGCGGCCAGCAGGTCGTCGGCCTCCTCCTCCTCCAGGGTCAGGTCGGCGTTGCGGGTGACCCGGAACGGGTGGTGCTGCTCGATCTCCATGCCGGGGAACAGCTCGCCCAGGTGCGCGGCGATCACCTGCTCCAGGGGGATGTAGCGCTCGCCGTCGGGCAGCACCACGAAGCGGGGCAGGATGTCGGGCACCTTGACCCGGGCGAACCGCCGCTCGCCCTCCACCGGGTCGCGCACCATCACCGCCAGGTTGAGCGACAGGTTGGAGATGTAGGGGAACGGGTGGACCGGGTCGACGGCGAGGGGCGTCAACACCGGGAAGATCCGCTCCTCGAAGATCTCGACCAGGAACTTCTCGTCGTCCTCGTCAAGCTCGAACCACGACGAGAAGCGGATGCCCGCCTCGGCCAGCGCGGGCGCCACGCCGTCGAGGAACACGGCCTCCATGTGGGGCAGCACGACCGAGAGGCAGTCACGGATGTCGAGCAGCTGTTGGGCGGGAGTGCGCCCGTCAGGGCTGGTGGCAGTCAGGCCTGCGGCGACCTGGTCTTTCAGCGCGGCCACCCGCACCTGGAAGAACTCGTCGAGGTTCTGGCTGAAGATGGCGAGGAACTTGGCCCGCTCGAGCACCGCAACCCGCTGGTCGTCGGCCAAGGCCAGCACCCGCCGGTCGAACTCGAGCCACGACAGCTCGCGGTTCAGGTAGTGGGCCGGATCCTCCACCCAGTCAGGATACGGAGACCGCTCGCGATGGGGTTCGGCCCCCTTGATGAGAGAGCTACGAGTCGTCGTCCTCGTCGTATCCGAGATCCCACTCGAGCAGGAGGTTCTCGCGCTCGGCGTCGCGGACCACCCGCTCGCGGTTGCGCCGGAACTGCGGGTCGTGCGGCGGCAGCAGCACCAGCCGAGCGGCCACCCGGGCCCGGAAGTCGTCGATCATCTGCCGGTCACCGAACGACGACCGCACCTCCCAGTGCGGTGCCACCGGGCCGAGGTAGACGACCTGCGCATGCCCGCGGGGCGGTTCGACTTCAGTGGTCTCGGGGGCGGCTTCTGACATAGGCAGGACAGCCTACCTGGGCCGAGCGGTCGCTCGTCCCTGCTAGTCCCCGCGGCGGCCGACGGTCGCCCTGACGGTCTCCTCGTCGCCCTCGCGCTGGACGGTGATCTCGAGCTCGTCGCCCGGCTCGTGGGCCGCGATCGCCTCCTGCACGTCCGTGGTCGACGTGATCGGCTCGCCGTCGATCTCGAGGATGACGTCGGCAGGTTCGATCCCTGCTTCATCAGCGGCGCTGTCGGGGGTCACCTCGCTGACGAATGCGCCGTCGTCGGCGGTGATGCCGAGCTCGCTGCGGATCGAGTCAGGGACGTCCTCGAGGTCGATGGTGGCCACGCCCAGGAACGGGCTGTCCGGCGTGATCTCGCCCTCGCCGTTGCGAAGGTCGTCGATCAGCGACCGCACCGGGTCGATCGCGATCGCGAAGCCGATGTTCTGGGTGTCGCGGAGGATCGCGGTGTTGACGCCGACCACCTGGCCAGTGGCGTCGACCAACGGACCGCCGGAGTTGCCACGGTTGATCGCCGCGTCGGTCTGGATCAGGTTGCTCAGCCGGACGGGCCTGCCGCTGTCGTCGACGTCGTTGATGGTCCGGTTGGTGGCCGACACGATCCCCTGCGTCACGGTCGGACGGCCGCCAAGGTTGAGGGCGTTGCCGATGGCGATGACCGGGTCGCCGACCAGCAGTGAGTCCGACGACCCCAGGTCGGCCGCCACTGCGCCGCTGACCCCCTCCAGCTGGATCACCGCCAGGTCGTCGTCGGGGGAGCTGCCGACCAGGGACGCCTCGTGCTCGGAGCCGTCGAACATCCGCACCTCGATCTGGTCGGCGTTGGTGATCACGTGCGCGTTGGTGAGCACCATCCCGTCGGGGGACAGCACGATGCCGGTGCCCGAGACGGTCGTCTCGATGGTGACCACGGACTCCTCGACGTTGTCCAGGATGGCCTGGATGTCCAGCGTGTCGTCGGACGTCACGGCGGCCGGCCGGCCGGCGTCGTCGTCACCGCTCAGGGCTACCGCCACGACGACCCCGGCCACCAATGCGCCGAGCAGCACGCCGAGCAGGCCTGCGAGCCACAGAGGGCGGTCGCTGCGCGGTCGGGGCGGCCCTGCCGGACGGGTCGGGGGCGAACCTGGGGTTGCGCCCGGCGCGCCGGGCGACGGCCTCTGGACCGGGGGCGGCACCGGCCGCGGGGTCGGCGGCTGGGTCGACGATCCGGGTGGGGGAACCGCGCCGTCCGCCTGAGGCGTCCACGGTGATGGCGGCAGCGGTGCTAACGGGGGACCGTCCGGGAACCCCTGGCGTCGTGGGAGACCTGGAGGAGCGGAGGAACCAGGTGTGTCGCGTGAAGGGTTGGCCGGATGCACATATCAATGGTGACCCAAACTGCGTCCCCAGAGCAGAACAAGGGAAAATCCGGGAACCGATTGGCGGGCCAGGCCGTAGAAAGGGTTGGCAAGCCAGTGTTGGAGGACTGATGGAAACCGAGTGGATGGCCTACGGCAGCTGCGCCGACGGGGACCCGTCGCTGTTCTTTCCCAGCGACGGCGTTGGCGTAGAGGTTGCCCGGCGGGTCTGCGCCGACTGCCCGGTCAAGGAACCCTGTCTCGAATACGCCCTGCGCAACCGCATCGACCATGGAGTGTGGGGTGGCGCCTCCGAGAGGGAGCGGCGCCGGATACTGAAACGCCGACGCCTCGCCATGCTGGCGCCGGCAGTCACCTGAGATCGGCTCTCGCACGAGCCGGCGGGGCTGCGCCGCTGGCCCCTACCCCAGGAAGCCGAGGAGATCGCGGGCCGCTTCGGTGACCCGCTCGGCCAACGAGGGATCGGAGCTGGCGGTGCTGCTCGCGCGCCAGATGCCCTGAGGAGCGTCACGCTGCGGCCGGGTGTCCGGCTGGACCTGACCCTGGGCGTCGCCGTCCGAGGATCCGGTGACGGCACTCGGGTCGGCGGACGCGACGCTGGTCACCAGCGCAAGCACGGCGGCCGCCGCTGCGACCATCACGCTGCGGCGGTCGGCTCGGCGACGGCGGGTGACCAGGCCCCTGACGAGGCCGGCGGGCGCCGGGACCGGCGGGGCGGCCCGGAGCGCCCGGCGGGCGGCGAGGACGGCGTCCATGTCGCGCCGGCACGAGGCGCAATCGTCGAGGTGCTGGTCGACGACGCCGGCGGTGGCTGGATCGAGCTCGTCGTCGATCCGGGCAGACAACAGGTCGTCGGGGTGAGCGGCGTTCATGCCAGGACTTTCCTCAGCTGTGCTCGCCCCCGGTGGATGCGGCTCCGCACAGTGCCGACCGGGACCCCCAGCTCGGCAGCGATCTCGTCGTAGCGCAGCCCGACCACGTCGCACAGCACCACTGCGGCCCGGTAGTCGTCGGGCAGGGCCCGCAGTGCAACCGTCACGTCACCAGGCAACGTGTCCTGGGCCAGTGCCTCCGCCGCGTCCTGGGGAGCGCCCGGGGCCACGAGGTCGGGGCCGTCAGGCAATGGGCTTACCGGCCGGCGTCGCCGTCGACGCACGTCGTCGAGGAACGCGTTCGTCGTGATGCGTCCCAGCCAGGCTTCGAGCGAACCCGGGCGGTAGGTGGCAAGGCCTCGCTGCACTCGCAGGAGCACCTCCTGGACCAGGTCCTGCGCGTCGTGGTGATCGCCGGTGAGGCGGTAGGCCACCGTGAAGATGAAGTCGCCATGGACTTGGGCGACCTGCTCCCAGGTCGGCGTCCCGCTCAACCGTTCGCCGTGATCCGCACGGCGTACCCTCACCAACGTCACAGCGGAGGTGCGAGTTCCCGCGCGGTCGTCAGTCGGCGCTTGCAGGCTTGTCGGTCGGGGTGGTGTTGTCGGGCTCCGAATCGTTGGTCTTCGTGCTGTCCTTGATGCCCTTCTTGAACTCGGTCTGTGCCTGACCGAGCGAGCGGGCCAGCTTGGGCAGCTTGGCCCCTCCGAAGATGAGAAGGATCACCAGCAGAATGATGAGTAGTTCAGGTGCACCGAGGCTGCCCATGAGGTCACTGTACCTTTCCCTGGAGCTTTGGCCCCGCTGACCGGGCCGCTTGACAGGTTGTTCGGAGTGGGACCCGTGCTCGGATGTGTGCTCAACATCAGCGAGGGACGATGTCGCCCGACCGTGGACGGTATCGCGGCGGTCGCCGGTAGCGCTCGGCTCGACGTCCACGCCGATCCCCATCATCACCGGATGGTCGTGACGTTGGTCGACGAGGACGCCCCACGCGCGGTCGCGCGGGCCGCCGTCGAACGGCTGGACATCCGCAGCCACACCGGCGCCCATCCCCGCATCGGCGTGGTGGACGTGGTGCCGTTCGTGCCGTGGAAGGGGGCGACGATCGCCGACGCCGTGGCCGCCCGCGACCGGTTCGCACACTGGATCGCCGCCGAGCTCGGGGTGCCGGCCTTCTGCTACGGCCCGGAGAGGTCGTTGCCCGACGTGCGCCACGGGGCGTTCCGGACGCTGGCACCCGATGCCGGGCCGGTGGAGCCGCATCCCACCGCAGGGGCGGTCGCTGTCGGGGCGCGCCCAGGGCTGGTGGCGTGGAACGTCGTGCTGGTCGAGCCGGACCTGGCGCTGGCCAAGCGCATCGCGGCAGTGATCCGCGGCCCGGGGCTGCGGGCGCTCGGGTTGCAGATCGGCGACGAGGTACAGGTCTCGATGAACCTGATCACCCCGGAGGTCCTCGGCCCGGAGCAGGCCTGGGACCTCGTCGCCGCCCTGGCGCCGGTCGACCGGGCCGAGCTTGTGGGCTTGGTGGCCCGCTCGGTGCTCGACCGGATCCCACCCGACCGGTGGTCGCAGCTCGACCTGTCGGCCGACCGGACCGTGGAGGCCCGCCTCCAGCGTTCTGGTCGCGCTCGGGGCGTGATCACGCCCTGAGCGCGACCAGAACCGTGTTCAGGACGCTGAGGCTGCCGTAACGGGTAGCTGGCCTCGGCGGGCGAGCGCTCGCTGACGGCGAATACGGCGGCGTTCGCGTTCGCTCATCCCACCCCAGATGCCGAACTTCTCGCCGTTCACCAAGGCGTACTCGAGGCATTGGTCGCGTACGACGCAGCCGCGGCACACCTCCTTCGCCTCACGCGTCGAGGCTCCCCGCTCGGGGAAAAACAAATCGGGATCCACGCCTAGGCAGTTCGCGTAGTCCTGCCATGACCTGTCCTCGGGATCTGTGGCCATCTTGAGCTTCATCTGGCCCCCTTCCCGGTGGGGTCGTCTGTCGTCGGTTGATCGGTCGTCTTGCCGGAACTCGTTGCCTGTTGTGACCCGTGTGGCCCGGGGGGACCCAATACCACACGTGTAATTACAACAGTGTGATCTTCGCTCACGAGCGCCGCCAGCGCAAGAGCGTTGGCCGGGGCGGCTGGCAACGGGGCTCGCTCGGCACCACAATGTGGCACTGTGCGTGGGCTGCTGGGCTATGTGAGCGCGTTCCGGGGCGACGGAGTCGCAGACCGGGAACGACCCAACCCCAACATCGGCATGGCCTTCCTGGCAGCTGCCGTCGTCGTCGCGGTCGTGGGCTTCCAGTGGATGGCCTCGGACGGCGACGACGACAGTCGTCCCAACGGTTGGACTCTTGGCGACGAATCGGCTGCGAGCGGGGGGCCGACCACCATTCCGGCCAGTCCTGCGGCCGTCGCCGTCCGCATCGGCGCCGACCGGCCGGACCAGAGCTCGACCGAAAGCTCCGGCTCGACGCTGCCGGACGGCACCCCTATCGCCCCGGTGCCTGATCCGAGTACCACGGGCTCGACCGCGACGACGCTGCCCCCCGGCTCGTCGAGCACGACCATCGTCACCACCGTCGACTCGACGGAACCGCCGACGTCCAGCACCGACCCGCCTAGCAGCACCGAGCCGCCGACCTCCGCGACCACCACGACAAGCCTCGTCCCGCCCGCACCCAGCGCCCAGTCGAGTGGTCTGATCGGCGGTCTTGTCGGAGGCGTCCTCGGTTCGCTCGGCGCGCTGATCACGCCCTGAGCGCTGCCCCGGGTCGGGTGTGCGGCGGGGCGATGGTGGGCGCGACCACGACCGCCTCGGGCCTCGGGGCCCTGACACGAACGGCTGCTGGCGTCACGCCGGGCGGCGGTTGGCGCGGGAACGGCGTAGCTCGCGCTTGTGCTCGATGAAGTCGACCAGCACGTAGTCACCGAGGGTCTCGGGCGTGGTGAAGAAGGCCCGGCCCTGGTTGAGCCGGGTGAGCTGCTCGACGAACGAGCGCAGGTGGCCCGTCGGATCGAGCATGAACGTATTGATACGGATGCCCTCGCGGGTGCAGCGCAT
The DNA here is from genome assembly GCA_050744325.1 of Acidimicrobiales bacterium. GTDB lineage: Bacteria > Actinomycetota > Acidimicrobiia > Acidimicrobiales > VFJN01 > DASXTK01. The sequence continues at coordinate 7,764 of JBOGHK010000060.1, forward strand.
CACCTCGCGCAGGGTCGCGTCGACGGTCTCGCGCACCGGTGGATAGGCGAAGAACGGCTCGGCCATCCCCGGCCGGAAGTGGGCGGTGGGCTCGCCGTCGGTGATCATGATGATCTGCTTGGTGCCGCTCTGGCGGCTCAGCAGCTGCCGGCTGATCTGGAAGCCGTGCTGCATGTTGGTGCCGTAGACGAAGTCCCACGAGACCTCGGGCAGGTCACGCGGCTTGATCTCGCGGGCAACCTCGGAGAAACCCACAAGCCCGAGGAAGTCCCGCGGGAACTGCGTCGAGATCAGCGAATGCAGTGCCATCGCGACCTTCTTGGCGGCCAGGAAGTTGTCGCGCATCGGCATCGACAGCGACAGGTCGAGCATCAGGACGGTCGACGAGCGGACCAGGTTCTCGGTGCGTTCCACCTCGAAGTCGTCGGGCGACAACCGCACCGGCGTGCCACCACCGGTGCGCGCGACGGCGTTGCGCACGGTCCGCTCGATGTGCAGGTTGAACGGGTCGCCGAACTCGTAGGGCTTGGTCTCGTAGGCGCGCTCGTGGCCGACGCCGGCCAGCTCGACGTCGTGGCGGCCCAGCCGGTCGCGGGCCAGCTTCTGGAACAGGTCGTGGAGCGCGTTGCGTCCGATGCTGCGCAGCCCCTTGGGGGTCAGCTCGAGGCGGCCCTCGCGCAGGTTGATCAGCCCCGCCTCCTCGAGCAGCCGGGTCAGGCGGGAGAGTTGGTCGAGGCTGTTCGCGGCGTCGTCGCCGAGCAGCTCGCGCGCCCGGTCGACGTCGACCTCGGCCAGTGCACCCGGCTGCGCTGCGCCGCGCAGCAGCTGTTCGAGACGGTCGAGGTCGCCGAGCTCCTCCAGGGTGGCGGCGGCCTGGGCCAGGCCGAGCGGGTCCTGGCCCGAGAAGTCGTACTGCTGGCCCCATCCCATGTCGGGGAACATGCCCTGCAGCTGGGATCCGAGGCGGTCGACCTGCCAGCGCAGGTCTATGTCCTCGAGCAGCTGGTCGGCGAGCTGGCCGATCTGGGCCCGCTGCTCGGGCGTCATCGACGCCATCAGCGCCGCCATCGCCGCCATCCGCCGGGCCAGGATCTCGAGCAGCGCGTCGAGGTTCCGCGGGTTCTCGGGGAAGAAGTCGCCGTAGCGCTGCATGAAGCCGTCGAAGTCGGGCGGTTCGCCCCGGTCGCGGGCGGCGATCATCTCGTTCAGCTCGGCCAGCATGTCCTTGAGGCGGCTCATGTCCTCGGCGGTCATGCCCTGCACCGCACCGGACATCCGGCTCACGTAGGAGTCGAGCACCTGTTGGCGCAGGCGTTCGACGAGGTCGTCGAAACGCTGGCGGGCCTCGGACGACGCGAAGTCGTAGCGCTGCAGCTCGCGGACCATCCCCGCGAGGTCGGAGGGCAGCATCTCCAGCTCGAGCTGGCGCGCATCGTCGGGGCCGAGGGCTCGCCGTTCGGTGTCGACCACCTCGCGCAGCTCCTCGGCGATCTCGTCGTAGACGCCACCGAGGTCGAAGCGGTCGAGACGCTCCTGGCGTTCGCGGCGGAGCCGTTCCATCAGGTTGCGTACGCCCTCGACCCAGTTCCCCTCCCGGTCGCGGAAGCCGGACTGGAGCAGGCGACGCAACGCCGCGTGGAGGTCGCCGTGGTAGAGGAGGTCGTCGGTGATCTGTTCGAGGACCGTGTCGGCGTCGAGCTCGAAACCGACCTGCGTGCCGTCCCAACGGCTGTACCGGAACCGGGGCCGCGCCATCAGGCCACGGTACCGCCTCACCTCACGACCTGCCCCCGGCGAAGCGGCCTCGTTACTGTGCGGCAATGCAGTCGATCATGGCCCGGAAGATGTGGCGGACGCTCGAGCCGTACCACGCGATGATCTACTTCTCCTCCCCGGCGACCGAGGCCTACAGGGCGCTTGGCGTACGCGGCCGAGCCGGCTACTTCGCCTCGCGCTCGGCGGCGATGGGTGCAGTCTCGGCCGACGTGGTGGTCGCCACGTTCTACAACTTCGCCCCCGGGCTGGTGCGCTCGGCGATCCCGGCGGCTTGGGAGGCCGCCTCGCCCGCGCAGTTCCAGGACGCGCGGCGGCGGGCTGCCGACACCACGCTGCGCGAGCTGCTGGGCGACGAGGTCGTCGGCTCACCGGAGATGCGGGCTGCCGCCGAGCTGGCGCGCGCTGCCGCGCTGGCCTGCACCGCGGAAGGCCGGCCGCTCTACGCCGGCCACGCCGGGTTGGCCTGGCCGGACGAGCCGCACATGGTGCTCTGGCACGCCGTAACGCTGCTGCGCGAGTTCCGCGGCGACGGCCACGTCACGGCGCTGATGTTGGCCGGGCTCGACGGATGCGAAGCGCTGGTCACCCACGCCGCGGCCGGTGGCGGCATCCTCGGCCCTGACGTGCTCAAGGTCACCCGGGCCTGGCCGGAAGACGAATGGGACGCGGCGCGCGAACGGTTGCGGTCCCGGGGCTGGCTCGCCGAGGACGACACGCTGACCCCCGCGGGCGACGACGCCCGGGAGCGGGTCGAGCGCCAGACCGACGAGCTGGCCATGGCCCCGTGGCTCGCGCTCGGCGAGGAGCTGTGCGACCAGCTGCGCGCCCAGGTTCGCCCGTTCAGCCAGGCGATCGTGACCGGCGGCGGCGTCGGCGCCCGTCCCGGTTGATCAGCCCGAGGTCATCGTGACCGGCTGACCGAGCTCGATGTCATCGTGCTCGCCTGTGGGCAACCCGACCTCGGGCTGGGTCGAGCGGGAGGCACCGCCTCGAGTGGAGCTCGGTCAGGCGCCGCGGCCGCGGTAGGTGACGCGGCCGTCCAAGGCGTCCTTGTTGAGGCGCTTGGAGAGGTGCAGCCCTTCGAGCACCAGCTCGACCGCGCTGGCCAGGACCGCCGGGCTCTCGTCGCCCCCCGTCAGCTGGCCGACCGCGTCGCGCAGCGGGACCACGTCCTCAACCAGGCGGGCCAGGTCGGCGGAGGCGACATCGTCGCCGGTGTGGACGACGGCGCCCTCGTCGAACGCCGTCACCACCTCGCGCAGCTGCACCGGCGGCACCCGCCGCTTGAACACGGTCAGCACCGCGGAGCGGATCAGACGGTCGGCGATCTGCTCTTCGCGGCCTTCCTCGAGCGTCTCGATCTCGATCTTGCCCATGGTCGACGCTGCGAGCGCGTCGAGGTCGCTGACCCGGGGGCTCACCTCGCGCTCGCCGTGGCGCAGCGCCCGGCGCGTGGCGTTCGCCACCAGCACCTCCTGGTTGGCGACGGTCAGCCGCACCGACACCCCGGACCGCTGGTTGACGTGCGAGCTCTCGCGGGCCAGCTGGCTCAGGGTGGCGACGATCTCGGTCATGTAGCTGGGCACCACCACCCGCATGCCCTCCAGCGCGAACGGCCGCGCCTCGCTGTCGGCCACCGCCATCTCGGTCTCTACGTCCAACGGGTAGTGGGTGCGGACCTGGCTGCCGAAGCGGTCCTTCAGCGGGGTGATGATGCGCCCCCGGTTCGTGTAGTCCTCGGGGTTCGCCGAAGCCACCAGCCACAGGTCGAGCGGCAGGCGGATCTTGTAGCCACGGACCTGGACGTCTCGTTCCTCCAGGACATTGAGCAGGCCGACCTGGATGCGCTCGGCCAGGTCGGGCAGCTCGTTGATGGCGAAGACGCCCCGGTTGGTGCGCGGCACCAGGCCGTAGTGGATGGTCAGCTCGTCGGACAGATAGCGGCCCTCGGCCACCTTGATCGGGTCGACCTCGCCGATGAGGTCGGCGATCGAGGTGTCGGGCGTGGCCAGCTTCTCGCCGAACCGCTGCTCGCGGTGCACCCAGTGCACCGGCGTGTCGTCGCCGTACTGGGCGATCTGGTCGCGCCCGTAGCGCGACACCGGCGCGTAGGGGTCGTCGTTGATCTCGCTGCCGGCGATGACCGGCAGCCACTCGTCCAGCAGCTCGACCAACGAGCGGATCATGCGGGTCTTGGCCTGGCCCCGCTCGCCTAGGAAGATCAGGTCGTGGCCCGCGAGGACGGCGTTCTCGAGCTGTGGCAGGACGGTGTCGTCGTAACCGATGACACCCCGGACGACCGGCTCGCCGGCAGCGATCCGGGCGACGGCGTTGCGCCGCACCTCCTCCTTCACCGAGACCGACTGCCAGCCCGATGCCCTCAGCTCCCCCAGCGTCGTCGAACGTGGTGCGATCTGCGACATCACGCCAACCTACCGGCACCGATCGCCGCATCGCGGGCCGGTAACGTCCCGCCGTTGTGGAGTTGACGTGGAGCTGACGCAGGGGTGGCGGGCAGTCGAGGCCGACGACGACCTGCGACGCACCTACTACGGTGAGCGGTTCGACGATCGCGCTTGGGAGCCGATCACCGTGCCCGGCCACTGGCGCTCGCAGCCCGCCTTCGCCGCCAGCGACGGGCCGCTGCTGCACCGGTGCCGGTTCAGCCACCCGGGCCCCGAGCCGCAGCGCCGGGCCTGGCTCACGTTCGACGGCCTGTTCTACCAGGGCGACCATTGGCTCGACGGGGCGTACCTCGGCGACACCGAGGGCTACTTCATGCCCCACACCTTCGAGGTCACCGAGGCGTTCCAGGCCCGCACCGAGCACACCCTGGCGCTGGAGGTGACCTGCGCCCCACAGACCGACAAGGGGGCCAAGCGCAACGTCACCGGGGCGTTCCAATCCGGGCTCGGGCTCGATCCCGACTGGAACCCGGGTGGGCTGTGGCGTCCGGTCCGCATCAGCGAGACCGGGCCGGTGCGGATCGCCCAGCTGCGGATGCTGTGCCGCGAGGCCACCGAGGAGCGGGCGGTGGTGTCGTTCCACGCCGTGCTGGACTCCGACGCGGCCCGCACGGTGCAGGTGCAGTCCACGATCGGGCACCAGTACCACGGCTCCGAGCGGCCCCTGGCCAGCGGCGCCAACAGCCTCGACTGGACGCTGACCGTCGAACGGCCGGCGCTGTGGTGGCCCCGTGCACTCGGCGATCCGGTACTCCACGACGTGCGGGTCGCCATCCAGCTCGACGCTGCCGAGGGCGGGTCGCGGAGCGACGAGCGGGCCATGCGCACGGGCTTGCGCTCGGTCCGCCTGCGCAACTGGATCTGCACGGTGAACGGCGAGCGCCTGTTCCTCAAGGGATCGAACCTCGCCCCGACCCGGATGGCGCTCGGCGAAGCGACCGCCGCCCAGCTGCGCCGCGACGTCGACCTCGCGGTCGAGACCGGCTTGGACCTGCTGCGGATCCACGCCCACATCACCCGGCCCGAGGTCTACGACGCGGCCGACGAGGCGGGGCTCCTGCTGTGGCAGGACTTCCCGCTACAGGCGGGCTACGCCCGCGGCATCCGGCGCCAGGCGGCGCACCAGGCACGAGCGGCCGTCGACCTGCTGGGCCACCACCCCTCGGTCGCCGTGTGGTGCGGGCACGACGCACCCCGTGCCATGCCCCGGACAGCCCGGACGGCGCTTCCGACGGTCGACGAGCACCTGCCATCGGGGCCGGGGATGGCAAGGCGCCTGGACAGCGCGGCCAGAAGGGTCGCTGGCGATCAGCTCCCGTCCTGGAACAAGACCGTGCTCGACGGTGCGGTCAAGCGGGCATTGCAGCGGGCCGATCCGACCCGGCCGGTCGTCCCCCACTCGGGCGTGACGCCTCATCCGCCGCGGTTCGACGGCACGGACTCGCACCTCTCGTTCGGCTGGGCCGCAGGCGACGAGCGCAGCCTTGCCGCGTTCTGTCGCGTCTGGCCGCGGATGGTCCGCTTCGTGTCCGAGTTCGGCGCGCAGGCCGTCCCCTCGGGCGACAGTGCTGCCTTCCTCGATCCGGAACGGTGGCCCGACCTCGACTGGGCCGCGGTCGAGCACCGGCACGGGCTCGACAAGGCGATCTTCGACAAGCACGTCCCACCGGCCGACTACGCGGCGTTCGAGGACTGGCAGGCCGCGACCCAGCGCCACCAGGCCCAGGTGGTGAAGCACCACGTCGAGACCCTGCGCCGGTTGAAGTACCGGCCCACCGGTGGTTTCGCCCAGTTCTTCTTCGCCGACGGCCACCCAGCGGTGTCGTCGTCAGTGCTCGACCACGAGCGGGTGCCCAAGCTGGGGTTGGCCGCGCTGCGCGAGGCGTGCCGGCCGGTGATCGTCGTCGCCGACCGCCCGCCCGCGACGGTGGCGCCGGGCAACGCCCTGGCCTGGGACGTCCACGTGGTCAGCGACCAGCGCGACCCGATCGGCGAGGCCCGGCTGACCGCCCGGCTGTCGTGGACGGGCGGCGAGCACGAGTGGCACTGGGCCGGCGGCGTCCCTGCCGACAGCTGCGTGCGCGCCGCCACACTCCAGCTGGTCGTCCCGCCGACGCCCGGACCGCTGATGCTCGACCTCGACCTCCGCCTCCCTGACGGCGTCCGGGTCACCAACCACTACGACTCGACGATCCGGGGCTGACCGCCCGGGGCTGACGTGGCACGGGGGCGACGGCCGCTTATCCTCTCGGCTCATGTGGCTGGGGAGAGGTGCACAGCGCTGGCTGACGCCGCTGCTGGTCGGCCCGACGGCGTTGCTCGTCGGTGGGCTTGCTGCGTGCTCGGGCGACGACGACTCGTCCGACGGCGTCAACCTGGTGCCCACCGAGGAGAGCGACACCGACGAGCCCGACACCGGGCCCGCGACCGGCACGCAGTCGTTGACCGGCCTGTGGGAGGGCACCTACCAGTGTGGCGGCGGTGAGGCAGGGCTGACGCTGGCCGTCGACGACCGCGGCGACGGCGAGGTTGCTGCCAGCTTCGAGTACTTCCCGGTCGGCGGTGCAGCGGACGGCTCCACCGGTCGGTACTCGATGGACGGCACCCTGACCGAGGGCCAGCTCTCTCTGACCGGCCAGGAGTGGCAGGCGCCGCTGCCGGACGGCGGTGACCAGCCGATGGTCGGCATCGAGGCCGATCTGGCCAATCGTCCTGAAACAGAGCACCTCGAAGGCACGATCGTCGGCGACGGATGCTCCGGCTTCTCGCTGGACCGCACCTCGACCGAGCCCTGGTACGTCGGCGCCTTCAGCGGGACCTATGCCTGCACCCAGGGCGTCACCGGGATCGACCTCACCCTCGAGGACCTCGGCGACCGAGTTGTCGGCGCCACCTACGACTTCTACGCCGTCGCGGAGAACCCGGGCGTACCCAGCGGCAGCTACCGCATGGAGGGCACGTACCTCGACGGCGAGATGGTGCTGAGCGGGACCGAGTGGATCGAGCAGCCCGCCGATTACCTCATGGTCGACCTGCGGATATTCAGCGAGCTCGGCATCGACCCCAACCGGCTCTACGGCACGGTCCGGCTGGCCGACGGCACCGAGAGCGGCTGCAGCATCTTCGGCATCGACCGTGTCGAGGACGACGCCGCGAGCCAGTGAGCCCACGTGGGTGTCTCGTAACGCTCGCCCGGTAATCGGCGTGCCATCCGGCGTCGCTGTGCCCAAGGGGGCGCCATGGGAAAGAGGACGCAGGAAGGCACCTCTCGATGCGGCAGCGCCAATTCAATGTCCGAGGACGCAGCCAGCGGCGTCGGGGGCCGTCGATTACCGGCGTTGCGTTGCGAGACACCCCACTAGTTCTCGAAAGGTCGGCCGAGCGGAGTAGGTTCGGCCGCGGATGCGCGCGTGCGTCCGGCGCCCGTCCAGGAGGGTCCAGTAGCGATGCAGACGATGGAGCGACCGGATGTCGCCCCCGTGCACGGGCCTCGGGCGGCCCCGCCGAAAGCACGAGCTCCGTGGCCGATCGAGTTCTACCGCTCGGCGATCGGCAAGAAGTGGGTGATGGCGCTCAGCGGGATCCTGCTGATGGGCTACGTCTTCGCCCACATGTTCGGGAACCTGAAGGTGTACTTCGGCGCCGAGGACTTCAACCACTACGGCGAGTTCCTGCGCGAGCTGCTGGTCCCGCTGCTGCCGCGCACCTGGGCGCTGTGGGGCTTGCGCCTGGGGCTCATCGCCGCCTTCGTGCTCCACATCCACGCCGCTGCCAGCCTCACGTTGATGAATCGCCGGGCCCGTTCGGGCGAGGCCCTCGTCCAACCCCGGGACTGGCAGGCCGCCAATGCCGCCAGCCGCTCGATGCGGTGGACCGGCGTCGTGATCCTCCTGTTCCTCGTATGGCACCTGGCCGACCTCACCTGGGGCACGGTGAACCCCGACTTCGTGCGTGGCGACGTCTATCGAAACCTGGTGGCGTCCTTCGAGCGACCGGCCGTGTCGGCGATCTACGTCGTCGCCAACCTGGCGCTCGGACTGCACCTGTTCCACGGCTCGTGGTCGCTGTTCCAGAGCCTGGGCCTCAACAACCCGCGGTGGAACTCGTGGCGCAAAGGCTTCGCCATCGGGTTCGCCACACTGGTCACGGTGGGCAACCTGAGCTTCCCGATCACCGTGCTGACCGGCATGGTCGAGGCCGACGACAACCCCGACTGCCGCGTCGATGCCAACACCATCGAGACCTGTGAGCTCTACGAAGGCGAGGAGGCGGGGGCCTGATGATCGGCGACCTCAACAGCCACTCGCCCGAGTACCCGCTGGCCGAACGGTGGGTCAACCACCGCTTCGACATGAAGCTGGTCGCGCCCCACAACCGGCGACGCTTCGAGGTCGTCGTGGTCGGCACCGGGCTCGCCGGTGCGTCGGCGGCTGCGACGCTCGGCGAGCAGGGCTACAACGTCAAGGTCTTCACGTACCACGACAGCGCTCGGAGAGCGCACTCGATCGCCGCCCAGGGCGGCATCAACGCCGCGAAGAACTACAAGAGCGATGGCGACTCGGTGTTCCGGCTGTTCTACGACACGGTCAAGGGGGGCGACTTCCGCAGCCGCGAGGCCAACGTCCATCGGCTGGCCGAGGTGTCGGTGAACATCATCGACCAGTGCGTGGCCCAGGGCGTGCCGTTCGCCCGCGAGTACGGCGGCCTGCTCGACAACCGCAGCTTCGGCGGCGCCCAGGTGTCGCGCACCTTCTACGCCCGGGGCCAGACCGGCCAGCAACTGCTGCTCGGCGCCTACCAGGCCCTGGCCCGGCAGGTGCACGCGGGCACGGTCGAGCTGTTCACCCGCAGCGAGATGCTCGACCTCGTGGTCAAGGACGATCGGGCCGCCGGGATCGTGGTGCGCGACATGGTGACCGGCCAGGTCACCTCGCACTCGGCCCACGCGGTGCTGCTGTGCACGGGCGGCTACGGCAACATCTTCTACCTATCCACCAACGCCAAGTACTCGAACGCCACGGCGATCTGGCGGGCGCACCGCCGCGGCGCGCTGTTCGCGAACCCCTGCTACACCCAGATCCACCCGACCTGCATCCCGGCGTCCGACGAGTTCCAGTCGAAGCTGACGCTGATGTCCGAGTCGTTGCGCAACGACGGCCGCATCTGGGTCCCGGTCGAGGGCGACGACCCCCGCCCGCCCGACCAGATCCCCGAGGGCGAGCGCGACTACTACCTCGAGCGCAAGTACCCCTCCTTCGGCAACCTGGTGCCCCGCGACGTCGCCTCACGCAACGCGAAGATCGTCGTGGACGCGGGCGGCGGCGTCGGGCCGCTCAAGAACGGTGTCTACCTCGACTTCGCCGACGCCATCGGCCGGGTCGGCGAGGACACCATGCGCGAGCGCTACGGGAACCTGTTCGACATGTACGAGCGCATCACCGACGAGGACCCGTACCGGGGGCCGATGCGCATCTACCCGGCCGTGCACTACGTCATGGGCGGGCTGTGGGTCGACTACAACCTGATGTCCAACGTGCCCGGGCTGTTCGTGCTCGGCGAGGCCAACTTCTCGGACCACGGCGCCAACCGGCTGGGGGCCTCGGCGCTGATGCAGGGGCTGGCCGACGGCTACTTCGTGATCAGCTACACGCTGGCGAACTACCTGTCCGGCATGCTCGACGAGAAGCCCGTCCCCACCAGGGACCCAGCGTTCGTCGCCTGCGAAGCCAACGTCGGCGACCGCATGGCCCGGTTCCTGTCGGTGAAGGGCACCCGCTCGGTCGACGACTTCCACCGCGAGCTGGGCAAGATCATGTGGGACTACTGCGGCATGACCCGCAGCCGCACCGGCCTCGAGAAGGCTCTGTCCGAGATCCCCGCCCTGCGCGAAGAGTTCTGGAAGGACGTGCGGGTGCTCGGGGGGCCGTCGCTCAACCAGTCGCTCGAGAAGGCCGGCCGGGTCGCCGACTTCTTCGAGCTCGGCGAGCTGATGGTGCGCGACGCGCTGCATCGCGAGGAGTCCTGCGGCGGCCACTTCCGCGAGGAGAGCCAGACCGACGAAGGCGAAGCGCTGCGCGACGACACCAACTTCGCGTACGTCGGCGCCTGGGAGTGGACCGGCAAGAACAACGATCCCAGGCTTCACCGCGAGCCCTTGACCTTCGAGTACGTCAAGCTGACCCAGAGGTCGTACAAGTAATGGATCTCACGTTGCACGTCTGGCGCCAGCCAGGGCCCGGCCAACCCGGCCAGATGGTGACCTACATCGACGAGGCCAAGAACATCAGCCCGGACATGTCGTTCCTCGAGATGCTCGACATCGTCAACGAGCGGCTGATCGCGCAGGGCCAGGAGCCGATCGCGTTCGAGCACGACTGCCGCGAGGGCATCTGCGGCAGCTGCGGGATGATGATCAACGGCCAGGCCCACGGCCCGGAGAAGGGCACGGCGACCTGCCAGCTGCACATGCGCAAGTTCACCGACGGCGACGAGATCTGGATCGAGCCGTGGCGCGCCCGGGCGTTCCCCGTGCTGCGCGACCTGATGGTCGACCGGCAGGCGTTCGACCGGATCGTGGAGGCCGGGGGCTACATCTCGGCGCCCACGGGGGCGGCACCCGACGCCAACCTGATCCTGATCCCCAAGGAGGTCGCCGACGCCGCGATGGACGCCGCGGCCTGCATCGGCTGCGGCGCGTGCGTGGCGGCGTGCCCCAACAGCGCGGCCCAGCTGTTCACGGCGGCCAAGGCGCAGCACCTCAACCTGCTGCCCCAGGGCCAGGCCGAGCGGTACACACGGGTGGTCCGGATGGTCGACACGATGGAGGAGTACTTCGGCTCCTGCACCAACCACGCCGAGTGCCAGGAGGCGTGCCCGAAGGAGATCTCCATCGACTTCATCGCGTACATGAACCGCGACTACGTCAAGGCGCAGTTCAAGAACCGCCGGTTGCTCGGCCAGCGGTAGGCGGGCACCCCGCACTCAGTGTGCAATTAGTCATGGAATCGCCACTTGAGCCTTGACCCGAGTTAGGGAAGACTCGCCGCCGTGGCGGAGCGCTCACGGCCCGGAGTCGACCCAAGCCGGCTCGTCGATCTCGTCGTCGCGTCGGCCATGCTGGTGCTGACCGCGCCGGTCATCGCGGTCGTCGCCGCGCTGATCCGCGTGCAGATGGGGTCGCCGGTGTTCTTCCGCCAGGCCCGGGCCGGGGTAGGCGGCGAGACCTTCGACATGGTCAAGTTCCGCACCATGCGCCACCCGCGTGCTGATGAGGAGGGCTTCCGGCCCGACACCGACGAGCAACGCCTCACGCGCCTGGGCCGCCTGTTGCGGTCGACCAGCCTCGACGAGCTGCCGACCCTGCTCAACGTGCTGCGGGGGCAGATGAGCATGGTGGGCCCGCGGCCTCTCCCGGTCCACTACCTGCCGCGCTACTCCGACGAGCACGCGCGCCGCCACGAGGTGCGTCCTGGCATCACCGGCTGGGCCCAGGTCAGCGGTCGCAACAGCTTGTCCTGGGACGATCAGCTCGACAGGGACGTCTGGTATGTCGATCACCGATCTTTGTGGTTGGACGTTCGGATCCTGGGTAGTACGGCGGCCACGGTCGTGCGGCGGGACGGCATAAACCAGGAAGGCCAGGCCACCCGCGAAGAGTTCCGCGGTTCGCATCGAGGGGCGACGACAACGTGACCAGCACGCCCGGGATGACGTCGAACGAGGTGAGATTGGGGAGCGGAATCGAGGTGATCGTCGACGACGACACGCGCGACCCACTCGGCCCTGCGGTCGGTGTCGATGCCATCGTGATGGGCATCGACGACACCGTGTACCTGAAGCGCGACTACGTGCGCAGCGGGTTCGAGGCGGTGGGTCGGTGGGCCGAGGCCGAGCTCGGCGTCGGCGACTTCGCGCATCGGGCGTGGACCGCGTTCGAGTCCGGCACCCGCGACACGATCTTCGACCAGGTGCTGACCGATTGCGGGGCCCGGAGCGACGACGCCGTGATCACCGCGCTGGTCGCCCGCTATCGCACCCATGCACCCTCGATCTCGCTGGCCCCCGACGCGCGCCGCGCCCTCGAGCGCTGGCACGGTCGGGTCGGCTTGGCGGCGGTCACCGACGGCGCTGTCTCCAGCCAGCACGCCAAGGTGCGCGCGCTCGGGCTCGACCAGTGGACGCCTCTGGTCGTGTGCACCGCATCGTTGGGCCCGGGCATGGGCATGCCGCATCCGGCAGCGTTCATGCAGGTCCAGGAGGAGTTGGGGGTCGACGGGAAGGGTTGTGTCTACGTTGCCGACGACCCCGTCCAGGACTTCGCCGGCCCCAAGGCGCTCGGGTGGCGGACGGTTCGGGTGCGACGTCGGCTGGGCCTGCACCGCGACGTCGAGAGCGGCTCGGATGTCGACTACGAGATCACCAGCCTCGACCAGCTCGAAGGCGCGCTGGCCGGCTGATCCCGACCCGAGGCGATAGGGTCCGATCTGACGCGGCTGAGGCGATGGGTTCCGGTTCCCGGACCCTAGGACCTCCGGAGTTCGGAATCGGGCACCATGACCTCGGGACAGGACGACGTAGCCGAGCGGCCGGTACGGGTGGCCCACCTGACGACCGTGGCCCTGAGCCTGCGGTACCTGTTGTACCCACAGCTCAGCGCGGTGCGCGACCTGCCGAGCGGCGAGGTGGTGGGCATCAGTGCACCAGGGCCCGAGGTCGAGGGCCTCGAACGCGACGGCATCCGGCACGTTGCCCTGCGGTCGTCGACCCGCGGCATGAACCTTCTGGCCGACCTGCGGTCAGCCTGGGAGCTGTGGCGGATCCTCCGCCGTGAGCGCGTCGACATCCTCCACACCCACAACCCCAAGCCGGGGCTCTACGGGCGGATCGTCGGCCGTCTCGCCCGGACACCGATCGTGGTCAACACCAACCACGGGGTCTACGCGACCGAGAACGACCGCTTCGTACGGCGGGCGGTCGTGCTCACGCTGGAAGCCGTGGCCGCCCGGTTCTCGGACGCCGAGCTGATCCAGAACCCCGAGGACTTCAACCGGCTCACCCGCCTGCGGGTCAACCGGATGAACCGCACCTGGCTGCTCGGCAACGGGATCGACCTGGGCCGGTTCCGGCCGGGTGCCGTTCCGGACGGTGAGCGCGCCGCTCGGCGTGCCGAGCTTGGCGCGGAGGACGACACAGTCGTCGTGGGGATCGTCGGCCGGCTGGTGGTCGAGAAGGGCTACCGCGAGCTGTTCGAGGCCGCGCGGCGCCTCGCCGACGACAGCCCGGCACCGATCAAGGTGGTGGTCATCGGGCCGGACGACCCCGACAAGGCCGACGCGATCAGCGCCGAGGAGATCGCGGCGGCCGACAAGACGGGCGTCGTGTTCCTCGGCCACCGCGACGACGTCGAGGCGTGGTACGCAGCCATGGACCTGTTCGCACTTCCCTCATACCGCGAGGGGTTCCCGCGGGCGGCGATGGAGGCCGCTGCATCGGGCCTGCCGATCGTCGCCACCGACGTGCGCGGTTGCCGGCAGGTGGTCGACCACGAGGTGACCGGGCTGCTGGTGCCGGTCCGCGACGCCGACGCGCTCGCCCGGGCCATCGCCGAGCTGGCGGGCGACCGCCCGCGTCGCAAGACCATGGGCAAGGCTGCCGTTGCCCGGGCGGAGGAGCACTTCGACGAGCGGCGGGTGGTCGAGCTGGTCATGGACACCTACCGCCAGGTGGCGAGCTGGAAGGGCCACGAGGATCTGGTAGACCGTCTGTCTCCGGCGTAGGCCGCGCCGGCCGAGCGGGGTCCGGCTACCGAGGAGTCGCATGTCGTCAGTGGCCGATGTTGCGTCGCGGGCTCGGCCGGGGCCGGCCGAGGCGCTTCTGCGGCTGGTCCGCCGTCTCGGACCGCTGCACGTCGGCATCCTCGGTGGGTTGATCGCCTTGGCCGTCGCGCTCGCCCGGCTGTACTTCGCGGCCGATGGCGACATCACGCGGTTCGTCGTCGCCGGTGACGCCTACGTCGACCCGGACGTGGTCGAGCCCGATGTCTACGTCAACGAGGGCTCGTTCGGCTACGACGGCCAGTTCTTCTGGCGGCTGGCGATCGACCCGGCGAGCTGGGAGCTCTCCCAGCAACACGGCGTCCACTTCGACAACGCGTATCGACCACCGCGGATCGTGTATCCGGTGATGGCCTGGGTCGCCGCTGGGGGTCAGCCGGGACTGGTGGCGTGGACGATGGTCGGCGTCAACGTCGTGGCTGTCGGTGTGGTCGCCGGGCTGGGTGCGCTGGTCGCCCAGCATGGCTCGCGGCCCGCGCTCGCCGGGATGCTGATCGCCAGCACGCCCGGGCTGGTGTTCGCTCTGGCGCGCGACCTGTCCGACGTCGTGACCCTCGCGTTGCTGTTGGCTGGGGTGGTCGCTCTGCTGCAACGGCGCCCGGGCCTGGCGACGATTGCGTGGTGCGTCGCGGTGCTGAGCCGTGAGCAGGTGCTCGCCACCATCGCCGGCTACGGGCTGTGGCGGCTCTGGTGGCTCCTCACCAGCGAGGCCTCGGCGGAGAGCACCGGGCTCCGGCGCCTCGTGCCCAGACCTCGGCGGGTCGACCTGCCATGGCTGGTGCCGCCGGTGGTGTTCGCACTGTGGCAGACCGTGGTCTGGGTGCGGATCGGTGAGCTGCCGCTCCGGGCCGGTGGCTCGAACCTCACCGCGCCGTTCGGCGCGCTCGGACCGACGCTCTGGGACTGGTTCCGAGGGGATATGGCGACCTGGGACGACGCGACTCCGTTCCAGCTCGGACTCGCGTTGCTCCTGGTGATCCTGGCCTTCGGTTGGGGACGCCGACTGCTTGAGCCCGAGGACCGATGGATCCTGGTGTCGCTGGTCGTGGTGGTGCTCATGGCCGTGTCGCTGGCCCAGCCGGTGTGGGACGGGCCTGCCGACCTCCGCCAGGTGCTCGACGTGTTCGCCTTGTCGTGGGTCGTTTTGCTGCTGATCCCCCGCCGCATCCCGCTCACCCTCGTCGGGGCAACCGCTGCCGTCTGGCTGGCGACCGTCGAGCCACGGGTGCTCTGGATATGACGGGCTGACCAGACCGGTGAGGAACGCGCACCTCGAAGGTCTCAGGATCCGGGGAGGATCCCCAGGCGTCTGAGGGTCGCAGGCACGCCTTCGGGCGGCGGTGGCGGCGTCGGCAGGTCACCGGTGGCGCGGGGCCACGCGATCGGCGTGACGTCGCTGGCGATCGGCGCACCGACCTCGATGCTCGCCCGGTCGACGGCCGGATGCGGCCGCGAGCCGCTGCGGGTGCACCCGTCGCGGAAGTAGATCATCGTGTGGACCTCGCGGGTCGAGCCCGATTCGTTCGGCCGGGCCAGATGGGCGGTCAGGCCGTGGTGGAACGCCACGCTGCCCCTCGGGACCTCGACGTAGACCGGGTCGACGACCATCAGCTCCCGGGCCTGCTCGCCGATGCGCTCCGTGCTGTCGCGGAAGATGTTGATGAACTTGCGGATGCCCAGACGGTGTGAGCCGGGCACGTAGCCCATGCAGCCGGACTGCAGAGTCGACCCGTCGAAGGGGATCCACGCGGTCACTGCCTCGGGCTCGGCCATCGGCCAGTACGGCAGATCCTGGTGCGGGTCGGTCTCGCGCCCGCCATGCTCCTTGAACAACGCCTGGTCGTGGAACAGGCGCACCGCGTCGGCCCGGATCAGCTCGGCTGCGGCCTGGGCCACGGTGGGATGGAACGTCAGCGGGCGGACCTCGGGAAAGTCCTCCCAGAGGTTCTGGCACTGCACGAACGACTGCTCGTAGACGGTCCGTTCGGCCATCGCCCGCTGATCGTGCACCTTGCGCGCGGCCACAGCCGACCGCACCGCCACCTGGTACCGCGCAAGCTCGTCCAGCGACAGCAGGCCCGGCACGACGACGTAGCCCTCGGCCTCGAACCGCTCGACGAGCTCGCTGCTGACGACAGCCATGCTGGATGCAGTATCTCAGCCCTGCACCCCGTCGACCGCACGCAGCGACTGGCGTTGTCCCGGGGGTGGCGCCGACGCTCGAGGACGAGGACGAGGGCCGCCCCGAGTGGGGCGGCCCTCGTCGCGAGAGAGACGGATGAGGTCAGGGGGCGCTGGACTCGTCGGGTGAGGCGGTCGCCGAGTCTGCTGCCTCCCCGTCAGCGGAAACCCCATCCGTCTCGTCGCTGCCCGCCCCCTCTGTGGCAGGCGGGTCCGCCGGCAGATCGCAGCCCTGCTCGGGGTCAGCCGGGCCTGCGGGATCGGCGGTGGTCGTGGTGGCACCGGCGGCCGGGTCGGCCGGGGTGGGCACCGGGCACTCCGTGGCGGGAGGTGCCGCGGGTGCCGTCGTCGGCGGCGTCGGTGCGGGCGGCAGCTCCGCCGGCGGCAGCTCGTTCATGCCCTGGGGCCAGCCGACGCTGATCGGGTCGTCGGGCGGCTCCGGCAGCGTGGGCGCGTCGGCCGGCTCATCTGGCTCGGGTGCCGGTGCAGGATCATCGGCCGGGTCGTCGTCCGCAGGGTCGTCGTCCGCAGGGACGTCATCCACCGGGTCGTCGTCGGCGGGATCGTCATCGGCGGGATCGTCATCGGCGGGATCATCCACCGGGTCGTCGTCGGCGGGATCATCCACCGGGTCGTCGTCCGCCGGGTCCGGCGTAGGCGCCGGGGTCGGCCGAGGAGTGGGCCGCGGGGTGGGACGGGGTGCCGGCGCCGGGGTCGGTGTGGGCTCGTCGATCTCGGGCCCAAGGCCGCCGACCGAGGGCTCGTCCTCGAAGCCGCCGTCGAAGTCGTCCTCCCATTCCGCAGCATCGAAGGCCAGGGACTCGACGTCACCCTCCTCGTACATCTCAGCCAGCGAGAGCACGGTCCGGACGTACTCGTCGGAGTGGTTGTACCGGAACACGGCCTCGCGGCGGGCGGCATCATCGTCGTACAGGTCGCCATCGACGGCGGACAGGTAGACGGCCGTCCCGACCGCGGCGTCGTAGATGTTGTCGGGGTCCTCCTGGCCGTCGACGTTGCCGTCGGCGGCGACCGGCGGCCACGACGTCGGGATGAACTGCATCGGGCCGACCGCGCGGTCGTAGGTCGTGTCGTCGTCCAGCGCGCCGTTGTCGGTGTCGCGGATCAGCGCCACCCCGGGACGACCGTCGAGCGGGATGCCCCGGATGGGCTTGGTCCCGTAGCCGTCCTCCAGCAGCTGCGCACCACCGAACCGACCGTGGTTCGACTCGACCCGGCCGATGGCTGCGACCAGCGACCAGGGCGCACCACCCTCGGGGTCCGTGGCGGCGACCGCATCCTCGGCGCTGTAGTAGGCGTCCAGCGCGATCTCGGGGATGCCGTTGTCGCCGAGCGCCCCCGCAAGCGGCTCCATGTCTTCGTCCTCGAGGTCGAGGCCCTCGTCGTAGATGGGCTCGATGTCCATGGCCCGTTCCCAGTTGGCCTCGACGAAGTCGGCGTCCTCGGCGTCGAGGATGCTGGCTCCCCAATCCTCCTCGGACATCGCCAGCTCGGCGTCGCCGCCCATCATCTGGGTGGCAGCCACCGTCCCGGGCAGGCCGACGAGCCCGGCGATGGCCAGGATCCCCAGGGCGCGGCGGCGGGTCAGGCGCCGGATCCGCTGCAGCGGCCCGGCGGGCTCGGTCTCGTGCTCCGCGGGCTTCGGCTTGGGCTTCGCCTCCCGCAGCGTCAGTTCCAGTCGTCCAACTCGCATGTCGACTGTTCGGTGCCGTGCCGCGAGCGGATGAGAGATCGTTCTGGTCGCGCTCGAACCCGGATCCGGGCCTGAACGCGGCCAGAACGCTAGAGATCGCGATAGCGGCGGTTGTTGACGGCCCGGCGGACGGTGTCCTCCAAGGCCATGCCGCCCACTGCCTTGTGGCGGAAGAAGCGCTGCCCGTCGCTCACCTGGATCGGCGTCCGACTGAGGCGGTGCAGGTCGGTGTGCCCGTAGACGTTCGGGCGGTTGCCGGCCAACGTTGCCGATCGGAAGCGGTCGCGCACCAGCGCCTCGACCTCCGGCGACGTCGGCGCCACCGCCTTCGGGTAGGCGAAGTGCTGTGCCGCGACGCCGAGCTTGTCCTCGATCAGCTGCTTGGAACGGCCGAGCTCGTCGGCGGCGTCGTCCGGGCTCAGCCGGTCCATCAGGGCGTGGCTGTGCGTGTGCGAGCCGACCGTGATCATCCCGGACGCCACCATCTCCTGCGCGCCCGTCCAGGAGAGTGGGACGCCGCCCGCAGGCCACGGGATCTGCTCGTCGATGTGCCTGGTCGCCAGGTAGACCGTGGCCGGCACCTCGTAACGGACCAGGATCGGTAGCGCGACCTCGGCCAGGTCGGCCGTGCCGTCGTCGAAGGTGACCACCACCGGGTTGAGTGCGGGGACCAACGACAGATCCGAGGGGTCGGCAGCCTCGGGTGCGTCGAGCACATCGACCGCGTCGTCGACGCCGATGACCCGGCCGGACTCCGCCAACCACGCCATCTGCCGCTCGAACTCCGCAGCCGGCAGGTCGATCTCGCTGCGCGCCCCCCCGCCGACCCGGTGATAGATCAGCACCACGACGCCCCGGCGCCGCGGCCGCAGGTGGTCGCCGGCCGCTGCAGCGACCTTGAGCAGCCTGAGCGCCGCGCCCCGTCCGTCCACGGCCGTAAGGCTACGCGGGTTCTCCGCCAGGCGGCGGGGGAGTCTGGGGAGCCGAGGCTCCGCCGGAGCCCCCAGCGTCCCCTTCACCGACGAAACTCAGTACACCCAGCTGCGGCCGGTGCCGCGGTACTGCTCGACGGGGATGAGCTCGGAATCGGGGCGCATGCGATCGGTGTACAGCTCGCCCTGCAGGTGGTCGATCTCGTGGGCCACCAGGCGGGCCACGCTGCGTTCGAACACGGTGATCCTGCGCCGGCCCGCGAGGTCCTGATGTTCGACGTGGATCACCAGCGGCCGCGGCACGAGACCACGCACGTCGAAGAAGCTCAGGCAGCCTTCGTACTGCTCGTCCGTCTCGCGGCTGGCCTCGATCACCCGGGGGTTCAGCAGCTCGATGGCCATGTCCGCCAGGTCGTCGCCGTCGCCCGCATCGACCAGCCCGGTGGGCACGACGATCACGGCGGCCCGGTCGATCCCGATCTGCGGCGCGGCGACACCCAGGCCCTTGCCGAACACGTGGACCTCGGACACCCGCTCCGCGGCCGACCGCAGCGCCGCCAGCACCCGCCGCCCCTCGTCGGCCTCGTCCGGGAGCGAGAACGTGCGAGGGGTGCGGTGCAGGTGCGGGTCGTCGCGCTGCAGGATCCCGAGCGCGCGCATGGTCTCGGCCGGGCTCTCGGCCGGCTCCGGACGCTCGCGGGCCCGCCGGCTGCGGAAGTCCCACTCGAGGCGGTAGCGGCCGTGCAGCGGCGGATCGTGCGTCGCCCACGAGAACACCGCCCGCCCGTCGAGGCTGGTGCGCTCGATAGCCGTGGGGAACGGCATCGACTCGGCGGTCATCGACGTGTACAACCCCCAGACCACGGGCTCGAGGTCGGCGGGGAAGTCGAGGCGCACCGACAAGCGGCGGGTCGGTAGCCGGATGGCGCGCTGGAACCAGTAGCCCCAGTGCTCGTCGGCCACCGTGTACTCGTACTCGATCCAGCAGCTCTCGCCCGGGTAGAGCGGGAACCGGCCCGAGTCGTTGGCGAAGATCAGCCACACCTCCTTGAACGCCTCACGGTCGTGGTGGACCCGCCACTCCATCGGCTCGACCCGGCCCTCGCCGTGCCACGCCCGCAGTTTGATCTCCTCCCACGCCAACGGATGGGCGCTGTACAGGTCGTTGGAGCGCTCGGGGTCGTCGGGGTAGCGGTCGACCGAGATGCGGATCAGGTAGCGGCTGATCGGCTCGGCGCCGCCGTTGACCAGCCGCCGACGCTGGGTCAGGCGGTAGGTGCCACGGTCGTAGCTGAGCGTCGCGTCGTCGTGGTCGACCACCAGGCTGCCCAAGCCCTCGACGTTCTCGCTCGGGACCGTGGGACGAAGGCGGGCGCGTTCGTGGGACGCCCGGTACTCGCTGAACGCCCGGCGGATCGCGCCGCCGGCGCGCAGCGCCGCTTCGGCGTGGAAGGCGAACTCGCGTGACGGCCGCTCGGCCCCGGACTCGACCTTGGAGACGTACGAGCGGTCGTAGCCCATCTGCTTGGCCAGCGCGGTGCGCGACCAGCCGCGGACATCGCGCCACCGCTTGATCTCGGCGGCGAAGACGTTCTGTGGGGATGCGGTCTCGCTGCCTCCCGACGGGCTGTGGCTACCCGTCGCCATGACCCCCTCCCGTCTGCTCGACGCCGATAATCCCCCTATTCCCCGGCGTGACCGTGCGTGAACAGACCGTGAGCCCAATTCCTGCTAGCTGCACGCACGAGATAAGCGGTCTGCTGAAGGACCCAGGAAACCAAGGCCCATGAAGGCCAGGCTTGTACCGGTCGATGTTCCCCAGCACCCCCACGATCGAGTCGTACCTCCGCCACGGAGGGATGACGTCGGCCGACGAGACCGCCGATGCGATGGTGAGTCGGGTGGTCACCGCGCTCGGCGCGGTCGAGCGACACGTCACGGGCAACAACCCCCAGGAATCCGCCGACTTCGAGCGGCGCCTCGGCCAGGAGTTGGACGCGGGCAGGATCGTGCTCTCCCCCACGATCATGGCCAACGCTGGCCGAGGCCCGCCCCGCCCGCTGGCGACCTGCGCCGCCCCGCCGGTGAACCTGCGCAGCGAACTGCGGACGATCCAGGCCGTCGTCGACCGCTACCACCAAGCGGGGATGGGCACGGGGTTCAACCTGGACGGGCTGGAAGACCCGCTGGCGATGTTGCAGTACCTCAACTACGTCGCGGCCGTCGGGCCCGGCCTCGGCGGTGGCCGCGGCACCACCGTCACAGGCCGGGCCGCGGCGCCGACTCCGAACGCGGCGACGCTGCCCGCAGGCTCCGCCGACCCGCTGGTGGGCAACATCGCCCTGCTGTCGCTGTCCCACCCACGCGCCGAGGAGTTCGTCGCGAGCAAGGTGGCCGCAGACACCGAGGGCGAGGTCTGGCGGTTCAACATCGCACTGCGGGTCAGCGACGCCGAGATGAAGGCCGCGCTGCGGCGGGACGACCGCGAACGGGCCCTGCTGTTGGCGGCGGCCGGGTCGGCGCACGACTGCGCGGAGCCGGCGCTGGTGTTCACCGATCGCATGGAGGAGACCAACCCCACCCCCCTGCTCGGCCCCTACACGTCGACCGGGCCTAGCACCGAGATCGGCCTTCTCACGGGTGAGACCTGCGTGTTCGGGCAGGTCAACCTGGGCCGCCTTCACCGGCCACTGACAACAGAGCCTGGGGGCTGGCGTGGCTGTGGTCCTGGCGCGTTTCGTGCGGCCGCCGGAGGCAGCAGCGTGCCGGTCGACTTCGACGGGCTGGCCGAGGCGGTGTACACGTTGGCCCGGGCGCTCGACGACGCCGTCGAGATCGGGTTGTCACTGCATCCGACCGTGCTGTCCAGCGAGCTGACCCGGGCCAACCGCAAGGTCGGCGTCGGAGTATGCGGGTTGGCCGACCTGCTCGACGCGGCCGGCGTGGCCTACGACAGCCTGCAGGCCCAGGTGATCGCCCAGGAGACGCTGGCCTACATGCACTACGTCGCCAAGCTGGCGTCGGTCGAGCTCGCGGTGCAGCGCGGTCCCTGTCCCGCCATCGCCCGTGGTCGTTCCCGGTACGCCGATCCCGAGTACCTACGCCGGTTCACCAGCGTCGACGTGCGCAGCGTGACCACCGGCGATTGGGCCGCGCTCGCCGACCGGGTCGCCGAAGTGCACCTCTTGCGCAACACAACCAGCACCGCCATCGGGCCGACCCCCCACACCGGGCCGCTGGTGGGTGCGTCCCCCGGGATAGACCCCGCCGGCGGCACCAACCCCACCGCACAGCTGACGATGGCCGCAGCCGCGCAATCGTGCCTCGACGAGGCCGTGGCCACGACCATCCACCTCCCCGCGGGAACCAGCGCCGAGGACGTCTACGACACTTACGTCGCGGCCTGGGAACTGCGCTGCAAGTCCGTCGCCGTGGCCGTCGACGACTAGCGGGGTTGTCTCGCCTCACGGGTGGGGCGCTGGGGTAGACCACGGCCATGGCTTCGGTCCATGTCCGGCAGGCACGTCTCGGCCGAGCGCGGCGGCAGGCGACCGGCCTGCTGATCGCGGTGTTCGTGGTGCTCGTGGCCGTCGCGCTGCTGACCGACCGCGACGGTTGGTCCGGCTACGTGACTGCCGGCCTCGAGGCAGCGATGGTCGGAGGGCTGGCCGACTGGTTCGCAGTCACCGCGCTGTTCCGCCATCCGCTCGGGATCCCGGTGCCCCACACGGCGATCATCCCCGAGCGCAAGGACAGCTTCGGCGAGACGCTGGGCCAGTTCGTCCAGGACAACCTGCTGACCCGGGACGCGATCATCGACCGCGTCCGTGATGCCCGGCCGGCGGCACGGGCCGCAGCCTGGCTGGCCGAGCCCGACAACGCGGCACGGGTCGCCGGGCACCTGGTGGACGCCGCGGCGAACGTCGCCGACCTGTTGCGTGATGACGACGTCCACCGGGCGCTGGAGGACGCGGTGCGGGCACGCATCGACGCCATGCCGCTGGCGCCGGTGACCGGCCAGGCGCTCGACCTGCTGACGCAGGACCAACGCCACCAGCAGGTCCTGGACGTCATGCTGCGCGGGGCCGACCGGTTCCTCCACGACAACCGCGACGACCTGCGCGAGCGGTTCGGCGACCAGGCACCGTGGTGGCTGCCCGACGCCGTGGAGGCCCGGGTGTTCGACCGGCTGGTCGACGGCATCCACCGGCTGTTGCACGAGGTCGCGGACGACCCCGACCACGACCTGCGACACGAGTTCGACGCCCGGATCCGCCGCTTCGCAGTGCATCTCCGCACGTCGGCCGCGCTGCGCGACCGCGGCGAGGCCCTCAAGCACGACCTGCTCGACCAGCCCGCGGTGCGTCAGCTGGCCGCCGCGGTGTGGCGGGATGTCAAGGCATCGCTGCGCTCGATGGCCGACGACCCGGACGCGCCCCTGAGGCAGCGGCTCGCCGAGGCGATCGCCGCGTTCGGTGCCCGGCTCCAGGACGACCCGGCGCTCGCCGCCCGGGTCGACCGATCGGTCGAGGCGGCTGCCCGCTACGTCAGCGAGCAGTTCCACGCCGAGATCGCCGCAGTGGTCAGCGGCACCATCGCCCGCTGGGACGGCCGCGAGGCCGCCGGGCACCTGGAACTGCTGCTCGGCCCCGACCTGCAGTTCATCCGGATCAACGGCACGCTGATCGGCGGCCTCGCGGGCCTGGGCATCTACTCGATCACCCAGGCGCTCGGCTGACGTTCCGTTCCAGGCACTCGACCGTCGCGAGGATCACGACAGAGGAACAAGGCAACGCCGGGACCCCCGGCGGCCGGTTCCGGTAGCTTCCCGCCGGTGGAGATCCGAGCGGCGACGGCGGACGACGACGATGCGGTGCTGGCACTGCTGCAGGCGTCGATGGGGTGGGTGCCCGACGAGCAGTACACGCGGTTCTTCGCGTGGAAGCACCGCGAGAACCCGTTCGGCCCGTCGCCGGCCTGGGTCGCGATCGAGGACGGCCGGGTGGTGGGCTTCCGCACCTTCCTGCGATGGCAGTTCGCCCGCGACGACGCAACGGTCGACGCCGTGCGGGCGGTCGACACCGCCACCCACCCCGACTACCAGGGGCGCGGCATCTTCTCGAAGCTGACCTACCACGCGTTGGACGAGCTGATGGAGCTGGGGGTGGCGTTCGTGTTCAACACCCCCAACGACAACAGCCGGCCGGGCTACCTCAAGATGGGATGGCGCCTGGTGGACCGGCTGGCCGTCGCGGCGCGGCCTCGCTCACCACTGTCGCTGGTCCGGCTCGCCCGGGCGCGGACCCCGGCCGACAAGTGGTCCACGGGCTGCTCGACCGGGCTCCCTGCGCCCGAGGCGCTGGCCGACGAGACGGCGGTCGCCACCCTGCTCGACCGGCTGGGCCCCCGGGCACCGGGTGGGCCCCTTGCCGCCGAGCGACCCGACAGCACGCGTGCCGACGTCACGAACCAGCCGGCCCGTGCCGATGCCGACACCGGCACCGACGCCGGCAGCCCGAGGACCGGCGCGTCCGCGCACGCAGACGACGGCTCCCGGCTGCGCACCCGCCGCAGCCCCGGCTACCTGCGGTGGCGCTACGGGTTCCCGCCGCTGCGGTACCGGGCCGTCGCCGCACCCGGCGGGCTCGCCGACGGCCTGGTCATCTTCCGCCTGCGCCGCCGCGGCGGGGCGACCGAGGCCGCCATCTGCGAGGTGCTCGTGCCGGGGAACGACCGCGGTCTGACCCGGCGCCTGCTCGGTCAGGTGCTGCGCGGCAGCAGCGCTGACCACGCGGTGATGTTGGGGCCGGCGCGGCCGAGCCTCGGCTTCCTTCCCGTGCCCGGGCAGGGCCCCACGCTGGTGTGGCGGGCCGTCGGCGAGACCACCCCGCCCCCGAGCACCGGATGGGACCTGGCCCTCGGCGACATCGAGCTGTTCTGAGCGGGACCCTCCCGGGGTCGTGCATGGCGGCGCCCGGCAGCGGACCACCCAGCGCGGCTGCACGCCGCGCAGGGCGTCGGGCCGAGGCGCGGTACTAGGGTCTAGTGCCACGGCACTAGTTACAGCCGGACACCTGAGGGCGGTGACACGGGACCGGGGCAAAGGCGGGCGTGGACATGGCGATGGATCGCGACGACAAGGCCGACAGCGATGACATCAGGCGCCTGGTCCCACCAGGCGAAGGGCCACTGGTGCCGCCGGGCGAGGGGCCGGTGGGGCCACCTGGCGGGCCCGACCTCGAGTCGCGCCGGCGCCCCCTGAGCCGGCGCAAGGCGCTCGGCATCATCGGTGGTGGTGGGGTCGTCGGCCTGGGGCTGGTGGGGCGCCAGGTGTGGTTCGACCCGACCTCGTCACAGCGTGAGCCGCCACAGCAACCCCACTCCACCCACCACGGCACCGAGGCGCCCGCACCGGAGCCGCCCACTACCGAGCCGCCGGCCCCGCTGCTGTGGAGCGACCCCGCCAGCTGGGGCGGCACCCTCCCCGGCGCGGCCGACGTCGCGGTCATCGAGCGCGCGATCGTCCTCGACGTCGACACCCAGGTGGCCGGGGTGCAGATCCGGCCGAACGGCCAGCTCAGCTACGACCCCGCGGTGAGCCACACGCTCAGCACCACCGGCAACGTGGTGGTCGAGGGCACTCTGCGCATGCGGCCGGAGAGCCCGGCGGTCCATCACCTGTTGTCGTTCGTCGGCGTCGACGAGGCCGCCTTCGTGGGCGACCACACCATGGAGCCCCTGGACAGCGACGTCGGCGTGTGGGTGATCGGCGCCGGCCTGCTCGACCTGTTCGGTGCCCCCAAGACCGCGTGGACCCACCTGAGCGCCGAGGCCGCCTCCGGCGCCACCACCATCACCGTCGAGGACGCCACCGGCTGGCAGCTCCGCGACGAGGTGGTGATCACGCCGACCGAGCCGGCGACCGTCGACGGCCACTGGCGGCACCACGACCGCCGGGTCGTCACTGCGATCGCCGGCAACCAGGTCACGTTGGACCAGCCGATCGAGCACCCGCATCCCTTCGTGACCGTGCGCGATGGCGTGACCCACCGGCCCGAGGTGCTGAACGTGGGCCGCAACGTGCGCATCGAGGGTGCCCCCGATGGCCGGGCACACGTCATCCTGCTCCACGCCCAACAGCCGCAGGAGCTCGGCTGGGTCGGCCTGCGCCACCTCGGCCCGCGCCAGGGCGACGAGGGGGTGCTCGGGCGGTATGCACTGCACTTCCACATGTGCGACGACGGCGTGCGGGGTTCGACGGTGGACGGTGCGGTCGCGCTGGACGGCGGCAACCACGCGTTCGTGGTGCACCTGTCCAACGGTGTCGCGCTGGGCGACTGCGTGGTCCACGACAACGTCGAGGACGCCTACTGGTGGGACCTGGGCTCGTCGACCGAGGCCCCTCCCAGCCACGACGTGATCTACGAGCGATGTGTCGCGAGCTACGTCCGGTCGGGTGCGACACCCCACGACACCAGTGGCTTCCTGGTCGGGGCCGGAGAGGGGAACCAGGCCAGGGGGTGCGTGGCGTCCGGTGTCGAGGGTGACGCGCTGAGCGCGTGCGGCTTCCGGTGGGACGCCGGCTCGAACGACCACAACATCTGGATCTTCGAGGACAACCTGACCCACAACAACAGCTACTCCGGGATCTACTACTGGCAGAACAACGCGCCGCGGACGGTCATCGACCGCTTCACCGCCTACCACTGCCGGCACGGCATCCGGGCGGGTGCTTACACCAACGCCGTGTCGTACCGCGACAGCGTCGTCTACGCGTGCAGCGAGACGGGGTTGTTCGTGGAGGCCACCAACGCCGGCGGGGGCCCGGGCAACGGCATCACCTACGAAGGGATGTACGTCGACCAGGCTGGCTTGACCGACTACGCCGTCGACATCAGCAACCCCTCCCTGGAGGGCGAGGTCCCCACACCCGTCACCGGGTGCACGTTCCTCGGTGGGTCGGTCGCCCAGGTCGGCTTCGAGGGCGGCGGGATGCGCCAGCTCTACGAGTTCCGCGACTGCGCCTTCGACGGCAACGCCTTCTGGCTGAGCGACGATGTTCGGGCCGACTCCGAGATCCGGGTGGTCGACGCGGTCAACGGCTCGGTGATGCTCCGCCCGCTGGGTGGCGAGGGCGATGGCCGCTCCGACTGGAACGCCAGCGTCACGCCCGGCTGAGACCGCTGAGCCGGTCGCTGAGCTGCGCCATGGTCACGACGTCGAGCCGACGCTGGTCACGGAGCACGGACGCCGCGCGGCAGAGGCGCTCCAGCGCGTCGAGCGCCCGCTCGGGCGCGGCAGTCACGTTGTAGGGGTGGAACCACAGGTGGAACAACGATCGCTCGCGGGCCGCCTGGCGTAGCCGGACCAGCGGCTGGCGCACCCATAGTGCGGGCGGCAACCGACGCCGGCTGCTCGCCGGGGCGAAGATGTAGGTCTGCGGGATGTTCCACAACCCACTCGCCTCGCGGGTCGGGACCACCGCCGACCCGGCAGACGGGCGCATGCAGTCGACCAGCGCTCGAGCTCGGCGAGACCAGCGCGACGACGCGGCGAACGCCGCCGGTCGGCTGCCGCGATAGCTGCTGAATCCTGCTGCCACCAGCTCGTCGCGGTGTCCGATCGAGTTCCGCGGATAGACGAACGACCGGAGCTGAAGGCCACGCCGGGCGGCGACCGCCTGGCTGGCCGCCAGCTCGGACGCGAAGACCGCGGCGCTGCATCCGGGCTCCCCGGCCATGACGTGGGAGAACCCGTGGCTGGCGATCTCCTGGGCGACCGGGCACGCCGCGATCCGCTCGACGATGTCGCGGCCGTAGTAGAACGGTGCCTCTTCATGCGAGGCACTGGGATCGATGTCGAACCAGTCGCCGTCGAGCCAGGGGTAGGACGGCCGGACGACCTCGGGATGGGGTCGGCCGTCCGCTCCCGGCGTGCAGTGGTCCAGGAACAGGTGGCCCACGATGGCCCATGTGGCGGCGATCTCGTGGCGGGTGAACACGTCGAGCATCGCCTCGATCACCTCACGCTCGCGGTCGAGGTCGTGGGCGGCGATCGCGTCCGGGTCGACCCGACCCGAGCCGTTGCGCCGGTGGGCCAACCCCCAGGCCAGCTCGGTGTCGATGGAGACGACGAACACGCCGCGCTCGAGCTCGCCGGCCGTCACGACCGCTCCGTCCTGTGACGCTCCTGGCGGTCCCCGGCTCCGGAGCGGCCTGAGGTGTCCCCGGACACCGGGGACTGCTGGCGGCGCGCCGCATGGTCCTGGAGCAGGTCGCCGAGCTGTCGCGCGACGGCGTCCAGACGGAAGCCCTCGGCCCAGCGCTGCGCGGCGGCCACGCGCTCGGCCCGATCCGGCGCCCGGTAGGCCGCGAGCATGGCGTCGGCCAGACCGTCCGGCGACTGCACCGACCAGTCGGCGGCGCCGCGGCCGCCCGCCGCGTCGACCGGC